>DATLZK010000061.1:0-5279 GCA_035574015.1 Anaerolineales bacterium
AGCATCGGCAAAGGCAAAAGGGAAAACCACTGCAAAGAAAGCGGCGGCTAAAAAGGTCGTGAAGAAAACAACCAAAGCGTCCTCCAAGAAAACAGGCGCTCGGCGTAAATAAAAAAACGGAAGCCCTTCCGAAAGGGAGGGCTTTTTTGATGTTAATCCCATCCTCGCGAAAGATGATGCATCATGCCCTGGAGCCCTGAGCAATACCACAAATTTCAATCGGAACGTGCCGCGCCATTCTTTGATTTGCTGGCACTTGTGGAAGTCCGCCCAAATCTCAAAGTCATTGACCTGGGATGCGGAACCGGCGAGTTGACGCGTCGACTCGCCGAGACACTGCCCAACAGTCATGTAACTGGACTTGATACCTCTCCGCAAATGTTGGAAAAAGCCGCTTCTTTCTCGACCCCGAACCTGTTCTTCCAACAAGGCGATCAAGCGGCGCTGACAGGTGAATGGGACCTCATCTTCAGCAACGCCTCCCTCCAATGGAGCGAGAACCACACGAAATTGATCCCTTATCTCTTCGCAAGGCTCAAACCCGGCGGGCAAATCGCTGTGCAGGTACCATCCAATCACAATCACATCTCACATCAAATTTATCGTGAGACCGCGACGGAAGAGCCGTTCAAAACCATTTTGAACGGCTTCCAGCGCTACTCGCCCGTCCTATCCATTGACGAGTACGCGCGCCTGCTGTTCGACTGCGGTGCAGAAGACATCATCGTCTTCGAGAAAGTTTATACACACATTCTGGAAGACTCCGACGCAGTGGTAGAATGGATTTCAGGCACGGCGTTGATACCATACTTCGAACGGCTCGGCGAATACAAAGAGGACTTTCTGAAAGCGATTCGCAAAAAGATGCGCGCAGCCTTGCCGGGCAGTCCCGTCTTCTACCCCTTCAGAAGAATTTTATTTTCAGCCAGAAAACCGAAATAACAAAGGCGGTTCTCTTCGGATATGGGCAACACTCAAGGATACGACCGCAAGGAATTCATCTATCGGATGGGGACGTTTTTCCTACTGATTGGCATCGGGCTGTTGATCTTATTCGTCCTCTCTGAATCCGCTCAGCAGACCAACTTCAGTTATTTCTGCTGGAGCATGATTCTGCTGACGTTAGGGTTCATCTTTCGCGCTCAGTATAAGAAACCCACACCCTCCAGCGGACGATTCAGAATCCTAAAAGAACTCTTCAAAGGCAAAAAGCAATGAGCAAACTGATTTCTCTCTCTGAAGCCATCTCGAAATATGTCAATGATGGGGATACGGTCTACGCGGCCGGCTTTACTCATCTGATTCCCTTTGCGGCGGGGCATGAGATCATCCGTCAGGGAAAGAAAAATCTCACCCTCGCCCGCGCCACGCCGGACCTGATCTATGATCAGATGGTTGCGGCGGGCTGTGCAAAGAAAGTGATCTTTTCATATATGGGCAACCCCGGCGTGGGATCGTTACGTGTCATCCGCGCCGCCATTGAGCAGGGGAAACTCGAATGGGAGGAATATTCACACTTTGGCATGATCACACGCTTGCAAGCAGGTGCAGCCGGCCTGCCCTTTTTGCCCATGAAACAAACTGGAGCAACCGATCTCGAACGTGTCAACCCGAACATCAAACGCATCCCCGATCCCTATGGCGGCAAGGATGTGATCGTCGTTCCAGCGCTCAATCCTGATGTGGCGATTGTCCACGTGCAGCGAGCCGATGAAAATGGCAATGCGCATCTATGGGGAATCATCGGCGAACAAAAAGAAGCCGCCTTCGCCGCCAAAAAGGTCATCCTCACTGCGGAGGAGATCGTGGATGAAGCGGTCATCCGTTCCGATCCAAATCGCACAATGATCCCCGCCATCATCGTCAATGCGGTTTGCCATGTCCCGTTTGCCTGCCATCCCAGTTACGCACAGGGATATTACGACCGCGACAACGAATTCTATCTCGCGTGGGACAAGATCAGCGCCTCGATGGAAGGCGTGCAGGCATGGCTCGACGAATGGGTCTATGGGGTGAAAGATCGTCACGAATACTGGCAAAAACTTGGCCCCGAAACGCATGAGCGCTTGAAGGTTCCGCAAAGGATGAGCGCGCCTATCAATTATGGCAAATATTAACGTGAATTTGGGTTAGACAATCACGACATTTCAGTATATTGCATTGTACAAGAAGGATATAGCATCAGATCCATGACAGAAATTCCCTCCATTGATCTCGGCGGCCAAGGGCAACCGCTTCATTTCCTCCATGCCAATGGTTATCCGCCGCAATGCTATCAACCATTGCTCGATTACCTGAAGACCGAATATCATGTTTTCGGGATGTTGATGCGCCCGCTTTGGAATGGTGCAAAGCCGCAGGATATTCAAAACTGGCATCCACTTTCAGATGACTTGCTTCGCTTCCTCGCGGACCGTGAGCCTGCTCCCGTTATCGGGGTGGGTCACTCCCTCGGGGCAATTGTCACCCTGCGCGCTGCACTGCGGGAGCCGCGCAAATTTCTCGCGCTCGTGCTGATCGAACCGGTGCTGTTCGTCCCATCGTTTTTAGTGATGTGGCGTATCGTCCGCTCGCTGGGATTGGGAGATCGCCTTCACCCCCTGATTGCAGGAGCAAAGAGGCGCCGTCGCACTTTCGATAACTTGGAAACCGTCTTTCACGGTTATCGCAATCGCCCCATCTTTCGTTATATGAGCGATGAAAGTCTGCGCACCTACATCACAGGCATCACCCGACGCGGGACGAATGGCGTCTATGAATTGGTCTATTCTCCCGATTGGGAAGTGCAAATCTATCGTACGAGTATGCAAGACTTCGATATTTGGCGCGGCTTGCCGAAACTCCAGGTGCCCACTCTCTTCATTCGTGGCGCGGAAACGGATACCTTTTTGGAGGAGGCGGCAAGGCTGGTTAAACGGAAACAGCCCAAGGCGCGGGTTGAAGCGTTGGCACGATCTACGCATCTCGTCCCACTCGAGCGTCCAAAAGAAGTTTTTGAAATCATGCAATCCTTCCTGAAAGAAACCCTGAAGAATCGAGAAAGGAACGTATGAGCTCTCTCAACTATTCTTCCGCTGAATTGATGATCATCAACGCCGCGCGTTTGCTGCGCGATGGCGATGTAGTGTTCGTGGGGGTCGGGCAACCGAACCTTGCATGCAATCTTGCAAAACGAACGCACGCACCCAACCTGGTCATGATTTACGAAGCGGGTGTGATCGGCGCGGAGCCGGCGCGTTTGCCGCTCTCGATTGGCGATCCAACGCTTGTGAGCGGTTCGCTTTCGGTAGTGAGCATGTACGATATTTTCGCGAATTACCTTCAGCGCGGTAACGTGGATGTTGGCTTCATGGGCGGCGCACAGATTGATAAATACGGGAACATCAATGCAACCGTCATCGGCGATTATGCACACCCCAAAGTGCGACTGCCCGGCTCGGGTGGTTCACAAGAGATCGCCGCGTGGGCAAATCGCTGTTACATTATGACCCCTCATCAAAAGAGACGCTTTCCCGAAAAAGTAGAATTCATGACTTCTGCAGGATTCATTGGCGGGCGCGGCGACCGTGAAAAGGCAGGCTTGCGCGGCGGTGGCATTCTCGCCGTCGTGACCGACATCGGCATTTTAGAGCCTGATGAAACTGGAGAGATGACTCTCACCGCGCTGCATCCCGGCCGAACCGTGGAGGAGGCAAAAGAAAACACAGGTTGGGACTTGAAAGTTTCTGCGCAATTGCGAAGGACGGAAGCGGTGACAGAGAGAGAACTTTATATTCTGCGCAAAGAACTCGACCCGCAAGGGATTTATCTCAAAGGAGCAGGATAATGCCGGGTTGATCCGTCTGACGCCCTGGATGGGAAGCGACCTCCATAACGAAATCACTGATGCCCAGTCTGCTCTGTTGCAAACATGGACAAAGGATCATCGTCGGCAGTGTGCATGCAAAAGTTGTCACCGTAAGACAAAAAGAGCGCCTTCTTATAGTATAGAGTGATGTCACAACTCTCAACAGGAGGCGCTCTTATGGAAAATTATACGCGGGAAGATGTCTGAGAAATCGCTCAGAAAGTGGTCGAATTGTTCCAGAAGCAAACGTTGACCAGGCCCCCCTTGGAGAGATTGAGCAAGAGTTGCACGAGTGTCTTCAAACCATTGGGAAACAGAGCATGGAGATCTGCTCACGCAAGCGGGTCGTGGAAGGAGCCACTATTCCCTGCAAATGCGGGGGAGAGCTGAAACATCAGCGACAACATCCAGCTATCCTGTAGTGTATTTGGGCGAGTGTGATATGAGCGCGTCTATTACAGTGAGTGTGAATGTGGGAAAGGATGCGCTCCGCTAGATAAAAAGCTGGGAATACGTGCGTGGAGTGTCAGCCCCGGATTGGCTAAGGTGCTGGCCTTGGGTAGGATTCACTTTTCGTATGAGAAGGGGCGGGAATGGCTGCGCGAATTCCTGTTACTTGACGTCTCGAAAAACATCATCCGCAAAGAAACCGAACGGATAGGACAATTGCAGGCAGAGATAGAGGGGGAATGGATTGATCTGAGCCAGGACAAAGCCTGGCTGCAAGAGCAGAAACGCCAGCCCCAAGCCAGCAGCGACCTCTATTGTGCGATCAATATGGCCAAAGCGCGCACCGAACCACGTGGCGTACCCAAGCAGCGCATGAAGACTGGTGAGATATCAAGGCACGGGTATGGTTTGAGACCTAGAAAGTGCCTTCTGCCTGGCTAAGCGGTCAAATGGCACTCACTCTACGATAAAGTGAGGTTGAAGCCTAGCCCCAAAGGGGTGAGGAGAATTGTGTCACGATGCATCCGAGGAATGTTTATTGCAGATCGCAAATGAACGACGAGGTAGAGGGCAACCATGCTCATAGAGAAACCAGGGAGGCAGAAGTTATTCCCGTCTAATAAAAACCGACAACAAGACTCCATCCACCTATCTATGCGGATGTTTCAGTTCAGAGGTCTCGCTTATGGCACTCCCCACAGCCGTACTGTGCCATCCCCCGCCGAGGCAAGGGTCTGGCCATCGGGCGAGAAGGCCACACTCCGCACTGGACCCACATGCCCTTCCAGTGTACGCAGTAGCGTGCCATCCGAGGTTCTCCACAACCGCACGGTGTAATCCCACGACCCCGAGGCAAGGATCTGGCCATCGGGCGAGAAGGCCACGCTTAAAACTTCTCCCGCGTGCCCTTCCAGCGTGCGCAGCAGCGTGCCGTCCGAGACTCTCCATAACCGCACAGTGTCATCCAACGAGCCTGATGCAA
>DATLZK010000062.1:0-6805 GCA_035574015.1 Anaerolineales bacterium
ACGCGTCCACCCGCCTGCACCAGCAGCACGCCTTCATTCGGTTGTGCATCCGTCGAGGAGGGAAACGCCGGGCTTGGAGGTTGGGAAAAAGATCCCGCGTTGAAAGCAAGTCGGCGCAAGCCGACAACAGCCAGCACCGGCACGAGAAGTGCAAATGCCAGCACAATCAACCCAATGCCCACTTCGAGCCCGGCAGACATTCCTGCAAGTCACCTTATCCGCCAGCCGCGAAATCCTGTCGGCGCGCTTCGGCGGCGAGTTCAGTAATTTCGCGAATATCGGCAAAAGTATGTTCGCTGGGCGTTACAATGCCCACTGACATCGTCATAAATGGAACTTTAATCATTGCACCGTTCGAGGCGGGCGCTTGCACAAATCCCTGCTGGCGGTCAATGAAGTTATAGTGAGTAAGAACTTCCTGATCGAAGCGTTCTTTGAGACGCGCTTTGATAGCCGCCGCTTTTTCCTCCGCAGTGATAATAATGAAATTATCGCCTCCGGCATGACCGATGAAATCGGACGCCGTGCCAAGTTCATCCACCACCTCCCCGATCAACATGGCCGTAAAGCGAAGCACATCATCGCCCGCGACAAAACCATAAACATCCTTGAACGGTTCAAAGGAGTTGATCCGCGCGTCGAGCAGAGCCCAGCCTTTCTCCCGAATGATGCGGCGCAGTTGCTCCTCGATCAGGCGCCCCGCCGGGAGCCCGGAGCGAGGATCGGTCAGGCTTTCTCGTTCGGAACGTCTAATCGCACCCTGTACACGCAGTTTGAGTTCCTCAATATCAAACGGCTTGGTAATGTAATCATCCGCACCCAATTCCAAACCTTGCAATTTATCGCTGCGCTCATCCTTCTGCGTCAGAAAGATAACCGGGATGTGACTCGTGCGCGTGTGCGTTCGCAAGGTGCGGCATACTTCATAGCCGTCAATATCCGGCAGCATAATATCGAGCACAATCAGGTGAGGAAGGGACTGCTTGGTCTTCTCCAGTGCGTCGGAGCCGCGCATGGCGACATCCACCTCAAAATCCAAGCCGCTGAAATAGATCTTCAGCATGTTGCTAATATCCACATCATCTTCCACAATCAACAGGCGGGGTTTTCCCATAGGTGACCTCCATGTTTATCCATGCACCGCGTGCAAACGACGCGCGTTCTTTGCATTACGGCGCACAATTTCGATTTGTTGGGGTGTAACCTCCCGCTCGAACGAACGGAATCCGCTCAAGCGAAAGCCATGTTTCCTTGCCATTGCACCAATCTCTTCCACGCGTTCCCGGCTCAACTGTTTACCGAGCGTATAATCCTCGAAGCGCCCTTCCAGCGCCAGGACCATCGTCTCTGCCATGCAGGCATAAGCCTTGCCGGGCGGAAAACCGAAATTAAAATGGAAATCAACGGAGCCAGGTACATCAACCATTCCTCCGTCAATCACTAATATATCATCTCTCGCCGCTGCCACCATTGCAGAAACATCACGGGGGCGAGCGACATCGCAAATCACACTGCCCGGTTGAAGATCCTCCGGATGAATCACATCATGAATGGCACTGGTCACGGTCAGGATCAACTGCGCATCTGCCAACACATTCATCTTCGTGCTGACGATCAATTCGCTTCTTGCCCGGACCTCGAGCCGGGCGCGCAACTCCTCGAGTTTATCCTCCCTTCGGCCGATCAAATACAACCGCCCCACCTCCTCCGACAGCAACTCCGCGCAAACCCGACCGATCGTGCCCGTCGCGCCAACCACTGCCGCGCTCGCGCCCTCCAGTGGAATCTCCATCAATCGCGCCGCTTCACGAATTGCCTCCACGGCGATCATGACCGTATAGGAATCGCCCGTCGTCACCGGCACATCGAGCGCTTTGGCAATCGTAACGCCTGCATCCCCCACGACGGAGGTATACGCGCCCAAGCCCAAGATCTTTGCGCCAAGTCGCTCTGCCATGCGGCCCGTTTGAATGATCTTGCGATAGACCATCTGGACCGGCAATTCCATCATACGCCGGGGCGTATATGGACACGCGAGAAACCAGCCTTTCACCTCCTTACCCGTCGCCTCTGATCGAACGCCTTCGATCTCAGAGATGTAGACGGGTGGGAAAAAGGTGGAAAAGAAATCAATCTGCCTCTCTGTCAGAATGCGACCCAAGAGCGGGAACTTTCGACTGACATCCCGCTTGGGGTCAATGGGATGGATAATGAACGCAAAAGTATCCATGGCTCTCTCAACCACCACAGGTTACCAGGATTCCAATTGGGCTTCTTCTTCTCGGGGCGGATAGAGCCGCTTATGAAGATTGGCAAATTTGAATTTATGATGATCACTATCCTCATAGCGGACATCCCGATCAATGATACGTCGTTCCTTTGAGGCAACCAGCACAACATCCGATTCGATGGTACGCGCCGGATAGACGATCATGCCCGAACCTAAGCGACAATTATGACCGATGGCACTACCGATAACGGGACGATTGGCATCGCTCAGTTTGTCATTGCCATCGAGGGCGCGAATAGGCGTGGGAATAAGATTGTAATCGGTAAATGTGGACCCCGCGCCAATGAAGGTATTGCGTCCAACCACGCACATTTGCAGACAGGTGTTCTGTGCAATCATGCTGTTTTCCATGACAGTAGTCATAAACAATGCCGCGCGGAAAGGCAAGAACGTGCCATCCCCCACCACCGAAAGCATCAATTGCACATCCTGCGAGATATTCACATTATTCCCAATGATACAGTTCTCGATGACCGCGCCTGCATTGATCGTCACGTTATCGCCAATAGTGGTCGGACCATGGATGACGGCACGCGGGTCAATGACGCAATTCTTGCCAATCTTGACAAGTTCAGAACATTCCAAAACCTGCCGTCCCTCATAAATTGCCTTGCCCAGAATTTTCAACTTAAACGCCAGGTCTTCGTTCAATCTCTTTTCGAAGCGCGCGCCGCGCGAAAAGAGACCGAAGACAATATCAGCGATGAAGATATGCACCCACGAATCAATGGCAATCAGCGCCCGCAAAGGGACCTGAAAGGTCAGATCGCCACTTTGATCTGCCATGTAGGTCGGCACATGGTAATAACCCAGTTCACGAGGCTCGAGGTCAATGACCAGCGGTTCCGCATCGGCTACCGGGCCACGCGGGTAGTACCATAAATCTGCCAGATACAAGTTTCCGGCAAGCGTGTAAGATGTAGATAAAGGCAGAGCGTGTTCCTTGAAAGCCGGGTCCTCGGCAGAAAAGGCAGCGCGGACGGGGCGTCCCTTTTTGCGCGCCAGGGTGATAAAAGTACGGATGTATTCCTCGTCGAAGAAAAGATTGTCTCGATAAACGAGCGTTTCCTCTCGAACAAGGGGCAGGCGTTCACCCGGCTTCAATTCGTGCTCGCGCGTGGTATAGGGAGCGAGTACGTTCCGCTGATGAAGCCAGAGAGGCTGGTTTTGAATGCGCAGGTCACGCGCACGTTCGTTGAAGGGTCTGAGACGATGTGGGGCTTGGAGAATGATTTTGAGCATATTGCCCAGTAATTATTCCACAAAATCGGCAAAACAGGGTTGGAAACTTCCTTTCAACTATGATGGGCGCATAAAACGACGTTCGCTCTCCGACGTCTGGCGAAGTTAGGGAACGTCTTCCATGCGCTCTCTAAAAGCGCTGTTAGTGAATTTTATCGCCTCATGTAATCTTTTTCTGGCAACTGCCTACCCACCCTCATCCCCCCGCCCCTCTCTCGATGGGAGAGGAGGGTAAAATGCAGCGAATCTGTCATTTTGCGACAAAAAAATCCCAGTCTGGATCAGGTACTCATTTTTTCTGTAGCAATTCCTCCAAGAGTTGCTCGGGCACTTGTACGGCAACTACCTCACCGCGTACAGTAATGATGCCATTGGCAATAATCCATTCCTCGATGATGACTTTGCGCCCTTTGTGTTCTTTGACTCTTCCGCGCACTTCCAACTCGACGCCGAGCGGTGTGGGTTTGAGGTAATCCACGTGCAGAGAGGCTGTGAGGGTACGCGTGGTTGGTTCGGCGTGCGGGTCCTGTGCTTTGGCGGCATTGTATAGGGCGGCTGAGGCTGTCCCCGTTCCGTGACAGTCTATGAGGGAGGCAAGCAATCCACCATAAACATAGCCGGGGATGGCAATGTGATAGGGCTTGGGCGTGAAACGACAGACGGATTCTTCTCCGTCCCAGTAACTTTTGATTTGATAACCATGTTCGTTGAGGCGGCCACAGCCGTAGCAGTGTGCGAGAACATCGGGGTAATAATCTTGAAAGGCTTTTTGCGTCATGGGTTCGTTTCCTTTTGGAGAGATAAGCGCACATTCCAGGCTTGCACTGTGCGAGCAAAGATGAAAACGCCGAGGCGGAGAGAAGGTCAGGGGGTCGCGGTGACCGGCGTCGGCTGAGTCGGAAGCGGGGTACTCGTCTGCGTGGGTGTGAGGGTCAAGGTCGGTGAGGGGGTAAGCGTTGGGACGCGCGTGGGAGCGTCGCCTTGCAAGATGAATCGCCCCACCACTTTCCATTCGAGCCCGACGAAGATTTGCACTTCATATGTGCCGGGCAACCATTCCTCCGGCGGCGCTTCGCGTTCGGTGAAACCATAGCCGCCGGTCTGTCCATCCCAGGGAAGCGTTTCGTAATGGATCAATTCGCCATCGCGGTACCACAATGCCGTCCATTGCGCGTTGGGGGTCATTTGATCATATGTGAACACCGCACACATATAGCGAATAGGGTTTTGAAAGACTGTGGCGGATTCGAAATTGGTGAAATCGGAGCAATCGAGCGTGAATTGTAATGGACTGAAGACGGCATTGGGGTTGGGTGTCACTTCGCTGGTAAACAGCGCTTCAATGACCGGCGGGATAAAAGGCGTGGGTGTGCTGGTTGGCGTATCGGTGACAGAGGGGGTGTCGGTAATGGTGGGTGAAAGCGTAATGGTGGGCGAGAGTGTAATGGTGGGGGAAAGTGTGATAGTGGGCGTGAGAGAGGGGGTGGGCGAGGGAGGAAAATATTGATAGGCAACTGGTTCTCCGTAGAGGTACAGAAGGATTGCGCATCCAAACAAACCAAGCGCTCCGAGGATAGTCAGCAAGCCGCTTCTTTCCCGCTGACGCCGGATTCGGTAAAACGTCAGTTTTCGAGCCGACAGCCAGGCGCGGTAACCGCTACGGAAGACGAAGAATGCTCCAAGCGCAAAGAGAAATGCGGCGGTGAGAATACCTGCTCGAATGTCCATGAGCGGACATTATAGCAGGGTTGAAACAGCGAGAATTGGGAAAAATCGCGATTAAGCAATTTGAACTTTTGGGAGAATATCGCGAGCCGAGAATCTTCCGCATCGAGTGTCTGTAAATTTTGCGATGCGATTTGCTTTATTCGCGGAATCCAATTTTCACTTGCTTGGGGGTGGCTTTTGCACTGAAAGGTCGAATTGTCCAATTTCAAATAGATGTCATGTTGGGAAGATGTTTCGGCGCCGCGCGGGTTAGCATGGTATTACACAATCTCAACTTTGTACAATCTGTCGTTTACGGAGTGGGAGTAATTGTGAGTGATGGTGCGGAACGAACAATGCGCGGCTCGACCCATAAGGCGCGGTCACCGGAAGCGGGTCCAAGCGAGAGAATCGTCAACACAAATCTCACGTCCTGGCCTGCCAGCGGGCTGAGATCAAGATCAACCGTAAAGGATATTCCTTCATACTGTTCGCCAAACGCCCAGAAGTCGCGGATGATCCCATCTGACAGTTGATAATCGAAACGGAAGAGAACGCCGCAGGATGTCGCTCCACCTTCACAATTGACAATTGCTTGGAAATGATCACCGTTTTGCACTTTGAAGGATGGATAGACGCCGCGAATGTAACCGTTGAACACATTTTGTGGAGCCGTCAGCAAACTGGGACGCCTGAGCAATGTTCCGTTTTCGAGCCTGGAGGTGGTCTGACGCAGGATAAAGCCGTTGACATCGTTGTTTCTACCGGGGCAATTCAGTGTCCCACTTCCGTTGAACCAATGTGCCGAACAGGCATTGGCAACGAAGTCATAGACCGTGCCGGTCAGCGGAGGCGCCTTTACCTGAATGGAGACCCAGAAGGGACGATTGGCTGTGGCTGTGGTACCGAAGATTTCACCTTTGTCGTTGCGGATCTGCCAGTTGCCGCGATAACTTCCTTCCACGACAGGGGCGGTGAAATTCATTGCCAGATCAATCGTTTGACCTGGAGCGACTTCCGTTGGAAGCGGCATGAGATTTTGTCCGTTCATCAAGTCGCCGCTTACGAGAACAAGGCGGTACGTTGTCTTCCATGTGCATGTACCGGCGTTCTTCAATCTCCAAATCTTTGTGAATGTGCTCCCCGGCGCAAAGACCGAACCATCAGGAACGGTCACATCGCCAACAAACTCGATGCGGTCACAGCCCGTATTTGGCGTAGGTGTACGCGTCTGGAATGGTGTTCGCGTGGGTGTGGGGGTACGGGTTGGTGTAAGGGTTGGCGTTCTTGAGGGCGTTGGTGTAGGAGATGGAGTAAATGTTGGTGTGCGCGTCTGTGTGGATGACGGCGTAAACGTCGCAGTCGGTGTGTGGCTTGGCGTTTGAGTCGGTGTGAAGGTCGCAGTCGGTGTGCGCGTCGGTGTGGATGACGGTGTGAACGTCGCGGTCGGTGTGTGGCTCGGTGTTTGGGTCGGCGTGAAGGTTGATGTCGGTGTGCTGGTTGGGGTACGCGTCGGTGTGGAGGAAGGTGTTTGTGTTGGAGTCAATGAGGGCGTGAAGGTCGCGG
>DATLZK010000063.1:0-76460 GCA_035574015.1 Anaerolineales bacterium
ACCCATGGGACTTTGAGCCGATACAGAGCTAGCCTTAATTAAGCCATCACTGCCCTTCACAAGGACTAAAAGTAGTCCTAAAACAATCCCCGCTAGAATCGAAATTAAGAGATCAGTTTTTTTCATTTGTGCCTCCGAAAACAAGAATGGTGAAACTACAGAATTCCTTCAAATTATATGGAAAGCTTATTCTGGCTTCAATACGGAAAATCCCCCATGTGTTTACTTCCCCACAACACTGCCTCTGCCCGCGAAGTGACCCCTAATTTTCGATAGATCCTCTCGAGATGTTTGTCAACCGTTTTGAGACTGATGCGCAACTTCGATGAAATATCCTTGTTGCTCGCGCCTTCTGTCAATAACCGCAAAACTTGTTTTTCTCGCTCCGATAAGCTGTTCCATTTGTTTTCCACTTCCTCATGCCACTGGCGCGCTCGCTTCTTTTGCTGTTCATCGAAGAGACTCACCCCGGAAGCCGCGAGGCGAATGGCATGGATCAATTGATCTTCTTTCGTCTCTTTATCCAAAAACCCAACCGCGCCTGCATCCATCATGCTTGCAAGGTACGCGTCACGATCATGAGCGGTTAGGACAAGGGTAACGGTTTGTGGATAATTTTCCCGCGCCCATTTTTCAAAGGCAAAGGGAGAAAAACCTGGCATCTTCAGATCGAGCAGGATCACATCGGGGCGCAGTTCCTTGAGTAATTTTTCCGCCTCGCTGCCATTCTCTGCCTCGCCAACAACATAAATATCAGGAGTTTTTTCAAGCATCGCACGAACTCCCGCCCGCAGTGAGGGATGGTCATCTACAATCAGTACTGAAATCTTTTTTGGAGGCTGTGCAGTCATTTCTTTTTTTTCAGCTTAATTGAATAGACAACACAAATTTTATACTCCCCCTCACAAAGATGTCAATTGCGTTTTGTCATCCCTTGGTAACTGATTTTCGTTACATGCTAATATAGGTAAATTAAGGCACAAATAGGATCGGTTCACCTCGCCAGCGAAATAAACACATCCTCCAGCGTCGGCTCGCCGACGACAATATCTTTCACATTCACATTTCGCCCCTTCAACCCTTTCAACAACTCTTCTTTCTTCTTTCCTCTTTCTGTTATCGTCCTCAAGTGATCCCCCGCCAATCCCACGCGTAACACGCCCTCAATTTCAGGCAGAACCTCCAGCCCCGCTTCCAGCGGTTCGACATAGACTTCCCACACGTCGCCGGGGATGATGTCGCGTTTCAGATTGGAGGGTGTGTCCATTGCCAGCAGTTTGCCGTCGCGCATGATGCCGACTCGTTCGCAGTATTCGGCTTCGTCCATGTAATGCGTGGTGACCAAAATCGTCACGCCGTTATCGGCAAGTTTGTAGATCAGGTCCCAAAAGGCGCGGCGAGCAGTGGGGTCAACGCCCGAAGTCGGTTCATCGAGGAAGAGCAGTTTGGGTTCATGCACCAGCGCGATGCCCAGCGCCAGCCGCTGACGCCAGCCCGCCGAGAGAGTCCGCGTCAGCGTGGACTCATGCCCACGAAGCCCGACCAGTTCAAGGGTCCGTGAGATGCGGGTTTTGTCCGTGATGCCATACACGCCGCCGTAGAACGTCAGGTTTTCGAGCACGGTCAAGTCGTCGTAAATCGCAAACTTCTGCGACATGTATCCCGCCTGCGCCCGCACCTGTTCGCTTTGCTTGAATGCGTCGAAGCCGAGCACCATCGCTTTGCCTTCGCTGGGTTCGAGCAGACCGAGCAACATGCGGATGGTCGTCGTCTTGCCCGAACCGTTCGGACCGAGATAGCCGACCACCTCCCCCGCACGCACCTCGAAGTTGACATGATCCACAGCGACAAAATCACCGAACCGCCGCGTGAGATTTTCGACTTTGATGACTGCTTCGCTCATTGGGACTCCGACAATGCGATGAACACATCTTCGAGGACGGGCGGCACGGAACGGAGTTCATCCACCTGACCGCCTGCGCTTCGGATCTTCGACTTCAGCCTGCTCAACACACCCTGAGCCTTTCCCTCCCCGACGCGGATATGCAGACGGTCTCCAAACGCCTGCACATCCTCGACATCCTCATCCTGATGCGCGATGTGACGGAGGAGAGTCAGCGGCGAGCCGCGCAGTTCGAGGATGCGTCCATTGAGACGGGCGCGCAGGGCGGAGGGCGTGTCTTCGGCGATGATTTTTCCATCCTTCATAAAACCAACGCGGTGACATCTGGAAGCCTCATCCATATACGGGGTTGAAATAAGAACTGCAACATCTCCCTCTCCCCTAGCCTCTCTCCCAATAGGAGAGGGGGATGCCAGTTTGATCACCAACTGCCAAAAATCCTGGCGCGTCACGGGGTCCACGCCTGTGGTGGGTTCGTCGAGCAACAGCACGCGCGGTCTGGTAACCAGTGCGGAAGCCAAACCCAGTTTTTGCTTCATGCCGCCCGAAAGTTGACCCGCTTTTCGGTCGGTGAATTTTTCGAGACCAACGAACTCAAGAATTTCCATGCAGCGCGGAAGCCATTCGTCGGGTTTCAGTCCGCGCACTTCGGCAAAGAAGCGGATGTTTTCGAGGACGGTCAGGTCTTCGTAGAGGGAGAAGCGCTGGGAGAGATAACCGAACTGCGCACGCGCCTGTTCGGTCTGCTTGTGGATGTCGTAGCCGCAGATGTTCACTTCGCCAGCGTCCGCTTTGAGCGCGCCGACCAGCAGGCGAATCGTCGTTGTCTTCCCCGCGCCGTCCGCGCCGACGAGCCCGTAGATTTCGCCCGCGCGAATGTACAGGGAAACGTCATCCACGGCACGGGTTTCGCCGAAGTGTTTTTTGAGGTGGGAGGCTTGAACGAGGTAATCCACTTGTTGCTTATTCTCCAATTCTCAAACCGCTGATCTCCGCTCTTCAATCACAAATTACTTGAAAGTTACATCCGCCGGCATACCGATTTTCAATTTTCCTTCAGGGTCGGTCACTTTCAGTTTGATAGCATAAACTGTGGAACTGCGGCTCTCTACGGTTTGGACGTTGCGCGGCGTGAACTCAGCTTTATCTGCGATTTGAATGACTGTGGCAGTGAAGATTTCGCCGGGGAACGAATCCACCAAGACTTGTGCTGACTCCTCTAGCGAAATTTCACCATAGCGATCTTCCGGGACATAAACGGTGATGGTGAGATTCGTCGTGTCCGCCAATGTGAGGACCACCGCACCAGGTTGGACGAATTCGCCAGGTTCAACGCTACGGGTAAGGATGACACCATCCATTGGCGCGTAAACGGTTAATTTAGCGATCTGTGCGTCAATCAAGGCAAGGTTGGCTTCAGCGGTCTTCACGGCGGCTTGCGCCTGTTTGAGCGCGGCCTCAGCCTGTGCGACGACTTTTTGTGCCGTAATGACCTGCTGTGAATGGACGCCGGTTTGCAAGGCGCGTAAATTGTCCATGGCGGTATCGTAGATTTCTTGCGCGATGATCACCTCCGCGCGGGCGGTAAGAATATTTTCGGCGATGTCTGTCGTTAGCGCATCGTCATATGCCTGCTGTGCATCTTCGAGTGTCAACTCTGCTTCATCGAGAGCAATCTGTGCTGCATCGCGCAGGTCTTGTCCATCTGACGCGCTCAGTGTTTGGTCATAGACTGCCTTCGCATTCTGGAAAGCCGCGCGCGCCCGAGCAAGCGTTGCTTCGATTTCGAGGAACTGTGCACCTCCTGCCGTCTCTTGAAGGTCATTTAGTTTTTGAACGGCGGTATCGAGTGCTTGCTTTGCAGCATCCACTTCTGCTTGCGCGGCTTGCAAACGTTCTTCTTTGGAGAAATACCAGACGGGCTGCTCGAATTCAGACGGCTTTGATTCCCGCCAAGCGCTTAGGCGTGTGGTTCGCTCGGCGGCAAGCGCACTCGAAAGCGTAGCATCGTATTGTTGGAGCGCAGTTTCATGAGCAGATTGAGCAACTTCGAGGGCGGCTTTGGCAGAATCCAATTGGGCGGAGGCAACGGCGCGTTGGGCAGAGAGCAGGCTGTCGTCGAGGGAAAGAAGCGGGTCTCCCTTCCGAACGGTTTGTCCCTCCGCCACGAAGACGTCCTTCACCCTGCCAGCCAGTTCGGGCGCGATGTTGACCTGCGTCGCTTCGATGACGCCCGAGGCTTTGAGCGCGCCGTTTTCGTCGGCAGTGAGCGAACGGAAGGCGTAATAGAGGATTGTGGAGAGAACGAGCAAGATGACAACGATACGGAGAGCGAGAGGCGGTTTGTGCATGGTGAACTCCTTGTGAAGCTTCCTTCTTCTTTCGTCTTTCTTCTTGCGAGTGATAAAAAGAGGAAAGAAGAAAGAGGGAAGAATTAATCAAGTCGTTTGCGGAAGCGCAGGGCGGCGAGGGTCATGATGCCGACGGCGAAGAGAGTCATGGCAAGCACGTCGGTTTGAATCGTTTCGAGACCCACGCCCTTGAGCAGTAACGAACGGATAATGACGAGGTAATAGCGCAGGGGCATCAGGTAGGAAATCCATTGCAGGATTTTGGGCATGGCTTCGAGCGGAAAGAAAAAGCCCGAGAGGAAAATGCTCGGCAGGAGGGTCATCCACACAGTGAGCATGGCTTCCTGCTGGGTGTTGGCGATGGTGGAGGCAAGCAAACCGATGCCCAGCCCCGTGACCATGAACACGCCCGAAAGCAGGATGATGAGTCCAAGGTCGCCGCGGATGGGCACGCCGAACCACCAATGTCCCACGGCGAGGACTTCGATGGTGTTGAAGAAGCCGAGGATGACATACGGCGTGAGTTTGCCGACGATGAGTTCCCACGGGCGGATGGGCGTGACGATGAGTTGTTCGATGGTGCCGCGCTCGCGTTCGCGCACGACCGAGGTGGCGGTGAGGATGGCGGCGATGGCGTAGAGGATCATGCCGATCACGCCGGGGATCATGAAGTGCGCGCTGATGAGGTCGGGGTTGAACCAGACGGATGTGCGGACTTCGACGGGCATCTGGATGCGCAGGTTCATGCCGCTGCGCTCGAATCGCTGCATGAGGATGCTTGTGGAATGCGCCTGCCCGATCAACTGCGAGGCAGAGAGCGCAGTGGAGGCGCTGGTCGGGTCGGAGCCGTCGAGGAGGAAGGCGATTTGCGCGTTCCCGTCGGCGAGGCGCTGGGCGTAATCGGGCGGGATGATCATCGCGGCGCGCGCCTCTCCCTTTGAGATCAGTCTCTCAATCTCCGCCTCGGACTGGACATCATATGCAATCCGAAAATAATCTGCGGCACGGTAGGCATCTACGAGGGCACGCGATTCGGGACTGCGGCTTCGATCCAGCACCGCCAGCGGGATATTGCGTACATCGTTCGTTGCCGCGTAGCCAAGCAGGAATAATTGCATGATCGGGATGACGAGAATCAAAATCAGCGTACGCGCGTCGCGGAAGATTTGAATGAATTCCTTGCGGATGATGGAGAGGAGGCGAGAGTTCATGGAGGCTCCGAGGGTGGGGAAGTTCAGTGGACAGTAATCAGTGGACAACACATGGAAAGCAGAAAGCGACTTCAGGATTCGGATGGCTTGAGAATGCCGTGTAGATAGATATCCACGTAGGCATCGGCAGCATTTTTGGGCATGAGCTTACTGAGAACGGAATTGGCGATGAGCATCTCGGTAATGAAGTAGGAAATAATCATGCCAAAGAAGGATCGCATAAGAATGGCAGGATTAGTCACGCGCAAGCCCTTCTTTGATTTCACAATCTTTTCGAAAACAGGCAAGACCTTTGGCGCCATCTCGCGCAACATCATGGCGCCATGCGCACCCTTGAATTCAATCAATTCGATGAGCATCAGGTTGATGAATTCACGCTGCTTGCCCAGCTCTGTGAGGATGATGCGAAACGCGTTGCCCAGGAATTCTTCGGCGGTCTCCCCTTCTGCGGCAAGGATAAGCGGAAGGATTTTTTTATAGGGATGCTTATCAATGATGATACCCTTGAAGATTGCCTCCTTGCTGGAGAAGTGGTTGTAAATTCCGCCCAACGCCAGACCCGCTTTATCTGCAATCTGCCGCATGGAGGTGGCCGCATAACCCTGTTCTAGAAACAACTGCATTGCCGCGTCCTCGATAGCAAGACGTGTGGCTTCGCCTTTCCTGAGTTTCACTTTCGTCATGCCGACTCCCTGCTTTAAAAAATGAACGATCGTTCGTTTTTCATTTTATACCAATTTGAGAAAATGTCAATGGACATTTCACCAGCGTCTCTGCACGCTTCGAGAATGAATTACAATCCACCCATGCTCACTCCCTTTGAAACAGAAATCCGCCGCCATCTCAAACATAATGTCCTCGTCAACCTGGCAGATGGCAGTTTTTTTGGTCTAGCCCTTGGCTTTGCGTCGTTCAGCACCATTCTGCCCCTCTTCGTTGCCTCGATGACCGACTCCGCTACATTGATCGGGCTTGTCCCAGCCATCCATTCCGCAGGCTGGCTGTTTCCGCAATTGTTTACGGCTGGTCACGTCGCGCGCCTGCGTCAATACAAGCGCACCGTCTTGCTGATGACCATCCACGAACGCGCCCCGTTTCTGGGTCTCGCCCTGCTCGCGCTGGTGCTTCCGTTCCTCGGTGTGCAGGCAGGACTCATCCTCACGTTTCTCATGCTCATCTGGCAAGGGTTAGGCGGAGGTTTCACAGCCAACGCGTGGACATCCATGATCTCAAAGATCATCCCTGCCGAATCGCGCGGCACATTTTTTGGATTTCAGGCGGCGCTGGCAAATCTTTTCATCAGCGTATCAGCCGTCGGAGCAGGCTATGTGCTGGATTATTTTGCCTTTCCCTGGGATTTTTCAGCCTGCTTTCTCATCGCAAGTCTCTTCTTCACCTTATCCTGGTTTGCCCTTGCTCTGACGCGCGAACCGGAAGATACCGAAAAGCAAATCCCCGATACACCTTCTCACTTCTGGGAGGATGCAAAAAGAATCCTCGCTCAGGATAAAAACTTCAGATGGTTTCTCGTGGCACGCATTCTGGCGCAATTCGCTACAATGGGATTCTCGTTCTACATTATCTATGCCTTGCGTGCGTTCGATATGACCGAAGTCATCGCAGGATACCTTACCGCTACGCTTACCCTTTCACAAACAATTGCCAATGCAGGCATGGGCTGGCTGGGCGACAGATGGGGTCATCGCAGCATGGTCATCCTTGGCGCGGTGTCTGCCTTTCTCAGTTCACTGTTCGCTTGGATGGCCACCTCCATCGTTTGGTTCTATCCCATCTTTATCCTCGCGGGATTGGCAAATGTCTCCATTTGGACCATCAGTATGGCCATGACAGTGGACTTTGGCAATGAAGCAAATCGTCCCATTTATATCGGGCTCTCGCAAACGTTAACTGCGCCCGCTACCATCTTTGCTCCCCTCCTCGGCGGGTGGCTGGTGGATGCCGCCGGTTTTATCCCAACGTTTTGGATGTCCGTATTGCTTTCGGGAATCTTGATCGGCGTGCTCGTCTTTCTCGTCAAAGATCCACGCACAGAGCGACAGGCTCCTCCAGAGATCGTTCCATCGTCATAAAACCTATATCGCTTTGCAGGCGAGACTTGTAAAATGATCCTCCTCTACCTTTTGCCATGTCTCATCCTGTAATTTCATATACTTTGTCAATAGCGGATGGACGCGTGCGATCTCTTCGTAGATTCTTTGTGCAATGCGCCGGATGGAAAAATGTGCATTTGCGGCAGAACGTAATTGACAGAATGCAAACGCCTCACGCAAATTGAACTCCGCCAGCACACGACGATTGTAGCCATTGGGAACGACGTACTGTGCGACGGCCGGGCTGAACTCGTACAACTTCTCGAAAGTTTTTGCCGCCGCCGCCATCGCCGCTTCGTAACGGGAACCGAAGCCTGCCTCTGTGATCAAACGTGGGATCGCGTATCCCAACCGCGTCGTCAGCCTTTGCGGTGTTTGGGTCATCATGCGGTGACGTTTGAACTCGGCGTACGCGCCCTGATCCATGACCAGGTCAAAGGTGTATTTGCAGTATTCCAATTCACGAAGAGGAATATCATGCTTGCCCAACCGTCCCAACAGGGTTTCAGCCCGCCTTGCAAGTTCTGCCGCGTCGAGACTCTTGACATAAGCCCATGCGGCCGCGTAGGGCATTTCTCCAAAGCGATAGAGCGCCGCGGCTAAAATTTTCTTCTCGCCGTCTCTATCGAAATCCACCAGCGTACACCATTCCGAATTTCCATTTTCCGCTTTCCACCCCTCACTCCCCCATTCTCCAATCTCCTTACACGTCTCCATCAGATACGGCACAGCATCCGCGTATTTCACCAGTGTTGGGGTTTCAGCCTTTGCCACTTCCTTCACGGTGGCGCCGATCTCGCGCACTTCCTGAAGTTCATGGGAGAGCATTTTGCGAATCATGTTTTCAACGACGCGCGCGTTAGCGGTCATGCCCACATTAGCCAGCGCGGCGGCAGGCAGGATAAAGCGACACACATCTACATACCTGGAGCGCACGCGGCGATCCCATGCTTCATCACTCTCGCCCTCGCGGCGCGGGAAGCGCTCAAAGATGAGATTCCGCACGGGGGTCAGCGAGTCGGCATAGGTCTTGAAAAGGAAGCGCACGGTCTCCTCAAATTCGGCGCGTAGCGGGTGTCCATCGAGTTCTCGCGGAATCGCAAAATCATCCTCTCCCCATTTTTGATAGCGCGTTGATTTTTCGGTGTAAGAGGCGAGTCGATTCCCCTCAATGCTTTCGATGGCAAGACGCGAAACGTTCTCAAAGGCAATGTGCAGTACGGCATGTTCTGCGACCGAAGCATGTCCATACCCCACCACCCACTTTTCGTGGAACTGCGCGGACTTTTCATCGCTGAGTTCCGCCGCAATGGCACGGAATGACTCGGGCGAGCGTGAGGTCTTGGCAAAGGCCACAGCAATAGTTTCGGGGCTGAGCGCGCGCGGTGAAAGCAGATAAATTTCACGTTTGGGCATAAGAATCTCCTCAAAAAAGATCGGGCAGATTATACCTTTTGCGTTTGCGACATCGGATACCCACGAAGAGGGCAGTCAATATCATGCAAAAGTAGCACAATTCATAGAAGTTGTGCTAAGAGCCACACCGCCGATAACCCTTGAGTGAAGAAGGGCGGTCAGATAACCGCCCTGAGAAGGTTAGGGAGTACCGATGTTTTGCGGAAAATCCGACGATGGAAGCATTGCCTGTGAAGAACGTTTGCACGCTTGCTGGAGCACCGCAACCCAATAGAAATTCTTTTGTTGATTCCTTCTCCCTTTGGAAGAGGTTAGGATGAGGGTAGGTAATTACAATTCTTTGCACCGTTTTGTGCCTGCGACATCAAGCGAGCCGCCGCCAGAGCCGTTTGATCCTGAGAGGGTGCCCCGCTCATCGAGGAAAAAGGGGAAGGCTGGTTCATTGTACATTCTCCTTTTCGACTTTTTTCCTACTTTACAACAAAACATCGTCGGCTGTCAATTTTGCAGAAGGTTACGAGTGATGGCAACGTCGTTTCGTATTTGTTCCACAAGTGCATCCACCGAGTCGTATCGCAATTCGTCACGCAAGCGCGCCACAAAGTCGAGCCTGAGCGTTTGGTTGTAAATCTCGCGGTCGAAGTCGAGCAGATAGGCTTCCACGCTCAACGTTTGCTTATCGGGAGTAAAAGTGGGATTTGTGCCAATGTTGACCGCGGCGCGATGCTTCTCACCATTTACGAATGCCCAACAAGCATAGATTCCCTTGGCGGGGATCAGTTTATCAGGTGCATATGAAAGATTGGCAGTGGGAAAGCCAATGAGCCGCCCGCGCTGATCGCCGCGTAGAACTTCTCCTTGCAAGCGATAGGGATGACCCATTAAACGCGCCGCCTCGGCGACATTGCCGGTCACGACCAATTTGCGGATTTCGGTGGAGGAGATCACGCCGCTTTCATCGCCCAGGGCGGATACCGTTTCGACGGTGTATCCTAATGCCGAGCCAATTTCCGTCAAACGCGGTGCGTTGCCTTCGCGCCCTTTTCCAAGAGCAAAATCGTAGCCGATGAGCAGGTGCTTAAGTCCGAGATGACGCGTTAGTTGGGACATAAAATCGAAAGCGGTGACATTTGAAAGTTCCCGCGTGAAGCGTTGTGTGATGACCACGTCCACACCTAGAGAGGCAAGCAATTGAGCACGTTCTTCGGGGAGTGTGAGCAGTTTGATTTCCGCCCTCCCCAGCACGTTTGCCGGATGCGGGTCGAACGTCAAAACGACAGCGGGCATACCACTTTCGTGTGCGCCCTCGACGAGGCGGCGAATAATCTGCTGGTGACCGCGATGCACGCCATCGAAAACTCCGATGGTCAGCCATGAATTGTGCAGGGTAAGTTCTTCGAGGGAGTGATAATGTTTCATATCCATAAATCATTCCAGCGCCGCGTTGGCGCTGGAATGATAACAGGCTTTTATTGTTTCGGTACGCGGCGTTACTCGTTGGTGAAGAATACTTTCTTGGGTTGCCAGGCGAGGGAGCCATCCTCCTCTACAACACATTCCATCAATGCGACGAGTTCACCCTGCGTGCTGACGCCGCGCACGCGGCTTCCCACTGTGGTATCCGGCGCGGCTTTGACGCGATGCCCGTGCCGCACGGCCTCGACATCGTCCGGGCTCAGTTCGACGGCGGGCCAATCACCTAATGCTTCTGCGGCAGGGATGAGGTATTGATACCAGTTGCCAGCCTGGAAGGCCTCTTGCAATTTGCGTAGTGGCACTGCATCTCGCAGGGAGAAGCGTCCGCTTTTGGTGCGCCGCAAGCCGACGAGGTAGGCACCGCAGCCCAGTTTTTCGCCCAGATCGTTTGCCAGGGAACGCACATACGTACCGGACGAGCAATGAACATCAATCACCACTTCGGGCGGCGCCCATTCGAGCACCTCGAGGTGATGGACGGTGATCTTGCGCGGCGTCAGTTCAACCTCTTCACCCTTGCGCGCCATTTCATAGGCTTTGCGCCCATGCACTTTGACGGCGGAATACGGCGGCGGAACTTGTTCGATCTCGCCAATAAAAGTTTTCAAAACTGCTTCGAATTGTTCCTCGGTGATATTGAGCGGCTGATTGGACGGCGTAAGTTTCCCTTCAGCGTCAAACGTGTCGGTTTTTCCACCCAGTCGAATGATGGCTTGGTAGCGTTTATCAGAGGCAGATACATACTCGCTCAATCGAACTGCGGGACCCACTAAAATAACCAAAACTCCGGAGGCACGAGGGTCAAGCGTGCCGGTGTGTCCTGCGCGGCGCAAACCGGTTCCATTACGGATGATTTGCACCACGTCATGTGATGTCATCCCGACAGGTTTATCCACAACCAAGACACCGGAAATGGCATTCTTTACATCTTGACTGTTCACTTTATCCTCCTGTAACAAATTCGCTTAGATTATCATATATTTATGTAAGTTTTTCGTTAGAGATGAAGCATTTGTCGGGTGGTCTTAAGTACCAGCGGTTGAATTTCCTTCAAGGTTCCAGGAATATCCGCGCCTGCCGCGGCTGCATGCCCCCCACCGTTGAAATACTTCGCCACCTGTGACACGTCAATATCCGGCTCCAAGGCACGCCATGAGACTTTAACACTGTCGTTTTGTTCAACGAAGATCATACCCACTTTATTCCCGTCAATGGCAGAAATCATATTGATCAAATCGGCATCGTCATTTCCATTATAGCCGGCGCGCTTGCGATCTTCGAGAGTGAGCGTCGCCCAGACAATGCCGTCTCGATGTTCGAGGCTGGAAAGCCCGGCGCCCCAATAGCGCGCTGCGGGAAAGGATTTCTTGACTAGGGCTTTCATGTACAGGGCAGGCATATCCACGCCTTTTTCCATCAGGTCAGCACACAGGCGCAAAGCGGAGGGATTCGTATTCGATGTGCGAAAGCCAAGCGTATCGGTGAGGATACCCGTCAACAACGCGGCGGCAACAGGCCGGGTGATTTCGTACCCCCATTCGGGCAGATAGCGGGTAAGGATCGCGGCGGTCGCCACCTCCTCCGCTTCGATCAGATTCAGTTTCCCAAATTTCTCATTGGTGATGTGATGGTCAATATTAATATCCGGTGGCGCAAAGTTCTCGAAGGCTTTTCCCAAGCGTTTGAAATCCGCACAATCTACTGTGATGAACGTATCATACTCTCCCGACGGTTCCTTCACGATCAATTCGCTTCCTTCGAGATGACGGAAGGAGGAAGGCACCCCATCCACAAGCACCATTTGTACCTGCTTGCCGGTGTTTTGTAAAGCCAGCCCCAAACCAAGCAATGAACCAACTGCATCGCCGTCGGGGCGAACGTGAGAGGCAATGAGAAATTTTTTCGAGTTATTCAGGCGTTCTTTGATCGCCCCTTTGACATCTTCCATCATTTGTCCTAATTCCTATAGTTCACCGTTGATTACCGACTGAGTTTATTTGTTTTTTCGTAATTGCGCAAGGAGTCTTTCGATGTGATCGGCATGTTCGGGGGTCATATCCCAATGAAAACGAAGGCGCGGGAAGACGCGCAGGTCAATGCGCGAGGCGAGAGTCCGCCTGATGAAACCGGAGGCAGACTCGAGCCCCGCGAGAACATCTTTCGAACGCGCCACGCCCTCAACCGCCGAAACGTAGATATCTGCATACGCCAGTTCGCGATCCACTTCGACATCTGTCACAAAAATTTGTTGCAAGCGTGGATCGCTGATCTCACGGATCAACATCTCCGAGAGTTCCTGACGAATACGATCTGCAATGCGCTGAAGCCGAACCCCGGACGGCATATTACTCCTCAGATGATTCGAGCGTATAACAGATCAACAAATCGCCGACCTGTATGTCGCTAAAGTTCTTGAAGCCGACGCCACATTCGTAGCCTTGTTTGATCTCTTTCACGTCTTCTTTTTCGTGGCGAAGAGAGCTCATTTCGCCCTCATAGACCAGATCGGTACCGCGATAGAGTCTAACCCGAGAATTACGCCGTAGCAGACCTTCGGTCACCCGGCAGCCTGCCACCTTGCCAAACTTGGAGGCTGGGAAGACCGCAAGCACTTGCGCACGTCCAAGGACCTTCTCCTTCACCTTCGGTTCGAGCATGCCCTTGAGCGCCTTTTCGATGTCTTCGGTGATGCGATAGATGATTTCGTACAAGCGAATATCCACGCCTTCCTTTTCAGCCAGGCGGCGCGCCGAGACATCCACCTGTACATTGAAGCCGATAATAATCGCGCGAGAGGCAGAAGCAAGCATGACATCGTTGTCGCTGACGTTGCCCGTCTCAGCGTACAGGACTTTGATGCCGATCTCATCGGTGCTGAGTTTGCTCAATTCTGTAATGATAGGATCGAGCGAGCCTTGTACGTCAGCCTTAATGATCAGGTTAAGTTCTTTCGTTTCACCCGCGCGGACATTTGCAAACAGGTCTTCAAGCGAGACCTTTTTCCGCGCCTGCACTTGCGATTTCATTGCTTCCAGCCGTTCTGTAACGATGGCGCGCGCTTCCTTTTCCGATTCGACTACCTGGAATAAATCGCCTGCCGTAGGGACCTCGTTCAATCCCAAAACCGCCACCGGCGTGGATGGTCCCGCCTTCTTGACCGGTTTGCCGCGGTAATCGGAGAGGGCGCGTATTTTGCCATAAGCCGTTCCGGCTACCACGACATCACCCACTTCGAGGGTTCCATTTTGGACGAGTAACGTGGCAACCACGCCCTTGGCTTTATCCACTTTGGCTTCGATGACCGTACCAATCACCTTACCGGAGGGATTGGCATGGATTTGGGAATGATCGGCGACCAGCAAAATGGCTTCGAGCAAATCATCAATGCCCTGCTTTTGCTTTGCCGAGACAGGGATCACCATCGTATTCCCACCCCATTCATCCGGCACGAGATCCAGTTCGGCAAGTTGCTGTTTGACACGCTCAGGGTTCGCATTGGGCTTATCTACCTTGTTCAGCGCAACGATGATGGGCACGCGCGCGGCTTTGGCATGTGCAACTGCCTCCTTCGTTTGCGGCATGACGCCATCATCTGCCGCCACAACCAAAACGACAATATCCGCGCCTTGTGCGCCGCGTGCGCGCATTTGGGTAAAAGCGGCATGACCGGGCGTATCCAGGAAGGTAATGAGCCGCCCCTTCTTCTCAACCTGATAGGCGCCAATGTGCTGTGTAATGCCACCCGCCTCCCCCTCTGCCACATTCGTTTGCCGAATGGCATCCAGCAGGCTGGTCTTTCCATGATCCACATGACCCAAGATGGTCACCACCGGTGGGCGAGGCTTCAACTTCGATTGATCCTCCCCCGCGATCAGCCGACGCCAAAGCGGCACTTCGCCGCTCTCCACAACTCTTTCCTCCACCTTTTCCGGCACCGCTTCATAGCCATATTCGGCAAGCACGATGGCGGCGGTATCGAAATCCACGGCCTGATTGATGGTCGCCATCACGCCGTTGGTCATCAATTTTTTGATGAGGTCAATTGGACTTTTTTCAATTCTTTGTGCCAGATCGCGAATCACGATGCTGGACGGTATTTCGATTTTGTTTCCGTTATTGCTCACAGGACCACCTCCACAAATCACAATCTTAGAATGAACAGACCCTCCCCAAGGGTACTCTGCTCATTGCACAGGCGAGCCCAGTGAGCGGTTCAAACGGTCACATGGTTACTCGCCTGCCCCCACGCCCTGCGCTTCATGTGGCAGGGTGTTCATGAAACTTTCAAGCATGGTTCGTTCTTCAAGCGTCAGTGTCGTCTTCAAGGCATGTGCCAGCGCGCCTTTCAATCCGCGCTCCCAGCAGGAACGGCGATCATGCAGATAGGCACCCCGGCCAGCAAGTTTGCCGGAGGGGTCCACTTGAACGCCGTTGGATGTCCGCACGATGCGGATCATCTTCCGCTTGGGCATCACTTCACGGCAACCCACGCACGTCCGCTGAGGGACATGCTTCACGCGTTGAACAGGTTTCTTCGACATACTCCTTTTACCCCTCACCTTGTCCCAATTTGGCTTCGCGTGAAGCGCAAGAAAGAGGGATCAGAAGTGAGAGGACATCCTTACCAATCATCGCCAAGATCGTTGTCGCCGCGCTTGTGTTTCTTGCGCGCCACGACCTCACCCAATTCCTCGTCAAACTCAAGTTCAACGCTTTTCTTCTTTCCTTTCTTGCCTTTCTTCTTTTTCGTACCGTCCTCCTCTTCTTCCTCATCAATAGAGGTTTGGAAGATTTCGGGTTTCAAAGCGAAGAGTTCATCCAGCGAGACGCCATCCTTGGCATGCTCACCTTCATCCTCTTCGACGACTTTCTTCGCTTCTTTCTTAGCCGAGGCTTGCTTCTCCACCTCGAGCATGGCCTCCGCCTGGGCTTGTTCCGCGGGGAGCGCTTCGGGCTGAGGCTCAGCCTGGGGAACGGTCTCCGCCTCGGTCGGCGCGGGAGGCGGCTCGGGGAAGGTCAAGGCGGCGAGTGATTCTTCGATGTTTTGAATAGCCTTCGGTCCGATGCCAGGCAATCCCAGCACACTGTTCGGATCGAGTTTCATCTTCTCCATCAGCAAGCCCACGGTATCAATGCCCGCTTCGACCAGAATGTTATAAACGTGTTCTTTGAGTCCAGCCTGATCGAGAGGCATTTCATACGCGGCACGCGGAATACCCGCCAGGATGGCTGCGGTCTTTTCTTCTTCGGCGCGCACCGCCTCTTCTTTGGTTTGAATCAGACGTCGTTCGACGCGATCTACGAATTGCGCCAGCAGGTCATATTCTTCGGGTGTGACCGGACGGTTCTCCGCCTTCTTGGCGAGGATTTCCTCGACAGTTGAAACGTTTTCTGCCAGGTGAGCCGCAAGTTCGGGATCGTTCTGTAACTTTTGCAGTGCGTCAGCCGCGGCTTCGGTGACCGATTTGATGTCAATGCGCCAGCCGGTAAGTTTCGCGGCGAGACGCGCATTTTGCCCATCACGCCCGATGGCAAGACTCAATTGATCTTCCTGCACGACCACCGTCGCCGTGTGCACTCCGTCCACATTGGAGAGATAGACGCCACTCACGCGCGCCGGGCTGATCGCCTTGGAGATGTACACAACAGGATCGGGGTCCCATTGGATGATGTCTATCTTCTCGTCGTGCAATTCTTTGACGATGGCTTGAATGCGCACGCCTTTGATGCCCACGCACGCGCCAACCGGGTCCACACCAGGCTGGGTAGCGCTTACCGCCACTTTGGCGCGAGCGCCCGGTTCACGCGCGATAGCGCGAATTTCGACCACGCCATGATAGATTTCAGGGACTTCATTTTCGAGCAGGCGGCGCAAGAAGTTGCGATGGGCTCGCGAGAGAATAATTTGCGGTCCACGAGAGGTATCTTTGACTTCCAAAACGACAGCGCGAATGCGATCATGTACTTTGAAGCGCTCGCCGGGGATGCGCTGATTGGCAGGCAAAATGCCTTCTGCTTTCATGTCCAAGCCTACCGTTGTGCTGGCCGCGTTAGTGGCTTGCACAATGCCGCTGACAATCTCACCGACCTGCCGCTCGAAATACTGCATCTGGTTGGCACGTTCGGCTTCGCGGATGCGTTGTTGGATGACCTGGCGCGCGGTTTGCGCGGCGACACGCCCAAAGTCTGCCGGCGTGGTTTCGACGACGACCATATCGCCCACTTGCGCGTCCGGTTTGATCTTGCGCGCTTCTTCCAGCAGGACTTCGGTCTTCGGCTCGATCACCTCTTCCACCACTTCCTTTTCGGCGTAGATTGTGACCTTGCCGGTTTCCGGGTCAACTTTCGCTTCCACGTGCTGGGCGGAGGACGCGCCAACAGCCCGCCGATAGGCTGATACCATGGCGGACTCGATGGCTGAAATAATGACTTCCTTGGAGAGTTGTTTTTCCTCCAACACCTCGTTGAAAGCCAGGGCGAATTCGTTCTTGGACATGCTTATTGCTCCGTATCTTTCCTATATTACAAGCAGAAAAGTGGGGGTTGCCCACTTCTCGATGCGTGCGGTCATTAGTTCGTCGTGCGTCGTTATTTTAGCACGGGGTAAAAAAAGATGCAAGATATAATACCTGCCATGACTCAACGCGACCTCACTAAAGCGGCTCTACGCGGTGAACCATCCTATGTGTGGCGCGCCGGGCAACAACGCCGCTTCGATATGATCATTCGTGCCGCCGGCGAGCGCATTAAGGGCAACATCCTAGAAAATGGATGTGGGGTGGGAATGTATGTTGAACATCTTGCTCAATTTGGTGGAACCGTCATTGGATTGGAATATGATTTCGAGCGCGCGCAAGAAGCGCGGGCTCGCTCGCCTCACATTCTCAACGCGGCGGGCGAATTCCTCCCGCTTCCTTCCGAGACCTTCGACTTGATTCTCAGCCATGAGGTAATCGAACACGTCCAAGACGACCGCGCCGCGCTGCGCGAGATGATTCGTGTGCTCCGCCGTCCCGACCCTGCCTCAGGAAAACCCGGCGGTCGCCTTGTTCTCTTCTGCCCTAATCGCGGTTATCCCTTTGAAACGCATGGGATTTACTGGAAAGGCAAATACTATTTCGGCAATAAATTGTTCGTCAATTATCTGCCGCGCTTCCTCAGAGATAAACTGGCTCCACATGTTCGGGTCTATTCCACAAACGATTTGAAAGACTTATTCGCTGGACTGCCGGTACACTTTGTCGAACGGACTGTCATTTTTGGGGCATACGATAACATCATCGCCAGGTTTGGAGTGCTGGGAAAACTTTTGCGTGGCATTTTACAGTTTTTGGAGAAGACGCCCTTGAAAATATTGGGCTTATCACATTTCTGGGTTGTAGAGAAACGATAAAGGTTTCTCATGATCGAGCCAAAGCAATTCGACCGTATTACCCTTGCGCTACCCTTTTTGCAACGGGCAGATGAAAGCCTCAAACGCGAATTGATGCAACATGCCCATCTCGCAAAGATTCCTGCGGGGCACGATATCTTCGTAGATGGCGACCGCGTAAACGGCATCGCCCTCTTACTTTCAGGCGTGGTGCGGGTGTATAAAATCGGCGAGACGGGGCGAGAGATTACGCTCTATCGCTTCGGTCTTGGTCAAAGCTGCATTCTCACGGCAAATGCCATCCTCAGCAACAAGTCCTTCCCTGCCATCGCCACAGTGGAGGAGGATGCCGAAGCGGTGATGATTCCTGCGGATGTGTTTCGTGCATGGGTCAACAAGTACGACTTGTGGCGCGAGTTTGTTTTCGATCTTTTATCGGACCGGCTTTCGACCGTGATGGCAGTGGTGGATGAGGTGGTCTTCAAACGCATGGATCGCCGCGTCGCTTCGTTTTTGTTGAGTCAAGCCAAGGTCCGGAATCCGATGCGCATCACCCATCAGGAAATCGCGGCAGAGTTGGGTAGTTCGCGCGAGGTCGTCAGCCGCATTCTGGAGGATTTTTCGCGCGAGGGATTGATCGAAGCGGGACGGGGGACAATCGAGGTGTTGGATTTCAAAGGCTTGGAAACTCGCTCCCTTATGTGACTTTGTCACAGACAAAACAGGTTTCCTCTCCTACAATCCAGAGCAGATACCAAGCAAATGAAAGGAGATGAACCATGAAACGCAACATGTCCAACACCGACCGCATCGTGCGGGTCATTCTTGCCGCTGTGTTCGCTTATCTATACTTTGGCGGCATCGTGACCGGCGGAGTGGGCATCGTATTGGTGATCCTCGGAGCAATATTCCTGCTCACCTCTATCGTCGGCTTCTGCCCGCTGTATGCGCCCTTCAAGTTCAGCACGTATAAAGGTTGAGGTTGTCCTCAGGAGCGGATGATCTTCTCATCCGCTCCAACCATACTGCCTAATCACCTTCACCCCCAACCTCTTCTGCTGAGAGAGGTTGGGGGTGACGTGTTGAGGCTGTCGAAACGGTGAAATTGGTCAGGCGAATTTTTTTGATTTTCTCTTTGCGCTCTTGTGAGTCTCTGTAATGAGAAAGCGTCTGAAAATGTTGTTTTGCCAGCAATTTCAAATCTGCTCCAGGTCATCGCAAATTTGGCTGTCTTGCGCCGCCAACCATCTACGCATCACGGGATGGCGCTATTTGTGAATTCGTGGAAAACTCGTGGGCGGTTTGGCAAAACAGCAAAACGTCACATGCAGTTTGAAACAACATGAACTTTTCAGACACCTTCTGAGAGATTGATTAGGCTACTGTTTGAGCCACTTTCAATTTTCAAACACTTTCCAAGATGGTGTGTTTTTGCAGTAAACTCATGAGCAAAAATCTGTGACCTTGCAAGAAGCCCAATGACTCTATGAGCCGCGAGGAAGAAAACCATCTTATTGCACAAATTGCCAAAGGGGATGAACTTGCCTTTCTGACGCTCTACGATCGCTATGCAAGCCGCGTGTATGGTCTTACCCTGCACATCCTCGGCGATCCGATGCTGGCTGAAGAAGCCACACAAGATACTTTCCTCAAATTGTGGAGTCGCTCCCGCGAATACCTGGCAGAACGTGGTCCTCTCCTCCCTTGGCTGCTGACCATTGCCCGGCGCGTCGCGCTCGATCGCCTGCGGCTCGAATCCCGCCGCCCTCTCTTAACAGACTCAAGCGACCCCGATGAAGTTTGGAAAAATCTGCCCGATCTTCATTCCAACACAGAGGAAGCACGATGGCGCAGTTTATACTTCGCCGTGCAGACGCTTCATCCCAATCAACGTCAAGTGATCGAATTGGCTTACTATCAGGGAATGAGCCAAAGCGAAATTGCAGAGCTGCTCCATCTGCCGCTGGGAACAGTCAAGACCCGTCTGCGCGCTGCTCTGGAAAAATTGCGCAAAGTTTGGAAGGAAGAATAAATCCAAATCCCTCGATGGCGACGTATATCCCTTGGAGTACTACATGACACAGGACAAACATACTCCATACCGCGAAAACATACCCGCTTATGCCATAGGCGCATTGGATGCGGATGAGATCGCTGTCCTCGAAGCCCATTTGAAAACCTGCGCTTCATGCCAGATAGAACTGGCTGAATTCCGCGCCTTGAGCGAAGCCTTACTGATGGCTGTTCCACCTGTCTCTCCCCCCGCGGCACTCCGCCAACGCGTACAACGCAGACTCCCACACGTCCACAAATCACCGCGCCCGCGCCAAATCTTTTCCCTCAACTCGGCTTTGGGATTAGCAGTCATTCTCTTGTTTGTCTTGAATCTGCTGTCCTTTATACAATTACAAGAAGCACAAAGGCGGCAAGACAAACTATTGAAACACCTTGAAGACACGCAACTTGCACTGATGTTTTTATCCTCCCCAGACGTGCGAAGACTTCCTCTCGATAGCGAGAAAGTCGCCGGCGCGCTGCTCCTGGATGAACAACGCAATCAAGCCATTCTCATTGCGCGCAACCTCCCTCCCCTCGCTGAAAATCAAGCCTATCAGATTTGGTTGATCGAACCGGACGAAGAACGAATCAGCCTCGGCCTCTTCCGCCCTGAAGAAGGGGAAACCTACACCCTCCAAATCCTCTCGCCGTCTCAGCCCTTTGAGAACTATCTGGGTATCGGTGTGACGATCGAACCGGCAGGCGGAAGCGAGCGCCCGAGCGGTGAACGAATCATCAAGGTGGACTTTTAACCCCCTCTTGGCTATGTAGTGCAAACTCTTACGCTCTCGTGGACTCTCTGAAATCATAAATTCCATTCTTAATTCCCCACTTTGCGCCACAGTTCGGGCAAGCCAGATGATCTTTTCCCTCCTGAAGCGGAGAACATCCGCAAGCGGGACATTTGAAGAGAAGCATCGGATTCGCGGGGATTTGCGTTTGGGATACAGAACCTTCCACTTTTGCCCGCACAAATACGCTTGGTGTCAATTGCCACCACGCGCCTGTCCACTGCAATAGCGAATCGAGGAAGACGAGGATCCCTACTGGAACAAGACGCTTGAGCAGACCGAGACGGAAATGTGAGAGGGAGAGAATGCGCTCGATGGTAAACCCAAGGTCTTCCAGCCAGGTTCTCACGGCTCTGGGATGAAAATCGAAATTGAGCCTCGCAAATTCGACCGGTTCCAGCGTAAACGGATTCCACGCTTGTCGGCCCAACAAATAACGAAGAATTGCTTTGAGATTCAACTTGTTTGCAAACTCAAGGATGAAAACCCCGCCCGGTTGCATCACCTTTCTGACCTGCTCCAGCGCGCGCGGTGCGTCCGCCATATGGTGGAGGGTGCGGATCATCGTCGCCGCATCGAACAGGTCACTCACAAAAGGCAGACGATACACATCTGCCGCGACGTAAATGTACTTTTCTGATTGACCCAAGCGCTGCTGCGCCTGCTCCAATTGGGTACGAGAATAATCGAGCAGGACGATGCGCTCGAAGCCGAGATAACGCGGCGTGTTGCGTCCCGCGCCTGCCCCAAGTTCCAGCAAGAGGCGCCCGCTTTTTGGGAGGAGACGCTTGAGGGCAATAGCCTCTGTTCGGTCTTCGTACTCGCGTCCGCCTCGCTCCCAAAAAGAAGTCTGGTAATCGGAGCCTTCGTAATTGCAAATGGGAGGTGTCTGAGGGGTGTCCATAAAAAAAGAGCCGAGCAATTGTACCCGACTCTTTGTCGTTCAGAAACTTCTATGCGCCGTTATAAGCGCGTCCAACGGCGCGATAGATAAAGCCCATCTCATACATCAACTTGGGGTCGTAAATATTGCGCCCATCATAAATGACCGGCGTTTTGAGCAGTTCCTTGATCTTTTCGAGATCGAGTTGTTTGAATTCGTTCCACGGTGTGATGACCATCAGCGCGTCGCATCCTTCCGCCATCTTGTAGGCATCATCATAGATTTCCACCTGGGGCAGGAGGGCGGCCGCGTTCTCGCGCGCCACTGGATCATATCCACGAACCTTCGCGCCTGCGGCGATCAGCGCATTGGCAATATCAATGGAGGGCGCATCGCGCATATCGTCGGTGTTTTCCTTGAAAGCCAATCCCAACAAACCGACGGTTTTTCCCTGCAAATTGCCGCCTAACATTTCCTCCACCCGTTTGACGGCACGCTTGCGACGCTCGTAATTTACTTCCATCACCTTGTTGAGAATGCGCGGTTCGAGCCCACGCTCCTTTGCCATATAAGCGAGCGCCTGCACATCTTTGGGAAAACACGACCCACCCCAGCCCAAGCCGGCATCGAGAAAGTGCCGGCCGATGCGTGCGTCATAACCCATGCCCGCCGCTACTTCTTTCACATCCGCACCGACGAGTTCGCATAAATCTGCCAGTTCGTTGATAAATGAAATCTTTGCGGCGAGAAAGGCATTGCTGGCATACTTGATCATCTCGGCCGTGCGCAAATCGGTAATGACAATAGGAGCGCGCAGGGGCAAATGCAACTGCGCCACTTTATTCGCCGCCTCCTTATCGAGCGAACCGATCACATTGCGATGCGGGTTCATAAAGTCGGCGATGGCAGAGCCTTCACGCAAAAACTCAGGGCAGGACACTACCGCAAAATCAATCGGCTTGGGCTGCGCACTGCGCACGATGTCAGCCACCCAGTCTCCCGTCCCGATAGGAACCGTGGATTTATTGATGATGATGAGAGGCGCGGTCATATTTTGAGCAATGGAACGTGCCGCCATTTCCACATACTTCAGGTCTGCATTGCCGTCCACCCCTGAGGGCGTTCCCACCGCAATAAACGCAAACTCGGCACCGCGCAGCGCTTCGGCATAGGACGTAGTAAAGGACAGCCTGCCTGCTTTGACATTGCGCTTCACCAGTTCTTCCAAGCCAGGTTCATAAATGGGCATAATGCCTTGCTTGAGATTCTCGATGCGCTTCTCATCCACATCGAGAGCCACCACCCGATTTCCCAAATCGGCAAAACAAGCCGCCGTCACGAGTCCGACGTATCCCACGCCGACAACACAGATTTGTTTCATATTGGCCATACCTCTTCGATTGAAATGACGCGCTCCGCACAGACAAGGGTTAACCGGCGGAGTCTTTTCGATTGCCCAATCCTCTTTCCTCAAATACCCGATCAATCACTTCGAGAAAATGTTTCACATTGATTGGTTTCGAGACGTAGCCATCGCAGCCGGCTTGCAGGGCGCGCTTGCGGTCAATGGGCAATGTATGGGCAGTCAAAGCATATACCGGAATATGTTTTGTGGCGTCGTCCTTCTTCAACATTTCTGCGGCAATCCAGCCATCCATTTCCGGCATTCCCAAATCCATCAAAATCAAATCGGGCAATTGTGCGCGGGCGGCCGCCACCCCATCCCGCCCGTTGACGGCAAGGAACACATCGTAGCCTGCACGTTCCAACACGAAACGTACCAGTTCATAATTATCCATGTTGTCTTCAACGACTAATATTCGTCCCTTGCTCATGGCAAGTTAAATATACCGCGTCTAGGCACATCGGGCAATGACGTATAATCACCCCATGCGCCTGCTTTATGTCGTAGATGCACGCTCTCCCATCGCCTTGAATTGGATTCGTCATTTCGTGGAGCGCGGCGATGAAATTTACATCGCCTCCACTTTTCCCTGTTCAGTGGAACTGCCGATTCAACGACTGGAAATCATCCCCGTTGCCTTCAGCGCCGCAAAGAAGCCGACCCAACGCCCGGGCAGCGCTTCTTCCCGGACCTTGAGCCTGCGTACCGCGATCCGACAATGGCTCGGTCCCCTGACGATTCCTCGCGCCGCGCAACGCTTGCGCGCCTTCATCGAAGAGGTGAAACCCGATCTCATCCATGCTATGCGCGTTCCCTATGAGGGCATGATCGCCGCGGAAGCATACACTGGCATTCCGCTCATAGTATCTATTTGGGGAAATGATTTTACACTGCACGGTCCCTCTACGCCATTAATGCGCCACTACACGCGCTGGACACTGCAGGTTGCTGATGCCCTGCATGCCGATTGTCAACGCGATATTCGCCTCGCGCGCGAATGGGACTTCGATGAGAAAAAGCCTCATTTGGTCGCGCCGGGCAACGGCGGAGTCCGAAGCGATGTGTTCCATCCACCGATAAAACCGGTCGAAGAGCCGGTCATCTTAAATCCGCGCGGAGTGCGTCCTTATGTCCGCAACGACTCGTTCTTCAAAGCCATCCCGCTTGTGCTGGCTAAACATCCAAAAGCGAAGTTCCTCTGCGCTTCGATGGCAGGCGAACCACAAGCAATGCGCTGGATGAAAGAATTAGAGATCGAGCATGCAATTGAACTCCTTGATTTAATGCCCCATGAACAAACGGCTGAAGTATATCGCCGCGCGCAAATTCTGGTTTCTCCGAGCATTCACGACGGAACTCCGAACTCACTGCTCGAAGGCATGGCTTGCGGATGTTTCCCCATCGCAGGCGACCTGGAATCGATTCGAGAGTGGATCACTCCCCATGAAAATGGACTGCTGTGCGACGCTACCGATCCACAGTCTATTGCATCGGCAATTGTTTCTGCCATAGAAGACAAAAGCCTGCGGCAGAAGGCGGCAGGCTTGAATCGGAAGATCATCTCTGCGCGGGCAGAGTATGGGAAGACTATGCAAAAGGTGGAGGAGTTTTACAAATCGGTTTTACTCGCCCACTCAAAGGGAGATTAATTCACACGAGAGCGTCTGAAAGTTTGATGCGTAAACGGCACTCTCTAACGTTGGAGAGTGCGTTTTGCATTTTCGATGACAAGGAAGAATTTTCAGATCATCACATGCAAAGGCAATACGCTTTCAAGCCGTAACTACCTACCCACCCTTACCTCCAGCCCCTCCCCACCGGGAGGAGCAAAACACAAAAAAATTTTCCGTGCTCCGCCGCAAAATCTCATTTCGTGTTGATTCCCTTTGAGAGGGTTAGGGTGAGGGGTAGAGGGCAGGTAATAACTTCAACCAGCAAAATCCTGCCCGATTACGCCTCTGGGGTGCGCGGCGCACGCAATTCCTCTAACTTGTGGCGCAATTCTATCCTGCGTTCGTCCGCGGCATGGCGAATCTCATTGAAGAAAGATTGTCCACGCTCACGAAGCCGGGCGCGCAGTTCCTCACCCGATTCGGGCGCCATCAGCAGGGCAATCGTCGAACCGACCAAGCCCCCAACAAAAAGTCCAATCAAAAAGCCAAACAGACGTTTCATAGGAACTCTCCTCAAAGGTTTGGCGGGACCGTTGACAGAACTACAAAAGCGTCCACGCAAAGGGTGTCAGTCACCTGGCGTCAGAGATTTTCATTACGTTTCCTCGAGCGCAGGTGATGTTCATCTAGTGTCCCGAATGAGTGCATCCGTACAAAATTTATTATAGGCGAAAAACAAAAATTGTGGAATAATATGACTACCGCGCGTATCCGCTCTGCGTGAACGCGACGGCAATCATCCCAAAGAGTCTCTTTTGCGGCAAGCAAGGGGCGACCGCATCAAACGGCTCCTACCAAATTTCGGAGGATACCATGTCTACTCCCACACCCATTTCCACCCACGCGCCTGCGACGCGCAAGAAAGTTACCACGCTCACCTTCCGCCAGAAGAAGGAGCGCGGCGAGGTCATCACCATGCTCACTGCATACGATTATCCCACTGCGCTGGCAATGGATAAGGCTGGCATTGATGCCATTCTTGTCGGCGATTCACTGGGGATGGTGGTCCTTGGTTATGAGAACACGCTTCCCGTCACAATGGAGGAAATGCTCCATCACTGCCGCGCGGTGGCACGCGGTGCAAAGTTCGCTCTGCTGATCGGTGATATGCCGTTCATGTCTTATCAAGTCTCGGTCGAGGAGGCGGTCCGCAACGCGGGGCGCTTCTTGCAACAGGGAGGCATGGACGCAGTCAAACTCGAGGGCGGACGCGAGCGCGCCGAGGCAATCCGTGCCATTACCGGCGCAGGTATTCCTGTGATGGGACATCTTGGGCTCACGCCCCAATCGGTCCATCAACTTGGTGGATTCCGCGCACAAGGCAGAACCGCCCGCGCCGCCAAGCGTCTCATCGAGGATGCGCTCATCCTCGAAGAAGCGGGGTGTTTCAGCATCGTGCTTGAGTCGGTGCCTGCGCGGCTGGCAGAATTGATCTCAAAGAAGATTTCAATTCCCACCATCGGCATTGGCGCGGGCGTAGGTTGTGATGGACAGGTGCTTGTCACACATGATCTGCTCGGTCTGTTTGACCGCTTCACGCCGAAATTCGTCAAGAAATACGCGAATCTGCATGAGGAAATGCAAAGGGCATTTGCCGATTACATTGAAGACGTGGAAAGCAGACGTTTCCCCGCGCAGGAGCATTCGGTCGAAATGGATGACAGCGAGTGGGAAGCATTGTTGAAGGAAATTTAACGTCAATTCGGGATGAGGACGTTCTCACCGCCGAACGCAGGGAATGCTGAGGAAAATCCAAAAATCTCTGTGAACTTGGCGATAGATTTTTTGGACACGAGCGTTTATCCCGAATTGAGATTTTTATAGGGGCAGGATCCCTCTGCCTCCATCTTCGACTCCAATGAACGACATTCTCATTGTCGGAACCGGCGCTCTTGCCACGCTCTTTGCCGCGCGATTGAGTGAAAGCGGTCGGCGTGTGGCAATGCTTGGCACATGGAAAGAGGGTTTGAACGCGCTGCGCGAAAAAGGCGCACGCCTGATTGACACGAACGGGATCGAGCGCGCGTTCAAGGTTCACGCGACGGATGATCCAAGCGAGTGCTTGGGGACAAAATACGCGCTCGTTCTGGTAAAAGCCTGGCAAACGGAACGCGCCGCGCAGCAACTCCAGCAATGCCTTGCGGAGGACGGTATTGCCGTTACCCTGCAAAACGGGATCGGCAACCGCGAGATACTCGCGCGGCATTTGGGATCGAAACGGGTCGCGCTGGGGACAACGACAACCGGCGCGACCCTGTTGGGCGCGGGCGTGGCAAAGATCGGTGGGGAGGGGATGATTTCACTCGAGCGGAATCCGTCCCTCGGTCCGATCGAAGCGGCGCTCCGGTCTGCAAATTTCAATGTTCAAGTCGTCGAAAATGCCGCGTCGCTCGTTTGGGGAAAACTTGTGATCAACGCGGCTATCAATCCGCTGACTGCGCTGCTGCGCATTCCAAACGGTGAATTGTTGAAGCACGAATCCACGCGTGAATTGATGGCGGCATTGGCAACCGAAACAGCACAAGCCGCACGCGCTGAAAAGATCGAACTGCCCTTTCCAGATCCAATCGTGGCGGTGGAGGAGGTGGCGCGCAAGACCGCGGCGAATCGCTCCTCGATGCTACAGGATGTTTTACGCGGCGCGCCTACGGAGATTGACGCAATCTGTGGAGCGGTCGTGCAGATCGCCCAAAAGCACGGACGAAGCGCCCCTGTCAATTGGACATGCTGGCAATTGGTGAGAGCGCTGGCATTGTCGAAGACCTGATAACAGTCCCCTTTCCCAATTGGGTGACATTTATCTGCCAATCAGGGGGTAATTTGTAGTATTCAATGACCTGCACAACATGGTAAGATAAGAGAAATACAACGGGCTTCGGAGGATCGAATGCGCAGATGGCTGATTTCATTTCTGGCATTATTTTTGGTGTTCCCCGCGATGGTGCATGCACAGGGAAATATTACGCTGGAATCCGTGAAGGTGCGCTTATGGTCCGAATATGATCAACCCAGCATGTTGGTAATTTATGATTTCAAAGTTGCAGAGGGAACAACCTTGCCTACCACGCTTGACCTGCGCATTCCAAATGAGGGCAATCTGATTGCAGTGGCTTATGAGGAGGGGGGAGAACTGTTCAACGCCGATTTCTCCGGTCCCGTAGAGGATGGAAATTGGCAGCGAGTCACTCTATTCATCAAAAGCCAAACAACCTATCATTTGGAGTATTACCAGCCGCTCGGAAGGGATGGGAAGAAGAGGCTCTTCACCTATCAATGGGGGGGCGAGTATGCAGTGCAGGATTTCAGCATCGAAATTCAAGTGCCAGAGGACAGCACAGGCGTTCAAACCATTCCGGCGATTCCGTTCGTTCGCGAAGAATCCTTTTTGAGTGGTGGCGCCAAATTGAGCGACTTGGAAGCCGGTGAGACATATCAAGTACGTCTGCAATACACTCGAAGCAGTGAAGCAACAGTGATACAGCCTCCCTCTGCGCAAATCGAACCCTCGGAGCCAATTGATACAGACACCGAGGGACGCGTGACACTGGATAAACTGCCGTATATTCTTGGCGGAATCGGCGCGCTGCTAATCATCGCGGCCTTGTATTATTCCTGGCGCGTCAATTCGTTTCATTTGCCCAGACCCCGCCAACGGCATAGACCTCGCGCGCAAGAAAGCGCACAAGTCTATTGTCACGAATGTGGCGCCCGTGCCCAGCCGGGCGACCGCTTTTGCCGTTCCTGCGGTAGCAGATTGAGAACCGATTGATTTGGATGTTACCCATCACCCCCTTCACCTCTCCTGGTGAAAGAGAGAGCATGGTGAGGTGCACAAGGTGAGTTAGCAGATTAGAGAAAACTTCACAGGGATCAATTCAAGGGAGGACGAGAGGCGGAGAACACCGCAAATGGATATACCGCTGATCGTCCTGATTTATTTCCTTTACGGCCTTGCATTCTTCAGCATGGGCTTGCTTGTCGCGCTAGAGGGCGGGCGTTCGTCGGATATTCGCTTGCGCAAGGCATTGCGACCCTTAGCAGGGTTCGGTATCGTACATGCCGTTCATGAATGGGTCGAGATGTTCCAACAAATGGGGCATATTTCAAATGAGCCCATTTATTGGGGGATGAAATTATCTGTGCTCGCGTTTTCCTTTATTTCCCTTGCCGCATTCGGAAGTTTCTTACTCGCCTACACCGAGGTCAGCCGACGGTTATTTTTGCTTATTCCCATCAGTCTGGAAGCGGTGTGGGTCTTTGGGTTATATCATTTTCGCGGGACTTTTAGCAACGAGGTGCTGTGGGACATTGCGGATGTTTGGACGCGTTATATTTTGGCGATTCCCTCTTCGCTTCTCGCAGCGGTTGGGCTGATTGCCCAACAACGAGCGTTTCGCCGCTCGGGGCTGATTCGCTTTGGGCAGGATGCATTGTGGGCATCCGTCGCTTTCGGTTGGTATGGATTGGTCGGGCAATTGTTCACACGCACGTCTCCCCTCTTTCCCTCCACGTTTCTGAATCAGGAGCTCTTCAACGCATTATTCGGGTTTCCTGTTCAGTTGTTGCGTGCGGTTACTGCGGTCGCCGCCTCTATCTTTGTCATTCGCTTCTTGCGCGCCTTCCAGGTGGAAACCGACCGAAAGATTGCGGAACTGCAACAGGAACGCCTGCACGAGGCGCAACAGCGTGAAATTCTGCGCGGCGAACTCTTCCGCCGCGTGGTAGCCGCACAAGAGGCAGAACGTCAGCGTATTGCGCGCGACCTACACGATGAGACGGGGCAGGCACTCACCGCTATCGGCATGGGGCTGCGCGGCTTGTCGGGTAAATTGAATCCGCGCAACAAGGAAGTGTTGAACACGATTCAAAAACTCGAAGGTCTAACAGCCGATGCTCTCAAAGAACTACAGCGCATTATCGCGGACCTGCGCCCATCTCATCTGGATGACCTTGGGCTTTCCGCCGCGCTGCGCTGGTATGTGGGAAAGATTCGCGAACATTCTCCTCTCAGCATCCGCGTGGATATCTTCGGCGAAGAGCGGGAACTGGAGGAGGCAGTGAAGATCACGATCTTCCGCATCATTCAGGAATCGTTGAATAACATTATCAAACATTCCGGGGCAAGTAACGTGAATATCATTTTGGAATTCCAGGAACGCTCCGTCCGCATCCGCGTGCGCGATAACGGCATTGGCTTCGACATGGAACAGGTGAAACAAAAACGCGTCAACCGTCCCTCGCTGGGACTGGCGGGTATGGAAGAGCGCGCCGCGCTTTTAGGGGGTGTGGTAGCCATTCAATCGAGACCCGGTTACGGGACGGAGGTCGAAGCGGTGATTCCCTATCATCATCAAAAGCAAGATGCGCAGGAACAGATTCTCGTCCCTCCGTCTGATCAGTCACTCGAATTCAAAAGAGGCGAACCATGACCATTCGCTTGCTGCTTGTGGACGATCATGCTGTCGTTCGTTCAGGGCTCAGAATGTTGCTCGAAAACGAGCGCGATGTGGAAATTGTGGGAGAAGCGGAAAACGCTACAGATGCGATGAGCGCCGCATTACGGCTCAAGCCAAATGTCATCTTGATGGACATCGGTCTGCCCGATCTTTCCGGCATTGAAGCCACGCGCCTGATCAAAGCACAAATGCCCGAGGTCGCCATTGTGGCATTGACAATCCATGAGGATGAAGAATATTTCTTCAAGATGTTGGAAGCAGGGGCATCCGGTTACGTTCCGAAGCGCGCTGCGCCGGAGGAATTGCTCACAGCCATCCGCGCTGCGGCGCACAACGAGGTGTATCTTTATCCTTCGCTTGCCAAACTGCTTGTGCAGGATTATCTGAGCGGGGGGCGCCCCACTGATGAGCCGACTGTTTCAGAACTCACGCAACGCGAGCAGGAAGTTCTGATTCATCTGGCAGAAGGCGCCAGCAATGAGGAGATCGCAGCCGCATTGGTGATCAGCCCCAAGACGGTGGCGCGTCATCGCGAGAACATTATGCGGAAGTTGAATCTGCATTCGCGCGCGGAACTGGTACGCTACGCCATTCGCAAGGGAATCATCAAACCCTGACGCTTCCTTATGGAAGCCTCACGCTCAGCAAAATAAAAGAGATGACGGGCGCAGTGCGCCCGTCATCATTACTTTCCCCATGTTTTTATCTCTATGGACGATTGAAAGCAGAGACATCACCGCCCAAATCTGCAATCGAGTCAATCAGTATCTGGGCAACGAACTTGCTGTTGTGGACGAATGCGCCCGGATCCTTCTGATAGTACTGATAGTTATAGGCAGCTTTGAGCAGGCGCGGCGTCCACGCGGCATAACCTTTGCCATCCGCTCCAAAGAAGTAAGGATAGGCGGCAGGATTATAGGTGATCGGGTTGCCGGTACCTTCCGCATACTTTTGAATTTCAGCGTAGAGGGCCTCTGCGAGCGCATCCAGTTCAGCCTTGACGCCTTCTGTGGTATCGCCATCGCCATCATAGTCTGGCGTGGAGGGCATGCGAATCTTCTCAACCTCATCCGTGCCATGACAGCCAGCGCAGGCTTCCACTTTCGGCTTGAGGGCGTGAACATCGTGACAATCTTGGCATTTATTTAGAGGATGCGCCTCGAAGTAACCGGCATACTCTTTGCCCTCATACATGTACGCGCCCTGAACATCCGCGCCGAAGAGGGTGGCACCCGCTGCGAAGTAGTGGATGTTGCTAAAGCGAATTGTTGCGTCCACCTTATCGAGGTCCTTGCCCGCCAGGGCTCGGTCCACCGTCGGCTTGGAGGAGCGTCCTTGATGGCACAAGAGGCACAGGTTGCCATCGTCTGCGACATAGTTGCCTTCTGCATCCTGTCCACCAAAGGAGACTACCTTGCCGGAGGGGAACGTCACAGAAGCGACAGAATAGCGTTCGGGCCAGGCTTCTTCGTTATGGCAGGTGGTGCACATGAAGCCGTTGGAAATTTCATTGGAGATATTGGCGCCTTCCTTGAGGAACTGTGGGAGACCCGTAGCAGTATGGCATTTGGCACACGCTCCGGGCACTTCACCTTCCTCATCCCAGTGACGGAATGGTTCGGTGTTCCCGGCAAAGTGACCGGCATCGCTGCGTGCCAGTTTACTTACGTCCCCACCGAGGTCTTCGATGGAGTCGTAGAGCAATTGAATGATGTATTTGCCGCCGTGAGCAAATTGACCAGGATCTTTGCTTGCAACTTGGTAGTTATAGGCGGCTTTGAGCAAGCGAGCAGTCCAGGTATTGTAGGCTACGTCGTTGCCCTCGGCATTCTTGTCAGCCACGCCATCACCATCGGCATCGGCGAACCAATAGGGATAAGCGGAGGAGTTGTACACGATACCCGTCCCCGCTACCTCTTTGGCATATCTCTGGATTTCGGCAAGCAGGATTTCTTTCAAGCCCTCGATCTCGTAGTAAATGCCTTCGGTCACATCGCCATCACCGTCGTAATCGGAGGCGGAGGAGACCATGCGCACATTCTTCAAGTCTTCCACAGTGGTGACACCTTCATGACAGTTCGCGCAGGTATCCACTTTGACCTCTAGCGAGTGCGGGTCATGGCAACCGATGCAGGAGTCAATGCCCTCTACGTGTCGGAATCTACCGTCGTATAGCTTGCCATCATATTCGTAACCACCTTTGACTTCAGTGCCGAACAGGGTGGCAGCGGCGGCGTAATAATGGATGTTGCGGAAGCCAAAACGCACATCATTGCCCTGCTCGTCCTTGATCGGCGCGACCACCGCATCTGGGTCTTCGACTTTGAAGCGTGCGATCTGGGCATCCACTGAGGCTTTGGATTCGCGGCCCTGGTGACAGACCATACAACGCGCAGAATCGCCCAAGCCTTCGATGACGTAGGGAACCGGCTCGCCATTCTCATCGGTTTCAAAACCGGGGAAGGCGACGCTCGTCATTTGGAAGGTGGCAACTGGATTATGGCACGCAACACATTGAATCCCCTGCGCTTCACTTGCAGGGACAGGGACATCTACCTTATTGGCCGTAGAGCCATCCGCGCCCAGAAAGTCCTGATACCCTTTGGTGGTGTGACATTTTGCGCAGGCAACGGGCACCTCTGCCGGATCATCCCCGTCCCAGTGGCGGAAGGCTTCTGTATCCACAGCATTATGTGCGGAGCCTTCCCACGCAGCGAGATAGGGCACCTCGGGCGCAGGTTTGACCACAACCTCTTCTGTGGGCGTTGGCTCTTCGGTCGGGGGCGCTTCCGTGGGCTTACCTCCACAGGCTGCAACCAGAACAGCCGCTACGATCAGCACACCTAGAAGCACCAAGAACTTTTTCATTGACATATGCATTTCTCCTTTCAATGGGTTTCGAGCGTTAGAGACTTATCGTTATCGGAACACACCTCCTTGAAAATCTCAGGCTGTGCCAAGCTTTTAATCTCGCCCTTATCTTAATCTTATGACAAGTTTAAGTGAATACACAGATGTCATAACCTTACAAGATGAATGTAATCGGTTTTATGTGATTGGTAGGAACGAGAAAATTATTTAACTGCCTACCCTCACCGCCGACCTTCCTCCCGATGGGAGAAAGAGGGCGGAAAACGGGGGTAAGTTCCCATGTCCATCATTTTCGCAACAGATCATGCGAGAAAAAATTTGGGGTGAATACCCTATATGTGGGGACTGAGGGGTGAGTCAAAGCATGGGGGTTGGATTCGGCTTGTGTCCCACAGGTCAGGTGAAGGCGTAGGGCGAAGCGCTGAGTCAAAAATCGGTTATTCGTCGAATTTACTTTCCCTTTGCTTTTTCATAAACTGGGATTGGATAAAAGAAAGGAGTTCGCCATGAACGCCATAGCGCTTGCAGTGATTTTGATGATCCGTGTCCTTCTTCCGTTTTGCTTGCTGATGATGGTGGGAGAATGGCTGAGACAGCGCGAAATGGGATATTGGCTCAGAAGGTGAGGGAACGATGGATGCCCTGATTTCCATGCTGGCAATTTTCGCAGGCATATTGGTCAGACTTGCTTTGCCCATTGCAATCACTGCGGCGCTGGTTCTTCTGCTTCGCAAATTGGACGCACGCTGGCAGGCAGAGGCACAACTACCGCTCTCTGTGCAAAAACCCGAATGCTGGAAGATCAAGGGATGCCCGCCCGAACAAAAGGCAATATGCAAAGCCGCCTCATCGAACCTGCCATGCTGGCAAGTCTACCGCTTGCCCAATGGATATCTGCGTGAAGAATGTTTGACATGCACGGTCTTTCTTGACGCGCCCATTCCTACATTAAAGATCGAACCCAGGAGGATGTAACGCATGAATTCCCGTATTGAACGTTTTCTCATCGCTCTGATGTTTGCCTTGCTCATGGCCGGCGTTACGTTGGTGCTGGTCAGCGCACAGGAGGGGGGAAACCCCGGCGACACACAACAGAATCTGGAATGCGCGACATGCCATACCGAATTTCATATGACGTGGCAGAGCGGCGCACATGGGCAATCGGGGAATGATCCTGTCTTTCTGGCAGAATGGGAAAGACAGGGCAAACCCGGTGCTTGTCTTGTGTGTCACACAACCGGTTACGATCCGGCCACAGCCACTTATGAAGAAGCGGGGGTGGCTTGCAAAGCCTGTCACGAACCTGTGCCTGCCGATCATCCAAAGACGCCTATGCCGGTTGATCGCTCCACCGATTTGTGCGGTCGCTGTCACAGTGATACGCGCTTTGGCTGGCAGGACTGGCAGGTCAGCGCTCATTACCAGCGCGGAATGGATTGCGTGACCTGCCATGACCCACACAGCGCTTCGGTCAAGAAAGTCGCGGCCCCATTTGGAAGTGCTAACTCGACAGACGACATCTCGCAGTTGTGCATTAACTGCCATAAAGAATACAGCATGGATTTTTCGTATACCACTCATCACCAGCAAGGTATCTCGTGTGTGGATTGTCATGTGAACCATCTTGAAAATGACGAACGCACGGCTCACATGGTGCCGGATCATTCCTTCAATGCCAGCCTGCAATCGTGCAACACCTGTCATGCGGAACAAATGCACAAACCGACAGAGCCTACGACCTTAGAGGGGACGAGTGCCCCATCTACCGCACAAGCCACGGAGTCCACAAAACTCGCTTCGGTCACCCCTGAACCTGCTCCTGTCAGCCCGATTGGATTCTCCGTCCTTGCCGGGTTGATCGGACTCGCCGCCGGCATGGTGCTGGCTCCCTGGCTGGAGCAGTGGTATCGCCATGTGGCGCAACGCAATACGGAGGAAGGCAATGAATAAAAGGAACATCAGCCGTCGAGACTTTCTGAAACTGACCGCCCTGGGTGCCGCTATCGCCGCAGGAATGCGCACCATCAAGCACACCAGCGCATCGGGCGAGGCCCCCAAAGGCAAACATCAATGGGCAATGGTCATTGATCAATCCAAATGCACAGGTTGCAATTACTGCACACTTGCCTGTCAAGCCAACAACGATATTAACCCTGCTATTCAATGGAATAAGGTGTTGGAAGTGGGTACGGTTGGAGAGAAAAAGGTCTTCCTGCCGCGCCCTTGCATGCACTGCAAGAAAGCGCCTTGCGTGGAAGTCTGTCCGGTGGGCGCATCCTACTACCGTGACGATGGCATCGTGATGATGGATTATGACAAATGTATCGGTTGCCGATATTGTCAGGTGGCTTGCCCTTATGAGGCGCGTTCGTTCAATTGGGAAAAGTTCACCGGAGAAAATCCCGCTGTGCCGCAATGGGGAACCCCCACCGTGGAGCGACGTCCGCGCGGCGTGCCGGAGAAGTGCTCGTTCTGTTATCAAATCATTGATCGTGGTCTTGCGTTGGGTCTCACGCCCGGTGTGGATGAAAACGCCACGCCTGCCTGTGTAGTTGCCTGTCCTACTGGCGCACGCATATTCGGTGATTTGAACGATCCCGAGTCAAACGTCAGTAAGGTGCTGCGGAATCATCCGTCCTATCGCCTGCGCGAGGATTTGGGAACAGAGCCGCGCGTCTACTATATCCCGGCTGTCCCTGAGAAGGAGGCGTAGCATGCTCAAAAGATTAGGCACGAAACTGATCATCACTCCCTGGATCGTCTGGCTGGGCATAATGGGCATCATCCTGTTTATCGGACTGATTGCCGGTCTCCTCGTCTTTTGGAAAGGCTTGGGCATCACAAACCTGAGCGACCTTGTGCCATGGGGCTTGTGGATCACGATTGATCTTTCATCCATCGCGCTGAGCGCGGGCGCGTTCAGTTTGTGTGCGGGCGTATATCTTTTTGGTTTGAAGCGTTATCAACCTATCGCACGCACAGCCACCTTTATCGGCTTAATTGGATACAGCATGGCGATGCTCGCCCTCCTGCTGGACATCGGTCGCCCCGACAGATTCTGGAAGGCGCTGGTGTATTGGAACACCCACTCCCTGCTGTGGGAAGTGACAATGTGTGTGATGCTGTATTTCACCGTGCTACTCATGGAATCCATGCCGCTCTTTGCAAACCTTGAATGGCTCCGCAAGCGCTTCCCAAAGATTGCCTCCAAAATGGCAAGCATGCACCATTACGCGCTGATCCTTGCTATCCTTGGGCTTGGACTCTCTAGCCTGCATCAATCATCGCTCGGTGCGACATATGGTGTGATCAAGGCACGTCCAATCTGGTTCAAGCCGGAGATGTCGGTATTGTTCATGTTCTCTGCCATCGTGGGTGGCATCGCCTTGACTCTTTTCGCTTCGATGCTTGCGGCACGGCTGACAAACAAGGCAAAGGTGAACGATGTGTTGATCGAACGCGCTGCCCATTTCGTTGGCTACCTGCTGATCGGATATTTCTACTTCCGTGCCTGGGATGCGCTCTCCACAACGTACACCTACGATCCTGGTCGGACAGAGGGCTTGCAGTTGCTGACGAAAGGTCCGCTTGCCTTCAACTTCTGGGTACTCGAAATGCTGTTGGGAATGATTGCGCCCATGATCCTTTTGTTATACAAGCCAACGCGCACGAATCACTTTTGGCGGATGACGGCGCTGCTCTTCACGGCAATCGGCGTCATTGCCTTCCGCTGGGATACAAACCTCTCAGGCTTTTTGGTCGTGATGCCCTGTGCGCCCGGCATGGAGATCGCATACACAAACTATGTCCCATCGCTCATCGAGATTCTCACCAGCGTGGCGATCATTGCCTTTGGCTTGACAGCCTTCTCGCTCGGCGTGAAGTATCTGCGGGTTGTGGATCACACACTTGTGGAAGCCGAGTATGAAAAGGTAAGTGTAGAAGCCACTGAGCCGCTCAGAGTGTAATAACGATAATTTACTCTGTTGCGAAATAATAGACCTGCGTACTCATCCCCGTTTTCCCTCACCCCCAACCCCGCTCCCGATGGGAGGATTGGGGGTGAGGGGGTACTGATTAACATATCCTCGGTAGCATCTCCCCAGGGAGCATCTCTACCCATCTCGTTCCCCCGATTGCCGTTTTCAACCTCACCTGTGCTTTTCCACTTCCAATCACCTTTCCAATTACAGCCGCCTCGCGACCGTACGTGGTTTTCCTCATCGCATCCAAAACTTTTCCTGCATCGCTTTCCTTCACAAACGCAACCAGTTTCCCCTCATTCGCTACATACAGCGGATCGAATCCCAACATCTCGCAGGCGGCTCTCACCTCTGCATGGACAGGTAATAGATTTTCCTCGATTTCAATCATTACGTTCGATTGCTCGGAAATTTCAACGAGCGAGGTTGCCAAGCCACCGCGTGTAGGATCACGCAGAGTGTGAACTTCACCAGCAGAAATCATTGCCTCCACAAGATGATTGAGCGGAGCAATGTCACTTTCGAGCGTTGTTTCAAACCCCAGCCCTTCGCGCGCTGATAAGACCGCAATGCCATGATCACCGATTGTTCCAGAAATAATCACGACATCGCCTTCCTTTGCATTCGCACCGGAGATGCTGATTCCCTCCGCAATCCTACCAATCCCCGATGTGTTGATGAACAATTGATCTGCACCACCTTTTTGCACCACCTTCGTATCACCTGCGGCGATGTAAACCCCTGCTTCCTGCGCGGCCTCTCTGATCGAAACAAGTACACGTTGCAGGATCTCAAACGATAACCCTTCCTCAATCACAAAGCCGCAGGTCAAGGCTATCGGTTTTGCACCGACCATCGCCAAATCATTTACGGTTCCGCACACTGCCAGCCGCCCAATGTCACCGCCGGGGAAGAACAAAGGAGAGACGACATGCGAGTCGGTCGTGAACGCGTATCGTTGCTGATCAAGGATCACCACCGCCGCATCATCCAACGAACGCGGCGCGGCCTTGCCTAATTCGGGGAGAAACAGCCGTCGCAACAGATCCCGGCTCAAAGTCCCGCCAGAACCGTGACCGAGAATCACGGTTTCCTTTGGTTGGATTGGTACAGGACAAGACCAGCCTTCAAACTCGAATTTAGTCATAGAACGCAATCTCGATGATATTTGTAATACGCCGCGCACGCGCCCTCCGCCGAGACCATCGGCGCGCCAAGCGGCTTTTGCGGCGTGCATATCTTTCCAAACGCGGCACATTGCGGGGGCTTCTTCATGCCCTGCAAGATCTCACCCGCTATACACAGGGACGACTCCTGCGTGAAAAGATTTTCCACATCGAATCTCTTTTCCGCATCGAACGATGCGAATTCGGGACGCAAGCCCCATCCGCTTTGCGGGATAACGCCAATGCCGCGCCATTTTCTATCAACAGATTGGAATACGCTTCGAATCACCCTTTGGGCTGATTCGTTGCCCCAAAACCTGACAGCTCGCTGATACTGATTCTCCGCCTCGGCGCGTCCCGCTTCGAGTTGCCGCACCGCCGAAAGCAGACCATGCAACAAATCAATCGGTTCGAAACCGGTGACGACGATCGGCACGCGATATTTCTCCGCGATCGGTGGATACTCGTGGAATCCCATCACTGCGCAGACGTGACCTGCGGCGAGAAATGCCTGCACGCGATTCGTTTTGGAATTGAGAATCGCTTCCATCGCAGGCGGTACGCGGACGTGTGAAACCAACATGGAAAAATTTTCGATGTTTTTCTTCTTCGCCTGCAAGACTGCCATGGCATTCGCGGGGGCCGTCGTTTCAAACCCAATTGCAAAAAAGACAACTTCCTTATCGGGATGCGATTCCGCAATTTGTACGGCTTCCAATGGCGAATAGACCACACGCACATCCCCTCCCTGCGCGCGGACGGAGAACAAATCCTTCGAGGAGCCTGGCACGCGCAGCATATCGCCATAGGAGGTAAAGATGACATCGGGGCGCGAAGCGATGGCAATGGCTTTGTCAATCTGCTCCAGCGGTGTGACACATACCGGACAGCCCGGCCCATGCACGAGTTCGATTTGCGGAGGAAGCATCGTATCGAGTCCGTGATGGAGAAAGGCATGTGTCTGCCCGCCGCAGATTTCCATGATCACCCAGTTTCGGGTCACATTGTTTTCGATCTCGCGGAGAAGAAATTTGACCTTTGCGGGGTCACGATATTCATCGAGATACTTCATGGTTCATTTGTCCGCGACAGTATGAGTCAGCCAAGAACCTCGTTCCCGAAAGCAGATACGTCCTTGATCAACTGCAATGTTTCCTGCGCTTCTTCTTCATCCATCAAACTGATCGCAAAACCAACGTGGACAAGGGCGTAATCTCCGATCTTCGCTTCGGGGGTGTATTCGAGGCAAATTTCCTTGATGATTCCGCCGAAGTCAACCTTCGCCATACGGAGGCTGTCCCTTTGGTAGATGTCAATCAGTTTGCCGGGGATGGCGAGGCACATACCAATTTACCTTTCTTAACGTGAAATCGGGTTAGCATCAAAGCATTTCAGCATGTCGCATTGCTTGCCCGCTTTCCCTCCTCTCCGCCTCTTTCCATCGGGAGAGGGGCTGTGGACGAGGGATGGGCAGGCAATTACCAAATTTTCCAAAAGTGTGTAACATCCCGAACTGACGTTTTCTTATGTCGCTGGGCGGGTGGAAGTTTGTCCACCCGACGCAATCTCTCCAGGAAGTGGAGAGTGCTTTGTCGTTTCATGGCTCGCAACGACATGGTTCGCAATCACTGCCTGGCCCAACGCCAAGCCACCATCGTTGGTTGGAACTTGTTTATGGAAATACACCACAAAACCCTGCCTCTCAAGCCCATCGCGGACGAGATTCAGCAAAATGCGGTTCTGCCACACGCCACCGGAGAGGACAACTTCGTTCAGGTTTGTTTTCGTCCGCGCGCGTTGACAAATGTCAAGGACTATTTCGGCAATTGTCTTATGGAAGCGTGCGCCGATTCGGCCAGCAGGCTCATGGGCGCGCACACTTTGGACAATTGCATCCAGGAGTTCCTTTAGGCGGATAATGGTTTCACGCTCAAGTTCCTCCATGCGATAAGGATAAGGGTCAACTGCTGAGAGGAAGGGTTTGGACAAAACTTCCATCTCCATTGCGGCTTGCGCTTCGTACGTGACCTCGCTGCGAACGCCAGCGAGACAGGCCACCGCGTCGAAAAGACGCCCCATGGAGGAGGTGAGCGGCGCGTTGAGATGCTTGTCCACTTGCCGCCTGAGAATCTTAACAGCCTGTCCCTCGAGTGTCTTGAAGAAGGGTAAATCGTCAATATCAATGTCAAGTGCATGGGCGTAACCAACAGCGATTCGCCATGGGGAGCGGATGGCTGAGTCGCCGCCGGGGAGAGGCAAATACTCGAGGTGCGCGAATCGCTCGAAGTCCCCGTAAGAAGCGATGAACACCTCCCCACCCCAGATCGCACCGTCGGTTCCATAGCCGGTCCCGTCGAAGGCGAGTCCCATGACTCGTCTGTCCTCCAAACCATTATCTGCCATGCAAGAGGCGAGATGCGCGTGGTGATGCTGGACAGGGATGCGCGGCATTTCCAGTTTCTTTGCATAGTGCGTTGTGAAATAATTTGGATGGAGATCGTGCGCGATGAGTTCAGGATGAATGCGATAGAGGCGCGAAAAGTGTCGAATGCCTTGCTCGAACGATTCACACGTCTCGATGTTTTCCATGTCGCCGATGTAATGGCTGAGGAAGGCATAGTGATCGCGCGTGAGACAAAAGGCGTTCTTGAGTTCGCCACCGACGGCAAGGATGGGTTTTGTCTTGAAAGGCAGGTGAACGGGATAAGGAGCATAGCCACGGCTTCGCCGAATAAAGATAAAAGAAGAAAGGGGTGAGGCATTATCCTCGTGTGGTTTTCGTTTTTCGATCAGGATCACCGAATCGTCGCAGCGAATAAGAATGTCACGGTTGTGCAAAAGAAATGCATCTGCCAGTGGAGCAAGGCGTTGTAGGGCTTCTTCGTTGTCCGTGGCAATGGGTTCCTCGCTGAAGTTTCCGCTGGTCATCACAAGGAGAGGCGGCGCAGGTTCTTTTGTCAAAAGCGGATCGGTTTGATTGAGGAGCAAATGATGCAACGGTGTATAGGGCAGCATGACACCCAGCGTATCCAAATTCGGCGCAACTTCATGGCACACTTTGAGGGCGTCGGAGGAGGGCAGTATCTTTTTGGCAAGTAACACAATAGGTTTCAAATGTCCTTCGAGCAATTTCTCCTCAGCCGCATCCACATCGCAGATAGATTTTACAGTTTCCAAATCCGCGGCCATGAGCGCGAAGGGTTTAGCGGCGCGTCCCTTACGTTGGCGCAGGGTATTGACCGCGTGGGAGTTCGTCGCATCACAGGCAAGATGAAAGCCGCCCACTCCTTTGATTGCCACAATATATCCCTCGCGCAACAAGCGTCTCGCTTCGAGCAGAGCCGCAAGGCGAATGTGGATGCTCGATACACGAGAATCGGAATGCGGAAAGCGGGCATGCACTTTCCTCAATTCCACAAAGGGACCACATGCCGGGCAGGCAATGGGCTGTGCGTGGAAGCGTCTGTTCAGTGGGTTTTCGTATTCGGCACGACAATCTTCACACATCGGGAAATCTGCCATTGTCGTGTTCGGTCGGTCATACGGAATGTCCTTGATGATCGTAAAGCGCGGTCCGCAATGGGTGCAGTTGATAAATGGATAAAGATAACGCCTGTCCTTCGGGTCAAACAATTCCCGCTCACAATCGGCGCAAATGGCGACATCCACAGAAACAGGCTGGTATGCGCCTTCCACAGAAGCCGAGGGCTGAATCTCGAAAGCCGCACCCTGGATGTGGGTGTGTTCATCAGCCACGTGAAGCGATTCGATTCTCGCCAACGGAGGCGCTTCACGCGTGAGACTGTGGATAAACTGCTCGATTCTCGAAGAGGGTCCCTCGACGAGGATCTCCACCCCGCCTGATGTGTTACGCACCCAACCGCGCAAATCGAGTCGTCTGGCAAGCCCATACACAAACGGACGAAACCCCACCCCCTGCACAACGCCGGTGATGGAAATATGTTTTGCCATGCTTTTCATCCTTCAGCCCCGAACAGACTTGCGGGGTTATTCGACGTCAATACTTTCGAGCCTCACCGCATCGCCGCGCATCCACTTCAAGCGTTGACTTTGGCAACGAGGACAGAAAACCGCTTCTCCTTCAGGATGAAAGACGGTTTCACAATCGAGACATTTCATCTCCGCTTCTACACGTCGAAAGTTCAAGGCGGCATGTTCGGCAGGTGTGCCTTTGGCAAGATGATCCCAATAAAACCGAATCGCCTCCTCACGCTCGTGCGAAAACTCGCCGATCAACAAATTGACGTGGAGGATTCTCCTGGCGCCTGCATGTTTCAATACTATCTCAAGAAGGTTGCGGGTGAGCGAAAGTTCGTGCATCGCTCTTACCTTACCCCCTTTCTGGCTTCAAACCAAGATGTAAAAGTCACTCGTACAGCTGATTTTCTTCTTTATTGCTCCAGCCCAGGTCTTTGAGCAGGTCGAATACGATACGTACTGCATATGGTACCACCCGCGCGAGGGGTGGCGAAAGTTCTTCGCTAAACTCATAAATGCGCCGCGTGGAAATGCCAACCACCATCACCTCCTTCGGCAATGACGCTCCCATCATTCTGCCCAGTTCAATCGCATGTTGCAAAGAGGTATCATGCGTACCGGTGAGGTGAAACGGGGAATAACTGGACAATTGACTCAATTTCAATACCGAGATCGAGCCAACCTGCGCATCGGTCGCGAACGCATCTACCAGAATGGCATGGTCATAACCAATGAGGTGCTCCATCAGGCTGAGGCCACCTACCGAAAGACAAACCACCTCCACCTGATTTTCTTCAATCTCCGAGCGCTGAAGTTTCTTTTCGATTTCTTCAGCGACCTTCCAACCGATACCATCATCGCCCAAGATAGGATTGCCAAGTCCAACAATGAGGGTTTTCATTTCCAGAGATCGGTTCTCGGTGGTAATCAGCAACGACTGATTTCCGCTCACTCAACATACTGTTTCAGCGTTTGCACCTCATTCCCGTTTATATCGAAAATCTTGATCTCCAATGGCATTTGTCCCGGCAGGGAGTGCGTTGCACAGCCAAAGCATGGATCATAGGCGCGAAACGCCATCTCGATCATGTTGAGCAAGCCTTCTGTCACCTTTCCATCTTTGATCAGGCTTTTTGCGGCCTTGTGCGTGGACATTTGAATGGGAGCATAGTTGTTCGTAGTGCCAACGATGAGATTCGCGCGCGTCACGAGGCCTCGTTCATCAGTCCAATAATGATGCGTGAGGGTACCGCGCGGCGCTTCGACGACGCCCACCCCCTCTGTTGGAATCTCCGTTGGTTTCGTGTGGACATTTGGAGAGGTAATTTCAGGATCGGTGGCCAGTTCCACCCAGCGTTCTGCCGCATAGAGCAATTCAATGAGGCGCGCCCAATGGGTAGCAAGGCGCTGATGTACAGGTTTGCCACCAAGGGTATGATAGAACCTCTCATACTCTTCTTGAGCGCGAGGCGTTGCCATTCCATCAGAAGCGTTGAGGCGTGAAAGCGGCGTCGCGCAATAGACGCCCGAGTCTTCGCCATCCACGAATCCCTTCCAACCCACATTTTTGAGATAGGGGAATTTGAGATACGTCCACGGTTCGACATGTTCGGCAATATGTTGGGCGTAATCCTTCGGTTCATACTTGACGAATTCCCTACCGTTCGGGTCTACCACCCGCACTTTGCCATCGTAGAAATTGACTTTGTTGTTCGCATCCACCAAACCCATGTAATAGGTGCGATGTGTGTATATGTCGCCAAGGATAAGGTCAACGTAGGCTTTGTTGTCCAACACAATGTCATTAAAGAGTTTGAGGCTGAACTGCGCAAATTCGATTGCCCAGCGCCCCATTTTTTCAATTTCCGATCTTTGCTCTTCGGTAATTCCTTTCGTCAACCCTCCAGGAATGGAAGTGCAGGGGTGAACCTTTCGCCCGCCAATCATCTCAACAACCGCATGACCATACTTGCGCATCTGAATGACCTTTCCGCCGATCTCTAAACCCACTTTGCGAATCACACCGAGGATGTTGCGTTCAGCAACCGGCGCATCGGGCCCCATCACAAAATCCGGACCACCCAGCGCGTAAAAGTGTGTCGTATGGTCAGCGCAGTAGAACGCTGAATAAAGCAACTCGCGCAGCATCTTCGCCGTGCGCGGCGGTTCGACTTGATACACCGCGTCAGCCGCCTTGGAGGCGGCCATGTGATGCGCCTCCGGGCATACGCCGCAAATACGGTTGGTGAGAAGCGGCATCTCTTCAATAGGGCGTCCCACAACGAAACGTTCGAAGCCGCGCAGTTCCGGAATCTGAAAGTAAGAATTGGCGACGTTACCATTTTCGTCGAGGAAGATCTCGATCTTCCCGTGACCTTCGAGCCGGGTGATAGGATCAATTGTTATTCTCTGCATAGTTTCATCCTTTCACAAAAATACTCCCGCTAAACACGGACCGATTACTCACCCGAAGAAGTGTCATGGATCTCATCCACAAAGCGCGCTCGCGCTTCGATTTCTTCCAGTTTGAGCGAAGCATATTCAGACGCTTCTTTCATCAATTGCTTCGCAAGTTCCTGCGGCAGTTCTTTTAACTTCTCCAGTGAATAACCCTGGTTTTGGAGATATTCTTCAATCAGGGCTTTCTCCAGAACCGCATTTGGGTCTTCCGTATTTTGTGCGCACATTTCAACCTCCTGGAGCGGCTCCATAATTGACAAGGCATCTCACCTCTTCCATGCATCCCTGCCTGCTTTGAGGAGCGACCCCGCCAAACCAAACCGATAAATCTGTCCTACCGGATCGGGAATTCCATCGAGAATGCGTTCGATTTCCTCCGGCTCCTTCGCATCAATCACCGAGGCAAAAGCCGTCATCAACCGCGCACCATAATCCATCACGCCTTCAGCGGGACCATAACAACCAATACATGGTGCTCCAGCCTGTGGACAGCGCGCCTGGCATCCGCTTCGCGTCGCGGGACCATTGCAAGGGATTCCCTGCTCAAGCAAGCACAGGTTCGCGTCGGCTGGGGCAATATCCTGAATCCGTTTGAAGGCTTTGATCGCCTTCACATTCCGGGCTCGCGGGCACTCATCGCACACCGTCGAATCGCCGACGCCAATGACTGCACCCTTTGGCGGAAGTTCCGCTTCGCCGTGAATCGCCTTGATGACGAGATCTATCACCGCCGCAATCTGATGCGATTCGGGTGGGCAGCCGGGCATGTAGTAATCCACATCCACTACCTGATCCAATGGACGAAGCATCGGCGCAAGTTTTGGAATGTGGAGTTCGCCTTCGGGAGCGTTGAAAGTAGTGCGAGGGTAAATTTGGCGCGGATTCTCTGTTGTCAAGGTGTTGAACACCGTATACAAGAGTTCTTCCACCTGACAAAGATTTGCCAAGCCCGGAACACATCCCTCACAGGCACACGACCCGAACGCCACGAGAATCTTCGATTTCTGCCGCAGAAGTTTGGCAAGATACTCGTTCTCGTCATTGCGGATGCCGCCGTTGAAGAGTGTGAGCAGGATCGAACCGTCTTCCATCGCTTCCACATCTTTGTATTTCGCATCCATCGCCACAGGCCAGAAGACGACATCGAAATTGGCATCCACATCCAGAATCTTTTCGTGGATGTTCAGCACAGCGATCTCACATCCACCGCAGGAGGCCGCCCAGTACATGGCGAATTTCGGCTTGCCGTTTGTGATCATGCTGGCACCTCCTCAAAGGGCGATGAATAAGTTGTGAAGGATGAACGCTCATTGCCTTCTTCATCCTTCAACTTTCCACCTTCATCCTTTCCCCAAGAAAGTGGGCCCAACTTCCGTATCTCTTCCACAAACGCGTTGATCTCCGCGACAAACTTTGCCCCTTCTGCCGCGCTCGCCCACACGAGTTTGACGCGTGCGGGTTCGATGCCCAAACCCTGAAGTACACGCTTCAACAAAAGGTAACGGCGCAGCGCTTTGTAATTCTGCTCGATGTAGTGACATTCACCCGGATGACAGCCCGTGATCATCACACCATCAGCACCATTCGAAAGCGCGCGCAGAACAAAGGTGGGATCGAGACGCCCAGAACACATCAGACGAATGAGGCGCACGTTTGGCGCGTACTTCATGCGCGCTGTCCCGGCCAGATCTGCGGCGCGGTAACTGCACCAATTGCAGGTAAAACCGATGATCGTGGGCTCAAAAGGATCGCTGTTCATAAATATTCTCCATGCGCGCGTACCATTTCAAATTACGCGGTTGCCTGCTCGACTTCGAGTGTGCGCAACAGCAAGCCATCAATCTGCGCCAGAATCTGCGCGTCGCTGAAGCCTGTGCCACTGATCGCACCTGAGGGACAGGCTGCTACACACGTGCCACATCCCTGACACAAAGCGGGATTGATATATGAGATATTGTCATCCGCGATATACGAGATGGCATTGAACGGACACAATCCATTGCAGATGCGACAGCCCGAACATTTCTTTTGATCCACACTGGCTTTGATCGGTTCGAGCGCGACCTCTTTTTGTAAAATCTTGTCGAGTACGCGCGCGGCGGCCGCAGCACCCTGCGCCACACTCGATGGGATATCCTTCGGTCCCTGCGCGCAGCCTGCAATGAAGATCCCCTCCGTCATCGTGGCAACCGGATCGAGTTTCGGATGCTTCTCCGTAAACCAGCCATCGGTGGAGCAGGAAATTCCGAACAGCCGTCCGACTTCTTTTGCGTCATGGCGCGGTTGTAAACCAACGGAGAGAATCACCATATCCACTGGAATGCGCCGCTGCTTGCCGATGAGGGTGTCTTCTACTTGAATAATCAGTTTGCCTTTCTCGTGTTCATCACGCGCCACGTCTGTCACTTCGGCAACCTTGCCGCGCACGAAAAGCGTCCCTTCTTCAAGCACGCGTTGATAGAACTCATCATATGCCTTGGAGGCGGTACGCATGTCAATGTAGAAGTTGTAGACGGTCGCGCCCGTTCGCTCGTGAACGAGGTGCGCGAATTTCAAACTCTGCATACAACAAATCACCGAACAATAATTATTGAAATTCCGGTCGCGCGAGCCCACACAATGGATGATGCCCACTGATTTTGGCACGGTCTTTCCGTCACGCAAAACAATGTTGCCATTCGTGGGTCCCGCCGCGTTCGATAACCTTTCAAACTCCAAACTGGTAAACACGTTAGGAAATCGCCCATAGCCGTAATTGCTCACTCGCCGCGCGTCGAACAAATCGTATCCCGTTGCAAGAATAATGTTACCCACCTCAATGTTGATCAATTGATCCTCCTGCTTGAAATCAATCGCGCCGGTCGGGCAGAATTTCTCGCACGCCTTGCACGTTCCCTTGATGAAGTACGTGCAATTTTCTTTGTCTATCACGGGGAATTTCGGCACGGCTTGAGCAAATGGTATGTACACTGCTTTGCGGTATCCAATACCTGCCTCAAATACCTCGTCAATGACTTTCTTGGGGCACTTTTCCTCACAAACTCCACAGCCCGTACAAAGTTCTTCATTGATAAAGCGCGCCTTCTTTTTGATAGTTACATTGAAATTACCGACATAACCGCTGACATTCACGACCTCGCTCCATGTCAGCAGCGTGATGTTCGGATGCGTCCCCACCTCCACCATGCGCGGTGTAAGGATACAAGCCGCGCAATCCAGGGTTGGGAACGTCTTATCGAATTGCGCCATGTGTCCCCCAATGGACGGCTCACGCTCGACAAGATAGACATGGAATCCAGCATTTGCAATTTCGAGCGCCGCCTGGATTCCCGCAATCCCTCCGCCCACTATCAGTGTATTTGGATTGATTGGGACTTTGATCTCCTCCAGCGGTTCGTTCTCGATCACGCGGGATACCGCGCCTGCCACCACAGCCTTGGCTTTTTCCGTGGCAACAACCCTATCCGTGTGGACCCACGAGACTTGCTCACGAATCGAAGCCAGTTCCACCAGATACGGATTCAGACCTGCCTTCTGCGCTGCAGTGCGGAACGTCTTCTCATGCAAATGAGGAGAACAGGCCGCGACGACAACGCGCGTCAATCCAAGTTCCCTGATATCCTTCTCGATCAGTTCCTGCCCGAGGCTGGAGCACATGAATTTGTAATCGCGCGCGATGACCACGCCCTGATGACCGAGTTTCTCTGCAGACCACTTCGCGAGTTCTTCAACGTCCACCATTCCTGCGATATTCGTACCGCAGTGGCAAACGTAAACACCGACACGTTCTTGTTTCTTTTCGGTCATTTCATCGCCTCCTTCCCCTCCTCGTGCCGGCTCAAGCGACGCGGCATTGGCAACCCCTCGGCTTTCTTACGGGGTCCCGCCGGCTCTTGCGTGATAGGCACTTCCACGCCGATCTTTGCCAGCGCGTTGCGCGAACTGACCAGTTCCACGCCGATGCCCAATTCATCCGGTTCTTTTCCGAAAGCAAGGCCCATCAATTGGGTAAAGAACAGGATCGGCATGTGATAGTCTGTGCCAAAATAATGGTTCATTTCATCCTGATACGCGTCAATGTTCAACTGACACATGGGGCAGACCGTTGCCATAAGATGCGCACCACGCGCGTCTGCATCCACTATGAGGCGGTGGATTAATTCAAAGGCCGTTTCGGGTCCGATCTGAGTCATGTGTCCACCGCAGCAATTGGTCGTGAGAGGGTACTCAACCACATCTGCACCGAGGACGCGCAGAAGATCATTCAATTCGGTCGGATGTTCATGATCGGACCAGCGATGCTTGTAATCGGGACGTGGGAGCATACAACCCATGTAGGGTGCGACCCGCAACCCTTTCAATGGACGGACAACTTTACTGCGGATGGTTTCTAAACCTACATCGTAGACAAGAATATCAAGCAAATGACGGACATCCAGTGCGCCGGGTTTGTAATGCAATCCACCTGCTTTGAGCGCTTCATTGACCTTCTCGCCCAGGACGGGACGTTCCTGCATGTAGTAATCTGCTTTGGCAAGATTGAGATAACATGCCGAGCATGGCGTAACTATCGTGTGCGTGCCGCCTGTACCGTTTGCGGCGTTCATTTGCTTCATGGCCAACGCAAGATTGCGTGCGATCAACGCATAGGCGGGAATCAGGTTGATCCCCAAATACTCCGTCGCGCCGCAGCAATTCCAGTCTTCGATCTCTTCGAGTTGCAGATCGAGTGATTCGAGAATAGCACGAATGGATTCCATGTACGCCTTTGCGCTGGCTTCCATCGAACAACCGGGGTAGAAAAGATACTTGTTCATGAGGTCAGCTCCAGTTGTTTGGCACGATGGAGAATTGCTTTGAGTTGATCTATGTGCTTGATTCTGCGCGGTTTAATGGGCATGCGTCCTTTTGCGATCATGCCAAAGCCCATGGGCATCATGCCCGGCAGGCGGAGAGGGAAATATCTCAGATAATGCCGCGAGGCAAGCCCAAGTTCAAAACTCCTACCATAAGTCTCCACCATGCCCACAAAGGTCTGCGAAAAATGAGGCGCCGTGGCATCCTGGTATAGTCTGGCTTTGATTGCCATCCCCTTCAATGTGTACATCACATCCGCGATGTGCACTTCCTGTGGGCAACGCACTACACAGTGATAGCAGGAAACGCAGATCCACGGTGTGTTGCTTCGCAGAACTTCCTCGCGCATTCCTGCACGCAGCATGGCAAACAACATGCGCGGCGTATGGTCCATATCCTGCGCAGCAGGACACGACCCTCCACACGTCCCGCACTGAATACACATTTCCAATCGCGAAACGCCTGCCGTCTTCATACTAACTTCATGCAATAGTGAGAGGTCCTCTTTGTGAGATGTTCCTGCCCTGACCCTTTCATCTATCCTGTGAGGCATGGTTCCTCCATATCATCTCCGCCGAATTGACTTGCTCACTTTACGCAGTTTCTCTCCCTCCTCTTTCACTTGGAGGTGAGAGTACGTGATACCAGGTAACCCGACAGAGCATCAACCCAAACATCCGCGCCGTTCTTCTATGAACGACGATAAATAGGTCCACGCCACCTGTCCTCATTATTTGTGATTTTATTCACGAATTCGAGTAATAAATGTCACCGCGGGGTACTGTACATTGTCACAACACAAGAGGCAATCAAAACGCGCCCGGCTTGGGCGCGTTTTTGTGAAGATTCATGTTTTTCGGCTAAAGTCTATTTTTCGAGCGCTCCCCCATCAATCCATTGAATGACGAGTTCGAGTTCTTCAGGGGTGAGCTGCCCAAGATGTCCGCCTGCCTGCTGGATTTGGACGAGCAGACTGTTTGCACTGTCGTTCGGCAGAATGACCGCGCCAGAGTTTCCACCTTTCATGGCATCGGCGTAAGTGGAGAGGTTAAGTCCTCCCGAGGCAGTAGCGCCATGGCAAGTTCCACATCTGGTTTGGAAAATGGCACCAATGGAGGTTTCCCAAGTTAGGGCTGTGGCAGAGGCTGAGGGTGTAGTATCCGCTCCCGGCTGAGTCGGAAGCGAGGTGGGCGAGGCGGTCGGGAGAGGTGTGGGGGTTTGCGTCGGTGTGGGGGTCGGCGTTTGGGGAACGTATACTTCCACAGTGGGGGCTTGTCTCTCGATAGTGGTCAATGCAGTCTGTTCGGCATTGATGAATCCGTAGATACCACCTAACATGAAGAGGGCAAGGATGGTGGCAACGGGGATGTAAGCCTTCTGGCGTTTGCGAAGTGTGACTGGATCCAAAGGAGGCTCAGCGATGCCCGCTTTGATGTCTGCCAGTTCGAGGGGATGTTCATGGAGCATCTCCTCTTCGGTAATCTTGCCCGTAAACATTGATTTGTTAAACCGTTTGAAGTGAACGCCGTAAAAGTGCCAGATGATGATGGCGAGGACGGCGAGAATCGCTTCGGCGCCATGCGCGGCTTTTGCGGCGGGGATGACTTCGCCGGGCAGGAATCGCAAAGTCGTGAGCGGATTCCACATCATAAAACCGGTGGTCCCCATGATGATGGCCCCCCAGACAAATGCCCAGTATTCCATTTTTTCTTCGAAGGTGTAGCGCCCCATTTGGGGATAGGTTTTGGCGAAGCCGAGGTTATACATGAATGCTTGCCACGCGTCTTTGACATCTTGCAGGCTGGGGAGCATGGTGAGGCGCACACGTCTGACATAGGCGAGGTAGCCGAAGAAGAGGATATGCCAGGCAGTGCCGAGCATCATCACGGTTGCAGCGATGCGGTGGATCACGCGTAGATTTTCAATGCCTCCCAGCAAAGCGATGATGGCAATCGAAATTTCAGAGGTCGAGAATTTTTGCGGCAAGCCCGTCAATGCCAGGGTAGTAAAGGAAAGGAGCATGACGAGGTGCTCAATGCGACGAGGGAGGGAGAAACGTTCATATGTGCGGGTGATTTTCTCGCTCATTTTTTGGTTTCTCCTTTCGACGGTCGAAGACGGGATGCGATGAACCTGCGATAAATATCGCTCAGCACGAACACAATCATGCCCCCCAGTACAGCAGGAATGAAGAATTTATAGAACAGGTTGATGTAGTAGACGAGGGGCCAGGCTTCCGGGCTGGGCTCGTAGTGACTCAGCCATGCATCAGTAAAGGTCTCGGTGGTTGCATCGGGATGGCATTGCTGACATTTCACCAGCAGGTTGCTTTTCAAGGCAATGCCAGCCTTTGGATCGTCCACCCTGATAATGTCATGATATCCATGGCAATCGGTGCAAACCGGCTTGTTGGTGGGTTGATCGGGGTAGATTTCTTGGAAGACCTTCACAGTTGTGCCATGAAAATCTGCAACATAGGTATCAAGCACATTGGTCGAGAGCCCGAATTGTTTCATCAGGGTTTCGTTCGTGTGACATTCGGCACAGAGGAACGGTATGCTATTGCGGAAGGTATTGGCAGTGGGGTCTTTGATGTCATGCACGCCGTGGCAGTCAATACAGGTGGGGACATATTGATTACCCTCTTCTGTCAATGCAGCGCCATGGACGCTTTGCTTGTAGGTTTCGTAAATCGAGTTGTGGCATTTTGCGCAGGTTTGTGGAATGGCAAGGCGGGCACCCAATAAAAGTTCGCCCGTATCTTTGTCTGTGAGGCGAGGCTGGGTGTGAGGATTATGGCAATCCGTACAAACTGCGGCGTTGATATTCCCTGCAGCAAGCGCAGCCTGATGAACACTATCCAGCGTTTTTTCATATTGATCGCTGTGGCATTGCTGGCAAGTGGAATACAGTTCGAGCGAAAAATGGCGCAGACTAGGCGCAGTCACTTCGGGATGAGGAAAGTCAGTAATATTCGTGTGGCAATCCACACAAGCGACCTTTTCGGTTCCATGTACTGACATAGAAAATTGCACGGGATTGATCGTAAGCGGAAGAGGTTGCCCCCCGATTTGCGTGAACAAGCCTTCTTGCTGATGACAAGCCAGGCAAGTCTCATCAGAGGGCTTATCCTCCTGGAAAGTGGGCGCAGCCGAAACCGAAGTGGTGGAAAACGTTGTGACGGCAAGAAGAAGAAAGCCAAGTGAAATACAAGTCAGTCCTATCTGAAGCGCATGGGTCTTGAACCATATTCTCATTGCACACTCCTTGATAAAGAAAACGGACTGAGCGATCGGGAGGTAACATGCCTTAGTAGCCCACCATCGCGCGTGGGGTCATTGCCCCAATTCTAAAAGGCGAAATCATCTCCTGAAAGTGAAGAATATCATAGAAAATATGTGATTACGGGGAAACATCATCCAGAAAGAGAAAAGCGGTATTTGATCTCGCGTCCAAGCGGATAGAGCGGCAACAGGTCAGCGCGATAACCCTTTCCAGCATATGCCTGCATGAGGGCTACGGCTGTCTTCAGCACATCCCGGTCAAAGCCTAAGGGGAGAGACATCAATTCCTCAATAGCCGGATGTGGATATTTCCCCTTCACACGATGGTAAATCCTAAACTCTAACTGCCACGCATCCAGCTCACCGTAAACGGAGAGGGCTGTGAAGATTCCCTGTTGAAGATGACGGGCTTCATGAATGATCAACGTTTTGAGGCGTAAATCATCGAGCGGCGTTTCGTACGAGTAATAGTAGGAATTCAATCGAATGTTCCCAAACGGTGTCCAGAATGCGCCGACATTGGGACGCACTCGCTTGAAACCGATCTTCGTCCCGCGTGCTCGTAGAAAACTCACCGCAGCGCGTCCTTCTTCACCGAGGCTTGCTACCGCTTCGTAGAGCTGATCTGTCCATTTGGAATGGTCCATGTGCACCTTTCAAGATGCTTCCCGCTTTTGCCAGAGCAACTACGGATAGGATAGGAGGAGTAGCACATTAGTACCGCTTACATCTTTGAAGGTTTAAAAGGTAGTAGTCAGATTATAATGGCATTAGAACCTTTTACAAAAAGGAGATCAAGATGTTCAAAATAAAAATCCTTGCAAGCATATTTTTGATCGCGACAGTCTTATTTGCGCAAACAGGGATTGCCTTTGCGGCACCGCTCGCACAAGACACAGAACCCATTACTGGAACCGTTCAGAACATCACCCTGGAAACCGACGAAACCGGAACGACAACCGTTCTTGTCACCCTTCTAAAAGAAGATGGAACAACCCAAACCGTTCGCCTCAGTATTGAGACAGCCGTGTCATTGGGGCTGGTTACGTTAGATCCAACTACAGGCGATCCACTGGTGGATGAGAGCAAAATCGGTCAGGTAGTGGAAATTGACCCCTCCACAATCATTCCTGAGGAGGAAGAGGCTGTGCATCCCATTGCGGCTATTTTAGCCTCATTCTTTGGCGAAGATCCTGCAGTGGTGAATGGCTATCATGAAGATGGCTTTGGCTTTGGCGTGATTGCCCAGGCATTGTGGATGTCCAAAAATCTCAATGGCGATGCTTCTTTGGCAGGTCTCATTCTGGAAGCCAAGCGAACCGGCGACTACAGCGCGTTTACCCTGCCCGACGGTTCTACTCCCACCAACTGGGGACAGTTCAAAAAAGCTGTATCGAAAAAGAAAAATAATTTGGGTGTTATCGTTTCCGGGCAGGCAGAGGAAACGGACGAGTCCAGTGCGCAGCCCGGCAATGGGAATGGTAATGGCAATGGGAATGGCAATGGCAATGGGAACGGCATTGGGCAGGAAAAAAACAAGCACGAAAACAAAGGTAAAAACAAATAGGACAGCATCGTATTTCCTGGAACGGCGGCGCTATGTGCCGCCGTTTTTCATTTGATAGTTGTTGAGAGTCGATTCAGTTAAAATACCAGCGCGGAGAAGCCATGAGAAAAGTCGCCATATTGGGAATCGGTCAGACGAAAATTGATGAACACTGGGACCTATCTCTGCGCGAGATCGGCGGCAACGCAGCACTCGCGGCGATGCGGGATGCAGGCGTGGACAAGGTAGACGCATTATTCGTCGGCAATATGCTTTCCCCTTTAATTAATGGACAGAATCAACTTGGATCGTATCTTGCGGATTGGATCGGTCTTTGGAAAGAGGAGGCAGTGAAAGTAGAAGCCGCGTGTGCTTCGGGCGCGGCGGCGTTTCGCGCCGGGCTAATGGCAGTCGCTGCCGGCGAGATTGAATCGGCGCTGGTGGTGGGTGTGGAAAAGATGACCGATAAGGCCGGTCACGATGTCACCGCCGCGCTTGCCACCGCGGCTGATGCCGATTATGAGGTGGAACAGGGTGTTTCATTCGTCGGCATCAATGCGTTGGTGATGCGGCGATACATGTACGAGTTTGGGTGGAAGCACGCGGATTTTGCGCCGTTTTCCATCAACGCACACGCGAACGCCATGCACAATCCCTTTGCACGCTTACATCAGCAGATCAGCGTGGAGCAGTTCGAGAAATCTCCCATGGTGGCAACACCAATCAATCTGCTGGATGCCTCCCCCATCGGGGATGGAGCCGCGGCGGCGGTCCTCGTCCCGGCAGAGAGAGTCACATCGCTGAAGGGAAAGCCAAAGATAACGGTGACAGGCTCAGCCTCCGCAACCGATACGATTGCAATCCATTCGAGAAGAGATCCTCTATTTTTGTCTGCCGCGTATGAATCGGCAAAGCGTGCCTATTCCATGGCAGGCGTGGAACCAAAGGACATTGATGTGTTCGAATTGCACGACGCGTTCTCTATCATGGCTGTCCTCTCGCTCGAGGCATGTGGATTTGCAGAAAGAGGTCAGGGGGTGAGGTTGGGCCTCGATAACGAGATCAGCCCGAAAGGACGCGTGCCCGTATGCACGCGAGGTGGGCTGAAGGCGCGCGGTCATCCGGTTGGCGCGACCGGAATGTATCAAATCGTGGAGGTCGTCCAGCAATTGCGAGGGGAATGCGGAGAAACTCAAGTAGAGGGCGCGAGAATCGGGATGGCCCAAAACATTGGCGGCTCGGGCGCAACCATCCTTACGCACATTTTACAGGCGGAGTGAGCGGTTTTCTTGACGATCAAAGAAATCCAATGATCATATACTTTAGCATGGATACAGTACGCCGACCCAAAGGTTGGGCTATAGAGCTTGATACGTGAGAACCTTCGGGATTTTTGCGTAAGGTGAGTTTATAATTGATAAGCAGGTAAGGAGGTGCGCCCATGGCAGAAAAACGAAAAACGAGCCGCCGTGAGTTCGGGTACTACATGCAGGTCACAGACGACGAGACCAAAAAGTTGGTCGGCTACCTTTCGGACATCAGCCCTAATGGATTTCGGCTGGATACTCTGCAGGAGATCGCCCCTGGACAGGATTTTCGCCTGCATATCGAATTGACACCCGAAGTCGCTGATAAAAATTTCATGGTATTCATCGCGCGCAGCAAATGGTGCCGTCGCGATCATGTGGACCCCACCACCTTCAATGTCGGTTTTGAGATTGTGAACATAGCACCCAGCGACGCGGTCATCTTCCAACGCATGTACGAACGATATGGATTGGAAAGCCCATCCAGAAAAAAACGCTCAGACGATTATCTGTGGAGGTAACGAGGAAACGGACGAGAATGATCGTCCGTTTTTTCGCAGAACTGTTTGGCATGTTGTAAAATTGGCGTCATGAAATTCAGAACATTACGCTCCATTGTTCGCCTTATCATGAAACTGATTGCCGATATCGAAGTGCAAGGCTACGAAAACATGCCGCCTGGCAACTTCATCGCCGCCGCAAACCACCTCGGCAGATTGGATACGGCAGCTCTCTTGTGTGTTGTAGACCGAGAAGACATTATCATGCCGGTCGCTGAAAAGTATAAGAACCATCCCATCTTTGGGCTCATGGGACGTGCTGTCAACGCCATTTGGCTGAACCGTTTCGATGCTGATTATGCGGCGCTGCGGCAAATCCTGACGCGTATGGAAAAAGGCGGGTTGCTGGTCATCGCGCCAGAGGGCACTCGCTCAAAGACCGAAGCACTACAAGAAGGAAAGATGGGAGTGGCATTCCTGGCAAGCAAGAGCGGATATCCCGTGCTACCCGTTGCCGTGACCGGCACGGAGGACCGCCTCGTCCTCGAAAATCTCAAACGCTTCAGACGCTCCAAGATCGTGGTACGCGCGGGCAAGCCCTTTTACATCGAGATTCCCCGAGGAAAAGGTCGTGAGGAAGCGATGCGCAAGGCGACGGACGAAATTATGTGCCGCATCGCCGCCCTGCTGCCGGAGAAATATCGTGGCGTCTATGCCGATCATCCTCGATTGAAAGAACTCCTGACACAAGCATAGCATGTTGATCATTCTGCGCTTCCTCATTCGCCTCCTGCTCAAACTCATTGCACATTTTGAAATTCGCGGAAAGGAAAACGTTCCCCAAACGGGAGGCATGATCATCGCCGCTAATCACATTGGTTTTCTCGATGTCGTCATGGTCTATTACGGCATTGACCGCACGGATCTTTTTATACCGGTAGCAGAAAAATGGGAGAAAATCGGTTGGATCCGCTGGCTGGGGAAATATCTGAACTTCGTCTTTGTAGATCGCTTCAACCCAGACCTCAAAGCCCTTCGCAAAATGATCGCGCTGATGGAAGAAGGTAAATGCCTTATAATCGCTCCAGAAGGAACTCGTTCACGCGTCGGTTCGCTCATCGAAGCCAAGCCTGGCGTTGCCTATCTTGCAGCACGCTCCGGTTTTCCCATTGTCCCCGTAGCAATCACAGGAACGGAAGACAAAGTCATACTGGAAAATCTGAAACGATTTCGAAAATCACACATCACGCTGACCGGCGGTAAACCGTTTACCCTGCCTCCGCTCCCCAAAGAGAACCGCGACGAAGCCCTCAAACAATACACCGACGAAATCATGTGCCGCATTGCAGCGCTGCTGCCGGAAAAGTATCGCGGCGTTTATGCGGAGCATCCGAGGTTGAAGGAACTGCTCGAAAAAGAAGAAAGGACCCAATATGTCGAAAAGCAACTCTCCAACGCTTGAAGAATGGAAAAGATTGTACGACCTGATGGCGCAAGTCAAAGCGCTTGCACCATGGGAATGGATGCAAGAAGATGACATCTTTGGCATTCAAATGCCCGAGACGGGCGAGCAGGACTTCGTCAGTGTGATGGGAATGCTGGGCGAGCATTTCGCGGTTGCCGTCTATCAGGGCATCAAGGGCTTGGGCGGGTTCTGGAACCTCCAGTTACTGGGCTATGCCGCTCCGCCGGAACTTGTTCTTCAAATCCCGCAAGTGCATGCATCGTTCGAGGACCGCGATATGGTTGAGAAGGCGGACCGCGAGGTGATGAAACAACTGGGACTCAAGTTCCGCGGCGCAAACGCCTGGCCCCTCTTCCGCAGTTACCGCCCCGGCTGTTTTCCCTGGTATATCGAAAAGCAGGAAGCCAAAATGCTTATCTGCGCGCTGGAGCAGTTGTTGGATGTCGCGCCGCGCTTCAAGGATAACCCCGATATGCTCACACCCGGCGATGATGATGAATATCTTGTGCGCGTAAAGAAAGACGATCACTGGGAAGACAGCGTCCAGCGCATCACCTTCCGACGGGAGGTGACACTCAACCTCATAATGAACGAAAAGGCGCTCGAACATCTTCGCAAAATGATGCCGGGAAAATTGACGTTGGAAATTGACCTGTACATGATGATGGACCCGGTTCAGGAAAAAGCCAATGAAAGACCGTTTTTCCCTTTCATGCTGATGCTGGCAGACCATCACAGCGGCATGATCCTGGGCTTTGACCTGTTGACACCCCTCCCATCCATGGAAGCCATGTGGTCGGAAGTCCCCGCCGTCGTTGTGGAAAAACTGGCGGAGGGCTTCCCGCCCAAGGAAGTTCTGGTGAAAGATGCGATGCTTTATATGCTCCTTCAACCGGTGGCAGAGGAAGCAGGATTCCGCTTGAAAAAAGAATCCCACCTGAAGATGATCGAGCGCGCCCAGAATGAATTTTTGGGGTTCATGGGAGGAAGACGCATTTGAGGCTCTAAATCACCTCTCCATCCCCTCTCTTCAAAAACCGTCCCATCCCCCGCCTGCCTTTCCACTCGCCGCCATCCACAATTAACTGTCCGCGCAGGAAGACCTTTTCGGGGTAACCGGTCAATTCCCAGCCTTCGTACAGGTTATAGTCCGTGCGCTGGTGCGACATTGCCACGCCATACTTCACCTTCTTTTCGGGGTCCCAAATTACAATGTCGGCATCGGAGCCTTCGAGCAGTGCGCCCTTGCGCGGATACAGACCGAAAATCTTCGCGGGGTTTGTACTCATGTATGCCACAAACTGATTCGCCGTGATTTTTCCTGTCCGCACGCCGGTCGTCCACAGCACAGGCATACGGTCCTGAACGCCCGGCAGACCGTTCGGGATTTTGGTGAAGTCGTCCCTGCCCAACTCCTTGCCGGGGATGACAACCTCGCGTCCTTCATAGACGATGGGCTTGGTCCCGTCGAAAAAGAACGGGCAATGATCCGTGCCGATCGTCTGCAAAATTCCCTGCGAAAGCCCTTCCCACAACCGCGCGTTATCCTCCTTCGTGCGCATCGGCGGGGAGCAAATCCACTTTGCGCCGTCGGGTCTGCGCAAATCATCCACCGTGAAGAACAGATATTGCGGGCAGGTTTCGCCCATCACTTTGACGCCGCGTTCGCGCGCGTACTTGAGCATGTCCACTTCGCCGGCGGTGTTCATGTGGACGATGTACACGGGCGCATCCGCCGCGGACGCCATGCCCGCCACCCGCAAAAGGGATTCCACCGCCCCCCAGGCGGGACGAGTCAACGCGTGCCATTCGGGCGCGGTGTGACCGGCGGCTAATGCCTGCTCGGTCAGCGCTTCGATGACATCGCCGTTCTCGCAATGCGCCATGACCAACATGCCGTTGTCGCGGGCGATTTGCAGGGCGCGGAAGATGCTGCCATCGTCAAGGCGGAGACGTCCGTTGTAGGCGGTGAAGACTTTGAGCGTGGTAATCCCCATCTCGCGCAGGGACGGAATCTCCCTGGCAATCACCGCGTTGAACTTCGTCAGGTTCATGTGAAAGGAATAGTCAATCGCGGCTTTCTCCGCCATCTTCATCCAAATGTCCACCGAATATTGAAAGCCCTTATCTTCCAAAACGACGAAGTCCATGACGGTGGTCGTTCCGCCGAACGCCGCGGCTTTGTGACCGGTGTAATGGTCATCCGAGGAGACCGTGCCGAACATGGGCAGGTCGAGATGCACGTGGGGGTCCACGCCGCCGGGCAGGATGAGTTTGTCGGTTGCGTCAATAATCTCGGCGCTGGGGTGTTGGAGGTTCGCGCCGATTTTGGCGATGGTCTCGCCTTCGATGAGAATGTCTGCCTGAAAGGTCTCAGTTGCGGTGACAAGAGTGCCGTGTTTGAGGAGGGTAGCCATTTCATGCTCCAAAAGTTTCAGAAGAGTCAAAGGGTCAACAGGTCAAAGGATTTTATTTGCGGCCAAGAGACTCGAGCAGACGGTGAAGCAGAAAACCAGTTTCCGCCCGCAGGGTCTCTGCCTGTTCGAGAAGGTGTAATGTAATTCAAGTCTTGCGCAAGGATCAGGTAATATTCCGCTTCTGCCAATGAGCCTTGTGCAATATCAAGATAACGCTTGAACTGTCCCTTTCCACCTGCAGCGTAGCCCTCCGCCACATTCGCAGAGACAGAAACGACTGCCCGTCTTAATTGACTTGTCAATCCAAACATTTCATGCTTGGGGAATTTTTCAGTGAGTTTATAAACCTGCAAAACCAACTGGTGCGCCCTTTGCCACACAATCAACTTACGAAAACCTTTTCCACTTCTATCAGTTTTCTCAGTCATATGTTTCTCCTTGCCTTGTAGAAAACCTTTGACTCCTCTGAACTCATAATTCATCTGATGCGTATGGCTCCTGCATTTCCTTGATCCCCAACAACGCCATCAACACCTCGGGCGGAATATCCGCTTCGGGGAGGTCGGTTTTGTAGAGCTGGCTGTTTTCCGCCCGTTCGCGCAGGGAGCGCCAGAGGAGGTGACGTTCGTCACCGTTCACAACCAGATCATTCAGGCTTTTGGCTTTCAACAGATACTCACCCGTTGTGTAGAGAAAGGTCAGACGCCTCCATTTCTCCGCTTTAATGGGCTGCCGTAGTTTTTCGAGGGGGCCAAGTTGGATTTTGTAATATTCCTCCCTTGCGCGCGGATGATCTGTTTCGTCTTTGAGCAATTCGGCGCGCGTGGTCAGTTCGTGTCCGCGCACAGGGGCGATGTATTCGATCTGTCCGCCGCGCTCGCCAAAAGCCGAGGGCTGGTAAAACGCCAAATAGTCCACCGCGATAACCTTGGGGGCGGTACGAAGCGGAATCCGGTACCAGCCAAGCAGCCGCGCGATCTCCAGGTCACGCGGAGAAGGAATCACACAAACAAGGACAAGGGAGGTTGACTGAATCATTGCTGGTTTTCCTATCCCTCTTACCTTAGCAAATCCATGAAATAGCAAACGGGAGTTGTATCTCTCCCGTTTGCAGAAAGGTTACTTTTCAGGAACGCGCGCATTGGGACGAAGCGTGAGAATTTTTTCGATCAATTTTTCTCGTTCCGCTTTTGCGGTGGTGCCGGCCAGTTTCTTCATCAGTTTTGCCACTTTTTCACGGCGGTGGCGACGGCGTTGAAGTTCATGTCTGCGTCGTATACGATAACTCATACCTCAAACCTCCTGAAACGAGATGACTGAATGGGAAAATTTTATGAACCACTTTGGCTGGCTGTCAAGAGATTACCGAAGTGTACACGTTCACAAGATGCTACCCCTTACTACGCGGGGTGCTTCGACACTGCCCGGTCCAGCACAACACAATGGGACAATGCACATATCGAAGCCAGGGCTACGAAATCAAACCAACTTCTGCATTGAACTCCTGAATGAGTTCGTCAATTTCGTCGGCTTGTTTTTGCACATTAGCCCAGTAGTTGGGATCATACCATTGCGCTTGGATCTCTTCGTAAGTTTTGCCCTGCTGTTCGACCCAGGTGTAGTATTTCAGGTTGTGGATGCGGCGGCGGTCGGTGTAGCGCAGTTCGAGCAGGTTATCGGTGGATTGACCGTGAAGGTAGCGGGCGAAGTCGGCGGCGGCGTGGCGTTCGGTGTACTCCCCGTATTCCTCCCTCATCTCGTGCAGACGCGAGCGGTAGAGGTCCATCGAATCAGTCAGCACGGTGAGCAGAATGTCGTTTTCGCCCATCTCGTAGTACTTGGCGGCTTTGATGCAGGAGAGGACGTTGGAGATGCCGGAGAAGCCAAGCAAATCGAGTTGATTGACCACCGCTTCGGGGACACCCTGTTCGACGAGATAGGTGCGTCCGCTTTCCTCGTTGAACAGGCGGGCAAGGTTGACCACGGCGTTATCGTCAATGGCGACGACGACATCGGTGTTCTTGACGTTGTGAATCCACGGCACATGTTTGTCGCCAATGCCTTCGATGCGGTGTGCGCCGAATCCGTTTTCGAGCAAGGTCGGGCATTGCAGCGCCTCGCTGGCGATAATCTTGCTGTCGGGGAACAACTGCTTCATGTAGTCGCCACTGGCAATCGTCCCTGCCGAGCCGGTGGCAGACGCCATGCCGCGATAGCGGTCATGCGGACCCATGACCTGCTTCAACACCTCCTCCATTGCGTGACCGGTCACTTCGTAGTGCCAGAGATAGTTGCCGAATTCCTCGAACTGATTGAAGATCATCAAGTCCTGCCCGGACTTGCGCAATTCCCAGCACTTGTCGAAAATTTCCTTGACATTGGATTCAGAACCAGGAGTTTTGATGACCTCACCTGCAATCTTTGAAAGCCATTCGAAGCGTTCTTTTGACATTCCTTCGGGAAGGATGGCGATAGACTCGCATCCAAGCAACGCCGAGTCGTAGGCGCCGCCGCGACAGTAGTTCCCTGTGGAGGGCCAGACTGCCTTTTGTGTGGTCGGGTCGAATTGACCTGTGACCAGCCGCGGCACGAGACAACTGAACGCCGCCCCAACCTTGTGCGCGCCGGTCGGAAACCACTTGCCGATCAGCGCGATGATGCGCGCAGGAACACCCGTCAGCGTGGAGGGGAGCTCGAGATGGTTGACCCCGCCAAACGTTCCGCCGGAAGCGGTGGGTTGATTGTGCCAGGTGATGCGGAAGAGGTTGCGGGGGTGAAGGTCCCAGAGGCCGATGCTCTTCAATTCCTCCTTGATTTTGGCGGGAATTTTCGAGGGGTCCTTCATCTGGGCATAGGTGGGGATGATGATGTTGCGTTCGCGGGCGCGTTGAATGGCTCGCGCGCGCCGGTCAGGATGCACGGTCAGGTCAATGGTGGTCATGGTTCCTCCTGAAATTTGTCTAACAAATGCATTATACTCTCGCGGGATACGGCGACATTCACTTTATTGGCGGAACATTGTCACGAGAGGAGAGAACATGAAATCCACAAAAGCGGGCGCAGTGTCGGGGTGTGTTGTCTGGTTGATTGTTTTTGGGCTTCTGGGCGCCTGCCTGGTTCCGGCGGGGATGATGATTGGGGGATTCACATGGATGACAGATTTTGCCCTGCAAACGCTGGAGCCGTTGATTTGCCCCGAGGGAACGACTGCCAGATTCCGCACATATGCAACGACCTCGACAGATAACCAGCCCAGCACCGCCTATGTGATGCAGTGCGTGGACGCGAGTGGAAACGTCGTCAAAGAAGACCCGGTTGCCTATGCGTTCGTTTGGGTCGGACCTTTGCCGGGATGGGGTTGATTGCATCCGCCGTGCTGGCATTTGCGCTTGCCGCGCCGGCAGGTATGTTGGTTTCAAGAGTTTTGAATCGAAGACAAAAAGGCATGATGGCGGAGAACATCGAACCAAGATGAAATTGAGTTAGACAATTCCTGATGTTTTTCGTCACGACAAATTTGTGACAGGTATTTCAAGGTTGTAAGTTTCCTTTAATGCAACGCCTCCCGGTTTGTTGTATGATGATGACAACAGAAAGGAGGTACCCATAGAGACTCCACCGGAAATCTTCATTCACGGCAGGACCGGGAAGCCTTGACCTGGTCAAAAGCAGGAGTACGGCTTTAGCACCAGACGTTCTCCAAACGAAAAGAAGGCTCGCAAATCCCCGCTCCTTGCCGCCAGCCTAATAGTACGATCCATTCGACGGATGGGCATTCCTGTAACAGGTTTCCCGTCCGTCTTTTTATTGTATTGCTCGAAGCGCCCGGCGCATGCGGTCGAGTCCCTGCTGGAGGATTTTGCGGGAGGTTCCGAAATTAATCCGTACATGACCTTTCCCCTCCTCACCAAATATCTTCCCGTCGCTGAGGGCAACTTTGGCTTCCTTCAGGAAGAAATCGTAGGGCGTATCCTTGATGGGCGTCTGTGTGAAATCCAGCCAGCCGAGATAGGTCGCGTTGGGGATGGTGGTCCTGACCTGAGGCATGTACGCGGTAACGTAATCCACGAGGAAGTCGCGGTTCGAGGTCAGGTAGGAGCGCAATTCCGCCAGCCAGTCATCACATTGACCCGAAAAGGCAATCCGCGCGGCGTGCAGTCCCAAACTGCTGACGTGCAGGCGCAGGCGTTCCACCTCGCGGTTGTAACGCTCCCGCAGTTCCCTGTTCGGAATGATTGCAAAGCCGCAAAACAGCCCCGGCACGTTGAATGTCTTGGATGGAGCGATCAAGGTGATGGTATGGTCTGCGATTTCTGCCGATAACTTCGCCATGGGGGTGAAGGAATTGCCGTCCAGCAGCAACTCCGAATGAATCTCATCGGAAACAATCAGGACATTGTTCTCGATGCAAATCTCCGCCATCCGCCGCAGATCTTTGCGCGAGAAAATGATGCCCAGGGGATTGTGCGGGTTGCACAGCAGGAACATGCCCGCTTTCTTTGCCTGTTTCTCGAAGATATCCCAGTCAATCTCATAAGTCAGGATATTTCCGTTCACACGCTTCACGAAGGGGGCATTCAATTGTGGAATCCCCACGTTGTTTTTGATTTCATGAAACTCATTGTAAACGGGCGTTTGGATAAGCACGCCTTTCTTCGGGGTGCAAAAAGCCCGCGCCGCCACACTGAACCCGCTGACAATCCCCGTGACCGCAATCACTGCCTCCGGCTCGACCTTCCAGCGGTACAAACGTTCCATGCGTGCGGCAACCGTTTCCTTCAAAGCGTTCGAGGGCAGTTCATAGCCGAGTACGCCTTGCGCAATGACTTTACGCAGTCCGTCCAGAATGGGTTTGGGAGCGGGGAAATCCATATCCGCCACCCACATGGGCAGCACGTCCTGGGGATACCACGTCCACTTGTTGAGGACGTTCGGGTCGCGGCGGTTGGGAGTGCGGTCGAAGTTATAAGCCATGGGATTCCCCTATTTTTTGTAAGCCACAAGCATCCCGTCCCGCATGGGGACGAGGGAAACGATCCAAGCGGGATCGGTCGTAATGTCACGCGTGAAGCGGCGGATGGCTTCGGTGGATTTTTCGCGGTCGGTTGGGTCGAGGATTTGTCCGTGCCAGAGCATGTTGTCCACGATGAGCAATCCGCCCGAACGAAGTTTCTCTTTGATGACGGGGAGCGAATCGGGATACGCTTCCTTTTCAATGTCGTTGAAGATGAGGTCGAATCCGCCTGCGGTATTGCGGAGAGTCTCCACCGCCTCGGCGACGTGATATTCGATGAAACCATCGAAGCCCAATTTGGAGAGATGTCCGCGCGCCATCGCCGAAAGTTTTTCGTCCCAAACGGTATGATGCACCGTCCCGCCGCCGTTCTCACGCACGGCTTTTGCAAACCAGGCGGTGGAGTAGCCGTAGCCTGAACCGAGTTCAAACACCGACCTTGCTCCAATCATGCGCGCCAGTTGATAACAGTAATACCCGCAGGCGGGACCGATGATGGGAAAGCCATGCTCCTCGGCATACGCCTCCATCTTTTGCATTTCGGGTTCGCGCGGCGGGACGATGGATGCAAGGTAGCCCTGCGTTTTGTCGTAATCAATGTCCGGCATGTCATTCTCCTTTTTCTTCCGATAAGATTTTCAGCGCAACACGCAACACTTTTTCCGCCCACAGCGCATACATTTTACCCGAGGGATGCAAGCCATCCTCCGCAATGAGCGACGGATCAGCGATTGCATCTCGTGAAATGGACGTAATGTCAACATAGCGCGCTCCCGCTTTTTCGGTTTCTTCGCGGTTGACCGCGTTGAAGGCGTCTATCTCCTGCGCGATTCGTTCACGGTTGCGCCCCGCCGCGAACGGCATGACGCCCCAATCGGGAATGGACAGCACGACGACGCGCTTCGGGTCTCCGCCCGCAAATTCGATTGCCTTGCCGAGCATGAAGCGGAAGTCTTCGCGGTAGCCTTCGACAGGATAGCCGCGGTATTGGTCGTTGACGCCGATGAGGAGGGAGACCAAATCGTAGGGCGGTTCGATGTTGCTTGTTTGAATCCCCTGCCAGAGTTCGTCCACCGTCCAGCCTGTGCGGGCAATGAGAGTGACCTCCACCCTTCTCTCAAGTTTGGCGGCGAGCAAATCGGCGAGTTGATTAGACCAGCGGTCGGGCTCGGCGACGCTTTCGCCGATGGTGTAGGAGTCGCCTAAAGCCAGATAACGAATGAGCGGCATAGCGGAGGTTTCCGACGTGGAAGGCGGCATGGCTGGAGAACTGCACGCCGACAGGACAAATGCGGCAATCAATAAAACCCTGCGCCTCATTGCATGATTATATTCGCAAACAAAAACGGACATGGTTGGATTCCATGCCCGTTTGGAAAAGGAGGAACAGCGATCAGGCTTGTTTTCGTTTCAACAAACTGTATCCCGCCAAAAACAACATTGCGCCCGCCGCGATCCACGCGGTCAGCACAACATTCGGCGCGGAGACCTGTTTGACCGCGATCCCTGCGAACGACCAGACCAGCACGAACAGATACGCCGCGTCACGCCGTGTGAGCATCATGAGCAAACCAAGCAGGGATGCCACAACGATCATGATGACCGCCCAGACGGGAGCGGCGATGCCGAAGCCGTTCCACTCGACCAGATACAGCCAGTCCGTGACGTTGGCAACCGCCGCAACCGTGATCCAGCCGAGGTAGATGCTGAAGGGCAGGTCCACCGACCACCATTCCGCGCGCGAAGCGGAGGAGCGATTGACGTTCAGGCGCAGATAACTGGCGATGAGCAGTCCCAGCAGGGCGAGCATGACGATCACGCCGAGACCAAAGTAGTTGTAGTGCCAGGTGAAGAGCCAGGCGGCGTTGAGGAGATTGCTAATGGCGAAGAGATAGCCGAGATTTTGCAAACGGGGATTGGCTTTTTGGGTGGGCAGTAATTGGTAAATAGTAAATGCGATCCAGCCAATATAGATGACGCCCCAGATGGCAAAGACATAGCCCGCAGGGACGAAATAGACCTGGAAGCGGTCGGAAATTTCGCCAGTGTTCTGTCCGTTGAGGGGCAGGGCGGAGGCGAGGATGTTGACGGTCAACGCAATGAGCACGCTGACGAGGTTGGCAATTTGACGGAGGGTGTCTTTCATTGAAATCCTTTTTGAGTTTGAGGTCGAAGGTCAAAAGTCGTGGGTCACGTTTTACGAATTACGCTTTATTCGCACCCACAGCGACGGCACGCGGCGCAGTTTTTCCCATGCCGAGAGGCTGGCGCGCTTGGTGAATACGTCGTAGTCGTTCTTCTCGATCTCATCGAGGATGCCCTGATAGAACACGGACGCCGCGCCGATGGCGAGTTGACCTTCGCGTTCGAGCATCTTCACGCCCGCCCACGACTCGGCGTAGATTTGGCGCGTGCGCTCGATTTGGAATTTCATGAACTGACGCCAGTTGTCGGTGACGCGCCCCTCGGCGATGTCCTGTTCGCGGATGCCGTAGAAGACGAGTTCCTCGCGGGGAAGATACAGGCGTCCGTTGCGGTAGTCCTCTCCCACGTCGCGCAGGATGTTGGTCATTTGCAGGGCGACGCCGAGTTTGATGGCGTAAGGCACGGCGTCGTTGCTTTTGAAGCCGACGATGTACATGCTCATCAGCCCCACCGTAGAGGCGACGCCGTAGCAGTAGGTGGCGAGTTCGTCGAAGGTCTGGTAGCGGGACTGGGTCAGGTCGCGGGCAACGCCATCTATCAGTTGCAGGGCGTAGTGACGGGGGATATGGTATCGGGCGAGGGTATCTGCCCAGGCGAGGGCAACCAGGTCATCGGTCGGGGCGGAAGCGGTTTTCGTCACCTCCCGCCAGTAGTCGAGTTGCGACTCGCGGTCGTCCTCCGCGGCTTCGTCCACGATGTCGTCCACCGTGCGGCAAAAGGCATAGAGCGCGCGGACGGCGGAACGTTTCTCCTCGGGCAGAAGCGCCGAAGCCAGGTAGAAGGACTTGGAATGTTCAGCCGTGATGCGCTCGGCTTGCCTGTATGCCGTGCGCAAGGAAGCGTCGCCAGCCCAGTACGAGAAGAAGGGACGCCTGTGCGGATGCTGGATGTTCCCCGCCAGGGCGAGGAGTTGGTTTTCCCAGTTGGCTTGTGCGTGCATGGTGTGGTCTCCTGGTCTGATAGTCTGATGGTCGCGTGGTCTGATAGTCTGCTAGTCACCTAGTCTGATAGTCGCGGAGGCGGGGAGGCGGAACGAATGGGGATATTGTACGTATTTTGTCTGGTTTGTCAAGGTTTTGCAAAGGAAAAAACATTGACAAATACTTGACATCATGGTATCGTAGCGCCAGTCTTAGATTTACGCTACTACGGAGAACAAATGAAACCAACTGCCATTGTGATTGGCGCGGGGATTGGCGGGATCGCCACCGCCGCCCGCCTCGCGAAAAACGGATATGACGTGACCGTCCTGGAGAAGGAATCCACCCCTGGCGGACGCTGCAATCAGATCGTCCGCGACGGTCACCGCTTCGACATCGGACCGACGCTGTTCCTCATGCCCGAAGTTTGGGAGGAGACCTTTGCCGCCCTCGGCGAGCGCATGAGCGACCACCTCGACCTGCGCCGCATTGACCCGACTTACAAGGTCCACTTTGAAGACGGACTGCAACTGCAACTGACCTCGAACCTCGGCGAGATGCAGCGGCAACTGGAACAAGTCGAGAAGACCGCCTTTACGGGGTTTCTTGCCTACCTCGCCGAAGGCGCGCGTCATTACAAACTCTCGCTGGAGAAGTTCGTCGGGCGCAACTTCTACAGTCTCTTCGAGTATTTCAGCCTCGCCAACCTGCCGCTCATCGTGCAGCTCAAGGCGCTGCAAAAGCACTACGCCAACACGGGTCGCTTCTTCAAGGACGAGCGGCTCAAAGCCGCGTTCACCTTCCAGAACATGTACCTGGGTCTCAGCCCTTACGACGCGCCTGCCACCTACTCCCTGCTTCAATACACGGAACTCGCGGAGGGCGTGTGGTACCCGATGGGCGGGATGTATGCCGCGATTCAGGCGTTGGTGAAGGTGGCGGAAAAGTTGGGGGTGAGGTTTGTGTACAACACGGCTGTCAAACGTTTGAACGTTGAACGTTCGAGCGTTCAACGAGTGCATAGTGTCACCCTAGAAGACGGACGCGAGTTGACGGCGGATATTTTCATCGGCAACGCAGACCTGCCTTACATCTACAAAGAACTCCTCCCCGATCGCGCCGAAGCCGAAAAACTGGACAAAAAACTCTACACCTGCTCGACCATCATGTTCTACTGGGGCGTGGACAAGCAGTATCCGCAGATTGCTCATCACAACGTCTTCCTCGGCGGCGATTACAAAGCCTCCTTCGACCGCATCTTCCAGGATCACACCCTGCCCGAAGTGCCGTCGTTCTACGTCCACGCGCCCGCCCGCACCGACCCTGCCGCCGCGCCCGCAGGTCAGGACACGCTCTACGTCCTCGTCCCCGTCGGTCACCTCGACGCACGCACCGCGCAGGACTGGGACGCGCTGGTCCACCGCGCCCGCGAGACCGTGTTCGCCCGCCTCGCCAAAGAGATGGGCGTCACCGACCTCAGGGAGCACATCAAGTTCGAGATCGTGTACCAGCCCAAAGTCTGGAAGGAACGCTTCAATCTGGAGAAAGGCGCGGCATTCGGGCTGAGTCACAACTTCTGGCAGGTCGGTTATTTCCGCCCCCACAATCGTCACGCCAGATATAAAAATCTCTACTTTGTGGGCGCGTCCACTCACCCTGGCACAGGTCTGCCCATCGTCCTGCTTTCGGCCAAACTGACGACGGAGCGCATTCTGAAAGAGTTCAAAAGTTTGAAAGTTGAAAGTTACAAGCTGGAACAAGCCGCCGCGTAGTACCACAAATATTTTGCTTATCAGCAGATAAATCTTGTGGAGGTGATTACAGGTACAATAATCGCAAGACCTTCGCTCGTCACGAAACTTGCAACCTGTAACTCGTAACCTGTAACCTGTAACTTGTAGCCTTCACGGAGTCCTCATGTCCATCAGCACAACGCCCACCTATAACATCAAGGTCGTCCTCAACAAGACAGGCATTGCCGCCGATACCTTGCGCGCCTGGGAGCGCCGTTACGGGCTTCCCAACCCTCAGCGCACGCCAGGCGGACATCGTCTGTACTCGGACTACGACATTGCGACCATCAAATGGCTGATGGCACGCCAGGCGGAGGGGCTTTCCATCTCCCGCGCCGTGGACTTGTGGAACGAACAAATCGCTTCGGGTTTGGACCCCCTCGAGAGGTCCGGGGCGGCGTCCCTGCCTGGACTTGCCTCTTCGGCTTCCATTTCCCCTTTGGCGGTCCCTTCTCCTGCTTCAACGCTCGTCTCTCTGCGCGCGGACTGGATTCAGGCATGTAAGGAATTCGACGAACTAGCCGCCGAGCAAATTCTCAACCAAGCATTCTCGCTCTTTCCCGTGGAAGCTGTGTGCATGGACCTTCTCCAAAAGGGCTTGTCTGAAATCGGGGAACTCTGGTACGAGAACAAATTGAGCGTCCAGCAGGAGCATTTCGCCTCTGCCCTCGCCATGCGCCGCCTCGACGCGTTGCTCAGCGCCGCGCCCGCGCCCACCCGCAAAGGGACGGCGCTCATCGGCTGTGTGGCGGAGGAGTGGCACACCTTCACGCCACTTCTGCTTGCCCTGCTCCTGCGCCGACGCGGATGGCATGTCATCTACCTCGGCGCGAACGTCCCCAATGACCGCTTCGCCGAAACCGCCGAAACTGTCGGCGCCGACCTGGTCATCCTCGTCGCGCAGACACTCGTCACCGCCGCATCGCTTCAACTTGCCGCGCAGACCCTCGCTGTGCAGAACGTCCGCGTGGCGTATGGCGGGCGCATCTTCAACCTGCATCCCTCGCTGAGGGAGAAAATCCCCGCGCACTTTCTCGGCGAAAGCATCGAAGCCTCGGCGCACGAAGCGGAGCGATTGCTTCAGTCAAAGACCCTCAAAGTCTCGGAGCCCTTGAGGGTCTCAGAAGCGCATCTCGCCGCGCATCAATTCTTCACCGCGCACCGCGCCGAAATCGAACTGACGCTCAAGCAACTCGTCCCGCCTCTCGCCGTCAGCCCCAGCGGATTGGAATCGGGCATTCAACACCTCGGCGACAATATCGCCGCCGCCCTGCAACTCGGCGACATGGGCTACGTCTCTGGCGAGATGGAATGGCTCAAGACCCTCATGCAGGCGCACAGCCGCCCCGCCTCCGAACTCATCCACTTCATGCAAAGTTACGCCGAAGCGGTGGACCGTCACATCAACGGCGCGGGCGAACCCATCAAGCGTTGGCTGGCGGAGGAAATTGCCAAATTACAGTAACAGACGCTCTCCAGCGTCGGGCGCGCGTCCCAGACGAAGATTCTCGGCATGGACAAATTCTTTTGCGTCTTACAAATGAAATTCCTGTTTACAGGCACGAAGTTTTTATGACTTCCTTTGTGCTCCTTTGTGTTTGAAACTTTTTGATTTTGGCTCGTCCGAGTAAGGAAACGACATGAAACTGAACATCACTTCCCGCAGCATTTACCTCAGCGCCGCGCTGACCGCCGCTGCTCTGACGGTTGTCATCTGGCTCACGGCTGGCTCCCTGCAAGCCCGTTTCGACGTGGTCAACCAGAAATATTACGCCTTCTTCTACCCCTGGCAGACTCACAACCCGACCACAATGGCGTATATCACTGCCTGGGTGGGCTATGCCCTGCATAACATCCTGGCCTGGGGCATCATTTTCGCCGCGCAGCGCGCTAAACCCAAGTACGACAAAGACTTCCGCTGGTTCAACTGGGCTATGCTCGGCGTGAACATGGGCGGCTATCTGCTCCACTGGCTGCAAACCCAACTGTGGTACGACGGTTTAGCCATCGCTGTCCCGGAGGTGACCTCGCAGGGGTCGGTGGTGTTGATGCTGGTTTTCATCCTCATCATGGAAAATCCGCGCCGCGGCTTGTTCTTTGGGAGCAAGGTCAACTTCAGCCAGCGTTTCACGCAGATTATCCGCCGTTATCACGGCTACCTCTTCTCATGGGCTGTCATCTACACCTTCTGGTATCACCCCATGGAAAACACCTTTGGTCATCTGGCTGGCTTTTTCTACATGTTCCTGCTGATGGCGCAATCGGTGTTGATTTTCAACCGTGCCCACATCAACAAATATTGGACCTTCGCGCTCGAAGCGTTCGTGTTGATACACGGAACGCTGGTGGCGATTTATCAGGGCAACGGCTTGTGGCCGATGTTCCTCTTCGGCTTCGCCGCCATGATTGCCGTCACCCAAATCTACGGGCTGGGACTCAAGCCCTGGACCGCGCGTCTGTTCGGGATTGGCTTTGCGGTTGCCGCAGGCGCGTTCTATATCCTGACGGACAGCCTCGCCAGAATCAACGAAGTCTTCCGCATCCCAATTGTGGAATATGCGCTGGTCTTTGCCTTCTACCTGCTGTTCCTGCTCATCAATGGGTTGATTGGTTTATTCCGCAACAGGGTTCATCGCGTCCCAGACGCTCTTTAGCGTCGGTGCTGTCTCACGAAAGTCAACCATGGAGACGCCGAGACACAGAGTTGTAAATTCTCTGTGTCTCCGCGGTTCAAATTGAAATTGCTCGATTAACCGCAGGATATTTTGCTGATGAAAACAAACGACTTGAAATCGTTGCTGATTTTCCCCATCCTGATTCTGATTGGCTTCCTCGTCGCGCTGGCGGGAAGCCAGGGCGGCGCGACGCTTGGCGGAGTCCCCATCTTTGCGCTCGTGGTTGCGCTGGCGTTCATCATTCAGTGGCTGGCGTTCCTCCCCGCTTACCTCTTCCAGACCGAGAAATTTTTCGACCTCACGGGCAGTATCACCTACATCACTGTGATAAGCGCCGCGCTGTGCTACACCCGCTACACTGTCCCGCTGGATACGCGTTCGATTCTCGCCGCGGCGCTGGTCAGCGTCTGGGCTGTGCGGCTCGGGGCGTTCCTCTTCAGCCGAATCCGCAAGGCGGGCAGGGACGACCGCTTCGACGAGATTAAACCCTCGTTCATCCGCTTCCTGAACGTGTGGACGATACAAGGCTTGTGGGTCACTTTCACTGCCTCGGCGGCGCTGGTGACCATCACCTCTGCAACGCGCAAAGACCTGGACGCCTTCGCCATCCTCGGCGCGCTGGTGTGGGTCATTGGCTTTGCCATCGAAGTCATCGCCGACGCGCAGAAGAGCCGCTTCAACGCCGACCCCGCCAACAAGGGCAAATTCATCCGCACGGGGTTGTGGTCTCGCTCGCGGCATCCCAACTACTTCGGCGAAATCGTCCTGTGGACTGGCATCGCCATCATCGCTCTGCCTGTTCTGCAAGGCTGGCAGTGGGTTGCCATGATCTCGCCGCTCTTCGTGACGCTGCTCCTCACCCGCGTCAGCGGCATCCCTCTGCTCGAAAAGAAAGCGGACGCGAAATGGGGCGGGCAGGCGGATTACGAAGCGTACAAGAAGAACACGCCCGTTTTGATCCCGCGGTTGTAATTCATTGCCTGCTCTAAAAACTCATCATCAAAACACCACACCAAACTGCAATCGAACTGACAACAACATGAACAACAAACGTCTTTTCTCAATCATAAGTGACTAACCATGAACAAAGATATTCTCGGCAATTTCTATCGGCGGATGCTTCCGCTCTACCCACCGCGGACGGAGGCGCTCCTCCGCCGCACCTCCCCCTCCGACCTCCAGCGGTTGACCTTTCGCTACATCTTCACTGTGGACGGGATGATTGAAATCAGTCACATGATTGAAGGCTTGATTATCTCCAGTCCGGGCGTCTCTGAGACGCATGTCTCGTTTCAGTATTTATCGCGGCTGGCGCCCCAAATGGATCGTTACAAACTGGTGGCGCAGTCCTCAAGAAGGTTGTGGCTGTACGGCGTGCCAGACACCCAACTGCCCGAACTTCCCGCCACCGTTTGTGTGGATACCACAGGCACGCCGCTCGAACATTACTGGTATGTAATCGCCTACGGTCCCGGCATCAGCGCCACCCTGCTTGCCGAAGAGACTACCCCGCAGGAACGCCTGCCCGGTGAGCCGCGCATATATGAGGGCTTCTACACCTTCGAAGCGGATACCGCCTATCAGGTGCTGGCGGTCCTGCACCAGTTGTTTCCCGAAAAGGTCCCGGCGCCGATCATGCCCGAACGAATGACATGAAACCGCCGCCCGCCCGATAAGCCAAAGGAGTAAACCATGTTGATCGAAACCGCCCGTTACGAACTGCCGCCCGAGGGCATCACCCTGCTCGGATACATTGTCCGCCGCATGCACAAAACGGAATGGCTTGTCAAAGCCTCCGCTGCGCTCGCCGAAGGGAAGACCGAACGAGCGCTCGAATACGCGGCGGTCTACGCGGCGACCTCCTCCACCTCCTTCGGGCGGGCGTATTATCAGCCTCGCTTCAATCGCGTTGGCGACCAGGTCCGCGAAGCCGACCCAACCACAGGCGCGACCGTGACGGCAAAACTCGAAAGCGACTCGCCGCACTATCACATCACCTACGAAGCCCTGCTGTCGGACGGCGGCGCCTTCAAAGGCTCGGAAATCATCACAGGCACCACCGTCGGTTGGCGCGGGTTGGGCATGCCCGCCCCCTCGAAGTTCACCTTCACCTCGGGCGGCTACACCGCCGAATTCGAAGGCGTCCTCACCAGCGAACTGGCTCTTTCCCTGTTCGGCAACACCCGCATCCGCGCTTACGGCTTCCTGAATATCAGGGACAACCGCGGCAACGCGGGGCGGCTCGAACTCAACCGCGCGGGCGACATCGCCATCCGCATCAATGGACAGCCTGAAGTCAGTCACTCCATCGCCAAGCTCACGTGGATGAACGTCCGCTTCACACCTCAGCCCATATGACTTCGATCTGGTGGATTCGCCGCGACCTTCGTCTGACCGACAACCCTGCGCTTCACGCCGCACTCGAAGCGGGTGAGGTCCTCCCCGTCTTCATCCTCGACCCAGCCTTTTCCTCCTCATCCCCCCGCCGACGGGACTTCCTCTACGAAGGACTCCACGCCCTCGACAAAGATCTGCGCGCCCGTAACTCGTATCTCGTAACCCGTAACGGCCATCCGCTACAAGTCTTGCAACAACTCCTCTCAGAAACAAACGCCTCCGCCATCTTCGCCGAAGCGGACTTCACTCCCTACGCCCGCCGCCGCGATGCCGAAATTGCCCGCCGCCTCCCTCTTCAACTCGTTCACGGACAAACCGTCCATCACCCCGAATTCGTCAAAAAAGCGGACGGCAAGCCCTACACCGTTTTCACACCCTATTCCAAAGCGTGGAAATCCCTGCTGACGGAGATACACCTGCTCCCCGCGCCGAATCACATTCCCACTCCCGCAGGGATTCGCACCAAACCCCTCCCGCCGTTCAAGGTCAACCCTGGATTTCCCGCTGGCGAAACCGAAGCCCTGCGCCGCCTGAACCAATTTACCAATTTACCAATCACCAATTACTCCGAAGACCGCAACCGCCTCGACCTCGACGGCACCTCGCAACTCTCTCCCTACATCCGCTTCGGCATGATCTCCCTCCGTCAAGCCGCCCGCGCGACGTTCGACGTTAAACGTTCAACGTCAAACATCAAAGGCACGGAGGCATGGTTGAACGAACTCATCTGGCGCGAGTTCTACATTCAAATCCTCTATCACTTTCCTCACGTTGCAAAGACCGCCTTCAACCCCGCCCTCGCCAACATCCCCTGGCGGAACGAGGCGTCAGAGTTCGAAGCGTGGAAGAGGGGCGAGACAGGCGTCCCTGTGGTGGATGCGGCGATGCGTCAACTGCTTGCCACAGGCTGGATGCACAATCGGGCGCGGATGATCGTCGCTTCGTTTCTGGTCAAAGACCTGCTGATTGACTGGCGCTGGGGCGAAGCCTGGTTCATGCAAAACCTGCTCGATGGCGACATCGCCCCCAACAACGGCGGCTGGCAATGGACGGCAGGCACAGGCACCGACGCCGCGCCGTATTTCCGCATCTTCAACCCCGTATTGCAAAGCATGAAGTTCGACCCGAACGGTGACTACATTCGCAAGTGGGTGCCCGAATTGCGCGGGCTCGATGCAAAGGACATCCACGCGCCGTGGGAGAAGGGCATCAAGGTGAAAGGCTATCCCGAACGCCCCATCATCGAACGGGATAAAGAGCGAACATTGGCGGCTTATGCCATGTCGAAAGTCGAAGGCGTTGCCCTGAGCGTATCGAAGGGTCAAAAGTCGCGCTGACTTTTGACCTTCGACCATCCGACTATAAGACTCCAGACCACCCGACTATAAGACTCCAGACTATCCGACTCTCAGACTATGAGACTCAAACGCACCCTCCTCATTCTCCTTGCATCCATCCTCCTGCTTCTCCTCGTGGGACCTTTCCTCGTCCCCTT
>DATLZK010000064.1:0-58711 GCA_035574015.1 Anaerolineales bacterium
GTGTATTTGCGATTGCAATCCAGACACCGATATCTTTGCGAACCTGCTTTTGTTTTACCTGCTTTGTTCTGGCGAGTCGTTTTATGGCAATGTGGACATCTTGTCATATCCCCATTTTAACCCATCTTTTCCGCCACTCCCTACCCACATAACCAATATGGTTCATTTCACATTTATGGTAAAATCGCTTCCGCTTCTCGAAAACCTGGATTTTGTGGAGGGATGGCCGAGTGGTTTAAGGCGCATGTCTTGAAAACATGTTTGGGTCACCCCCAACGTGGGTTCGAATCCCACTCCCTCCGCCAGACGATTACGATTTCAGATTGATGGTTTCACTCACCAATCTAAAATTCCAAATCGTCAATTGCCAATCGAATTGGGGAGGTGCCAGAGTGGTCGAATGGGGCCGCCTGCTAAGCGGTTACCGGGGCGAAATCCTCGGTCGCAGGTTCGAATCCTGTCCTCCCCGCCACAAGGCAAAGGCGCGTTCCATCAGGAGCGCGTTTTTTGTTTTACGCCCCTGCAGAGAGGAATATCCTATCTCTCCCTCGCACAAAATGAAAACGCGTTCAGCAAGGAGCGTATTTTTTTCTACATCGCTTGCAAGGATTCAATCCCTTGCCAATGTCAAATCGGCGTATTCGGGGTGTTTACGGAGATATGTAGCAACGTAGGGACACATAGGGATCACCCGCAGGGAATGCTCTCTTGCATAATGCAAGGCGACTTCGGTCAATTTGCCAGCCACTCCCTGCCCTCGATGTTCAGGGTGAACGCCCACATGCGTCATCACCATCGTAGTACCATCCCGGATGTAATCGAGTTTCGAAAGTTTTCCGTCAATCCACACTTCAAAACGGTTTTCGGATGGATTGTGCATCACTTCCAGTTTTTCGAGATTGATTTCCATAACGCGTCCCTTATGATTTCTGCTTCTCTCTTGCAATCACAGCCACAAATTCCATGATGATCTTCAATGCAGCAAAGACGGTTGCCTCGGAGGGATCAATCGGTGGAGAGACCTCCACAACATCTAGGCCGACCAGTGGCAATCCCTCCATCTCCTTGAGGAGTGTGATCACATCGCGCGTGGTCAAACCGCCGGCATCAGGAATGCCGGTGCCGGGCGCAAATGCGGGATCAAGACAATCAATATCCAGCGAAATATGGACAGCATCGCAATCGCTTAACTTACTGTAAATACTGGCGGCGATTCGCCTCATGCCGCGCTCGGCAACTTCAGCCGCCGTGTAGACATTCAAGCCACCGTTTTCGATCAGGTCAATTTCCTGATCTTCCCAGGAACGCAAACCCACAAGGCAAACTTCACCGGGTTCATAACCGAACTCAAGAGCGCGGCGCAGCACGCAGGCATGAGAAAGTTTGGACCCCGTGAACACATCGCACAAATCCGGGTGTGCATCTACCCACAACAAACCAAGGCGTTGTTCCCGGTATCGCTCGCGTTGTGCTTGCAGGACGGGAATGCTGATCGAATGATCGCCGCCGAGGACGATTGGAATATTGGGTAGGCTCGCAACCTTTTGACGCACAACCTCAAAATCTTTCTCTTGGTTTGTAATGGGAATATCACCCAAATCTGCAATGCGCATGTTGCCGAGTCTCGTGCGGTCTTCACTGAACGGTGTCAGGTGGGTGGACCAGAATCGAATCCGCGCAGGACCCAGTGCGGCACCTTTGCGCGCACACGCGGCGCCATCGAACGGAACGCCGATGACGGAGAAATCCGCCTCGGCGGGGGAAAGCTCCGGGCGATGCAAGTCAGCCCAAAGTCCGTGTGTGGAAGCGGGGTCGGTCATGTTTTCTCCTTTTCAAGGATTGTATTTTAAACAAAAAGCACGGACGGTGGCAAAATCTCGTCCGTGCTTTGCAACACCACAGATTACTTCGAATTGATAAACGCGATCAGGGCTTCGATTTCGGCCTCAGACAGGTGCAGGTTTGGCATTTGCGTATCGGATTTCACCAACTTAGGATCCTTCAAGCGCAACTCCCCAAAAGAGACATTGACCCTATTTTTGTTTGCTCTTACAATTCCAAACATGATTAATCCTTGTGCGTACTATGCCGGTTTTTTCCGCACCGATCATGACCCTCCGCCAGGCGCAGTTCGGTCATGAATTAGACTTTATCGGTAATAAGCAAGGGGTTCTGATCTTTGCATCGAATTTGTGCGAATGACCCGAAGATTTCACACAATTTGAGACGTTCGATGCCCCAAAAATTATTACCGATAATGTTTATTGTATCGAATGCGCCTTTTTAACTTTATAACTTTGGAGGAAGTTCCCATGCCTACACCATTTGTTTCCAAGCGTGCCCCTATCTATGCCGACGTTCCCGATGAAAAGTGGAACGATTGGCGTTGGCAATTGAGCCATCGTTTGAATACGGCCGAAGAAATTGAAAAAGTCATCCCGCTGACCGAGTCTGAACGCACCGCGTTGCAGACCCAGGGTTTGTTCCGCGTGGATATCACTCCCTACTTCATTTCACTGATTGACCCCAATGACCCCGATGATCCCATCCGCAAACAGGTAATCCCCACCTCAAAAGAATTACAAACCTTTACTGGCATGATGGAAGACTCGCTTGCAGAAGATCGTCACTCTCCTGTGCCGGGACTGGTCCATCGTTATCCTGACCGAGTGCTCATGCTGGTTACGACTCAATGCGCCTCCTACTGCCGCTACTGCACCCGCGCGCGCATTGTCGGCGATCCCAGTCAGACCTTCTCGCGCCAGGAATTCGAAATGCAGATCGAATATCTCAAGCGCACACCACAAGTACGCGATGTGTTGCTCTCCGGTGGCGATCCGCTCGTGCTTGCGCCGAAGATTCTCGAGGAAATCCTCAGCCGTCTACGCGAGATTCCGCACATCGAGATCATCCGCATTGGTTCGCGTGTACCCGTCTTCTTGCCCATGCGCATCACCCAGGAACTGTGCGACATGCTTGCCAAGTATCATCCATTATGGATGAACATTCACGTGAACCACTCAAACGAAATCACATTGGAACTGGCACAAGCCTGCGACCGTCTTACGAGAGCGGGTATTCCGCTTGGCAACCAGTCCGTCCTGCTGGCAGGTGTGAACGATAATGTCCACATTCAGCGCAAACTTGTGCATGATCTTGTGCGCATCCGCGTACGTCCTTACTATCTTTATCAATGCGACCTCGTCGAAGGCGCGGGACATTTCCGTACTCCAGTTGCCAAGGGAATCGAAATCATGGAAGGCTTACGCGGTCATACCTCTGGATATGCTGTGCCACAATATATCGTGGATGCGCCGGGCGGTGGAGGCAAAATCCCTGTGATGCCGAACTATTTACTGAGCATGTCCGATCACAAAGTCGTACTGCGCAACTATGAAGGATACATTACCACTTACGAAGAACCCACCGATTATCTTCCAAGCGATGCAGCTAAATTCAAAGGCGAGAAACGCCCCGAACCCGGACAAACCGGCATCCATGGCTTGCTCGAAGGGGAGCAAATGTTCATCAAGCCCGAAGGCTTCGACGAGGTCCATGACCGCCATGGCATTCAGCATCGCCTCAAGGATGAAAGGAAATGGCAGCCGCTTGGCATCGGCGATGGTTCCACAAAACCGCACGAGCCATAAGCCACAAAGGAGACAACCATGTATCAAACCACAAAGCGCATTCTGCTCACCATATTGACGATCCTCTTTCTGCTCGCTGCCTGTGTGCCTCTATCGGCTCCCACACAAAGCCCCGAACAAATCCAGCAGCAGATTGCAGAAGCCGTCGCACTGACTGTTGCCGCGCAAAACGCTATGACCGAAGCCGCACAACCGATTCAAGCGCCGGCGACGAATACTCCGCTTCCGACTCAGACCGAGCCTGGTTCCGCTTCCCCAACCCCCGTCCTCCCGACGGCGACGCCCTTTATCATCCTTCCACCCACATCCACCGTCGTCAGTAGCGGAGGTGGGAGCGGCGTAGTGACCCAGCCAGATTATGCCTGCAATGCCATCCTGCGCCGACCTTTCGATAAAGAAACTTTCAGGCCGGATGCAGATTTCGACATCAAGTGGACGATCGTCAACACCGGCAAAAAAGCGTGGCGCGCCGGCCTGGATTTGAAATACCTCAGTGGACCGCAAATGACCTCTGTAACGCGCGTGGAACTCCCTGCTCTGCAACCGGGTGAACGCTTCGAAGTCATCCTCGATGCGGAAGCGCCCTCCAAACGAGGCTTCTACGTCATGACCTGGGTGGTGGAAGGACAGTTGTGCTATCCCTATGTGGCAATCAACGTAGAAAAATAACGACCAATCTCCTCACCCCCTGCCCCTCCTCCGCGAGAGATGGATGGGGGTGAGGAATACTCTGGGATTGCAAGAGGAATTATGCAAACAAGAAAAACAAAAAAGTTGATCTTCTGGCTCACAGCCCTGATGCTCATCATGGCTTGTGCGCCTGCTCTTGCTACCCCCCTTCCTCCAATAGACCCGAACGCGGTCGGCACCTACATTGCGCAAACCGCAAACGCGGCATTTTCACAGACGGCCGCTGCCATGCCCACTTCCACACCTACGATTACATTCACACCCACGCCACGCAACACCGATACGCCCGAACCCACCCCCACTAACACCGTCATCTTCATCTTTTCGTCCCCTACCCCTGTACGCCTCTTCACACCAACCGTTGCAATCAGCAACCAAAATTTCGATTGTCAGTTGATCAGTGTCAGCCCGGTGAACGGAACAGCCTTTGAGCCGCGCGCGAATTTCGACGCCGTGTGGAACGTCAAGAACATTGGAAAAAGAGATTGGGAGAGGGACAGTGTGGATTACGTGTACGCCAGCGGTGATAAATTCCACGAAGTTGAGGGATACGACTTGAGTAAAACCGTCAAGGTTGGTGAAATCATTGGTCTCATCGTGGATATGGAAGCGCCCAAAAACCCCGGCACCTATACCACTCGCTGGACCATGCGCGTGGGCTCACAGGAGTTTTGCCCGCTTAGCCTGACCATCATTGTAAGATAACCTTGCTCTGTTGCGAAGATAATCGGGGTACTCATCCCCGCTTTCCCTCACCCCAACCCCTCTTCTCGTGAGAGATGGGCAGGGGTGAGGGCGAAAAGCAATGCCGACGACAATTCTTTGCCTATGTTTGCAACAGAGCAACTCAATTTGGGGTCAATGCCTTTGTCCGAAAATTTACCACCGAGACACAGAGTTCGCAGAGATTTTTTTTGGGTTTTTCAGCGTCTTTGCAATGGGAACGTCCTTATCCCGAATTGATGAAGACAAGAATGGGATCATTGCCCAACACTTTGGTGGTGGATACTCTCTAAAACAACACACCCCGCGTGTGCAGCGGGGTGTGTTTGATTCAAGGGACGTCAACCCCTCAATTTCGCGCCAAGTTCATATTCCAACCGCTTTACGATTTTGTTTCGGATGGCGGCTGCTTCAGCATCGGTCATTGTTTTATCGGATTGGTAGGTCAGGTTGTATGCCAGCGACTTCTTCCCCGCGCCGATTTGTTCACCGCGATAAACATCGAACAATTTAACGCGCGCGAGGAGCTTTCCACCTGTTTGGCGAATCAGCGCCTCCACGCGCGAGGCTGGCACGGTCTCATCCACAATAACAGCAATATCCTCGATGACGGGTGGCACTTCCGCAACCGGCCGGAATCCATAGGATGGCTCGATAGCGCGCAACGCCTCCAGATCGAACTCCGCTACAAGGATCGGCGCCTCTCCAAACTCGTATCTTTCTTTGACGAGAGGGTGTAATTCACCGAATACTCCAACGATTTGTCCATTGATCATCACGTGCGCGGCTTTGCCGGGGTGCAAATAATTAACGGAGTCGGTTGGGGCGTAGGAAACGTTTACATAACGGAGTCCGCTCAAAAGGAGTTCGATGCGGCCTTTTAGATCATAGAAGTCGAAATGTGGCACATCCTTCACATCCCAGGTAGAGATCTGACGCGCCCCACTCATAGCGAGGGCAAGTTTGTCCTGCTCTTTGGGCAGATCGTCCCCGCGTGGTTCGAAGACAGGACCAAGTTCAAAAAGCGCTATGGTTTCGGTGCGCGCGTTCCTTTCGACCGTCTCAAGCACCGAGGCAAGCAGGCTTCGGCGCAGGACACGCCGCTCGGGCGTGATGGGGTTCGCGAGGGTAACGTATTCATTGTGTGAAATAAGACGGCGCTCGCGTTCGGGGGAGGTCATGCGATAGTTTACAACTTCCTGAAAGCCAAGATTGATGAGCATATCCCGCACGCGCTCTTTCCATTCGTAAGCGGGATTTCCGATCTGCGGCGGAAGGGCATCTGCCAGACGTGTTTCGGGAATATTGTCGTAGCCATAACTGCGCGCGATCTCTTCGATGACATCTGCAAGCCCGACAACTCCCTCACCGATGTCGAGGCGATGGGGCGGCGTCTTGGCTTTGACGGTGTTCTTTTCGATTGTGCATTTGAATTCGAGGCGCGTAAGCAGGTTCGCGATTTGTTTGGCGGTGAGATCAATGCCAAGCAAGCGCTTTACATCATAAGGTGTTACGCGAATCGTCGGATCTTTGGGTTTGAGCGGATAGGCGTCCACGAGTCCGGGCGCGATCTTGCCCCCCGACCATTGTTCCATGAGTTGAAGTCCACGCCGCACGCCCTGCTCAGCCAGTGCGGGGTGCACGCCGCGCGAAAAACGGAAGGAGGCTTCGGAGGGCAAGTTGTGTTGCCGGGCGGTCTTGCGAATATTGATGAAGTTCCACGCGGCGCCCTCAAGGAGGATATTGCGCGTCTTCTCTGTGACCTCGGACTCCGCGCCGCCCATCACGCCTGCCAGCGAAAGCGGACCTTTCTCGTCACACACCAAAACGTTGGTTGATGTCAGCGTGCGCTCTATGCCATCGAGTGTAGTCAGTTTCTCGCCATCCTGTGCCGCACGGGTGATGATTTTGACGTGTTTATTTCCGGCGCGGGATTTCAATACGTCATAATCGAACGCGTGCAACGGTTCACCGAGTTCGAGCATGGCATAGTTGGTGGCATCTACGATGTTGTTGATAGGACGAACGCCGGCAAGCCTCAGCCTGCGCTGAATCTCATAGGGGCTGGGCTTGATTTCAACGTTACGAATTAAGCCAAGGACAAAGCGCGGGTTGAGCGTGGGTTCTGTAATTTCGATGGAAACCAGTTCCTGCACCGAGGCGCCTTCGGTTTTGTATTTGATGACAGGTTTTCTGAGTTCGCGTCCGGTCAGGGCGGCAAGTTCACGCGCAATGCCGATCACACTCGCATTGCGCGCCATGTTGGGCAGAATGCTGATGTCCAACACCGCGTCGCCCATGTAATCGGCAAGGGGCATTCCAACAGGCGCATCATCATCCAACAAAATGATGCCTTCATGTTCTTCGGAAATACCGAGTTCCTTTTCGGAACAGACCATCGAGTAGGATTCGACGCCGCGGATTTTTGTCCGTTTGAGGGTCATCAGTTGTAAGCCCTCGGCGTGTCCATCATAGAGCGTAGCGCCTTCTTTGGCATAGGCGGCTTTGAGGGGTTTTGATAATTTGCCTGCGCCTTTCAGGTGAAAGATATTCGGTGCGCCAGTGAGAACCGTATGCTGTTCCTTGCCGTCGAAGAGATCGAGTAGCGTCAAACGGTCCGCGTTGGGATGCGGCATGACCTCGCGAATCTCCGCGACAACGATCTTTTCGCGATCCCAGACAATGCCGCTGGTCTTGAATTCGTGTTTTTCGCCGTTGTGGTAGGTTGGCATTTCAAGCCCCACATATTTGATCTCATCCACTTCGAGGCCGGCAAGCGTCAACTTGCGGGCGATGTCTTCGATGGAGAGGCCCTCCAAATCAATATAATCTTTCAACCATGAAATAGGTACTTTCATAGAATTATCCTTTTCTGTCTTTTAGAACTGTTCCAAGAATCTAAGGTCATTGCCCCAAAAGTAGCGGATATCGTCAATCTTGTAGCGTAGCATCAGTTGACGTTCCGGACCCATACCCCAGGCAAAGCCCGAATAGCGCGTTGGATCGTATCCACCGTTTTGCAGGACGATGGGATGCACCATACCGCAACCGAGGATCTCCAGCCAACCCGAATGTTTACACACGGCACAGCCTTTCCCTCCGCAAACGAAGCATTCCACGTCCATCTCTGCAGAAGGCTCCGTGAAGGGAAAGTAGGAGGCGCGAAAACGCGTACGTGCATTTTGCCCAAACATCCGTCGTGCAAAATCGGTCAGCGTACCTTTCAGGTCCGCGAAGGTGACGTTCTCCCCCACGACCAGCCCTTCCACCTGATTGAATTGAATCTCGGAGCGCGCTGTAATCTGTTCATAACGGAAGCACATGCCGGGGAGAGCGATACGAATGGGCGGCGGGTTTTCGGGGTTCATGGCGGCGAAGGCACGCATCGCATGGATCTGTCCTGGTGAGGTGTGCGTGCGCAACAGAATCGGGTTGTCGCCGCGCCCTTTTGCTTCGACGAAAAATGTATCCTGCATGTCGCGAGCGGGGTGATCCGGTGGAAAGTTGAGCAACTGAAAATTGTATTCGTCCGTCTCCACCTCGCGCGAGGTGTAAATCTGAAATCCCATTTCGGCGAGGATTGCCAGTACCCGGCGCAATTGCTGTGTGGAGGGATGAAGTCTTCCGACATGGATGCCGCGACCTGGAAGGGTGACATCCAACGCTTCCTCTGCGAGGGCTTTTGCCAGCGCGTCGGCTTTGATCGCTTCGGCGCGTTCCGTGAATGCGGATTCGAGCAAAGACTTCACCCGATTCGCCGCTGCACCGATGGAGGGCCGCTCTTCCTTCGAGAGTTTCCCCAATTCGGAAAAGACCATCATCAGCGGCGAATTGCGCCCAAGATAGGCAACGCGCCAAGATTCGAGCGCGGCTTGGTCATGGACCTCTTTCAAGGATTCCAGGGCATTCTTTTCAATTTCATTCAGTTTGTCTAACATATCCTCTCTCCATAAGTTTTTGCAGCGCATCCGCTCAAGCGGTTACATCTGCCTCAAATCAAACAAAAGCCTCCCGCCCACATGGGACGGGAGGGAGAATTCCCGCGGTACCACCCAAATTAGTCTCCTCCGCTTTGTGCCTCGGATGACTCGCTCAGTGCTGACGATCATCAGCCTCTCCAGTAACGTGGAGAAGACGGCTCGCACTACTGGTAGAACAAGGCAATTGAGATTCAGCCTCATTCAACGTTCGCACGAACGGCTCGAGAGGGAACTTCAACCGGTTTTAGTTGGACGTCGGTTTCAGCCTGCGCCGAACGTCTCTCTGTCAACCTCCGCCGGTTTACTTTCCTCTGTCATGGCCTTTGGAATCGGGGTTACTTGTTGCGGTTTATTATCTGCGAAAATAAAAGGATGTCAAGGTTTGTTTTCTAATTGTGTGCGCTCAAAAATTGTTACGGCTTAAGGAAAAACCTGTCGTCGCACAAGGAGGAAACCTTCCACGCATAGTTCACGAATGCTCGAATTCAGGGCAGCGCGCCCTCTCATCGTCGAGAACAGGATGGTGGATAGGCATATTCGTGAATTCGTGGACGGTTCGGCAAAACAGCGAAACATCCCTTGCTGGTTGGCGTCAAAAACTTGAGATTGCTGTTCCAAGCGATTATCTGAAAACTGATGTTTGGCCACTCTCCCATTCGGAGAGTGGTTGGGGTAGGAACAGTAATTTTGGAAACAAGCATTGCGCCTTAACGGCATACCCCGCGAGCGTTCGCGGGGTAGCCAGGGACCAACTCAGAGGGAGGAGAGAGTATTTTCCGAATGGGAGTCGGCATGACGCCCATTCAGTTTACAGGGGAAAATAATTTGGATGGGTACCGCACCACGCACAACTCATTCGATCTTCCTGATTGCATTCCAGGGCATTCGAACAGCGATGAGCAATCACACGCGGCGGTTGGTCGGGCAGATGCTCGGGCGGATAGACCACTTCTGTTTCGAGGGCAACTTCATGTCTCACACGTTCACAATAGTGAACCTTGCTGACCTGCCACACTCTTTGGGCCATACGACACCTCCGCGCGTACAACAGCATTGTATGCCAAATGAAAAACGCCTGCCAGTGACAGGCGTCATCAGTTGGAATGACAATCCGCCATAGCGGATGAGACTTGACCGAATTGCCCTATCGGCGGACGAGGCGATAAATTCCACCGCCATCGCCCACGAGATAGATTTCACCAAATTCATCCTGCCCAAAAGAGGTAATGTTCACGTCCGTATCGAATAACAGTCGGACCTGCCAGCCCTCGTCGGAACGAAACAACCCCCAAATGAATCCCGTGCAATAATCTCCATAGAGATAGATGCCGTTCCATTCAGGCATCGCGCCGCGATACACATATCCTCCGGTCACAGAGCATCCGCCCTCCTGATGGTTGTACTCTGCGATGGGGTCCACAAGCACAAGCCCCTGGGGTGGATTGCCTTCGTATTCATGTGCGCCCTCGCGATAGTCCCAGCCGAAGTTAATGCCGCCGGGAGAACCTGCAGGGATGTAATCTATTTCTTCCCATTCACCTTGGCCTACATCGCCAATATACAAATCACCGGTACGCTTGTCGAAGGACATACGCCAGGGATTGCGAAGCCCATATGCCCAAATCTCATTCCCAAATGGATTATCGGGAGGCAGGGTATAAGGCTCTGCTGAGTCCACATCGAGGCGCAAAATTTTTCCGAGCAGGGTGCCGAGATTTTGAGCGTGATCGAGCGGATCGCCCGCCGCACCTCCATCACCAAGTCCCGCGTAAAGGTAGCCATCCGGTCCAAAAGCAAGCACGCCGCCATTGTGATTTGGGAAAGGTTGACTCACGCCGAGAAGTTTTACTTCGCTGTTTGGATCTGCAAAATTGGGATCACTCGAAACCTGATACCGTGCGATGACCGTATCACCGTTTCGATCCGTGTAATTAACGAAGAAATATCCGTTCTGAGCGTAACGAGGATGAAACGCCAACCCCAGCAAGCCTTGTTCATTACCGCGACTGCCCACTCGACTTGTAATATCAAGGAATGGCGCAACCAACAGTTGTCCTTGTTCGATGATGCGGATACGTCCCACTTTTTCGATAACGAACAAACGCCCCGAACCATCGGCTTGTAAATCAACCGGGCGCTGCAAACCGCTGACAAGTGGTTGCCACATATAGGCATTTGGATCGGGGAAGGAGGTGGCATCGGAAGGTGCGGAAGTGGCTGGGAGAGGCGTCTGCGATGGAGGGTCGGGCAAAAACGTTGGTGACGGTGAAGGGGACGCGACGGTCGGGGACGCGGTAACAGGCGCAGGCGTAGGAGGAAGCGATGTAATCGGTCCATTACAAGCCAGGATCGGCAACAGTAACAATATCAATGCCCGCCTCATTTATCCTCCTTGACATCTGTCGCTTCTGCATCCACAACTTCGCCGCCCTCATCTGTGAGATTACTCGAAAGTTCGCGCAGATGCTCCTGGACAACTTTTGGGGGACAAAGTTCGACGAAAAGTGTGGTGCCAATCCAGAGAATGGCCGCGTCATCCAACACTCCGATTACGGGCAACGCAATCGCGGGTGCCACATCAATCGGGAAGAAGAGATATGCCACAGAGGCCAACGGTAGTAATTTGAGAAAGGGGTTGACTCGCCGGTCACCCATCAGCCTTGCAATCAATTTGAGGCGTAAAACGAAATCTCGCAGCACGCCTCTGTTCTGTGGCACCATCAATTGATTGGGTGTTTTATTTGCCATGGGATTCTCCTTGAAAAGGGGGATAGCACTGAAAGGCATGCGGTCACTAAAACAGATTATATGCAGTTTTTGATGGTGAGCATATTTTCACTTACGCAAAACTCATCTTTGAGTAGCACAACGGCATCGTCCGAATCACAAAGAGGAGTAAAATGCGTACATGCCATATTTGATTGATGGGCACAATCTGATTCCGAAGATTGGTTTGCGCCTTGATGCAGTTGATGATGAGATGGAATTGATCTCCCTCCTTCAGGAATTCTGCCGACTGGAGCGCAAGCAGGTCGAAGTCTTTTTTGATGCGGCCCCTGCGCATCAGGCCGGGACCTGGAAATGGGGTGCTGTGACCGCGCATTTCTCTCGCCTCGGCACAACCGCCGACGATGCCATCCGTGAACGATTGAAATCCCTGGGCCACGCGGCCAGGAATTGGACAGTGGTCTCATCCGACAGACAGGTGCAAGCAGAAGCCCGCGCGGCGCGAGCAGAGGTGCTTTCCGCGGAAGCATTTGCAAGCATGTTGAAGCGGGCACGCAGCCCTGCTCCAAAGGGAAATGATGATCGAAAACTTTCCAAACAAGAGGTGGAAGATTGGTTGAAGTTCTTCGAGCAAAAAAGGCGTAAATAACCTCAATTCGGGATAAACGCTTGTGACCGAAAATCTACGCTGAGCCGCCGAGCATCGCGGGACTAAAGTCGCCTGCTCAGGCCTGAAAGTCCGCTCAAGCGGTCCATGCGCTGAGGCGAGGCTTGCGTCTCTGCCGAAGCGGGACGCGGCAAAGATGTGAGTAATCACCAGTTACTGAAGACTTGCGCTTATGCAAATCACCAATTGCACGCTTCTATAAAGTCGTCCTCACCCTAACCGTTTACCTCGAACTCACGCTAAATACCAAACGGTGCGGAATATCAGCGTGATAGGAATTTTTGGGGATTAATTATGATAAATTTCATCTAAATTCTAATTGAACTTTAATGTGACAAAAAAGGTTCGGGAGTATATTGACTTTACCGACACCTGCCCTCCCCTTTACTGGTATTAGGTGTCCACCGCCGTCCTTTGATCAGCATGTCCCCCCCATGCTCATCGAAGACGGCGGTTCTTTTTATTGATTTGCTGGAAACATGCGGGCTATAATGCATTCATGTCCACCGTTTACACATTCGTTCCTTCGCCGAATCACATTTTCCCCGATCATCCAGAACGACCGGCGCGCTTCGATCTCCTGAAGCCGCGCTTGAAATCGTTCCCGGCGGAATTGATCGAAGCAAAACCCGCCGCGCGTGAAGAAATCGCCTTTGTGCATCATCCCAAATTGGTGGCGGCGCTTGAAAAAGTGTGCCGAGAAGAGTCGCCCGGCATCATTGATTACGCTCCCACGTTTGTGACCTCTTCTTCGTTCGACGATGCTTTGCTCGCCGCAGGAGGAGTGCTTGCCTGTTCGCGCGCAGTGCGGCGAGGGAATGCAAGGAACGCCTTTGCGATCATCCGTCCACCTGGACATCATGCGGAGCCGGATCGGGCAATGGGATTTTGTCTTTTCAACAATGTGGCTATTGCAGCGCGCGAGGCGCTTACTAATGGGCTGGAACGCGTGATGGTGATTGACTACGATGCTCATCATGGCAACGGGACTCAAGCTGCGTTTTTGAACGATGAGCGGGTTGCCTTTCTCTCTGTTCATCAATGGGGCATTTATCCCGGCACAGGCTGGATTAGCGACGCGCCTCATGCAAAGAAGCGAATTGTGAACGTGCCACTCCCTGCTTACGCGGGGGATGGGGTCTATGAACAGATCGCGGATCGAATCTTCAAGCCGTTCGTCGCGTCGTTCAAGCCACAGATGATCTTCGTCTCGGTGGGGTTCGATGGGCATTGGAACGATCCGATTACGACACTGGGGCTTTCTACACAAGGATATTTCATGCTGGCGCGAAAGGTTGCGGCGCTGGCAGAGGAATTTTGTGAGGGGAGGATCGTCTTTGTCCTGGAGGGTGGCTATGATCCGCGCAACGTGGCAAACGGGGTGGAAGCGGTCTTTTTAGCGGTAAGCGGTAAAGGGGAGCCTGAAGCGCATGATCCAAGTCCGCATAAAGAACCGGATTGTGAATCCCGCATTGCAGAGGTATGTAAATGGCACGGTTTCAGATGAATCGTAATCGTATTTATAATTATCGTGTTCCTGGAAAGGAGAATATATGACACGTAGACGAACGTTAGGATTTATCGAAAATGAATGGAGCTGTCCAAATTGTGGCACGCGCAATAAAGGCAGTGTGCGGACATGTGAGAATTGTGGCGCGCCGCAACCGGAAAATGTTCAATTTGAATTGCCTGCCGAAGGGAAATTCGTGAGCGATGAGGTGGCACGGCGTGTGGCAGAGGCTGGCGCAGATATTCATTGTGCGTTTTGTGGAACGCGTAATCCTGCCGATGCGACGACTTGCTCGCAATGCGGCGCAGACTTGAAAGAGGGCAAGAGACGTGAAGCAGGGCGAATCATGCAAGCGCCTCCCGCGCAACCGAAGGTCGTGAAATGTGATAATTGCGGAAGCGAAAACCCAAGCAACAATGCCACTTGCTCGAATTGCGGTTCCCCCTTACCCAGGATGGTCGTTCCACAGATGGCAACCTCTGCAACAGCAGGCACTGGAAAACCAACTGTAAAGAAAAAGACAAATTGGCTTTTGGTAGGCGGTGTTCTTGCGACTTTGGCTGTCTGCTGTCTTGCCATTGGCGCTCTCTTCCTCTTCCCCGCTTCGTCTGTGGAGGCAACGGTCATTTCAGTGCATTGGCAGACCAGTGTGCCGGTGCAAGAGATTCAGCCAGTACGTTATACCAACGAGCGCGGCAGTCCGCCATCCAACGCATATGATGTATCCTGTCATGATGAAAGCCGCGAAGTCTGCGAACAAAAAACGATTGACCGCGGCAACGGTTATTCAGAAGTGGTCGAAGAGTGCGAAACCGTGACAGACACATTTTGTTCGTACACCGTAGATGAATGGCAAACCGTCCAGACGTATACGCTCGAAGGGAACGACTTGCAGCCGATCTACGAGTCACCAAGCCTCACCAGCGAGCAACGACTTGGTGACCCTTCCGAAGAGTTTACGGTTACGTTTTCGACCGAGAAAGGTGAGAAAACCTATTCGCCCACTACAATTGCTGAATTTCAGCAGTTCACCATCGGCAGCACGTGGACGCTGAAGTTGAACGCGCTGGGGGGCGTGGTAAGCGTGGAACCATAAAAAAAGAAATTTGGAATACTCTGTTGACAACATGGACAAAGGATTGTCGTCGGCATTGCTTTTCGCCCTCACCCCTGCCCTTCTCCCGCTGGGAGGGATTGGGGTGAGGGAAAGCGGGGATGAATACCGCGATTATCTTCGCAACAGAGCAAATTTGGAACAGTAAAACAAGCGCAGACTTGACTATTCCCCGCGCTGGACTATACTAAAACCAACAGCGGCGTGCGCAAGCAGAACGTCCACGGACAGCGCACAGTGGTCTTTTGAACGTTTACCGAAAGGAGATGAGAACATGTCTGGCGTACAAGTCGGAAAAGTCACCCACTACTACGACCACATCAGCGTTGCCGTCCTCAATTTGACCGAGCCTCTGCGCGTCGGCGACACGGTCCACATCCTGGGGCATTCGACGGATTTCAAGCAAGAAGTCACCTCTTTACAGATCGAACATCAGCCAGTCAATGAAGCGAAACCCGGTGACGATGTGGCGATGAAAGTCATCCAGCGCGTGCATGTGAACGACAAAGTCTTCAAACTTACAGATGAATGATGCTGGGATAGCACGGGTGCTCCCGCTTTGTTGCAAACGTCCCCTCTCCCCATGGGAGAGGGGACACAGTACCGCCCGTGGCGCACTTCATTCCAACTTCCCCACCACCTTCTCCACCTCCTCCAAAATCTCACCGGATTTCACCAATTCTTTCATGGTATTGTGATCGGGGTAAAGCGGACGATCTACATCCAAATGCTTCACATACCTGCGAATCACCTCGCGCGCCTTCTGTGTGCCGCGCCCTGGGGTGAATTCGCGAAAGTCCAGCGCCTGCGCGGCCGCCATGAACTCGATGCCTAGCACGCCATAGGCGTTATCCAAAATCTGTCCGTTCTTGATAGCCGTATTCAATCCCATCGAAACAAAGTCTTCCTGATCCGCGGCGGCAGGAATGGATTGAATCGAGGCAGGCATGGATAAAATCCGCTGTTCGACGATCAAATGATCGGCGGTGTATTGGCTAAGCATCAAGCCGGAATAAAAGCCAGGCTCGTGGGCGAGGAAGTCCGGCAATCCTTGAGAAAGAGCCGGATTGGTCAAGCGATTCAAACGCCGTTCTGAAAGCACGCATACCATTGTGATTGCCGCGCCTGCCAAATCCATCGGCAATGAAACGGGTGTCCCTTGAAAATTCGCGCCGGTCAGCGTCAATTTATCTTCGGGAATGAAAATCGGATTATCCCCCACACCGTTCAATTCGATTTCGACCTGCTCGCGTGCATACGCAATCGCATCGCGCGCTGCGCCGATCACCTGCGGCGTGGAACGCATCGAATATGCGTCCTGCACTTTGGTTTTCACTTTGCCGGTTGTGAGATCGGAGCCTTCGATAACCTTCATGATATTTTTCGCCGAAGTGACGGCCCCTTTGAAGCCACGCAGTTCATGCAGTTTTGTATGATACGGTTTGAGGTTTCCCAAAAGCGCCTCGATTGTCATGGCCGCGGCGATCTCCGCTTGTTTGAGGAAGCGCTCCATCTCGTAAATGTGAATGGCGGACATAGCGGTCAGCAAATTGGAGCCGTTGATCGCGGCAAGGCCATCGCGCGCTTGCAAGCCCGGAATAGGAATTCCAGCCCGCCGCATCGCTTCGGACCCTGGGAGGCGTTCGCCGTTATAAAAAGCCTCTCCTTCGCCCATAAGGAGCAGCGCGGCTTGCGCCATCGGCGCAAGATCACCGCTCGCGCCCACCGATCCCTTCATGCACACAACAGGCGTCACGCCCTTGTTCAGCATTTCGACGAAGGTCAAGGTAATTTCGGGTCTGCAGCCGGAATTACCGTGTGCATGAACATTGATGCGCGAAGCCAGTGCCGCGCGCACATATTCAATCGGTGCAGGATCACCGATCCCTGCCGCATGGTTATAAATAAGATATTTTTGAAATTCCTTCACCTGCTCATCGCTCAGCACCACTTCCGAAAATTCGCCAATTCCTGTGTTCGTGCCATACATGATTTCCCTGGCAGCAAGTTTCTCCTCCAGCATGGCGCGGCAGACCTTGATGCGCTCCAATGCTTCAGGGGCAAGTTCAACCTTTTCGTTCTCGCGTGCAATAGCAACCAGTTTCTCAATCGTAAGGGATGATCCATCGAGAAGGATGGTCATAAGATTCTCCTTTTTTGATCGAAATTTCCTGCGCGCTCTATTCTACCCTTTGTCACCCCTGAAATTCCGGGTTCTCGTTTACAATCTTCTCTATGACCCATGCTTTCATCTTCTTCCTCCTCGTCCTCCTTTCCTACTTTCTTGTGCACCTGATTCGCCACTACGCGGAGCGACGCCAAATTCTGGATCACCCCAACGAACGCAGTTCACACACTCTGCCGACGCCGCGCGGCGGCGGGCTGGGAATCGTCGCTTTGGTCATGGGAGCCGGTCTCTTGTTCATGGAAGAAGCGGCATGGAATCGCCATTTGATTTACATCATCTGCGGGCTCATCATCGCCTGGCTGGGCTGGTACGATGATGTCAAATCACTTTCACCAAAAGTTCGCTTCAGTGTACAGGGCATCGCCGCCGCAATTTCGATCAGCGGCTTGGGATATTTCAAGGCAGTTACCATTCCATTGTTCGGCGAGTTGCAATTGGGCATAGTGGGCATTCTCATCACCTTTTTGTGGATCGTCGGTCTGACCAATGCCTACAATTTCATGGATGGCATTGACGGCATCGCTGGCGGTGTGGCTGTGGCAGGCGCGCTGGGCTGGATGGTACTTGCTTCGCGCATGCACAATCACTTTGTCTATTGGCTCGCGCTGACTCTTGCCGCAAGCAATCTGGGTTTTCTGGCTCACAACTGGCATCCGGCGAAAATTTTCATGGGGGATGTCGCCAGCACATTTCTCGGTTACACCTTCGCGGTGCTACCGTTACTTTCTGCCGATCAGAGCGGCGACGCGCTCATGCTTGGCACCCTCCTTATGTGGACGTTTATCATGGATGCGGGGCTCACCTTCATCCGTCGCCTCCTCAAACGTGAAAATGTCTTCACTGCGCACCGCACTCATCTCTATCAGCGCCTCGTCATCAGCGGATACAAACATTCAACAGTCAGTATGCTCTATATTCTTCTCACTGTACTCGCCGGTCTGCTTGCTTATGCCTGGTCGTGGGGGCAAGTCTATGCACCGCCGTTGATCCTCATTGGTCTTCCCTTCCTCTGGTTTCTTCTTTCCCGACACGCCGCACAACGTGAATCTTCATAAGCAGACGGAGAATCTATTGAACAAATGTTGACTCGCCTTCGTGCCTTCGCTTCGCTCTACCGAGAACTTGGTCCGCGTTGGTCAGCCTTTCGCCTCGCCTACGCGTTTCGCCTCCGCACGGGACTCATCCGTCTGCAAATGCCGCAATATAAATGGGAGGATCGTCCGCTCGCTTCATGGCTCAGGAAACATATCCCCTCGAACCCCGAAGCCTATGTTGCATGGCGAAAAAGCAACACCCCCAAGTTTTTATTCGAACGAAGCGTATATCCCGATGATGTTCCCTGGAGCAAACAAACGCCTGTTGCAGAAGCGGACCGTCTCCTCGCCGGCGAGATGAAATATTTTGCACACAATTTTCATCACACGGGCTATCCTCCCAAATGGCATGTTGTTCCAATTAGTTTGCTTGAAGCAACAGGGATCCCATTCCATGTGAACGGCGCGCAAGGGATGGCTGGCGGAGCAGAGTCAGATCGGCATTGGTCTCGTATTTCGCACGATGGAGAGATTGACATCAAATTCATCTGGGAGCCTAGTCGCTTTGCTTTTGTGTATACGCTGGTCCGCGCCTACGCGGCTACGCGCGATGAAAAATATGCCGAAGCATTCTGGGACTTGGTCGAAGACTGGGCGAAACACAATCCGCCCAACACAGGTCCCAACTGGATGGACGGACAGGAAATTGCCCTGCGTCTCATGGCATGGATGTTCGGGTATCACCAGTTCTACACTTCTCCTTCTGCCACCCCACAACGCATTGCTCGCTTCACACATTTCGTTGCCGCGCAGGCGGATCGTATTTATCAAAACATCACCTATGCCATCTCCACACGGAGCAATCACACAATCAGCGAAGCGGCAGGATTGTGGTTGGTTGGTCTGCTCTTCCCAGAATTGAAAGATTCCGAAAAATATCTTTCCCTGGGTCACGCTCTTCTCGAACAGGAAGCCGCCGCCCAGATCTTTCCTGATGGTAGTTATGCTATGTATTCGCTCAACTACCATCGCTTCATCCTGCACATTTTCCTTCTCGTGATGCGTTTGGCAGAGTTGAACAACATTCTCTTCTCGCAAAACCTGTATCGCTCCATTTCCAATTCAATGGATTTTCTTTACGAATTGATTGATCCAACCACAGGACAAGCGCCCCTTTACGGATCGAATGATGGAGCATTGGTCCTGCCTCTCAACAACTGCGACTTTACTGACTACCGTCCCATTTTGCAATTGGGCGCCCACATGACACAGGGCGTCACTTTATTCCCTGCTGGCGACTGGGATGAGGATATTTTCTGGTTCTTTGGAAGGACATTGCCTCATAATGGCACAAGACAGAAAAAGGCTAATAAGATCGGCTTTCCAGATGGAGGTGTCTATATCCTTCGTAGCGCCAACAGCCGTGCCATCCTCCGCTGCACCGCCTTCTGTACTCGTCCCTCCCATGCCGATCAACTCCACATGGATTTATGGTTGGGAAGTCAAAACATCGCCTGCGATGCAGGGACTTATCTCTACAGCGGCAAAGGTATCTGGCGCAATGGATTGGCTCACACCGCCGCACATAACACGGTACTTGTGGATGACAAAGATCAGATGACCTTGGTCAGCCGCTTCACATGGACGAATTGGGCAAAGGGACGCGTACTCGAACACACAGCGAATCTCTGGCAGGGTGAGCATGACGGCTACAAGCCTGTGTTACATAAAAGAACCGTAAAGGCGCTTGGAGATGACCGCTGGCTCGTGGTGGATTCTCTGACCGCCAATGAACCTCATCATTACGCACTTCACTGGCTGCTTGGAGATTTTCCCTTTGAGCAACAAGAGCGCTCAGTTTTATTATGGTTGAACGGAACGAAATATAAAGTGCAAGTGGGGCTGAGGAATGGCAACGGCAACTTCTCCCTTATCCGCGCTAACCCTGCTTCCACGCGAGGATGGCGGTCACGCTATTACGCCCACAAGGAACCTGCGCTTTCGCTCATGCTTGAAACCCATCAGCCTGTAGCCTGCTTTTGGACGTTTTTCGGATTCGATGAGGATGTCATTGAAGCAAAAGAGAATGTCCTGATAATCAATTCCATTGCCATCCATTTACAGAATGAAGTGTGAGGGTGAAACTTCATGGAACCGTTGCGAAAAATAAAGATCAATCCCCAAAGCCGATGGGCTATCGCAATCGCGGCTGTGGCGACTCTGAGCATTTCCCATCACCTCATAAACTTTTGGGGACTGCCGCTTACCCGCCTCATTCTGGTTTTATTGTGTATTCCTCCATTAACTTTTCTCTTCAAGCGCTTGCTCTCTGTGATATGGGATGTCGTTCCAACCGTGAGCCAGATGCGATGGAGTGCCTTTCTCCTGACAGCATTACCGATTTCCCTGTATTTCACATGGCAACTCTTTGAATTCCCCATCGTCTGGCATCGTTTGGAAATCATACCCCTTCCAGGCGCACAGCATCCCATACGGATTGTTGAGATCAAAGAGTCCGACGGTTCAAGCGTCAAATTTTCCCGCCTCAACCTTCCAACGGGATGGACGCGGCAAGACAATATGCTGGTATCCGATCCTTCCAACCTGCAACCGTTTTCTTATCAGTTTGAGGGACCCGTTCATCAACCGATCACACTGATTTTCCAAACCGACGCGCAGGGAGGCGCGGCAGAAATTCTTTTGGATGGTATCCGTCTCACCGTCGAGCTGGCAGATCCAGATGAGGGACTTCGCTCCGTTCAAATGGATACCCGCTACCGCTTTGGGATTCCAGGCGCGGCGATGGCATGGGTAACGGCACTGCTCGATTTTTTAACGCTTCTTGCTGTTCTCACGTATCTGTTTCTCATTCATGAACGACAACAGATGCTCGAACGCCAACTCGCGCCTCAAATCATTTCCCATCGAAGTGCCCTCACGCTTCTCATCGGACTTGGGCTTGCGCTTCATTCGATCAACTTTCTCTCCACCCCTCTTCATTTGGACGTAGACAGCCCCAGTTATCTGAGCGGCGCAGTACATTGGCTGCAATATCGAAATTTTGATGGCGTTTCTCCTTTTCGTGGTCCTGGCACTACTCTACTGTTCATCCCTGTTCTTTCCATCTTCGGGAGGAATCCCTGGGGGATGAAGGCACTCCTCCACATCCTGGCGCTGGCTTGCATACCACTTACTTACTGGCTGGCATGGCAACTTCGTCCGCGTGCAAAGTTTGCTTTTGGAGCAGGATTGCTCGCCGCGCTGACTCCCGATCTCTACTTTTACTCGAATTATGTAATGTCCGAAATCCCTAACATCTTTTTTCTTTTGCTCTATTGCACATTCCTGCTCGCCGCCATAAAGACGCTACATACTGGCTGGATTACTGCGAGTTTATTGACCGGCTCTTTTCTGATCCTTCTCCGCTCTGAAAACCTCATCGTGCAGGCAATCGGAGGCGGTTTTCTGTTGTTGAAGATCCTCCAGGAATGGTTCGCCTCAAGGCGGGTTGATAAGCACGCGCGCGCCTCGGTTTTTCTTCCTTTCTTGTCGTTTGCGGTCGCAGGAGTGTTCTCCATTTTCCCTATTTTGGGTTGGGCGGCTCACAATCAGCGCGTCCATGGTTTCTTCGGTTTGTCGAATTACGGAGGCGAAGTCTTTTACACAGGGTGGGTTTATCAGGCTGAAGCGAGCCATATTCCCTTCGCCGATCCCCACTCGCCGGCTGTGCAATTGATCCGTGAGGCATATTGGAATCGCCCCGATGTTTCAGCGGAGGTTGTTCCCACAGGCTGGGAAATTTATCCCTACTTGAAAGAAAAAGGATATGAGGACGCGGAAATCTTCGCTATCCTTCAACAGGCAGCTGTGGATTCCATCAAAAAGGATTATCGGACAACGATGAAAGTCTTGGCACTAAAATTAAAAGACGGCTTTGTTCCCGAAACCACAGCCACTTTGACCCTGGCTTTGCCCGGCGAAACGGTGACCCCCAACAAAATCAAAGCCGAGTTCTTCGATGAAGAAGGTACGGCACCTTTCCCTGTCCTTGTTTCATGGCAGAGGAAAGTATATGACTTGCTGGCTTATCATTATGCCTATATCTATCCTGTCTGGGTCTGGCTTTGTCTAGGGGCAACTTTTTACAGCCTGTACCGGAGACCGTCTCTCATATGGCTTCCCATTGTGTTGATTACCTTGACGCGGGCGTTTCTCCCTCCTCTCATCGGCTTATCTCACTGGCGTCCGGTGGTTTCGGGAATTCTCCTTTTGCAAGTATGTGGTCTCGCAGGTTTGCAAACTCTCTGGACGGTTTTTACCGATGTATTCAGGAAGTCGAAATAATCCGATCCTCTATTTACCATTCAATCGTATCTTCGTCAGATACCACATGGCGATAACCCCATCCATCGAATTGATTTTTTTGCCCTCCTCCCACGATCGAGGCTTGTAGGAAATTGGCACCTCAATAATGGGAATGCGGCGGCGCAGAAGCCGGGCAGTGACCTCCGCGCAAAACTCAAAGCCATTCCCGCGCAGTTCGATCGCTTTGATGACCTCCGCGCGAAATACTTTGTAACCGGTGGTGATGTCGGTCAGGCGTGAACCGAAGAGCAGATTGGTGTAAATACTGAGAAACACCCCACCCCAATAAAACAACTGCGAAACGCGCGGGTTGCGCCGTAAATTCCGTGAACCATATACAACCTGTACCCTCTCGTCTTCAAATGGTGCCAGCAATTGGGGATAATCTGCCGGATTGTATTCCAGGTCGGCGTCCTGAATCAGAACCAGATCACCAGTGATATGTTTCAGAGCGGTATGAATGGCGGCGCCTTTCCCTTTATTCGTTTCGTGAAAGATTGCCCTCACCTCGGGGAATTTTGCCTCAAGACCTTTTATGATCTCCTGTGAGCCATCTCGTGAGCCATCATCAACAATGATGATTTCTTTATTGATGCCTACAGCGCACACACGCTTAACGATCTCTTCAATGTTCTCCCTTTCATTATAGGCTGGAATGATAATGGATACTTTCATCAAGCGTTCATTTTCTTCCTTTGACTTTGAATTCCATCGGCTACTCCTGTGAATTATACCTGCAACTGACGTGACCGCACCCTCACCTCCGGGGGGTGAGGGGCAAGCAGGCAGGAAACGCCGCATACTGAAATGCTTTGATTGTCTAAGCCGAATTCACGTCAAGGTAAGATTGTAAATACGCACACGCATTCGCTCAACCGCTGGCATTCCCCAAACCCAAAGCGGCTCTCAGAAGCGTTAACCAGTAGCGTGTAAGACCTTCTGCCTTTGTCTTTGAAGATACTCTGCTATGGTAATCATTGGCGGTCTTTCGCGTTCGGCGATCTCCTGCACCTCAAGGAAGTACCCGCCTTTTTCATAACGGATCAATTTCATTGTTTTGTTGACCTCTTCGATGATGGAACGCTCGAAACGCATCTCGAGTTTGCGTAATACTGCCTGAATGATGGCAAAAGACATCTTGCTCAGCGCCTCCAATTCCTGGTTATGATGGATGCGCTCCTTGAGATCCACCTGGGCGAGCGCGCGCAAGCCGTATTGTTCGAAAATATCAATCAGTAAACCCGTTTCCACGCCATAGCCGGAAAAGAATGGCACTCTTTCCAATGCCTCGCGCCTCCCCGCATATTCTCCCGAGAGCGGTTGAATGACGCCGGAAAGTTCGGGGTAAAAAAGGTTGAGCAGCGGGCGCGCCGTCAGTTCGGTCACGCGCCCACCCCCGCCAGCCTGCGTTTTGCCCCCCATTCGGAGCGGACGGCGATAAAAACCTTTGACAAATTGGATGTTGCGATTCAAAAGCAAAGGTCCAATGATGCCATAGACAAAGCGTGGGTGAATATTCACAATGTCCGTGTCAATCCATGCAATAATGTCACCTTTTGTCACCAGCAGGCTCTTCCACAAGGCTTCCCCTTTCCCCTCGCGCGCCCCTAATTCGGGCAAGATTTCCTGATGAATATAAACGGGGATACCGAGACTTTGGGCAATCTCACGAGTGCGGTCTGTAGAATTGGAATCGATTAAAACAATCTCATCGAGCAGCGGCACTTTATCCATCAGCGCACTCTTGACCGTGCGAATAACCTTGCCCACAGTTGCCCCCTCATTGAGCGCAGGCAGGGCAAGGCTAATAGTAACACCTTGTTTCTCCTTGAGCAGCATCAACTCTTTGAGATTTGAAAACTCGTCAGCATGAAAAGTTTTCTCGGCAAACCATTTATCCACCAAGACCGAAATGGCTTTTGCTCCCGCGCTCTCGCTCAGCATGGAGTCCGACATGGGATGCCGGCTTTTGACCACAATAACAGCCGCAGAAGATTCGCGGAGTAATTTCTCCGCAACAGGTCCGACCATGGAAGCATCGCTTATCTTACTCGCTGTGGTTCCCAACACAACCACATCATATCCCCGAGACTCTTCGAAAATTGCTTGTACTACATCCTCTGTGGTCATAGAACGCAAATTGACCTCTGGAATATTTTTGAGAATGTGTTTCAGCCCCTTGAAAGGCGCATCGGTTGGCGAACCTATAATGTCAATATGCAACACATCGAGATGCTGGGCATGCAGCCCCATCCCCATTTGCAAAGCCAATTCGGCATAAGGTCCGCCGCGCACTGCTACCAGCGTTCTGTCCAGATTCGCCGGCAGGGACCCGCGAAGGAGAGCAACATGACACGGTGGATTGGAAAGAACCTCTGCTGCCAGAATACCTCCAATCGTTTTCCCATCCTTCCATTCCATCACCAGCAAATTAGGCTCTTCTGCCGCGATGACGGTTTGCAAATCCATCCAGGGCGTTTCAGAAACAATCACAGTGGCTTTATAACGGACTTGTGCGTCACTCAGTGCGCGTAATTTCTTGCGTGTTTCCCTGGCAGGCTGTGCCCCGGCGCTCACCGATTCTCCATCGGTAATTGAAACAACCCCGACCACAATCACCTCGTTTGCCACGCGCCGCGCCACCGCAAGCGCCTGATCTCCCTCGGTGCCTAGCCCAATCGGAACCAACGCGGTCTTAAAAGGGCGAATATGTGTCATCATGCCATCACCTCCTCGAGCAAGGGAGCAATTCGTCCGTTATAGATATGCTCCCATGTATAAGATCGCCTAGCGCGGCGCGCCCAACGAGATGTCAACTCCGCTTCTAATCGAACCTTGACCTGATGCGCCATCCGAGCCGCATCCTCCCCCGGAACAAAATAGGTCACATCCTCCCCACCCAATTCGCGCAGCACAGGGATATCCGCGCAAAAAACAGGCGTCCGATCGAACGCGGCTTCGATAAGCGGAATCCCAAATCCCTCTTCCTGACTGGGAAACAACAGCGCATCGGAAAGACGATAAAAATCCGCAATCACCGCATCAGGCATGAATTCCGAAGTTACCTCGGCGAGGAAATGCACCGTTCCTTGCAGTCCCAATTCCTCGCGCAGGCGGAGGAGTTTTTCCTTGTAGGTCTTGTTGTTCGGATTGTGCGGGCCTTCCGGCCCCGTGACCAAGAGCATGACATTTGGATATTCTTTGCGCAGCGCCGCTGTCACCTGCAATGCCAATTCGATGTTCTTGCGCGGGGTCAGGCGCACGGGCAACAGGAGGAGGGGATCTGCCTCCAGAAGACTCAAACGCTCGATCAATTCAACAGTCTGGGGCTCCAACTTGAAGAATGCCTTGAGGTCCACGCCGTTGGGAATGACGCGAATCGAATCCTCTGCCATGCTAAGGAGTTGAGCCAATTCTCGACGCCGCAGTTCGGAGACGACAACGTGCTTAACTTTTTCCCATGGGGTGCAAAGCAAATTCCACGGATAACCATTATATAGTTCCTCGCGATAGCGCGGCGTTGTCCATGCCAGATCATGATGCCAGAGAATCAAACGTGGAAAGCCGGGAGTTTTGTACGCCTCGTGAAGCGCGGCGGTCAGAGCCAAATTCTTGTGCAGCGAAGCAACGTTATGTGCGATGATCACATCGCAATCTTCTAATTCTCTCCACAGTTCTTTCTTAATCGTTTCCCTCAATTCGTCAAAGTCAGGTGTATGCTTCCCCGCGTCGAGAATTTTTTTAACCTCCATGACTTTCGGATGCCGCGAATCCAGATGCGGCAAAATGTGCACGCGTACACGCTCATCGAAGACATCCCCACGCCCAGCCAGAATGGTGACATGATGTCCCGCGTCTGCCATCAGGCGTGCGTGATGGGCAAGCACACTTTCCACGCCACCGACAACGGGAGGGGAAGAGTAATGCAAAAGCGTAATCTTCATACGACCTCTCCAAAACAATCTGCCAGTAAAAGTCCCAGCCGCCTCTCCAGCATGCTGTACGAATAATAGCGGCGGGCAAGTTGGTAGTTGTGCTCGGCTTCCTCAGCAGCTTCCTTAGGATGCGTCAGCACATAACGCGTTTCCTCGAGTGTCGCACTGCTGATAAAACCGTCAAACTCGATGACCTTGAAGCCTTTGGGCTTGATGTCTGCCTCATAGATGGAATAGTTGTTGACAACCAGCGGACGCTTGTAGTAAATGGCTTCCAGAAAGGCATTGCCAAAGCCTTCGATGGCAGAGGGATAGGTCACCAGATCGGCTTGTGGATAAATATCGCCAAGCGTATAGATTTTTCGTCCATCTGGGGTCGTGCCTCGCTTCTCACCGACAATTTCCGCCTCGAACTTGACCTTTACCCCCAACAAAGTGGCAAACTCACGTACGCGCTTTTCGTATTCCGTCCCCTCATCGCCTGCCGCGTGCGAGATCACCAGTTCTGCAGGAAACCCAAGGCGACGCGTCAACTCGATGGCGTGTTCAATGCCTTTGCGTTGGATGATTCGCGTCGGCTGAAGAATAAGATATTGACCGGGAGCCAGCCCGAGGTCCGCGCGAGCCGAACGCGCGTATTCATCCAAAGGTGGAGGTGGAGAATCGAAGTCCATCACATTTGGAATGACCATCGAAGTGATTCCTGTGCGGGAGGCAAGTTGATGTGCCTGCACCGAGTTGAGTACCACATGACGAACCGACGGCAGGCGCGGCGGGAATGCCGCGGCAATGTAATCATGAACTGAATTGTTCATGAAGCGCTGGCGTTCCCATTGAAAATCATGATGATGTGCAATGACGGGGTAACCCGTTTCGGCAACAAATTCCGTAATGGCGAGCCCTAGCGGAAGGTTGAGCGGAATGGCGAGCGCGTTTTCGATGATAAGCGCTTCGAGTTTGAAGCGATGTGCAAATTTATAGAGTTCTTCCTTGAGATAAAACCGCAGTTCGTGGATGCGCTGCGTTACGCGCGCCGGGCGGATGTAAATCGAAAAGAAATCCTGATGCAATTCCTTGAGTTCAGGATGACGCTGACGCCCTTCATGCAGTCTGCCCCATGTACCTTGATAGGCGCTCTGGTTGATGGCATCAATTTCGGGATGACGATAAAAGGCTTCGGGAACAACATAACTTTTTTCAGTGGGGCGATCGCACACGCCGCAGAAGTAATAGCATTTATGTCCCATTCGTTCGAGCACGGTTGCCCATTTGGTAGTTTCGAGTGAAACGCCATCGGTGCCTGCAAATCGGGTGGAAATGAAACCGATCCGTCGTGAGGCTGTCATACACCTTCTCCTTGTTTCTGATAAGAGACCCCCTCTACCTGTTGATCATACTTTATTCTGATGCGAAATGATCATCCACGAATGATTTTCGCGCGCAGCCGCCTCGCGGCGACTTGTCCTCGCGGATGACTTCCTCATACAGTAGAATTGTTTTTGTAATGGATACTTTTTATACCACATATCTCGCGACGCTTTATGGAAGCGAGCGCGCCGCAGTGCTGGGTGCGCGATTGCAGGAACTCCTCAACCGCTATCGTGGACGCATTCCCCAACCCGCACATTCATCCCTGAGCGAACACGATGCCCTGCTCATCACCTATGGTGATCAGATTCGCGAAAATGACAAACCGCCCCTGCAAACTCTGGCAGAATTCTGCGAATCGTATTTGCGCGGTGTGGTCAGCGGGATTCACATCCTGCCTTTTTATCCCTGGTCCTCGGATGATGGCTTCGCGGTCAAGGAGTATCGCGCCGTAGATGCGGCACTGGGTGATTGGTCGCACATCGCACGCTTGGGGCAATCCTTTCGCCTGATGTTCGATGGAGTCATCAATCACGTTTCTGCGCAATGCGAATGGTTCCAGAAGTTTTTGCGCGGTGAACAACCCTATTGCGATTATTTCATCACCGTGGAGGATAATGCCGATCTCTCGCGCGTAGTGCGCCCGCGCGCCTTGCCTTTGCTGACCGAATTCGCCACCGCTTCGGGCAAGCGTAAAGTGTGGACGACTTTCAGCGCAGATCAGGTGGATCTCAACTTTAAAAATCCAGATGTGTTATTCGAAATTTTCGATGTTCTCCTCGGATATGCCGCGCGCGGCGCACAATTCATTCGCCTCGATGCTATTGCCTATCTCTGGAAGGAAATTGGTACGCCATGCATCCACCTGCCGCAAACACATGCGATCATTCAACTTCTGCGCGCCGCTTTGGATGAGGTTGCTCCGCACGTGTATCTGATTACCGAAACCAACGTTCCGCACCAGGAAAACATTTCCTATTTTGGGGATGGAACGAATGAAGCACAGCTTGTCTACAACTTTGCCCTTCCGCCGCTCACGCTTCACACCTTTCACAGAGAGGATGCAAGCACTTTGACCCAATGGGCGGCAGATTTGACGCTGCCCTCCAAACAAACGACCTTCTTCAATTTCCTCGCTTCACACGACGGAATTGGACTGAATCCGGTCCGAGGCATCTTATCCTCCGCCGAAGTGGACGCGCTCATCGAGCGAACCCTGGCGCACGGTGGCTTGATCTCTTACAAGCACAATGCAGACGGCTCACAAAGTCCCTATGAGATGAACATCAATTATTTCGACGCGCTCTCCAATCCCTCAAGCGGTGAATCGCTCAACTTTCAAATTGATCGTTTTATGGCCGCGCAGGCGATCATGTTGTCCCTCATCGGCCTGCCGGGAATTTACTTTCACAGCCTCTTTGGCTCACGCAGCTGGGGGGAGGGCGTGAAGATTACAAAACACAATCGCACAATCAACCGTCAGAAGTTTATGCGTTCCGAATTGGAGCAAGAACTCGCCGATCCCCATTCCCTACGTTCGCGCGTGTTTGCACGCTATCGTCAATTGCTTGCCGCGCGTTCCTCTTCTTCCGCTTTCCATCCTCACGGCACACAAAAGGTACTGGATGTGGACAAAAGAATCTTTGCCGTTCTACGAATTTCTCCCGATGAAGCAAAACAGGTTTTGTGCCTGCAAAATGTTACAACAAGGGAAATAGATATTCAAAACCCACTAAAGAATGCCTCTCGCAACCTGCTCACGAACCGCGCCCATGAATCTTCTCTGACCCTGAAACCCTATGAGACCTTGTGGCTGGAATGAGCGCTTTGCTCTCCCCTTTCCCTTCACTTCACCTTCATTGCTTCCTCTGCCCTCAATTTCTCGGTCATCCTAAAATATTTCAAATACCGTATTGAGTTCGGATCCTTGCCAAGCAATAGATCGGTGGCTTTGATGATGCTCCCCAGTTTGATCGGATCAGTAATCGAAGCGGTTGCGCCCACCTGCATTGCCAGCGCCAGAAAGGCACTATTCACCGAGTGCCGGTCAGGCAAACCAAACGACACGTTGCTCGCGCCAAGACTGATGTTTACGCCATATTCCTTTTTCACCAGTTCGATCGTCTTCAACGTAACTTGTGCCGCGTCGCTGTTGTGACCTACCGTCATTACCAGTGGATCAATAATGATGTCTTCAATGGGAATGCCCATCCTGGTGGCACGCTCAATAATCTTGCCTGCCGCGGCGAGCCGTCCCTCCGGCGTGGCAGGGATTCCCTCATCTCCAATTGCCAAACCAATCACTGCCGCACCGCGATCTTTGACAATAGGCAGGACAGTTGCGAGTTGCTTCTCCTCACCATTGACCGAATTGACCAGCGGTTTGCCGGGTGTGACCTTCAAACCCGCTTCCAGAATCTTCGGCTCGTTCGAGTCAATACACAGCGGAACGTCCACAACGGACAACACTGCTTCGACAACCTTGGGCATGATAGCCGCCTCATCAATCTGTGGATGTCCAACGTTTACGTCCAACATGTCCGCACCCCAGGCAACCTGTCTTTGCGCCAGATATTTGACGTACTCGAAATTCTGCTCGACCAACGCCTGCCCAAGTTTCTTCATGCCTGTCGGGTTTAACTTCTCGCCGATGATGACAAATGGTTTATCTTCCCCTATAATGACGGTTTTTGTGTTGCTCGTCAAAACGGTATGCATGATCTTTATTCCTCCTTTTTATTTACTCAAGCGATCATCCTCGGCAACGAACACATGCTTCAAGGTGTCATGTGGCAAAGAAGAGGGAGGCTGCAATCCCCCTTCTATCACAAGTCTTGGTACGACCTCATTCCAACCGATGGGCATGAGATGTATGCCGTGAATGCCTTGCTTCTCATAGTGCTTGATTTTTGAGATGATCTCAAGTGCAATCTGCACGCCTTCCTCTTGAGCATTGCCCAACCTGTCTGCCTCCTCCATGCGCTTCAATATGCTCTGTGGCACATACACTCCGGGAACGCCCACCAGTTTGTGCGCCATCTTCAAACTTCGGATGGGCGACACACCCGCCAGAATGTAAACTTTATCCAGAACATTGCGCTTGGCTAATTCATTCAGCCAGACTTCCATCCCGTTCACATCGAAAATCAAATTCGTCTGAAAGAACTGGGCGCCAGCGTTCACTTTCTTCTGCTCACGCAGCGCCTGAAATTTTGGGTTGGATGAAAACGGTGAAGCCGCGGCGCCGAGGAAAAACAGAGGCGGGGGGTTGATCTCGCGTCCGTCGAGATATTTCCCTTCATCGCGCATCCTGCGCAACACCCACAACATTTGGATCGAATCCAAATCGTTGATATCCATCTGGTCGCGGGGTGAGGGAGAAAGTTTCGCACTGTCACCCGTCACACATAACACGTTACGCACACCTAAAGCGCTCGCGCCAATGATTTCGCTTTGCACGCTTCCACGCGAACGATTGCGAGCCGACATTTGCAGAACGGGCTCCGCGCCATGTTCAAGTGCCACTTTGCTGCACGCCCAGGACGACATGCGCGGCACCGCCGATGAATTATCTGTAAAATTCACAGCCGCCACAAAAGGTTTGACCAATTCGATGCTGTGAATCAACTTGTCGGTGGAAGCGGCAAGCGGAGGCGTTATCTCACAGGTGACCACAAATTCACCGGCAGCCAACCTCCGCTCCAGGTCTGAAGCGGGCGGTGTATAGGCCGGGGGGTGATATTTCGCGTCGCCATTCCACCATTCTGGCTGACGCACAGGGCGGAAGATTCCATCCCATGTTTGGGCACGGGTCTTTTTCGATAATAAGCCGAAAAGGATTTTCTTGAAGCCAATCTTTTTTGCGTTCCGAAAAATCGCGCCCCACGAATCTTTTCCCACCTTTTCCCAATCGAGCGGCGGTAGAACTTCGAGCAATAACTCTTCACGCCCCCACGCAAAAGCCCGTTCATAAATTTTGTACCAGACACAAGGACGGCTGGGGTCTACGTAACAGGCTTCGGAAGTTGAGCCACCGCATGGGCCGTTACGCAATCCCTTTGGGCATTCCATAGGGCAGATCAGCGCCGTTTCTGCCAGCAGACAATTCCCACACATGCGACATCCGAACAGCGGACCTTTCACACTGTATTCGAGTACTCTCAAGGCGCGCTCACCAAACGTCTCCTGCTGAAAAGGGAGGTAGGCAGGCTGCCATCTACGACCGGGGGTGAAGCCAGGCATTCGACCTCCTGAAAGATTATACATTATATATAATTTTGACGTGATCTGATTCTACCCCCAAGTCTTGAAAACGTGGAAGAGGTCTCCGATGCGGATTTTGAACTTGGGCTTGACAACCTCACCCTCTGCTCTCTTCATCCTGCTTTGGAAAGGCTCATGCGACGCCGTTTTGTTTTTTCAAGTTAGCCATCGAGTCATGCGAGATTTTCCACTACGCAATTTTCAAGCAACTGTTGGGATCGGCTTGGTAGCATGTTTAGGATTACCGCGCAAAGTCCAACGCTAGAGAACACCTCTTACACTGTGGTGTAGCAGACGTTCTCTAATGTCCACCCTAATCTTGCGCTGTAATGTGAGTACAGAGTCTCATAAAATCATACCCCTTGCAAGGGAGTAGACAGCAGTAGTAACTACCTACCCTGAAGGAACGTAGACTGTCCACGAATTTTAAACATGAATTCACGAATGAATCCTGCCTGCCTAATTGCTTTCCTTCTTGGGGTGACCCGTATTCGCGCATTCTTGAACCCATTCGTGGACAGTTTCCTTGTGCGAAGGGAAAGCGGCTATTTCCGCATGGCGTTCGCGGGCATGATTCCACGAGATTATCGAGGTAAGAAATAACAAGACTCTACAGTTAGGCTCAACGTAAAGAGCAAACTGTTGAATGCAACCAGGCGCAAATCTACTGGGTATCTTTCAAATCGAAGGCATTTCGCTTATTGACCGATTGCGAATATCCTTGCTAAAAAAACTTGGAGATGTCCCGGGAGAAGCGGCGACTCAGGGCAAAACTTTAGAGGCTTTAGGGAACATCCCGAAGTTATCCCTAGACGGTAAAGTTCTTCTATCCAAGGCGCATAAGGAGATTGGATGGGAACGTCCGCAAACACACCCACCGCAGGAGGCGGAACATAATCGCTCCCCAGCAATCCACGAAGTAGGAAAACCGCTGTTTCCTGCCGTGTCGCATTACGTTCCGGGCAAAAAGAAAGTGGAGAAGTGCTGCAACTCTCTAACATCCCGTGAAGGTAGGCATATTCGATTGATGGAGCGTAAAAATCATCTAAAGGCACATCAGCAAATATCCCCTTTGCCAGCGGAAGAGGAGTATCTTTATCACGAGTGAATAATATAACAGTCCTTGCAAGATTCGCTCGTGTTACTAAACCAAAATCTACAAAGTAGAATAGAGGATGGTCCGTAAAGTCATTACGCATCCCATAAATGTTATCGAAATAACTCAGAATTTCAGGCGGGATCTCAGATTCGTCTTTTGGCACCGAATGACATGGTAGAGTATGGCCCCTTATTTCACCTATCAGCCACACGCGTACATTACTATCGAAGCGATACCAGTTTTCACATTGAACGATACTTCGAGTTTCGAGGACTTGTCCTATCACTAACAAGCGATCTTGTGGTGGTTCTCCATCTAACAGTGAATATCCTTGCATCCAGGATGGCACAGGAATCCCAAGATAATCCAGTATTGTAGGTGCGATGTCCAGATTTTGAACATTGTTTTTAACTCTGCCTTTATGCACACCGGCGGGAAATCGAATCAACAGCGGAACACGCTGTGTTTGATATCCCATACCATGATCAGAATAGATCACAATGATGGTGTTGTCAAGCATTCCTGAGGCAACAAGATAATCGTAAACTTCTTTTAAATAGGAATCAAAAGCCAAAATAGCATCGTCGTAAAAATCAGGCATCCATTCCTGATCTTGCTCTTTTCCTTCCGAAAAAACTTGGCGCGGGGGTGAAAACCTAGGACCATGAGTTCCCATCAAATGCACATGTATAAAAACAGGCTGGTTCGTATTTTCAAGGAGTTGTATTACGGTTTCAATCTTCTGAGCATCACTCTGTGCAATTCCCTGACCGGCGGTTGTTACCTGTTCGAGAGGATTCACCATATCCCGAAAATAAAAGATATGCAACAAGCGATCGGAGGCACGCTCAAAGAGGCGAGCGATAAAATATGTTGCATCGCCCATCCCCAGTTTACGAGCCTCTTGTAAAAATGGATTTTGATCAATCATGCGCCCGTTAACAACATCAAAAGCATCTTGAAGATTCATGGCATAGGCATCTACATAATCCAACACCCCCAGCTGTACAGCATAGTATCCATATCTGCGCAAAATACCGGGCAAATGTTGGTAAGCATTTACTCCTGTCAGAATGTCAGGGACTTTGTAGACCTGAGTTTCAAAAGGCGTCTTTCCTGTAAGCATAGAGATTGTAGAGCCTGCAGAGGTGCCCCAATTTGAGAATGCATTCTCAGCGACAAGAGCAGAATTGGCAAATTCCTCAAGAAATGGCGTTGTCGGGCGTTCGTACCCATACACCGACATATTCTCTGCATTAACTCCATCACTTCCTATAAGCAAAATATGAGGGCGATCGCGAAGCGTAATTGCCAATTCCCTTCCATCCCATGTTCGGCGGGTAATGAATTGTTCTAGAGCCAATAGGAATGAGAGACTCACCAACATCAGAGATGCGAACATCAAAATCCCTTCTACACGAAGGGACATTTGCACAAAACGCAAAGCCCAACGAATACTCATCCATAGAAGACATAGAAAAAAAATTCCATAGGCGCCCCGCCAGACTCCCACACTGGTCACAATGCCGAACTTAAAGATTGTATACGTAAAGTTATCAACCATGATTAGCATTAGAATGCTTAACAATAAAGCTGGCAATAAGATCGCCAAATAAAAAATAAATCTGGAATGCCGATATCTTCTCAGCAAACTATAGATACCCATTAACACAAGTACCGGAAAGACAAAAGTCAATGCCACCCCTCCTCCAGACACAAGCAAGACCGTCAGTTTTTCGCCAATAGACATTCCACTCATAAATGACGGTTTCGTCACAAAAAACAACCACTCCATAAAAATATAAAAATAGGATACAAAGGTCGTGTAAACGATTAATTTTTTCCAATTTTCCATAGAGTTTCTCCGAAAAACTTTCCTTGCGAATCGCTGGTCTTCTTTGAACTCACATTTTTACTGAGTCACTTTTGGCACAACAAAGATATTCTATAAACATCTGGGGTTCAAAACATGAAACTTCTAGAAAATCCATTTCACACAGCATTCTCTTATTACTCATAATAGTGGATTTTATAAGCTGCATATCATTTTCTCACACAAATACAGCCGCGCATCAAAGATAAGGACCGATTTAGATATGCGCTGCCACATAAATAAACCAGTTGACGTGGGCCGTTTTTTGCCATGCTATCGTGGTGATTGTGCAAAAATTGACCGTTTCCAGATGACAGGTTGCTTTGTCTTTCTTTCCCAGATTGTCATCTACGCTTACTAATACGTTCAACAATCCCAATCTCCGAGCAATTTTCAACAATGCAAGCAACATTGCCTTGTTTGCGCCATTACCCTATATTTTCGCTTTTAATAGCTTTCTCGCTATCTGACAATACAGGATTGCACAACGTCTTTTTACCTGGACACCCAGCCTAGCTCCGCCAGGTTGAGCAAATAACACACCCGAACCTGGTAAGGCACAGGCTGGAGCAGGCTCAAAAAGGCGACAAGTTCTGCAGAATTAAGCAATTGGTTTTCTTCCGCCATCAGAGTAAACAGTACCTCTACCCTGCCAGAGAAACCAGTGCTCGTCTCAATTTTTAGCGAAAATCTAGTTACCTAATTATGTCTCCACTGCAAAAAGATTAATTTCAGTGACGCGACCGCCATATCGGGCAAGCAAAAGTGTTCACAGGCGCTACACCGGATGGGTACTGGACGACTTTTGGCGTTTTTGCAGGAAACTCAAAGATGCAAATACTCGTGAAGTTGCTTCATTGCCTGTCGAGGATGAAGCATGAAACGTCGTAAGAAGCGAAAAGGTCGCGTCACTTTCCAAGACATCGAATTTTGGATTTGTGATATTTGGTTCTGAAGATATACTATTTGCTTATTAAGATATTCTATCTCATTGCTGTAACTCTGAGCAGGCGGAGGAGATTTCGTTGCTACAATTGTCCAAAATGAACGAAGATATTTGTTTTCGAATCGCTTTTGTGCAATTGGATTATTCACAAGAGCAAAATCAGCCTCTATCTGCTGAATATAAGCATTTACAGCATCACTTACTCCCTTAACAATTCTTGAGTCAAAGCGAGATTCTGCCTGTCGTCGCCATTCTATATACGCATCTTTCAGGTTTGCAATGAGTTGAGAACAATCTTCTATTCTTTTCTCGTAATGTGTATCTAAAACATTTGCTGTCAAACCATTGCGCGTTAATTGGTCAATATACCACCACAATGGGTACATTTCACCCATTTCAGAACGATAATCAAGATGTGCATTAGAAACTGCGGCATAATATTCAGCCGCAGCATCTCTGTCCAGCTGGGCAATACCAAAAATCTGGAAATGTCCATCTGAAATCACAAAGTCAATATAATCTCTGTTTGGAATTTCTAGTATCAGACAACCATTTTCAGTTAGCAAGCCTGCCATCTTCGTAAAAGCAACTACAGGATTATCTACGTGCTCAATCACATCATTGCATGTAATTACATCAAATAGGCCAAGGTGGGAGAAATCTTCACGAACAAAGTCAGCCTGAACAATCTGTGCACTATCTAGATCGGAGATGTTCGCCTTTCCAAGCCTGACCAGACGCTCTTGCAATTCAATACCAACTGCTTCCTTGAAACCACTTTCCCGAAAAGCACGTAAAAACCCTGCATACGCAGTACCTATATCAAGATAGCGGCCTTTGTGGCGAATATAGCCATACGACTCAAGCAAACCAAAAGTATAGCGCCCACGAATAACTGTCGAAAAGGCAAACAAAAAATACATCTTGTCCAGAGACGATAGAGCATTCAAGAATTCATCCAAGGAACCCTTTTTCCAGGGCAAATCGGGAAAAAGACGAAAATATTCCCAAACAAATTCCTGGGTGACACCAAATTGATTGACAATTTCTTGAAGAAGTTGTTCTTTCATTCTCATTTCCATGTGTTGAAAATTTTATCACATTCGTTAGCACACTCTTCCCAGCAACTTTCTAAATCACTCGAAAAGAGGTGGACAAGCATTTCAGTTGCTCGGGTTGCGGTAATGATCTATCGCTACCCCATGTGGAACAACCCGGTCCAACAGAATGAACAGTGCTCACATTCGAGAGCCTGAGCTGACGTCACGATAAAAGTATCCCAATAAAAACACTATGATAAGTGGCTCGTTTTGAAAGAACTGCATAATAAAACTCGTTTCACGTCAAGTCAAGTACAAACAACTCATAAATCTTCCCTAGAAGCTGTTACGAACTTTAAAGTAGATATGCAATGGTTTTGACGAAGGTCTATAACATGAGGATGGCAAACGCCAGGAAGTGAAGGCTGCGGAAGGTTTCAGGCAGTCTTTCAAAGTCACGAGCCAGACGACGAAAACGTGCTGTCCAGGCAAAACTACGTTCTACCACCCATCTTCTGGGTAAAAGGACGAAGCCCTTCTTGGCTTCTGGTAATTTCACAACAACTAATTCAATGCCTGCTTTCTGGGCGTCTTGTTTGGGTTCGTCGCCGCTGTAACCTTGATCGTCATATGCGATTTGGACAGAATCCTGTGTTGCTTCTTGCACTGCTTCCGCCAATTCCTGAACTTGGGCACGTTCCTGTTCGTTGGCTGGCGTGACGTGCGCTGCCAGAATTAAACCCAGGGTATTGACCGCAAGGTGAATTTTGCTGCCTTTCTTGCGGTATAACCGTCATACCCTGCTCTTTCGCCACTTTCTGGAGTAGATTGCACGGTGCGACCATCAAAAATGGCACAGTAGGCTGCTCGGCCTTGCCTTTTGCCGGGCGGATCAAGGCGCGCAGGTCATGCACCATGTCTTCAAAGACGCCCGCCTCAATCCAGCGTTGAGTTTGTTGATAGACGGTGTACCATGGTGGTAAATCATGTGGCATCAAACGCCATTGGGAACCGGTTCACACGATCCAGTGCAGACCATTGAACACTTCGCGTAAATTATGCTCATGTTGTGGAGCATCTTCTCTCATCAAAATCAAATATGGAGCAACAACTGCCCATTCTTCATCAGTTACGTCACTTGGATATGGTTTTCTCATCATTTCTCAAGTTTACCATCTCAAAAGTGCATAACAGGCTCTAGGTTGCCACGATTGCTTATGCCCACCAGTTTAACACTATTTACTATTTTGCATACAGATCCTAGCGAGATCGCAACAAGTCAGATTTTACCCATAAACGGCATCCAAGCGATCATTCAAATGGATAAAGCCCAGCTAAGAATTCATTTGAGACTATACCGAACAAATCAAAACGTGTTCAAAACAAACCTGGCACGAGAGTAGACAATAAGTGTGGGGCAGGCAAATAGATGATGTTATCACGGGTTAAACAAATTTCTTGATTATCGGATATATAGAAATTGACTTTAATGCCACAACAATTTTCCAAAGCTTCAGGGAATAGTTCGACAACATAACAAAAAATAGAAGCAGGATTCTCAAAGGTGTTTAGCAAAGGCTGAACTCTGTTATCAAAAAACACCAACGGATTAGTTAGGTATAAGTCATCTCCTTCAGCCAATAAATGCACACGCAAATGATCACTTTCAGATCTAGAAGATTGTACCCAGAATACATCTACACCCTGATCAGCAAGATATTCTGCTAATCTCCTTAGGTAATAAGTGGTGGCAGATTGCCAAAGTTCCATCTTTGCAGGATAAAATACCGCTGTTTGAGGTTGCTGCACAATTGGTTGACGCATTGGTAAGTATTTCATCAATAGATTCTTCCAACGCAGTCGCCATATCTGTATATCAAAAAATTTTGCAACTTGAATAGCACGTTGTGCAAGATCAGCGCGCAAAGTCGAATTTTCTATCAAACGAATTAATGCATCTTGTAATGCATCTGCTGTAGGTTCAACAAGTAGGCCATTGTAATCAGGGAGAATCAAGTTAGGTAATCCTCCAACAGTAGTAGCAACCACTGCACACCCTGAAGCCATTCCTTCAAGACAAGATAACGAGGTTCCTTCACTAGCAATCGTAGGAATCACCACAATATCAGATTGTTCATACGCTTCATGCATTCTTTCAGGAGGAAGAAAATACCACTTAACCCTTGTTGGAAATTGTCTTACCAAACGATTGACTGCCTGTTCTTCGCGTATATCTGCTCGCCCTACAAAATGAAAATCCACGTTATCAAACCTTTGTAATATATCAGGCACTAATTGGTACATCAACCAAAAGCCGCGCACACGATTGAGTCGTCTTGGATATACAATCACCACTCTATCCATTGGTTGGCGATTTCTTACCTGAAACTGTTGCAAATCAACAAAATTTGGGATATAGAAAGCATTTTTGAGAACATTGGCATACGTTGAGCGCACCCAATTAAGTGTGTTTGTATCCACAGAAACAAACGCAGACAAATTAGAAATTGCAATTAATATCTCTTTAAGCCCGTATCGCGCATAATACGGCGAATATTGAAATTCAACATCATCCCAATAAACACCATGACTGATTCCAATAGATGGTTGATGTGCAACAGGAAACGCGAGATGAAAAGCGAAGTATATGGTCAATACACCTTGTGGCGCAACCAAATGGAATTCTTTGTTCAGTCTATTATAATCATAGCCCGTTTCAAGTCCGGTAACTTTAATGTCACGATAATAACGCACCCACTTTGAATTTGCACATTGATAAATATTTGTAGCATATCCAATTCCTTTGATAACTCGGCTCAACTCAATCAAATACCTCTCCGCACCGCCAAAAAACATTCGATTGCCATCCAGGTCAAAGAAAGTTGGAACCACTACATTTACACAGGGAGATGAATTCTCGTTTTGCATCATATGAGTTTGACAGAAAATGCTCAAAGTAACATTAGCGCTGGTGTGTCCTCACCAAGAAACGGGAAAAAACTTTTTCATACTCTTTTGCGCGTTCATCCCAGCTGTTTTTATCTGCTAAAAACGATAACCTGTTTTTATATTCCTGGTTATCCTTTACTGCAAGAGCAGCATCTATCGCTTTTGAAAGCGACACTGCAGAATCGCCAGAGAAAACCTCATCAAATGCTGTACATTCATCCATAAAAGACGTAACCACAACCGGCTTTTCCAAAGCAAAGTACTCAAAGAGTTTCAAAGGCGAGGTGGTCCGGGCAATTTTGCCAGGCGCAAACGGAATAAAACAAACATCAAACAGACGGGCATAAGCAGGCAAATCTTGATACTTGACAGGACCGAGATATAAGAGATTCTTTTCTTTGGGGAGACAGGAAACACCACCATAGTAATCTGGCCCGATGAACACAAACCCTAAGTCAGGGCGCATGGGAAGCAATTCGCTTAACATATCATACCATAGCCAAGGGGCAATAGCTCCAAAATAGCCAATCACAGAATCAAACTCGTGGCGAAAATCCAGTAACGATTTTGGTAAAACTTTTACCCGTGGAGGATTACGATAATGAGAAACATCAACGCCATTTGGAATATATAACACACGGTCTCGTTCCACCACCTGTAAAGCATCCTCTTCGAGCGCACGAGAGGACACAACTACGAAGTCAGCCTTGCGAAAGGCAAAATCCTTGAACGCTTGAAGACTGCTTACATTTTCTTGCCCACTAATTGCAGCGTCAATATGGTCAATATACTCATAAACAACAATGCTTCCATGTGATTGATACTCGATGACTTTTTCCGATTTAGCGGCTTGTAGATCTGTACTATAAATCGAGTAGACAGCATTCGGTAATGGCGGCAAAGAGGCATTGGTCAACCATACATTTTTTGAAACTTCTCGATAACCATTATTAAAAAGTGCACCAGTTTTATAAATTACCAGATACCCTAAGCGTCCTAAAGCACTGGCCAAGTGCTGAGGACGTTGATAAAGAGGAATATCCCAATCTATGGTTACGTGCTGGACAAAAACGCCCTTGTACTTTTCACGATGCGCTAGAACACGCTCATAGAACTGCTCTGGGCTTAAATCGGGAGGAAAACGAAAGCGCCTATATAAAGAACGAAACAAAGATTTCATTTTTCGAATAACCGCACGTATAAACGCAAGTAGTCCCTCGCGTTTGAACAAACGCACCCCATCAACCATCATGCGAAAGATTATTTCACGCTTGCTGCCTGATGGCGCAAGCGCATATCGGAAACGAGACAACCTGTAAGCAACCTTCCAGGCCAAGCTTCCAGTTATTTCGTTGAATTGGGTCTGTAAAAAAGCATTTTGACTATTCAATTGAGCGTTTTCGACTTGCAGTTGAGCAATTTGTTGCTCTGCTTTATTTAGTTGGTCAATTTGTTGTTCGGTTTTATACAGAGCAGAAATTTTCTCCAATAATGTATTCTTAATCCATTCAACCGAAGTGGCAGGCAAAGAAAGACTTGTCACTGATTGTTTCATACCTAAATTGGAGATCGCAACCTCAAGATTCCTTTGAGCACGGCTTAACATGGTAGCCGAGAGCTTTATACAATTTTGCACTAGGCTATCTCGATTTTGATACACCTGATCGAGAACCGACAAAAGTGAATATGAAGTTGCCAACCGAAGGTCAATCGAAAGTTGAGGTTGCCCAATATCCTCAAAGAGAGCAGATACCTTAGGGTCATAGGCAAGTCCAACCGCGGGAATGCCATGACGCATGGCCAAGATATTTGCATGAAGCCGCATTCCCAAAACCAAACTACAACAGCGTAACATGCTAATTTTATTTATCAAAGATAAGTTCGCATCAACCACATGTGTTTCATCACGATATTTCATCAAACTTCGAACTTTTTCCGATTCAGCGTAGTCATTTACCAAGCCATTATCCTTGTGAAAAGGAATGAAAAGCACTTTGAGATGGTGTCGCTCGATTAGGTCATCCAGGGCTTGCGCAACGCTTGTTTCCCACTCCTCACCACTTGGATTTGTCCAGGGGCGCACAGCAACACCTACTATTGGGATAGACGCCCCCCAACCTAGTTTTTGAAGATAAGATTTACCAAACTCGTCCGAAACATCAGGGAACATCCAGACAGGGTCGGCAGTGACTTGAACTTTTTCTGGCGCAATTCCTATTTCTATCAGCAATTTTTTGGATCGGGAATCACGAACAGTAATACTCTGTGCTTGTTCAAAGGTCAAGTAAGTATAATGTTTTCCTATTGCCGAGTACAACGGACCAACGCCAACCGCGTATATCATCAATGGCTTGTTGAGAAGCGAAGCAAGGAGGGCAAACCCTGTATAAACACCAGCCCCAACATGCGATCTGCTCAACAAATTTTCGACAGAAAATCCCCAATAATCATAAAACAAGCCACCACCGCCCAAAATCAACAGATCACTCTCTCGAGCAAACTCGAGCAACTGTTGGACATCTGAAAAGGGCAGTTCACGAACTTGATAAGTATCTGCCAGCACACCTGTTGGATTGGCAGATACTACACCAATTTCCACATGAGGGAATTTGGAACGAAAAGTTTGAACCATAACCGAAAAAATTGCTTCATCACCGGCATTCCACCAAGAATGTGTCCCAGCACCTGCAATCAAAATTCGCTTTGTCATATCCAATCCTTTCCTAACAGTTAACTCGTCAGTTGTTGAATGAATCACTTTCATCCATCGCTCTTCCCATTTTTCTTTCTCGAAGGCATTCGCTACCTCTATGCCTTTGGCAGCAAGTCTGGAGAGAAGGCTACGATGATTTAGGAGATGTTCGATAGCATCGCGCAAGTTTTGTGAGGTCGGCGATATGAGCAAGCCATTGTAACCATTGATGACAAGGTTCGGCAATCCTCCAACATTGGTTGCAATAACCGCGTTGTTGGTTGCCATTGCCTCAATACATGAAAGAGATGTTCCTTCAGCCCAAAGAGTAGGAATAATCACGATATGCGATTTATTGTAAGCCTGATGCATTTCATCCATATCCAACTCTTCCCAAACAACTTGATTAGGAAATCTCCGAATGAAATCCATCACTATTGGTACAACATCAGGCTCAGCCTGTCCAACAAGATGCAATTCGAGAAACCGATAAGCAGATAGTAAGTATTCGAACGCCTTGAGTACCAAAAAGATGCCCCTTGGTGCATACAAACGCCTGGGATACAAGACTCGTATTTGCCCATCAAAATTTTTTTCGACGGGATAAAATTTTGTGCTATCGAAATAATTTGGGATGTATACGATTTTTCTACTTACAGAGTAATTGTAAGTGCGCACCCAGTTGATGAAATTTGTATCAACAGCAACAACTGAGCGCGCTACCTCCAGACCATCGAAAATATCTTGGTAGTCTTGAATGCGATAACTTTGGAAATTATTGTATTCATAATCCCAGTGAATTCCATGATTTATCCCTATCACATTGAGGCCAGAAAGTCTGCAAGCCAATTCTAAAGGCGACGCAATTACCAAGTCAGCGTTTTTACACACTTCAGCATAAGTTGCTGAGAGATTGCGCCAATTGTATCTACCCCTTGTTTCTACACCAATAACGGGAATACCACGATACTCTATCGAAAAAGGGCGGTTAGCATTCTGTAAAATCCGAGGAAACCATCCTTTTTGCTTTAAGAGAGAAGCCAAGTCGTATATATATCGTTCAGCTCCGCCCTTATAAATAGTATTGCCATCCCAATCAAAAAAATTGACATTAACAATATCTACTGTTCTTGAGTTTTGCGGATAGAAAGGAAATTCAGAGATTGGCTGCATTCTAAGCTATTCCTTCTTGTAAGACTTCTTTTGTAATACTGCTTCTGCAAAGATAGATATTTAGTTTCCGATGTAAAAGGCTCGAATCATCTGCCTCAGTAGACGCTTTCCTGAGTTTTGCACCAAGCCATTTGAGTATCTTTTCGGATCTTCCGATCGAATATCTCTCCCAGATGATGTTACCCGGCGCGAGCCATAACGCCCAGTTTGCGGCAATCACGCCCCCAACTCATCCAACGGGTGAAGCATGATTGCCCACGATGGAGGCAACGTCCCCGACCATGAGCCCCTGTCCTTCAAAGCCAGCATACCATTTGCGCCTGCTAGAAACTAATCTTGTTGCTTGTGTTGTTTCCATTCGACGGAACAGCAGCCTGGTTTGTGTAAGATGACCCGTTCGATCCCGAGATGTTTGGCTTCTTCCTCGTTGTGAGCAGAATACAGGCCGCAGCCGTCATCGGCTTGTTCAGGAGGACGCCCAAATTGACGTTGGTGGCTTCCAAACCGGGCAGTCATTGGTCGCTGTCTACCAGGGTTGCCATCCAGGATGCAGTAGTGACTAATGATACCGCCATCGACTTCATTCAGCCAGATTTTGTGTCCATACTCTACCAACCAGTTTTCCTTGCCTCTATCTGATTGGAGTGGTCCAACACCTACAGCATAGAGCATGAGGGGTTTATTATGAAGGGTCGCAAGGAGAGCAATATCAAAGTACAGCCCTAACCCACTATGAGTAGAAGTAAGCAGTTCGCCGGTGGCAAAATGCCAATGATCATAAAAGATCCCTCCCCCTCCCAAAATGACAAGATCGCTTTGTTGAATAGCATCGCTGAGCAATGTAATATCATCGAAAGGTATCTCTGTGAGACCCTCTTGGGTCAAAAAACCGGCTGGGTTCGCCGATACAAGAAAGATGTGTGCGTTTGGTATCTGAGCGCGCAGATCTGCAATCATTGTCTTACAGATTGCTTCGTCTCCTGCGTTCCACCAAGCACCTGTCCCTGCGCCAGCGATCAATATCTTCTTCACGTCCTCCATCATTTCAAATTTCTCCAACGGCACTAACTTGATGATAATATCTGCCACATCCTATACAGTGAAAACCATCGGCCAGCAAAAGCAGCGGATACCCACATTGATTACAACCCTGCCTCTGAGGCGCAAATGTTCCTTTTTTGCATATAGCCCATTCCCAAAACTCTGTCCTTACTTTAGCCATCGTATCCCAGGTCCATGGAATGTTCATAGCATTAAAACGAACATGGTTTGTATATGCCGGGGTTTGGTTTAGGCGATGAATCCATTCCGCTGCTAAGGTTTGCGTTTCATCTGAAAGATGATCTCCGAAGATCAGAAAGCCGTTTTTACCATGATCCAACAGTTCCGGGAAGGCTCCGACGGGAGATGCAATTGGAATAGCACCATGAAGCATGGCCTCGGTCAAGGTCATTCCAAAACCTTCACGAATGGATTGTAGATGAATCGAAATAGAGGCAGTCTCAAGAGCAGAAAGAACCTCCCCCTGCCCCCGCGTACCAAAATATGATACGCCCTCTATTTTTTCAGGGGGCATATCCTTTCCACCATATAAGCCATCCCCACCGTAAACGTGGAGGTGATAACGTTGATCTGCTGCGCGAAGTTTCTTAAGCACCCCTAGGGCAGACACCAATCCCTTTGCCGGATGGCTGGTATAAATTAGCCGAAAAGGATTGCGATGCGAAATGTGCCACAAACGTTTTTTTTGCCTTTTGGAAGTTCCATTATAAATGGTGAATTGTTTTGGGTTGACAAGAGGCCATTCTTTCTTTATGACATCGTATATAAAATTACTCACCGGAGTAATACAATCCCATAAAAGTTGATCCAACCCTTTGATATAAGGAGTGCCATGAACCCATACTTCGCGCCATTTCGAAGTTATCTTAAGATCAAGGGCAGGCTCTAAGCTCAAGGCACCGCCGCTACTTGTCATAATCAATATATCCGTCTTGCTCTTTTGTGAAAGTTGTGAGAGCGGAAGATAATTCACGCCGCGATGACGATGCGGATGGGTAACGTGAGCAATGATCGTGACGTGATGTCCCTGACGCGCCAATGCTTGAGCCAGGCGAATACGTGCCATCAAGCCGCCTCCCACCCCTCCCCGATCCGGCAGTGAAGCGTCATAATAGATATGAGTATCTGGACAGTAAATGACAACATCAAAAAACTGCATAGCTCTATCTGGAAAGCACACACAACAAGTTAAAAATCTCGTTATTATCAACCGAAAGCGAACCAAGGTTACCACCTTGGAGAATACGATACAACTGAAATCCCATTGATTTCAGCATAGACAACAAGGCAGGCGGTTCAAACCCTCCAGCCTGCATAGCAATAGGGTTGTATTCAATCAACATTTTCAAGCCAGAAGCTCTTTCTATAGTTTGACGCATACCCTCCAGCACAAGAGGCTCTGCACCCTCGACATCAATCTTAATAAAATCAACTACTTGGATACTTTGAGCCGCAAGGAAGGAATCAATAGAAATCGTTTGCACGGTAACTCTTCCCTGATCGGGGGTATAGCCAGCGTTCAGGCTATGGTTACTGTGACCAGGAGAAATAAATAGAACAGCTTGGCCGTCTTTTGAGCTGACAGCTTTATCAAAAATATATACGTTTTTATATTTGGATTGCTGTAAATTGTGTCTTAAGACCAGCAAATTCTCAGGACAAGGCTCAAAAGCGAAGACTCGCCCCGAGTCTTTTACCAATTCTGAGAAAATCCTAGTGTAATATCCCAGATGAGCACCAATGTCAAGAACGATCATCCCGGGCCGAATCAGTTTTTTGCACCACATGACCGATTCTTTTTCCAGATTTTCAGTGAGAAAATCCAATCGCCACTGATACACCCAATCGTCATCCCCCAGTCTGCGCTGGGGAAAGCTCACCCTGTGCAGATGTCGCAAAATCGCAACGAGCAGTTTGTTTCTAAATACACGAATAGAGTGTTTCATCACTGATTTGTCAAGGGTTCAATCTGAAATTCTGGGTCTACTACTACCCAACCTGCACCTTGGTTTGGTACCGGCAGAATATCAATATGCCCAGCATATGGCAACGTATGATAGCGCTTATATTCACCACTTTCGATATGTCCTGCTCCAATTGCAACTACATAGCGATTTCCCGAAAAATTGGCACGCAGCCGCCAGCAAAACCGATAAAAACCAGGTTCCAGAGACGGTAACTCCAACCCCATCAACTTTGTGGTTGTACTCCACAGCGCAATTCCATCTGGAATAGAAATCTGAATACCAAAACAAGGCAAGGGAATATAGGAGCGCACACGCAGAAAAACTTCAGTAAAAAATTGTTCATTATGCTCAAAAGTATTTGTAACTTCTCCATTCAACTTGGAAAAGCGAACATGCAATACTTCCATGGGGGGGCCTTGCTCGGTATCTGACAAAGGGAAAGGCAACTCATCGCGCTTTTCCGGCGGAGTAGAGCTTTGTGATATTGATAACGAAGCAGGAACGAATGCCTGCCCTCCCTCAGCCCTCAACACATCCAAGCCATATTCCCTCACCGCTTCCTTAGAGGGTCCATCAAACATCACTTGACCGTTCTTCAAGAAAATTCCACGGTCACAGTACTCAATGACAATATTATTCGAGTGTGTCACCAACAAAATAGTAACACCTTGCTCCTGCATCTCACGAATGCGAAATAAACATTTCTGTTGAAAAGCGATATCCCCTACAGAAAGCGCCTCATCCACAATCAAGATGTCTGGACTCACATTGATGGCCGTTGAGAAAGCCACTCGAACAAACATACCGCTCGAATAGGTCTTGACAGGTTGGTCAATAAAATCTCCAATATCCGCAAAAGCGATAATGTCATCAATCCGTTCCTCAATTTCATCACGACTCATCCCAAGAATAGCAGCATTCATGTAAATATTTTCGCGTCCACTGAATTCTGGGTTGAAACCCGCCCCTAACTCTAACAATGCAGATACCCGTCCCACGATGTGCACTTCGCCCTGGGTGGGAGTGAGAGTACCAGCGATCAATTGCAACAAGGTGGATTTGCCGCTTCCATTTCGCCCAATGATGCCAACCGTTTCTCCTCGATGAACTTGAAACGATACATCACGGAGAGCCCAAAACTCACGAAAATACTTGCGAACAGGTTGACGAAACAAACGTTGTAGACGTGGATAGACAAACTGTTTCAGCCGGTCCTCCGGGCGGTCATAAAGATAGTACATTTTACTCAACCCCTGCACCCTTATTTGGACTTGTCTCTGGTCAGTAAGCGGGGAAAAATCACTAGATAACATCTGCAAAGCCCTTTTTGGTTTTCATGAACCACCAAAGCCCCAGCCATGCTACAAACAATGAAATCAATAAATATAAACTCCAGCACCACCATACAGGAATTTCTCCCATAATCATCACTCCACGTCCCTGCTCAATCACATAAGTAAGGGGATTCAAAAACATATAGATTTGATAGGTTTGAGGTAGGGCAGAGAGTGGGTAAAACAAGGGAGAAAGGAACATCAAAACAGTCACTATAACTCCGACCAACTGACCAATATCCCGTATATAAACTCCAAGCGAAGCCAAAAACCAACTCAGACCTAAAATTATCAATAAGAAAGGAAGCAAAACGAATGGCAGAAGAAAAATAGTCAGAGGCGGCAAACCACGAAAAACAAGCAAAAATACCAACCAAACCAAAAAATTTATTACATACTGAAACAGTGCCACGCATAATGATACAACAGGGAGAATTTCCAATGGAAAAACCACCTTTTTAACATAATTGACATTAGCCAAAACAAGATTGGGAGCACGTGTAATCGTTTCCGAGAACAAATAAAATGGCATCAATCCAGCAAACAAGACAAGTGTAAATTCTGTCCTGGAACTATCAGTGCTTCCCAGACGTGGTTGAAAGACAAAACCAAAAACAAACGTGTAAATTGCTAGCATGAGTAAAGGTGTAAAAAACGACCAAAGCACACCAAATAAAGACCCACGATAGCGGGCTAAAATCTCACGCCGGACCAAACTGTAAATGAGTTCACGGTTAGTGATGAAAATTTTGAAAGTGTTGAGAAAATCTAGTAGATGCATAACTACTCTGTGTAAAGAGGAATCTGCGAAACTCTCGTTGTTACTTTTAACAGTAGTGCAATATGAGTTGAATTTGATACGACTTTGTCGCACTCCTGCATCCATCCCAGGGCTTCTTGCTCAAGCAACAGCCTTGTTGGAATGTAACTATTTTAACGGCAGTTCGGGATTATCACGCACTTCTAGAAAATTACCTGATAGCACGTCAGTTCGGCATAAGGGCTTTTTCATCGTTCATAGAATAGACGCGCTTGATCATCCGCCAGCCCAGGCCAGGCTTGTCTTGAAGTTGACCTCCACTAGCAGACCAACTTTGCTTGTGTCGTTTCGCGTGGCTGTCCCCAAACCAGGCGAGGAGGGCAAATACAGATCGCCATCATCCAGGTATTCACCTGTGGCATGACCAGCGCTAAAAAACGCACACTTGGCTTATTTCGATTTTGCCTAATTGTTTAAGGTAGAGCGAATGTCCGCGCCAGGAATATTGCCATCTGCGCACGGGTGACCGGAGAAGCGGGGCAGTACATTCCTCCTCCACAACCCGACGTGATCCCTTCTCTGGCTAATTGTTCGATCCACGCGGCACCCGGCGTGCTCATCGTCACATCGCTGAACATTATACCTGTCGCCGGGGGCGGCGTGTACGATGCTCCATACTTGCTCCGCAAGAGAAAGATCGCCATCTGTGCACGCGTTACCGAACTAGTCGGACAATAATTTCCTCCTCCACAGCCACCAGTGATACCTTCTCTTGCTAACTGCTCGATCCACGCGGCCCCTGGGGTGCTCATGGTTACATCATTGAAAATTGTGCCAGTAGCAGCCGGAGGGACATAAGAGGGCCCATGAATACCACGCAGCAGGAAGATCGCCATCTGAGCGCGGGTGACATAATTGTCCGGGCAATAAATCGGGGGATTGGTGCCACACCCGCCGGTAATACCATTGGTGTAAATTTTCATGATCGAATCGTATGCTCCATGAAACATGGATACATCCGCAAAAGGATGAGGTTTGCCAAGGGGCGTAAGCCAAAAAGTTGCTTGCTGAACCCCATTTACGACTTCCACCTGATAGTTCTCACCCGAAACAGCCAGGACCTCGATAGAGATCGAAGGGGTAATGAAAATCTCACCGACAGCCCACATGGCGCCAGCGTCTCCATTGTTTCCATTTCCGTCTACATCAATAACATGCGCCGGTTCACTTCGCGTTTCATCTACTTCATGAATAATCACAGCAGTACCGGGAAGTTTGGTGTCATAGGCGTAAGTTTTCCGTACCTCCACCGTGTAGAAGGAAGTGGACGAACCAAGAATTGGAATTTGCGCCATGACAAGAGGAAGCGAGGCAGAGAGAACAATAGGAGATGGATTACCGCTGGCCACATAGGGCACGCTATATTTTCGATTTGCGGGTATCCATCCCAGAAGATCCTTATGATATGATATCGTATGTTGTCCCAAGCAACCATAAATTGGATCAGTGGCCAGGTAACAATAACTCCAGTCGTCACTCATCACATCCCAGACATTATCGTAAACATGTCCGTAAGTACCCGATGAATGAGGAAGACCAAAGCCATGCCCCATTTCATGCGCTACAACAGTGATATCTTGATATCCCCAAGGGGGCAACCAGGTCATCGCCCAGCAATCGAAGACCCCATCTAGAATCCGACAGTCGCCTCCTCCCCATGCATAACCATCCAGTTCCGCATTGAACATTAGATTAATACCAACATAATTTGGAAAATACACGTCGGCATCGGCAACGGCAGTGCAATCTGCCGCCGCACGATCAAAATCCAACTGGTTATTGTAGATGTAGTAGGAGCGAGGTTGAGGTAATGTATACCATCCCACTGCATTACTGTTATTGATGTTTATCGTATTATTAGAAACCTCACGCCAATAATGATTCAAACCTGGCTGAGTGTTGGAATACATTTGTTGAAAATAGGAAAGGCTTTGGGGCATGTTGGGATCATCGCTGAATTTGCAAAGGATGGAAAGCCAAGGCTGACTTCCCGTAAGCTGAGCCGAGAGCGAGGAAGAGGTTACATCCGATGGGTCATCAATCTGAATCGAAAGAAGTTCATACACCGGGTAAGAGCCAGAAGTTCCCGCAAGAGAGGTATCTGAGAGTTCTGCCCTTACGCGTTTCCGATCTAATCGGAGTAACCCCCCATTGCGCTCAAGAACTGTCTCATCAACATCCAGAGGATAGACCTGTCCATCCTCACCTAACAAACGATAAATCGTTGATGAAGAGGCTTCACGGTGGGGTGGAGCATCGCCATGCAAAATTGTCAACCAGCCGGTCACTTCAAAGGAGGTTGTCTGAGCATGAGCCAGCGTTGCGGAGAAGAATCCCATAAGCATTGCAAATTCGAGAAAAAGAATTGTTGCAAGAATTCTTTTGTTCATTGTTGCTATTTCTCCAGGAGGTCTAGATTTAGGATCTGATCAGCAAGATTCTCGTTCTATTAGGCAAGAAAAATTCACCCCGAAGGGCAGAGGAGCGCGTTTTTTCCAAAGATCGTCATTTAGTCTTTGCATGTTTAGGAGGAATTTAAAAAGAACAGTTTTCCCTCAATTTACTACCTCGATATCTCTCACTTTAAATTTCGGGGTGGTTTCTTCGATCCACACACCCCATACTTTGACATGTTTTCGGTCAAGGGCAAGCGCACCACCCTGATCCCGCAAAAGATCATCATCGAAAAGCAGTTCGAAAGATTTGCCGTTTTCGTCAAACAGGAAGTAGCGATCATGACCGTTACGAATAATGACAAATTTCCCAACCAATTCTTCTATGCTATTTTCTGTTGCAACACCTCGATGAACCTCTCCTTGACAGGCAACTAGGGTAAAAAGAGAGACGCACAGAAGAGCAAAAATGCCAGGAAGACGACGATATCCCATCTTGGGTGGCTAATCTCGTAGACTTTTTGGTGATTCACCACCAGAGCGCACAGAGAACATAGGGGGTTCCTTTGCTTTTCTCTGTGCGCCCTGTAATCTAAAAGTGGTGGCAAGTTGGTTAGATCACGGTTTTCGCCACTCTCCCTATAAAACTACGAGTGCGAAAAGGCTATGGTAGATTGAACGTCCTTACCAGGAAGATCGCCATCTGGGCACGGGTGACCGAGGAAGCCGGGCAATAATTACCGCCCCCACAACCCGTCGTGATCCCTTCCGCATATAGCTGTTCGATCCATGCCGCGGCCGGCGTGCTGGTTGTCACGTCATTGAAGACTGTACCAGTGGCAGGCGGGGGGGTATAGCCAGCTCCATGCTTGCTTCGCAACAAGAAGACCGCCATTTGTGCGCGGGTCACAGTATTGGTAGGGCAATAGCGTAACGGATTGGTCGCACATCCGCCTGTGATGCCATCCGCATACAACTGTTCAATCCAAGGCGCTCCAGGTGTACTCACAGAGACATCTGCAAAAATTGTTCCTTGTGCAGGCGGAGGGGTATAAGTGGAACCTCGTATGCCGCGCTCCAGAAAAATTGCCATTTGGGCGCGAGTCACAGCCATAGAAGGGCAGTAATTCATTGGATTCGTGGAGCATCCACTAGTAATACCTGCAGCATACAAGCGCTCAATCCATGTCCAGGCAGAATGATCACCCGGTACATCCTCGAACGTTGTTACATGAAATTGCAGATCACCACCAGCCTGGGCTCCAAAATCTGTCCCATTTTTGAGTGATGTCGAACCTACGTTAATTTCGCCATTATATTGAGCGACCAAGATATGATATGTTACGCCAGCAGTTGCTGTAAATGTAACCTGAGATTGCTGTCTGCCAAGGCTGTCGTCGTCACATGTCACCAAAGTGAGATTATTGACATCCGGTCCCGTCCATACGGCAATATATGTATCGTAATTTGACCCCATCGTATCCATCGAAACCGATCTTGTCGTACTTGAAGTAAACCTATACCATACAGTAGCCAGACCCGACTCAAGGGTGTGACCATCACAAAGCGCAGTAATTTGTGGATCAATCAGCGGCTCATTATCCTGAGGAGTTGCTTCCAAAGTGGAAAGACTCGCCTGGTATGGAACCCCCGAAATGATTGTGGCATTATCAAAATTATCGTTGCTCGGCGGTGCAGCATGCACAGGAATCACGCCAAACCAACTCACGCTGAACAGCCAAACTGCCACCATTAAAATGAGTTTTACGCTTGTGCGAATAGGATTCACATAGTTTCGGCCTTTCATGGCTTCCTCCAATTTTATTCCATCAGTTTTCCAGGCTTATTCTCGCAAGAATGCAACGTCACTCTCAGTAAGGTTGCATCCCCAACAAGAGAATCATGTACTATCAGCAAGAACACTGTCATTTTCTATGACGTTCCAGGGACAGAAATGATTATATCCGCCAAAATTTTTAATAGCAATTTCATTGCGCCTTGCAATTTCGTTGGGCATTCTCCTTGATTTTCTCCTTTGTAACACCCGTTAAGGCTACTGCTCGGACACTATACGAATATGAAGTCTCTTGCGCGTCAGAGAACAGGTCTTTTCACTTCATCACTTTTAGGAGCCATCGCAGGACATTTTCAAAACAATCTCCTTGTGCAGCTTACCAGAAACGTTTCTTTTGGGTGTACATTCTACGGGTTATGCATAGGATCAAGATGCCCAACACAACAAACAATATTCCAAAGCAAAAATAGGGAGAGGGTATATCAGTCGGTGGGGAGAGGGCTTCGATCTGCGATGTGGCAGGCAGCGTCTTAGTCTCATCAAGTCTAAGAGGGAGAGGTGAGGGAGAAACGGTCTGTGTGATCGGCAGAGACAAGGTCGAGGTAACGAGAACAGGCGTCGGCGTCGCGAGAGGCGTAAAGGTCCAAAGCGGTGATGGAAAGACAAGTGGCGGGGTAAAAGCCGATTGAATCGTTTGCGTTTCTGTAGGTTCTGTAGGTGTGATCATCACTTGTAGTGCCGCATCCATTTGCATCAAACCTGCGCCCGTATAAATATCAAAACCTGAGGGGGGAATATCCAGAGCAGTATTTTTGATCCGATCGCGAGCAGAGGTAGCATCATATCCCTGGCCGATGAGAATTGCGGCAAGCCCGCTCACGTGTGGGGCTGACATGGAAGTACCGCTCAGGGTGTTATATCCGCCAGGATAAAGACTGAGAATGGAAACACCAGGTGCTGCAATCTCGATTTCGTCTCCATAATTGGAGAAAGAAGCGCGCTGGTTGCTTGCATCAGTAGCGGCTACTGCCATCACCTGCGGGAAACGCGCCGGGTAAAGGACAAAGTTCGAATTGGTATTGCCGCTTGAAGCAATAAGGAGGATACCGCGTCCCTCAGCATAGAGTACAGCATCTTGCAAAGTTTGCGAAAATTGAGATCCACCCAAACTCAGGTTGATGACTTGCGCACCTTGGTCGGCTGCCCACACAATTCCTTCGGCAACATTCAAAGCCGTTCCTCTCCCCGCAGAATCAAGCACTTTCACCGGCAAAATGCGCGCTCCCCATGAAACACCTGCAATGCCAATGCCATTGTTTCCCAATGCTGCAGCAATGCCCGCCACATGAGTACCATGACCCGCATCATCCTGTGGGACGCTATCACCATTTACAAAATCGTAGCCTGGCAATATTTTATGCTCCAGGTCTGGATGAGTTAAATCCACACCTGTATCCAATATAGCAATTGTGACCATCATTGAACCAGTTGAAATATCCCAACCTTGTGGAGCGCGAATGGCAGATAATGCATATTGTTGTGAAAAGAGCGGATCGTTTGGAAAGGTATCCAATGCTTGCAGCGGATAGTCCGGTTCCACCCATTCCACTCCGGAGAGATTGCGGATTTCAAGAATCTTTTCATTCACCTGACTCGCTGGCACTTCAAGAACGAACACACCCAGCTTTCCCAACTCCGTGCTTTCCAGAACATGCCCGTATGTATTCATGCTGCGCATAACGTTCTCCAAACGGGCATTCACAGATTTTTTGATCAGGAGACGCGCCACCGTGTCCTCTTCTTGTACTTCAACGGTTGGCGTGGAACTGACCTCCGCTTCGGCACTTACGGGTGTGGCTGATTCCGTTAAAGTGGCAGTTTCTTCAGGGAAAGACGTCTCCGTTGGGCTTGTAGTAGGTGTCTCTGTGAAAGGTGAGTCTTGTGCTTGACCCACCTTCAAATGAAGGAGCAACAAAATCAATGCTCCCGAGAATAAAATAGACCGAAAAACAAGCGTCCAACTCGAGCCCATAAGAGTCACTACCTTGATAACGCCACCATGTCGAACCAACCTAAAAACCACAGAGGAGTCAATTCACTGAATCTGCTGCGATTACTGAAATAAAGATACCACTTTCTTCACATCCTTCCGCTGGCGGCAAGCGAAAACGCCGCCAACGGGACATATACTACACCCCTCTCCACAGGGCCTGATAAATTGCCACTGTCGTCGTTTGTGAAAAAACATCCACGTGATCAACCCGCTCAGCAGATAAGCATGTATTCCCTGCGCAATCAGATCACGATATTTGATAGCATCCAGCAATTCCTCCAAAGCCGGAAATTTTCTTTGCTGGCTGTTATAAGTAAACTCGACAGATTGAGAAGAGAAATTAGTCGTCATAAGCCGAGAGTATTATAGCCGTGTTCGTTCGATTGACATTTCCCTACTCCTCGTCTAAACTTTTTTGCATGCTTGCCCGTGTGTATTCCTGCGCTGTGATTGGATTGGAAGGCGTCATCGTCGAAGTGGAAGTAGATTACTCCAACGGCTTGCCAGCCATTATCATTGTTGGGCTCCCCGACACTGCAGTACAGGAAAGCCGCGAGCGCGTCCAGACCGCTATTAAAAATGCGGGATTGCATTTTCCTCGCCACCGCATCGTTGTCAACCTCTCTCCAGCCTCCATCCGCAAGGAAGGACCCGCTTACGATCTTCCCATTGCTCTTGGCGTCATCATTCTGTCAGGACGCTTGCCCCCTCAAGTCGTCGAAAATACATTGGTAGTCGGCGAACTTTCACTAGATGGCATTGTTCGTCACACACGCGGCATTTTGCCCATGGCTGTTGCCGCACGCGCAAATGGATTCAAGCGGATGTTCGTCCCTGAAGCCGACGCGCCCGAAGCGGCTTTGATCCCTGACATTGAAGTTTATCCTGTCCGAACGCTTGCGGATCTATACGAACATTTATCCGGCCGCCGTTTAATCGAGCCGTACCAACCCTCTGGCGATAACCCCTCCGAGCCACTCTTTGTTCCAACCGACTTCAGTGAAATCAAGGGACAGGAACACGCCAAACGCGCTTTGGAGGTTGCAGCAGCAGGTGGACACAATGTGTTGATGATCGGAAGCCCAGGTGCTGGAAAGACATTGCTCGCCCGCGCCTTGCCCGGCATCCTGCCAGAAATGTCCATTGAAGAGTCGTTGGATGTCACGCGCATTTACTCCGTTGCAGACCAACTTCCCCCAGGCACCCCTCTTATTCGGCACCGTCCTTTTCGTGCCCCTCATCACACGATCAGCCATGCAGGATTGGTGGGCGGGGGCAACATCCCCAAGCCTGGAGAAATCTCGCTGGCGCACAGGGGCGTTTTGTTCTTGGATGAGTTTCCTGAATTTGGCACACGCGTTCTCGAGGTTTTGCGCCAGCCGATGGAAGATAAAGTGGTCACCATCAGCCGCGCCAAGGGGTCTCTAACCTTCCCTGCGAATTTTCAACTTGTTGCCGCCATGAATCCCTGCCCGTGCGGCTACTACGGCGACCCCGTCAAGCCCTGCACCTGCGCACCAGCGTTGGTTACAAAATATCAGAAACGAATCTCTGGTCCATTGCTCGATAGAATTGACATTCATATTGAAGTGCCGCGCGTGGATTACGAAAAGTTAAGCGGTGACAGAACGGGCGAATCATCTGAGGTGATTCGCGCACGCGTCCAGGCTGCGCGCGATCGTCAACGTTGGCGGTTTGCCAACAACAGTGCTGGCATCATCTGCAATGCAGACATGCGCGTCGGGGAGATACGGCAGTTTTGCCGGCTACAGGCTGAGGGTCAGAGTCTGATGCGGGCGGCGATGGCACAGTTGAATCTGTCGGCGCGCGCCTATCACCGCGTCCTCAAACTGGCGCGCACAATTGCCGATTTGGCGGGAAGTGAGGAAATCCACGCTGTGCATCTGGCAGAGGCGCTGCAATACCGTTCTAGAGTTCTAGTTTCGGGATAATCAGTTGAACTCGCAGCCTTCAAGCTATCCTCTCTTGGAGATTTGTTGTTCCCTACCCCCTGCGGATACACGCGAAACGTATTTCTGCATTTTCCACAGTAGTATTGCCAAATTCCCACCTCTTTGTACATGGAACAATCGCGTTTTCTATATAGGTCTTGAAAATAAAACCTCACGCTGTGTGAAGTTAGAAATTAAAAGAAAAAGCCCCTTGGCAATGACCTACTCTCCCGGGAGGTCGCCCTCCAAGTACCATCGGCGCTGACGGGCTTAACTGCCGGGTTCGGGATGTGACCGGGTGTACCCCCGCCGCTCCAATCACCAAGGGACTATTTCACAAAGGGTACTGAATAGTAACTGAAGAGAGAATAGCGAAGAGTAATAAGTTCTCCGCACCACGAGGATTCAGCCCTCGACCATTAGGACAACTTAGCTCAACGCATTACTGCGCTTACACTTGTTGCCTATATAGCAGGTGGTCTACCTGCGGTCTTACTCCCTTAGCGGGAATACAGGGATCTAATCTTGAGGCGAGCTTCCCACTTAGATGCTTTCAGCGGTTATCTCTGCCCGACGTAGCTACCCAGCAATGCTCCTGGCGGAACAACTGGCACACCAGAGGTCGGTCCACTCCGGTCCTCTCGTACTAGGAGCAGCTCCTCTCAAATCCCTTGCGCCCACAGCGGATAGAGACCGACCTGTCTCACGACGGTCTGAACCCAGCTCGCGTACCGCTTTAACGGGCGAACAGCCCGACCCTTGGGACCTTGTCCAGCCCCAGGATGCGATGAGCCGACATCGAGGTGCCGAGCGAGGACGTCGATGTGAACTCTTGGTCCTCACCAGCCTGTTATCCCCGGGGTAGCTTTTATCCGGTAAGCCACGGCCCTTCCACTCGGTACCGTGGGATCACTAAGCCCGACTTTCGTCTCTGCTCGACGCGTTGGTCTTGCAGTCAAGCTCCCTTATGCCTTTGCACTCTATGGGTGGTTTCCATTCACCCTGAGGGAACCTTTGGGCGCCTCCGTTACCTTTTAGGAGGCGACCGCCCCAGTCAAACTGCCCACCTGGCACGGTCCCCCGCCCGGTTAACGGCGCGGGGTTAGGGTCTAAGCATAATCAGGGTGGTATTTCACTGACGGCTCCACCGAGGCTGACGCCCCAGCTTCACAGCCTCCCACCTATTCTACACAGATCATACCCAAACGCAATGCCAAGTTGCAGTAAAGCTCCACGGGGTCTTTTTGTCCTGCTGCGGGTAGGCCGCATCTTCACAGCCATTTCAACTTCACCGGGTCCCTCGTTGAGACAGTGCTCTGATCGTTACGCGGTTCGTGCGGGTCGGAACT
>DATLZK010000065.1:0-10150 GCA_035574015.1 Anaerolineales bacterium
ACGACCCCGAGGCAAGGATCTGGCCATCGGGCGAGAAGGCCACGCTTAAAACTTCTCCCGCGTGCCCTTCCAGCGTGCGCAGCAGCGTGCCGTCCGAGACTCTCCATAACCGCACAGTGTCATCCAACGAGCCTGATGCAAGGGTCTGACCATCCGGGGAGAAGGCCATGCCAAACACCATATCGGTGTGCCCTTCCAGCGTGCGCAAGAGCGTTCCATCCACAACGCGCCACAGTTGTACGGTGTAGACATTTGGCGCCGAGGCGATGGTCTGGCCATCGGGGGAGAAAGCCACGCTCAACACTTCACTCCTGTGTTGTAGCGTTTGCAGCGTGATCAGGTTAGACATATTTTCCGGACGGATGATTCGTGACTGAGTGGTGGCAGTCGCCTGGGCTTGAGTGGAGGAGGGCGTTTGTTTTTTTGGGGGGGTAGTGACTTTGGCCTGGATATTGACGGTGGCTTCCACCTGTGTAACAGCAGGGACTTGGACAGCGCGATACTGCTCAATGCTTGCGCGGATCAATATCCCACCCACAAGCAGGCTGAAAATGACAGCGAGCCCAATCATCCAGACCCAGGAGAATTTCTGACGCAGTTTGGGCGCTTCGCCTAGGTGATGTGTGCTTGGCTCAGCCCGAACTGTGTCTGCAACCGCGGTGGCGTCTAGCAAGGCTTGTGTACTCTGATCAACAGTGGCCACCTTATCTTCGGATGGCAGACGGTGAGGTCCAGATGGCAAAGGAGCGATGGACAGTTCACGGTCTGTCGTCCACGCTCCCTCTGCACTGACCACTGACGGTTGACCACTGAGTGTTCTCTCCATTGCCGCCGCCATCTCTGTCATGCTCTGGTAGCGGTCGGCGGGGTCTTTCGCCAACGCTTTGAACAAAATTTTCTCCACTGCTTCCGGCAAGTCACGCACAAATTGACTCGGCCGCGGCAGCGGGTCGGTAGCTTGTTTGAGCACTACCGCCAACGGGGTGTCGGCAACGAAAGGCTTGCGTCCAGTGAGCAATTCATACAAGACCACCCCCAGCGCATAAATATCCGTCTGAGGGCCGACCGGCCTGCCCAGTCCCTGCTCGGGAGACATGTATTCAGGAGTGCCGACTATGATGCCACTGGCAGTCAACGTCGTTTGGCCATCTTTAAAATCTAGAATTTTAGCGATGCCGAAGTCGGTCAACATGGGTTGGCCTTTTTGGGTAAGCAGGATATTTGAGGGTTTGACATCGCGGTGTAGGATATTTTTCTCGTGGGCATAGGCGAGGGCATCGGCAATGGGTAGTAACAAGCGGAAGGTTTCCTGCCAGGGGAGAGGCTTGCCCAGCCGCTGTTTGAGCGTCCCGCCGGGGAGCAAGGGCATGACCAGATAGGGAACACCGTCATGCTCGCCATAGTCAATGATCGGTACGATGTTAGGGTGTGCCAGGCGTGCCAGGACTTTAGCTTCGCGTTCAAAACGCACGAGGAGTTCGGATTGTTGTTCGGAAGGGAAAGCATCTTGCCGAATCACTTTGATCACCACATCCCGCTCTAACCGCATGTCGTAGGCCTTATAGACTGTGGCCATCCCGCCCTGGCCAAGTTGGTCGAGGATGTGGTAGCGCCCCATTGATTGACCCGTAAGACCAGACATGTATTGTCTCCTTTCAGGAGGTATGCTTTATTGGCCTGCTCACAATGAGCATTAATTTATTGTACCTGAAAATGGTCATCACGATTGGACAAAGGATTTGATCTGATATGGCTTTCTCAATAAAGATTGATAAGCCTTAGAGGCTATGGCATATGGAGCCAAATTTGGCGGGAAATTCCCAAATTTCAAACGCTATGCAAAATAACTATCCGAAAATTCGGACTTTGAGAAAGCCATATCCATTTCCATCCGTATCCTTGACAAAATAGAACATACGTTCTAAAATCATCCCAGTTTTCACCTATTCGACAAAAGGAGGTCGAAATGACGGTTTACCGTAAAAATCCAGGGGATGGTCTGGCCGCCCTGTTCCGCGACCTGACGCGTGGGCGCCGCTTGAGCCGAGGCGCTGCCTGGGGCATGATGATCATCGGTGCGTTAATCGCATTCGAGATTTTCAACTTCAGCACTACACAATTCGCCTTGCTCGATGTGTTGGGAGATTTATCGTTTGGAAACTTCCGCTGGGCAACTATCCTTGCTATTGCTTTTTGCGGCATTGACTTTGCAGGGATTGCCCGCATCTTTACCCCCGAACAGGGACGCGACGAACCTGCCGAGGTCTGGTATCTGTTCGGCGCGTGGCTTTTAGCCGCCGCGATGAACGCCGCGCTCACCTGGTGGGGTGTCTCGGTAGCCATTGTCAATCACAGCAGTGCAAGCGGAAATGCAATCCTCAGCACAAGCACAATGACAAAAGTGGTTCCGGTCTTTGTCGCTGTCATGATCTTGCTCATCCGCGTCTTACTGATTGGCACATTCTCCATCGCGGGAGATCGCTTGTTTACTACAGAGGAACGCCAACCTTATTCGCAGCCATATCGTTCGGTGAACACTCAAACCACTGCACGCCCCGTATCGGGCATCAATCAGCCGGTTACACAAGGCGTTGTCCGCCCTGCGCCAAAACCCGCTCATCAAACGTCCTTCGCGCGTCCGGAACCGACCTATCACAATCTGTCGTTCAGCGGACAGAATAATACTGATCGTTCATACGACGCCTGAAATTTTATCGTCTAAAAACCGAACTCATTTCGAGCTCGGGTCCTGAATCCAAATTTGAGGAACCGACTATGCCCCGCGCTCGCCCTTCCGAACACGAATTCCGGCAAACAGCCGCGACCCAAAATGGCAGCGGCTGTTTTTCTGCATATTCCTTGCCGCTCTTTGCTGTCGCGTTGATTACTTGCTTTTTAATTGCACTTTCATCGAATATGCCGATGTACAGATCTGCCCTGCCCCTCCAAAATCCTATTGAAACAAAAGGAATTTCTCCCATCTTCACACGAGAAGTGCAATACTGGGCAAACGACATCATTCGATGGGCAAACGCTTCCTCACTGGACCCGGACCTGGTCGCCGTGGTAATGCAAATCGAATCCTGCGGAGATCCTCTCGCCACCTCCAGCGCAGGTGCTATGGGACTCTTTCAAGTGATGCCTTTTCACTTTCACGTTGGGGAAAATCCATATCACCCCGAAACCAACGCCTTGCGTGGGTTGAACTATCTTTCGCGCTCGCTCAAAACTGCGCAGGGAGATGTGCGCCTTGCGCTAGCAGGTTACAACGGAGGAATCGGTATCATCTCGCGCGGAGAACGAACATGGCCTGCTCAGACAAAGCGCTATGTTCAATATGGCGCACCGATCTACGAAGATGCCCAGGCGGGCGCATCACAAAGCATACACCTTCAGGAGTGGTATGTCAGGTATGGAGCCGCGCTTTGCAGGCAAGCCGCGCGACGGTTGGGGCTTCCCTGATGAGCCTTACGAATTTCCCTTCAACAGAGGAAGCCAAATCACAAACGTCGTTCCCATTCCCTCCTTAGAATCCACCTCGATCCTTCCACCGTGATGCTCTACGATCCATTTTGTAATGGAAAGTCCAAGACCGAAGCCGGTGGTCTTGCTGCGCGTGCGTGATTTTTCGGCGCGGTAGAAACGCTCGAAGATATGAGGCAGGTCCTCGGCGGGGATGCCCGGCCCGGTGTCCCGGCAAATGAAGCGTGCCTGATCTCCCACTTTGGCAAGGCTCAGGTAGATATCCCCCCCTTGAGGCGTATATTGAATTGCGTTCGCTACAAGATTGATCAACACCTGTTTTAGCCGATCGCGGTCACCGTTCACTTGGAGTTGATCTATTTCGGTCAAATGGAGGCGCACTTTGTTTCCCGCCAGAACGTGCATTTCCTGAAAGACTTCGGTGACCAGCAAATCCAGTTCAACGGGTTTGAAAGTCAACGTCAACTTGCCGGACTCGGCTTGGGCAAGCATCAGCAATCCACCCACCAGACGCGTGAGGCGTCCTACTTCTTGATCAATGCTAACAAGGGCATCGTCATCAAACTGTTTCATACGGCGCATCAAATCCACGTTGCCTTTGATGACGGTGAGCGGCGTGCGCAATTCGTGACTGACATCTGCAAGAAAACGCTGTTGAGAGGTGAACAACACTTCGAGACGTTCGAGCGTCTTGTTGAATGTTTCCACGAGACTGCCGATCTCATCGCGTTCCAGGCCTTGATGTGGGATGCGGCGCGAAAGATCATCGGCGCGATTGATATGTTCTGCTGTTTCGACGATGGAGTTCAATGGATTGAGTGCCTGCCCAAGCATGAACCAGGAGAGGAAGCCAGCAAGAATCACACCATAAAACCACAACACGAGCAGGACATATAACAAATAGGTGCGCGCCGTTTCGACAGTTTCGAGCGGCGTGGCAACTTGCATGACTGCAATTCGATTTCTGTTGTAAATCAGGGGGACGCTCAGCACGCGCAGTGGAACACCGTTGAAAATCGTCTCGCTATAGCGCGGCCGCGTGGTCCGCATACTCAAGGGGTCGAAGGCTACTTTGCTTTTTCCCAATGAGCCAAAACTTTCCTGCAAACGCTCGTCAATGCCCCAGACTTGCACATGAACATTCGTTTCCATGTCCACCGGAAACGACTCGAACATCACCTCTTCAACGGCATTCACCCTCGCTACCCGAATGAATTCATTTGCGGTGACCTCCAGCATATCATCCACCTGACTGATCAGAACGTTATTGACCAGCAGATATGCCGCTCCGCCGAAGACCAACAAAATTCCGCCCATTAGCAATGAATATAGAAGAGTCAGGCGTAAGCGAAGGGACATTGGGCGTTACGATTTTGAGTTTGCGATTTGGATGCTCAGGGATTCTCACGTAAAACGTAGCCCACACCGCGCACGGTATGGATCAGGCGCGGCTCGCCATCTGCCTCTAGTTTTTGTCGCAGATAACGGATGTACACTTCCAAGACATTACTCTCGCCGCCAAAATCATATCCCCACACTCGGTCAAAGATCACCTCGCGCGTCAGCACTTGCTTGGGATGACGCATGAATAATTCCAGCAGTTCATATTCCTTTGCAGTCAGAGAGATGGTGCGATTGCCGCGCGAAGCCTGTCGCGAGCCAGTATCCAACGTTAGATCAGCAAATTTCAAAACCGGGATACGTTCGGGTTGAGTACGCCGTAACAAGGCGCGCACACGCGCCAGCAGTTCGTCAAGGTTAAACGGCTTGACCATGTAATCATCGGCACCCGCGTCCAGCCCTTGAATTCGATCCTGCACGGTATCTTTCGCGGTCAACATCAGAATAGGAATGGAGCCTCCCATGCGCAGACGATGACAGACCTCCAGCCCATCCATGCCTGGCAACATCCAGTCCAGGATAACAAGGTCTGGCGTATGGTCACGCGCCAGAATTAACCCCATTCGTCCATCAGTCGCCGTATCAACGATATACCCTTCATAGGTCAACCCGCGTTGAAGCAGCTTCAAAATTTGCTGGTCATCTTCAATGATCAGGATACGCTCGTTCATAAGTATCTCCTTGACCAAAATATACCACAACTTATCAACCCAATTGTCGAACTGAAAAGCCTACTTTCGCATCCCGACGCATCGAAACAATCCGATTCTGCAACGAAGCGCAACACTCCCCTTGCTTCCTGTCACCAGGCATCCATGCCGTGTCGCGCAAAATAGCACAGCACTAGGAGTTATGCTACAGAGTCATGCTGCTGACAACTCTTGAGCGCACACTCCATGCTCCAGTTGGAGATTGTCCATATCTCGAATCGCGAGGCTAAAGTCACCTGCTTAGCGCCTGAAAGTCTGCTCAAGCGGACTCGGGGTCGGCTCCCAAGCCGAATTCCATGCCCTGAAGCGAGACTTGAGTCACTGCCGAAGCGGGACGCGCAAAGATGTGGGTAATCACCAGTGTCCAGTGCTTGACACGATTCGCCCGAAGGGTATAATCACACCCAACTCTACTTGACAAAAAACAGCGTGAAGACAAGTACCTGTTGTACCTGTGTCACCAGAGAGCCGTCGGTCGGTGCGAGACGGTGCGGGTCGCAGGGAAATCCACTTCACCACGTTGCTCTCGCAGGTGTAGGAACTCTCCTACAGTAAGAGAGACGCGAGCGCCCGTTATCGCGCACTCTGAGGCACCTCATTTCTCTGCCCAGTCCCACTTCCTGAGGAAGATGCTTACAGGCTGAAAAGAGGTGCAAAAGCAGGTGGCACCACGAGACGCCCCCTCGTCCTGCAGTGGACGGGGGCGTATTTCATTTATAGAGTGTCTCTCCATCCCTTATGTTCACAACGGAGGTGCATCATGTTGGATCTGAATTTAATTCGCGAACAGCCCGACCTCATCCGTACAGCGCTCAAAAACCGTCAGATGGACCCTTCCCCCGTAGAGGACATTCTTCGACTGGACGAAAAGCGCCGCGCCTTGCTCACCCAAGTTGAGCAGTTAAAAGCAGAACGTAACGCCGTTTCAAAAGAGATCGGCAAAATGAAAGATGCCGCCGAGCGCGAAAAGAAAATCGCCGCGATGCGTGAGGTCGGCGATCGGATCGCCGCGCTCGATAAAGAAGTGGCGGAGGTCGAGGCAGAGTTGCATGCCATCATGGCAACCATGCCCAACATCCCGGATGAGAGAACGCCGGTCGGCGCGTCGGAAGAAGAAAACGTTATCATCAGGACGGTCGGTCAGCTCCCCGAATTTGACTTTGAACCCAAACCACATTGGGATTTGGGTCCTGCGCTCGGCATTATTGACTTCGAACGCGGCACGAAGATCACTGGCTCGCGCTTCTATGTGCTGAACGGCGTGGGCGCACGCTTGCAGCGCGCGCTGATTGCCTTCATGCTCGATTTACACATCAAACAGGGATACACCGAAAAATATCTGCCCTTTATGGTCAAGCGCGAAACGGTGTTTGGCGCGGGACAACTTCCCAAGTTTGCCGATAACCTTTATAAAGACCACGAAGAGGAACTGTATTTCGTACCGACTGCCGAAGTGCCGCTCACAGGCTTACATATGGACGAGATCCTCGAGGAAGCGCAATTGCCCTTGTTGTACACCGCATATACTCCCTGTTTCCGTCGTGAAAAGATGAGCGCCGGGCGCGATGTGCGCGGCATCAAGCGTGGACATCAATTCGACAAAGTCGAAATGTACATGTTTACCAAGCCCGAAGAATCGGATGCCTTGCTCGAAAAGATGCGAGAAGATGCAGAAGCAACCTGCGCGGCTCTAGGTTTACCCTATCGGGTAAAACAACTATGCACCGGCGATCTCGGTTTCGGCTCGGCAATTACATACGATGTCGAAGTCTGGGCGGCAGGATGCAAAGAGTGGTTGGAAGTCTCATCCATCTCGAATGTACGCGACTTTCAGGCGCGGCGTGCGAACATTAAGTACCGCCCTGCTAACGGAGGCAAGCCCCGCTTCGTTCACACCTTGAACGGCTCAGGTCTCGGCCTTCCACGAACGCTCATCGCTGTATTGGAAAACAATCAGCAGGCAGATGGCTCCATTGTCATTCCCGAGGTGCTTCGACCCTGGATGGGTGGCGTGGAGGTCATCCAACCCACATAAAGAGAGGATAAGTGCCGCCGGAATTTCTCTCCTCCCTGCAATTTATCTGGATCGTCATCGTTGATACGCTGACTCTTTTTGTCCTGCTCATCGGGTTAGCCGGTTTGATTGTGCCTGTCTTTCCCGGTCTAACTGTGATGTGGCTGGCAACGTTGATCTATGCGCTCCTGCAAAGTGCCGCAAACCGCATGACCGGCTGGGACTGGTTCGGCTTCGCGGTGATCACAGTGCTGATGATAATCGGCAACATCGTGGATAACCTTATCATTGCGCGAAAGATGCGCGATCATCAAGTTCCCTGGAGTGCGATTATATTTGCCTTCGCGGCCGGCATTCTGGTCAGCCTTCTCCTCACGCCGCTGGCCGGTTTGATCGCGGCGCCGCTCGCTCTCTTCCTTGCCGAATTGCGCCGGCTGAAGAATCGCCACGAAGCAATCCAATCCACAAAGGCTTACCTGATCGGCTGGGGATGGGCATTTGGTGCAAGATTTTTGATCGGTCTTATGATGATCGGCACTTGGATGCTGTGGGCGTGGATATGAAGTGGGATGTCCCGATGCAATTACTTTAGATTCTCGATCACGCTTCGCGCGACGGCCTCAGCCTGTTCGCCGTTATAGACGCGGATCACCGCCTCGCGCAGAATCGGTCCCGCTACTGAGAGAATCTCCTCAGGGGGAAATACACGCGCAGAGGAAAGCACTTCGTTCATCGGAATCTTCAATGCGTCCCCCCATCCATTGAGCGCAGTTGGGCGTGTGGGAAGATAGCCAGCCTCACGCGTCCAAGCGGACATAAATTCGCTTTCGACCAAATACGAAGCCAGTTCCGCGGCCAGCATCTCATTCTCACGATCAGAGCCCGCCAATGCCCAAACCCATCCCTCTGCAAGCGTAAAAGGTTCATCATTCAAGCCAAAGAGCGGCAGATAAGCCCCACTGCCTGTTTTGAGGTCGCTGCTGGCGCGAATGACGGCCGCACCCGCAGTCCCTTCACGGAACATTTGCAAAGCGTGTTGATCGCTCTGAAACTCTCGAATGGAAAAGGGAACATTGCCCATCTTTAAGGCTGTCTGATGAAAGGATAATACGCGCGTCAGGGCATCTTGATCGAGGTGGAATTGTCCTTCGTTATCGGTAAATGTACCGTTCATGGAAAGATACAACGAGATGGAAAACAGCGCGCGCGGATCGGAAGGCGGATACACCAGCGGATTACCCGATTCGAAAATCGAGCGCCAGCCTGACGGAACCTCACGAAAAACCGCCGGACGATAAACAAGGACCAGCGCATCTCCTGCAAAAGGTATGCCGTAGGCAGTATTGTCGGCGAGGGCAAGTTGGCGTGCATAGGCATACCAATCCGGATCCTGGAGGAGGGTGGTCAAGCCGTCAATGGGATGGAGGAGCCCCATTTCCGCCGCCAGGTCCATGTTGGAATGGGACAAGGCAATCAGATCGGGCAGCGCGGCAGGCGCGGCGGCATTCGTGATGGAGAGGGCGTTGAGCAAACCTGTTTCCCCCTCTTCTGCTTTGATGCGCACTTCAATTTCAAGGCCGGGGTGAAGCAATTCAAATTCATCGAATCGCTGTTTGAGCAGTTGGGCCGAGGAAGTGTTTGAGTTCGGATCGAAGCGCGGGGGAAGCCAGACGCGCAAAAGGCGCGGCGCCAGGGTCGCGGTGGGAGTTGGTAGACTCGGTGCGGGGGTAGAGGTGGCTTGGGGGACCGAGGCAGGCGTGGGCGTGGAAAGAAGCGGCGCGAGAGAGGAGCATCCCACAAGGAAGAGGAGGAATACGAAAACCGTGATTCGTCGCGTCCTGTCCATCATTCCAAATCCACCGGCACGCGCAAGAGTGTTGTCATCAGTTTGACGGAATTTTGCACATCTTGAGAATCCACCATTTCGGAAGGAGAGTGAACATAGCGAACAGGAATAGAAAGACAGCCAGACGGTACACCCGCGCGCGAGATTTGAATGGCACGTGCATCGGTGGTTCCGACCAGTAACACTTCGCGCTGATAGGGTATGCGCGCTGTTTCCGCGGTGCGCCTCATCCATGCCACCACGCGCGGGTCGGCGATCATCTGATGGTCTTTGATTTTGATGCAAGGACCTTTCCCCAGTGCCATTTCCATTTTGAGGGCATTGGGTGTGTCGCCGGCGGGCGTGACATCAATCGCAATGCCAAGATCCGGATCAATGCCATAGGCAGAGGTGCTTGCGCCGCGCCCCCCCACTTCCTCCTGTGTGGTAAATACAAAGTATATGTCGTGAGGTGTGGATTTCAGTGCGCGCAGCGTCTCAATGGCAATCAGCACGCCGACGCGGTCGTCCATGGCTTTGGCGACCCAACGGCTTCCCATTTCGATAAACGGACGGTCGAAAGCGGCAACATCGCCCACTTTCACCGGGCAATCCTTTTTGCTCGTTGCGCCAACGTCAATGAAGATATGATCGAGCGGCGGGAGTTCGTTTACTTTTTCGATGCGGTCGTAGCCGATCACACCGTGTACGCCGTTC
>DATLZK010000066.1:0-14725 GCA_035574015.1 Anaerolineales bacterium
GTGTATTTGCGATTGCAATCCAGACACCGATATCTTTGCGAACCTGCTTTTGTTTTACCTGCTTTGTTCTGGCGAGTCGTTTTATGGCAATGTGGACATCTTGTCATATCCCCATTTTAACCCATCTTTTCCGCCACTCCCAATTCCGAATCTGAACTGGTTGCTCTGTTGCGAAGATAATAAACGACGGTGAAAGACAATGCCGACGACAATCCTTTGTCCATGTTTGCAACAGAGCATTTTCCACCACAAAGTCTCGTTTCAGCCTGTTGATTTCCTTCTCCCTTTGGGAGAGGGTTAACCAAAAGGTTCTCTTGGGTTAGGTGGGGTAAAACCTGCTTTATCACAGAACACCGAGAACATGGAGATTTTCAAAATTCTTTCTCCGTAGAAGTGGTGAGAAGATGAACACCCCTACCAAATCCCAAAGAGTAAAAAATGACGCCATTGGGCGTCATGACTTGCTTGCCTAAATAAGAGTGGATAGCTTTGAGACAATCACCCCGCATAGAGGCGTCGAGGGGATTCGAACCCCTGAATGAGGGTTTTGCAGACCCTTGCCTTACCACTTGGCCACGACGCCAATTAATAACTGAGCGGGCGATGGGATTCGAACCCACGGCCTTCTCCTTGGCAAGGAGACGTTCTACCACTGAACCACGCCCGCGTTGTCAACCTGCATTCTGCCGAAAGTGCCGAGACACAGAATCGAACTGTGGACACCGCGGTTTTCAGCCGCGTGCTCTACCAACTGAGCTATCTCGGCGATATTTTGTTGTTAAGCGTGCGGAATTTTACTGTGGGATGAGGGGATTGTCAAGCAAGCGCGCGAAGTTTGTCGTTGCAACCAAAGTGAACACCGTGAAGCGTTATAATCGCCCCGTTCTGCCATGAATACATTGAGTCCAGAAGAAGTTCGTATCCAAAAGCTGAATTACCGTTATGTGCAGATTGACGCAGTGGGGGTAAGCATTTCCAATGTTGCCGCGCCATTTTTACCCGTATTTTTAACACGCTTGGGGGCAACCAACTTTCAGGTTGGTTTACTTTCCTCTATGCCTGGGGTGACAGGGCTTTTGCTTGCCATTGTTGTCGGTCGGTTTCTGCAAACGCGGAAAAACATCGTGCCGTGGTACAGCCTCTCGCGTCTGATGGTAATTCTGTGCTATGCATTGACTGGTGTTCTCACGCTGCTGATCCCGAAGCCATATGCCGTTACAGCGACATTGATCATTTGGGCGTTTGCGACCATCCCACAGACCGCGCTGGCTGTGGCGTTTTCTGTCGTTATGAACGGTGTGGCAGGTCCTCATGGGCGTTATACTCTCCTCAGCCGCCGTTGGACAATTTTTGGCCTGACCGGCGCAATCGGAACGTTCATCGTGACGCGTCTGATTGACTTGATTGAGTTTCCAATCAACTATGCTATCATGTTTCTGGTGCTCTCATTAGGCGGCTTTGTGAGCTTTTATTTCTCCAGCCGTATTGTGTTGCCAGATCAAACACCCCCACCGCCGTCCAACAGCAGGTCGCCGCACAGGGGCGTGCAAGATTTTCTCGCTCTTTTGAAATCGCATCCTGCATTCTTGTCCTTTTCCATCAAGAGATTTGTGTATTTCTCGGCAATTACACTGAGTGTACCGATCATGCCATTGTTTCTGGTGCGCGAGGTCCGTGCCACGGATGGGCAAATTGGAACCGTCAATATGGTCATGAATCTGGTCATGCTGGTAGGTTATTTTCTCTGGCCCCGTATTTCAGTAAAGCGCGGTGGGCGCTTTGTCTTGTTGGCGACGACGCTGGGCATGATTTTATATCCCGCGCTGAGCGCTGCGACCCCGCGCATTGAGTTGATCATCCTTTACGCGGGCATTGCTGGTTTCTTTCAGGGCGGGCTTGACCTCGTATTCTTCGATGAATTAATGAAAACCGTCCCCGCCGAATACAGCGCGACGTTCGTTTCGATTGCCCAATTTATGCAATATCTTTCCATGATCCTTGCGCCTTTGGTGGGAACATGGCTGGCGAATTATATTGGGCTCGGCGGCGCGTTGTGGGCAAGCGCAGGATTGCGGTTGATTGGCTTTATACTGTTTTTGCAAAAAGAGGTGGCTCACCCCACCATGTAATGAGAAATGAGTTAGGATTTCTTCCTGGGCAGAAAATCGAAAGGGGGAACTTGGTTTAACTTCAACAAAATGGCACTCATTTCTTGAATCGCGAGCGCAGTGAGCGAGGCGGTATCACACGCCAGCCGCTGAAAATGATCGAGCGGCAAGCCAAGATAATGTGCTACGGCAAGGCGAATCGGATCGGCGTGAAAGACGCAAGCGATGATGTCCTTTGGCTTATGTTTGCGGAGGATATTGTCGAGCGTCTTGACGACACGCGCCTGACATTCATAGAATGTCTCGCCTTCGGGGAATTGTGCACGGGAGGGGGCTTGCTGTACGATCTTCCAATGTCTTTTGAGACGCAGAACCGCCAGGGATTGTCCCTGCCATTTGCCGGGGTTTGTTTCGATCAACCCCGCTTCGATCTGGACCTCGAGCCCGCGCGCGGCGGCGATGGGCGTTGCCGTCTCGACGGCGCGCTCCAGTGGACTCGAATAAATGGCTTTGATCGGCACATCCTTGAGCGCTTCTGCCAGTCTTTGGGACTGTTCGAGGCCGCGCTCGTTCAAATGAACACCGGGCAGATGTCCTGCAAGTTTATGTTTTTTTGTGTAATCGTTCTCGCCATGGCGGATGAGTAAAAGCAGGGGCATGATGTTACTTGATCTTCCTCTTCATTTCTTGAATTTGTTCTTCGCTCAACTCGGGCACGTCTTCGCGTCTTTCAATGCCCAACGCTTTCCTTTGTGCTTCGCGCCATCTCTCCAGCCGCGCGGCGATTTGGGCTTCGTATCCCTCCTGAGAGGGTGAGTAGAAGTAAGTGCCCAACAATCGTTTTGGCAAATATTGTTGTGGAACGAAGTGTCCCTCATGATCATGAGGGTAAATATAATCCTTCCCATGGCCGAGCGCGGCAGCATCGCGATTGCTGTCCATGAGGTGGCGCGGCACAGAGATTTGCCCCTCATCTTCGATTTTCTTCATTGCCTTGAAATAGGCACCCGCGCTGTTGGATTTGGGTGCGGTGGCAAGATAGAGCGTTGCTTCGACAATAGGATAAATGCCTTCGGGCAAGCCGATGTAATCGAAGGCTTGCGCGGCGGAAGTAGCCACCACAAGCCCCATCGGGTCGGCGAGACCGATATCTTCACCGGCAAGGATAATAAGTCGGCGCAGGATGAAGCGCGGGTCTTCACCCGCATAGATCATTTTTGCAAGCCAGTACAAAGCCGCGTCGGGATCGCTCCCTCGCACTGATTTGATGAAGGCAGAGATGGTATCGTAGTGAGCGTCGCCATCCTTGTCGTACAAAACGGCGCGCCGTTGAATGGACTCTTGTGCGACATCGAGTGTAATGTGAATCGCCCCATCCTGATCGGGCGGTGTGGATTCGACAGCGAGCTCGAGGGCGTTGAGCGCATTGCGCGCGTCGCCGCCAGCCACCTCAATTAAGTGGGCGCGCGCTTCAGGGTCCAGAATGATGCGTTTGTTCCCGTAGCCGCGCTCTTTATCCGTGAGGGCGCGGTCGAGCAGAATGCCCGTCTCTTCTTGATTCAAACTTCTTAATTGAAAGACGCGTGAGCGGGAGATCAGGGCTTTGATGACTTCGAAATAAGGGTTCTCGGTCGTGGCACCGATGAAGGTCACCACTCCGGCTTCGACGTGTGGCAGAAGCGCGTCTTGTTGTGCTTTGTTCCAGCGATGGACTTCGTCCACGAAGAGGATGGTGCGCTGGTTGTGAAGCCGTCTGCGTTCGAGCGCTTCTTCAATAACCTCACGCAGTTCGTTTTTTCCGGCCAAGATGGCAGAGATGGTGACGAAGTGGCTTTTGGTGGCATTGGCAATGATTTGGGCGAGGGTGGTTTTGCCAGTGCCTGGCGGCCCCCACAGGATGATGGAGGAAAACAGGCGATCCGCTTCGATGGCGCGGCGCAGGAGTTTTCCCGGACCGATAATGTGTTCCTGCCCGACGAATTCATCCAGCGTACGCGGACGCATGCGTGCCGCGAGAGGCGCTTCAGATTTCATGCGTTCCTGCAAGGCGTGATCGAAGAGATCAGTCATAAGGGCGATTATACGGGAAAATAGGGGAGGAGCGAACAGCAAGAGGGAGGTGAATCAAAAAAGGCGCGGATAAGGCGCCTTTAACGGTATCCGGTTCAGGCTTAGAGTGAGGCGAAGGTCTTGGGGAATTGTAGGGGCTTTATCCTGATTTGCTCTCTTGCTCGGGCTTGGCGCGGAAGCCGACGAGCCTTCTCAAAAGATCGAACCAGAAGGGAGCGCCTTGTGCCGCGGCGGCTCCACTCAAGAGAAAGCCAAACGCTTTGAGCAGCCAGCCTTGCGGGGTAGAGGGCATGGTGGCGCTGTGCCAACCAACCGGTAGAGGCAGACTTTGAATGACTTGTCTGAAATCGGAGGGTGTTTCACCCGCTTCGACCTGTGCCTGCGCCTGTGCGACGATGACTGCGCGCGTAGTAGGCTGAGTCCAAAGTTCTTTTGCAATGTAAACGGTATCTACATTCAGCACAACGGCAATGAGAAGACCAAAGAGAAATGCGATCCACTGAGAAAATTTTTTATACTCCAGTGTGACCATGCTCATCGTGTCGTTGTACCAGGTTTCGAGTTCCTTGTGCCATTCTGATAATTTCTCTTCGATCTTTGCAGAAGTGTCACCGATGCCTCGAAGCAGATATCCGAATTTTTGTGCCAACTCAGGATTGGTTTGCTGCATGGCTTTCAAGTTCTGTTGCATTTTCGCAAGCGACCATTCGCCCTCGGGCAGTGCTTCGGGCGGCTTGCCTGCGTTGACGAAGAGGTCCATCATGACTTTGGCGAATCGCTGTGGAGGAATCCAGGACGGCATTTTGTTGATACCAGACCTGCGGTATAGCGCCTGGATGGCAGGGTGCTGAAAGAAGTTGTCGCTCATCGTTGGATCATTGAGCATGGCGCGCACGGCTTTTTCGAGATGCTGTGAACGCCAGCCAAGGATGCTTTCGATCCATTCCTGCATTTGCATAGCGCCAATGCTCAGCACCAGCCAGACGAAGATGAGCCCAATAGCGACTTCGATCACTGCATCGAATTGCATACTTCCTCCTGCTGTGAGATTATCATTTGGAGTGCCAATCTCAGTATACAAGTTTGGGCGGTAAAAGACAAGTAGTGATCAGTAGCGCAACCCCTAGGCGTTGTGCCACTCAGGCGTTAGGTGTTTCTTGCAAATCCTGCTGATGTGATCGGTTGACAATGTAAATGCCAAGCAGGGCGAGCAAGCCGCCGATTCCTTGCCAGAGGGTAGGAATTTCGTTCAGTAACGGGATGGCGAGGAAGGTGGTCACAATCGGTTGCAGGATCATGGTCGGCGCAACGAGAGACGCCGGGAGATGACCCAATGCGTATGCCAGTGCCATGTAGCCGATCAATTGCGAGACGATGGCGCTTGCAATGAAGACGAGCCATGTCTGCGCATTGTAGCCGGTGAAGGGAAAGCGAAGAATCAAATTGATGATGCCAAGCGAAATGCTTGCTCCAATGCCGACAAGCCAAATATGGAGAAGGGGATCGAAGTTCAGTCTACTCTTTTCAGTGAAGAGAAAATAGCCGCCGTAAAAGAAACCGGTGAAGGTCGCCATGATGTCGCCGATGCCAAGACGCGGGTGCAGAATGAAATCTGTGCCCATGATCAATGTGGCACCTGTCAATGTGATTACCAGTCCGCGCCAGAACATTGCTGATAGTTTCTTCCGAAAGATCAGCCATGTTCCCAGAGCGACCCAAAGCGGCGCGGTATTACCGAGCAAGGTCGCGTTGGATGCGGTGGTGTAGGAGAGCGCCGTTGTCCACAAGGCAAGATCGAAAGCGGTGAAGATGCCTCCAAGCAAGGGGAAGATCACGGCTTTTGATCGAACGGCGGGGTATGCTATTACACGGTGTAAAAGAAAAGGAGTCAAGATGATCGCCGAGAGAAACAACCGATAGAAGGCAGTCACCGGTCCCGGCGCGTCTGCCCAGCGAACGAACATGGCAGAGAGACTGAGAGCAAGAACTCCGATGCCCAATGCAAGATAGGCGGCGATGGTTTTGTTTTGCATGGATGGAAATTGGATTATTCGATTTGGAGGCGGTCGAGGATGGAAGGAAGTTCAGATAGCGAGTCCAGGCTCGCATCTGGCCGGACCCGAACCTGCTCCTCCATCTTAGGGTCAGCGCGGCGGCTGAGCCAGATTCCGTATAGCCCGGCGTTCTGCGCGCCGAAAATATCGGCATGTAAATTATCCCCCACCATGGCTACTTCTTGAGGGGAGTAATTCCAAAAAGCGAGAGCCAGTTGGAAGATGCGAGGATGTGGTTTGCGATAGTTGCAGGCGGCAGAAGTGAGAATGAAGTCAAAATAGGGATGAAGGTTGAATTTGCGCGCCAGTTGTTGCACATCGTCATCGTCACCTGCATTGGAAACAATGCCGAGGCGGTAGCCCGCCTCTTCGAGACGTTTCAAGGTAGGAATGGCGTCCGGTTCGAGTTCCCAATTGGATTGCGTGACGGCAAACAGCGCGTCCAGCGCGCTGCGAATGGTTTTGTCTGGCACATTTGCGTATCCCTTTTCTTGGAGCAATTCGCGCAGCACGAAGGCGTAGGTGGTTTCATACAAGTCTTTTTCGCGTCGAAGGAAATATTGATCCAGCCGTTTGCGGAATTCGGTCGGAAAGGTGTTCAAATTGAGTTCGATCCCTTGAGAACAGAGATAGCGGGTCAGCGCTTCGTCTGCTTGCGCGACAAAAGGCTCCCAGGCGCTTCGCCCGTGCATGAGCGTTCCGCCGAAATCAAAGAGAATGGCACGAAGAAGTGGGCGTGGCATCCTGGAATACCGAGGTGCTTTCGGCTGAGTGAATTATTGTTCCCGTATTTCTTGTGTAAGGGGACGTTGAGGCAGAGTGCTCACCAGCACTTTATCCACGCGGCGACCGTCCATGTCAATCACCTCGAAGCGAAGACCATGCCACTCGAAATGATCCGACACTTGCGGCACGCGTCCCAACGACATCATGACAAACCCGCTCAAGGTCTCGTATTCATCCTCGTGCGGCAGGGAAGGCAGTTTGAAAATTTCCTTGAACTCATCCACCCCCAACATGCCATCCAGTAGCCAGGAGCCATCCTGCCGCTGAGTGGCTTGCGGTTCGTCCAATTCCATCTCGCCGACGATTTCTTCGATAATGTCGTTGATAGTTAACAGTCCCTGTAAGCCACCGAATTCATCAATGACGAGAAGCATGTCCGTGCCTTTTTCTTTGAAGAGTTCGAGCGCCTTGGAGGCAAGCATAGTTTCGGGGATAAAGAAGGCGGGTTTGAGCAGGTCTTTGAGTCTGATCGGTTCGCCGCTCAGGCTTTGGACAAGGAGGTCCCTTGCTCTGACGATTCCCAGAATGACATCGAGTGTGCCTTGCCGTACCGGATAGCGCGAGAAATTGTTTTGTGCGATCTTGTTGCGAATCTCTTCGGCAGAATCGTTAATATCCAGCCAAACGATGTCTGTACGCGGGGTCATGAGCGAATAGACGCGTTGGTCACCGAGGCTGAACACCCCTTCCACCATGTCATGTTCGGCTTCCTCGAATACGCCGGCCTGTGTTCCCTGATCAATCAACAACTGGATTTCTTCTTCCGTGACGGGTGGTTCTTCACTTGCTTTCACACCCAGCAAGCTGAGAACAGCGTTAGTCGAGAAACTGAGAAAACGTACCAGAGGCGAAAACAATCTCGAAAGGAACAACATCAGCCGTGCCATGGAAGAGGCGGCTTTTTCCGGATCCTGCAATGCCAGTCGTTTGGGAACCAGTTCGCCCAATACGAGCGAAAGATAAGTGATCGGCAAGACACCAACCAGTAAACTGATCATTCCACTGTATGGCTGCAAGATGGGAATTTTATCAAGTTGGGCGTTGATCCAGGCGGCAAGGGTCGCGCCTGTGATGGCTCCGGCGAGCAGGTCAATAGACGTGATGCCGATCTGGATGGCTGAAAGGAATTGATTGGGGTCTTCCGTCAACCTCAGGGCGATGAGGGCGCCTTTATTTCCTTTGTTGCTTTCATTTTGCAAACGCGCTTTGCGTGCAGAAACGAGGGCTGTCTCAGCCATTGCCAGCACGCCATGCAGGAAGAGCAAGATGGCAAAGGCAATCAGGCCGGAAGTGAAATTAATTTCTATAGGGATGTCTGACATGATCCTTTTGGTTTTTCTATTTTCTCCTATATTGTACTATGAATACAGGGTTTCCCTGCAAAAACCTTTTTTGAGAGCAACTCAGACAATGGGCTAACCAATCCATCATCACAGAGTGCACAGAGAAAATCAATAAGGAAATCTTCGTTTTTTTTCAAATGTGGGAAATCACCAGAAAGCCCACGAGAGTAGCCTCCCCCTTTTTGAGTGGATGCATAAATTATCGAACGATAATCCCTGCCCCTGTTTCAACGCGTCCGATCACCCAGGCAGCTTGATCTTGTTCCGCGGCACGTGCGAGGAACGAGTCCAGTTTCTCGCGCGGCACGCCAAGCAACAAGCCTCCACTGGTTTGCGGGTCGAACAGTAGCATTTGCTCGATCTCGTCTATCGAGGTGGAGAATTTCACCTTCGCCTCGAAATATTTTTTGTTCTCGAATGCCCCTCCTGCAAAGCAACCTTTTTCGGCATACTTGCGCGCGCAGGAGATGAAGGGAATGTTCGAAAATTCCAACTCCAAAGAAACACCCGATGCCTCCGCCATCTCCAGGCCATGACCCAACAGGCTATAACCTGTAATGTCCGTTCCACCGTGCAACCCAAACTCGACAGCCAGGGCACTTGCGGTTTTGTTCAGGCGCTTCATCCAGGTCACGGCTTCGAGCACATCTTCTTCATTCGCCTCTTCGCGCTTCAAGGCTGTAGTGGCGACTCCGAAGCCAAGTGGCTTGGTCAATACCAGGATGTCTCCAACCTGTAAGCCACCCTTGCTCAACATGCTTTGCGGGTGGACAAAACCGATTACCACCAAGCCGTATTTCGGCTCTTTGTCCTTGACGGTGTGTCCACCCGCGATGACCACGCCCGCCTCGCGTGCTTTCTCCGCGCCGCCGCGGATGATCTCACGCGAGATTTCTGCGGGCAGATCGTCCGGTAACGCCGCGATGTTCAGGGCAAGGAAAGGTTGCCCGCCCATAGCGTAGACGTCGGAGAGGCTGTTTGCCGCCGCGATGGCGCCATAATCGTATGGGTCATCTACAACCGGCGTGAAGAAGTCAGTAGTGACCACAAGGGCGCGTTTTTCATCCAAACGCCAAACAGCCGCGTCATCAGGGCTCCGCAGACCCACCAAAAGGTCCGGGAATGAAGCGGAATCGAAAACATCCTGGATAGGACGCAGAACCTGCGTCAGCGCCTCAGCGCTTAATTTGGACGCTCAACCCGCGCAATTGGAAAGTGCAGTCAGACGAATCTCGCGTCCAGTTTTTGGAATAGGCATTTTTCTACCCAAATACAGGTTTATGGTGTGGCAGGCGGCGTGGCTGTGGTGCTAGGGAGAGGCAGGATAAATTGATTATCCGTTGGTACAAAAATCGTTTGAACACCTGGGGCAAGTTTCGAAATATATTGATATTGCAAAAGCTGTGGATTGTCCCGAAGCGCCGCGGCGATCAATTCCAGGGCTTTGGCCTCCGCTTCGGCTTCGATCAATCTCGCCTCCGCTGCACCTTTCGCGGCGATCACTGCGGCGTCAGCCTGACCCTGCGCCACCTGACGAGCCTGTTCCGCTTCCTGTTTCTTCTGCTCCACAACGAATGCCGCCTGTAGCGCTTGCTGTTCGGCAATCTGCTTTTGTTCGATGGATTGCGCGTACTCCTCTGTAAATGTAATATCGCGCAGGACAAAGTCAATCAGGATCAAGCCGTTTTCTGCAAGCACTTGTTGCAAGTTCCGCGTAATTTCATCGCTCATCTCGAAACGCTTTGTGCTCAGCACTTCATCTACGCGGTATTGCGAGACGGCATCGCGGATGATGCCGCGCGCCTGCGGCAAAATCAAATCGTTCTGATAACGGTTTTGCCATTCCTTGTGAATGTTGATCACTTCCGCCGCGTTGAGTTGATAAATGACAGATGAATCCACGAAAATGCGTTGTCCATCCGAAGTGCGCGCTTCGACGGTGACCAGACCTTGAGTTTCACCTTCAGAGGCTGTACGTGCCATCGTGAAAGTCTGAATGGAGATGGGGTAGCGCTCCACTCTTTCCACGAACGGTACGATCCAATGCAAACCCGCCTGAAGTGGTTCCGGGCGCAAACCGCCCTCTGCAAGGACCGTAACCACCACGCCCACCTCGGTCGGTTCGATGAATACCAAGCCGGCCCCAATGATGGTCAGCAAAAGGGCAAGGACGAGCACTCCAAGCGTGAGAGAAGTCAACCCCTTGACGTTTTGATTTCGACTTGCGCGCAGAATTGCCATAAAGCCCAAAGTGATTACAATCACCCAAGCCAAACCTGCTAACGATTTGATAAAGTCTGCTACATTCATAGTTCCTCCAGTTTTTAGGTTGAAAATGCTCTGTTGCCAACATGGGCAAAGGATTGTCATTGGAATTGCTTTTCACCCTCACCCCAACCCTTCCCGTCGGGAGAGGCGGGGGGGAGGGAAAGTGGGGATGAGTACCCAAGCCTGTTTATCTTTACGGCAGAGCAGGTTGAAAACATTATACCGCCATGATAGCATAGCACCATGCACATCGGTATAGGACAGGTTCACGAATTGATTCTTGAAGGGGGAATTCTGCAAGCACGGATTTCCTGCTCGAGGGAATTGATCCCGCGACCGGGACAATATCTGCTTGCGAGCACCGCTTCAGACTCCCCTTTGCCGGTTCCCGTTTTCCAAACGGGATTTTCCCCTTCAGGCTTCCTCGCCGCGCCGATTCTTGAAACATGGCGCGCGGGTCAGCGTCTCTATTTACGCGGACCGCTAGGGCATGGCTTTGTTTTGCCCCTCTCTGCGCGCCGCGTGGGGTTGATTGCCTTTGATGATCTTCCCTTGCGCTTGAACGGTTTGATTGAAATCGCATTGGAGCAAAACGCAGAAATTGCCCTCGTTTGTCATACAAGCCCGGATGATTTGCCCGATGTGGTGGAAGTGCATCCGTTATCCGCTTTGGAAGATGTGGTTGCATGGGCAGATTATCTTGCCTTTGATATAGCGCGCGAGAACCTGCATGAGTTAAAGAGGAGGCTTGGGGAACGGGGACAAGCCCCGGCTGGGAAAGAGGCGCAGGTCCTCATCCGCACGCCGATCGTCTGTGGGGGAATCGCCGAGTGTGGCGTCTGTGCAGTCATGCTGGAATCGGCTTGGAAATTTGCGTGTAAAGAAGGACCCGTATTTAAGATGTGGCCTTTGATGGGATAAACGCTCGTGTCTGAAAATCTACCGCTGAGACGCGCTGCGTTTGCAGAGGTTCTTTTGGGTTTTCTCAGTGTCTTTGTGGCGAGAAAGTCTTTATCCTAAACTAGCACGTTAATACCAAATTCTGAATGATGTCGTGGTGGAAGCCGTGAGGCCCTGATAGGTGACACGGATTTCGATTGGAACAAGTTCTCCGGTTTTTTGGTTCTTGAAGTCGAATGTGATGCGGGCAATGCCTAAAGCGTTGGTGGTGAACTCGAGGGTTTTGTCTGTGCCATCTGGAAAATGAACGATGGCACTGCCCAATGCGCTCGAAACAGGTTGTCCCGTTTGGCTTTGCACAATGACATAAACGGTTTGTGTGCCATCCGTACGGGTGATGGCTTTCAACACAAAGGCGCGCACTTTGATGGAAAGCACGGGGTTGATGGTGGCATCGAGCGGTTCGATGGGTTTAAGATGTGCGGGGTCTTCGCCGAGGAGATCGAAGTAGACGCGCCCGAGGTCTGTGATGACCACCCATTGACCTGCCGGTCGGTCTCCATGCCATTCGAATCGTGCCCCCTCGAAATATTGCACGATCATGTTATCGTGATACTCGAAGGGGGAAATGGGATAACCAAACTGTGCAGGTCCACCATTGGCTTTGTAAAAATCGAGGAATGTAAAGCAGACGCGATACCCTGTCGGAAAGAGTTCGCAACCGTTTGGATTGTTCACGATCAGTTGTGCTTTAGGGCGATAGGTCAGCCGCCCGAGCGGGGTCAACTGGATGGTCTGTTGGTTTGTTAATTCAAAGCGGGCGCGCTGAAAGTATTGGACGGTTTTACCGTCTTTCGATGTGATTTGTTCGGTAATGGGAAAGCCGTAAACCAGTTTTGGGTCTTTTGCGGCTTTGTAGAATTCCAAAAAGACGCCACGCACAGAGTGACCGGTTTCTGGGAAGTATTCCACCCCTGCGGTTTGCGCTCCAACATCACGCCGCCATGCGAGGAGGGCGATGAGAGTCAAGATTGGAACGACAAGCCGCCATGCGGTTTTCATAGTTTCATTATACTCACAATATTGTGCATGAAACTTTACAGTCTGCCAAGACTTGGCTTTGTCTTGAGCAGGGCTTCTACAATGCGTTCGGCGGCGTGTCCATCTCCATAAGGGTTGACGGCCTTTGCCATTTGCGCGTATGCGGAAGGGTCATCGAGAAGTCGCTTCGCTTCGCGGACGATGCGGGATGTCTCTGTTCCGACGAGTTTGAGCGTCCCCGCTTCGACTCCTTCGGGGCGTTCGGTCGTTTCGCGTAAGACCAGCACCGGCACGCCGAAGGCGGGCGCTTCCTCCTGTATCCCTCCCGAATCGGTCAAAATGAGCGTGGAGCGTTTCATCAAGTGAACGAGCGGAAGATAATCCAACGGCGGGAGGAGGGTAATATGTTCCACGCCTTTCAAGATTCGATTGACCGGCTCCTGAACATTGGGATTTAGATGAACGGGATAAATGATTTCAACATCACCGCGCGCGGCCAATTCCCGCAGCGCGTGGCATATATCTTCGAGTGGCTTGCCGAAGTTTTCACGTCTGTGTGCAGTGACGAGAATGAGTTTGCGGGATGCGGGGGCCCCATTCTTTGCCACGCCCAATTTGCTCAATAAATCTTTTACCCCCTGCGGTTCTTCCTGTTTCGAGACAAAATTCAACGCGTCAATGACTGGATTGCCAGTGACAACAATGAGATGATCCGGCACATTTTCACGGAGCAGGTTTTGCCGCGACCATTCGGTAGGCGCAAAATGCAGGTCGGCTGTGACGCCGGCCACACGACGGTTGATCTCTTCGGGAAAGGGCTGCCATTTGTCGTGCGTGCGCAAGCCGGCTTCCACGTGCCCAACTTTGATGCGGCGGTAATATGCCAACAGGGCGGTGATAGCGACGGTGGTGGTATCTCCTTGCACGAGTACCCAATCGGGGTTGAATTCGGTGAGGACAGGATCGAGGTGGGTGAAGATCGCGGCGCTCAGTTCGGGGAGCGATTGATTGTCCCGCATCAGGTCGAGGTCATAATCCGGTTCAATCTGGAATAAGTTCAGGACTTGATCGAGCATCTGTCTGTGCTGCGCGGTGACGCAGACGCGCGATTCAATATCGTTCGTTTGTTTCAGCAAACGAACGATGGGTGCCATTTTCACGGCTTCAGGTCGTGTACCAAAGACGGAGAGGATTTTCAAGGTTGAGGTCCGATTTGCGATTTTAATGAGTTCTGGTTAGACGATCAAAACATTTCAGTATGTTGTATTCTGGCTTGCTTTCCCTCACCCCTGCGTCTCTCCCAGCGGGAGGGGTGAGATGCCGCGCTGAGCCGTCGAAGCGCTAAGGGCAGTCGGGAGAATTTTCCAGAAGTGTGTAATATCCCGAAATAACAAATTTTAGATTTGGGGCTTGTTGTCGCCGAGGCGATAAAGTTTGAAAGGTGATTCCTTCCAGGCTTTTGTGTGCCAGCCGTTGACGCAATCAATGACGATGCGCGCGGGGGTTTTTGCGGCAATCTCGGCGGGATCGAGTTCGCGGAATTGTGTGTGGTTGACCAGCAGAAGGATGGCATCCGCATCGGCGAGGGCATCTTCGAGGCTTGGGGCAATCTCGATGCCGTTTAAGCGCGCGTCCGGTTTGTAAGGTTCCCAAGCCCTCACTTGTGCTCCTTCGCTTTGCAACAAGCGGATTACCTCGATAGCAGGGCTTTCGCGCAGGTCGTCCACATCGGCTTTGTAAGCCAAGCCCAGTGCGGCAATTTTCTTGCCTGCCAGCACATTTTTATGGCTTTGTGAGGAAGCGAAAGCCTGTTTGACCTTTCGAACGACGAAATGAGGCTGCGCGTCATTGACCTGCCGCGCTGTATAGATGAGCGAAGTCAATTCTGGTGCCGCCTCTACGAAGAACCACGGGTCTACGCTGATGCAATGCCCGCCCACGCCTGGTCCGGGGTTGAGGATGTTGATGCGTGGGTGGCGGTTGGCAAGGCTGATGGCTTCCCACACATCCACGCCGAATTTTTCCGCGAGGCGCGAAAACTCATTGGCAATCGCAATATTCACATCGCGTGTGGTGTTTTCCATGAGTTTGACCATTTCGGCGGTCGTCGCGTCGGTTTCGATGATTTCGCCCTTGACGAAAATGGCGTATAAGG
>DATLZK010000067.1:0-57046 GCA_035574015.1 Anaerolineales bacterium
TATACCTCTTGACGAAATGCGATAAGTTTGTTAATGTTCTCTTTGGTAGCAACTTGGTTTCTCATAACCCCAAGCTTCTACCAAAGGGCGGTTTTTTTCAAGAGCAAAACCGCCCCAAATTTTGTCTAAACTCGAGATCATAAGTGAGTGCATAGTAATGCTGCAATAGCCAAAAAGTCTCCTGCATTGCTGGCTGAACAAAAAAGGGAACGTGCCTTATGCAATTCTAACGATAGGCGCGGCGAGTTAGGCAAATGTTCCATACGCGCTGCCTCATCTCAGCAATTCCCTCAGCGCGCCTAACAGCAGAGTGACATTTTCCTTGCGGCTCGAATAGCCCATCAATCCGATGCGCCAGACTGTATCTTTGAGCGCGCCGAAGCCTGCCGCGATCTCGATGTTATAGTCATTCAGCAATCTCAGGCGGATTTGATGCGCGTCAACCCCCGCCGGAACGTGCGCGGTGGTCAATGGAACGAGTCTATGCTTCGGCGGGACGAACAGCGGAATATCCATCTCCTCGAGTCCCTTCCATAGGGTTTCGGCGTTGGCGCGCAAACGGGCAAAGACGTTCTCCAAGCCCTCTTCGATGAGCAGGCGCAGACCTTCGGTGAGCGCATAATGCAAACTTGCAGATGCGGTGTGATGGTAGGCGTGCGCTCCGCCCCAGTAATTGGCATATCCCTTCAAATCGAGATAGAACGAACCAACCTGTGATTTGCGCTTCTCGATTTTCTCTTTCGCACGCGGACCGATGGTGATGGGCGCAAGCCCGGCCGGCGCGCCGAGCCCCTTTTGACTGGCAGAGTACGCTGCGTCAATATCCCATTCGTCAATTTTTACGGGAATGTTCCCAAGCGAGGTGACCGTATCCAGCAGAATCAGCGCGCCCTGTTTGTGGACCGCTTCTGCAATTTCTTTGATGTGCAATTGTTCCGCGCCGGTGGAGGTCTCGGCGTGGACAATGGCAAAGAGTTTATATTTCTTTTTCTTCAGAGCAGATTCGATCTCTTCGACAGTGAAGATTTCACCGAGCGGACGGGTGATGCGATCCACTTGTGCTCCGAGGCGTGACGCAATTTCTGCAAGCCGTTCGCCAAAGAAGCCGTGAATGGCGATCAGCACTTCGTCCCCCGGCTCGATGAGATTGACCAGCGCGGCTTCCATGCCCGACGTGCCGGTGCCGGAGAGGGCAAAGGTCCATTCGTTTTGGGTTTGGAAGACCTGCCGCAAAAGTTTCTGTTCTTCGGCGTAGAGTGCCAGCATTTCAGGGTCGAGATAACCAACGGTCGGCGCGCACAAGGCGCGGATAACGCGCGGGTGTGGCATGCTGGGACCGGGTCCCAGAAGGATGCGTGTGGGAGGATTGAAAGTCGAGGATGTGGTCATGGGGGATCTCCGTTTTTTAGAGAGTGTTTGAAAGGTCCTCTAAAGCGCGTAGAATACGTTTAGAGAACGCCACTTGTACAGGAAAACCGTGTGCTTTAAAGCCATTGGCATCGAATAACACAAGTTAATCGAAAGATTTTCAAGAAATCCGTACTCGAAGATAATTTGGCTCTAAAATACTCTTTGTAGTGTACATCAGTTGTCGTCATTTGACGAGAAGGAGGAATGTCACACAAAGCGCGCGGCACTGAAGCCTCTGCCGCACGAGATGCGGCAGAGACATGCACTTGCGTCGTAAAGGCCGAAGGCATAGAATAGGTATGAATAGTGAATAGCATCAGTTCTGGATATTACACATCGGCGTCCCAACCCCTCTTTTGCTGGGAGAGGGAGTGAGGAAAGCGGATGGGAAATGTAACATGCTGAAATGCTTTGGTTGCTAAGCCGAGAACTCAAGTTATAAATAGCGACTATTCACGGAGAAGCCATGAAGAAGATTTTACTCGTCGTGCCTGCGATCTTTGCGTTGATCCTTTCGGCGTGCGGGAGCGCTGTCGAACCCACCACGAACCTCAATGTCACAATGACCGATTTTGTGTTCACCCCAAATGAATTTGTCGTTCCTGCCGGTCAGGAAATCACTCTCCACATCATCAACAATGGCGCGGTGGTGCATAATTTCGTCATCATGAAACTCGGCACAACGGCAGGAGAAACCTTTGATGAAGAGGATCAACCAAACGTTTACTGGGAAGAGCGAGATATCCCACCCGGCGGTGATTTGAGTGTAACCTTTATGGCTCCTGCTGAGCCGGGAGAGTATCAGGTTGTATGCCGAACGCCAGGGCATATCACTTCCGGTATGCTCGGCAAACTTATCGTGGTTGCTCCAGATCAATAAAGAGCATGTCTCAACCTTTAATCACGAGTTTGAGCAATCCGCTTGTCAAGAGGGCGCGTGCTTTGCATCATAAGAAAGCGCGCAGTGAAAGCGGTTTGTTCCTGGTGGAGGGCATCCATCATGTGGGTGAGGCGGTGGAGGCGGGATGGGAGGTGGAAACTGTTCTCTATGCGCCGGAGTTGCTGACGAGTAGTTTTGCGCGTGAGTTGATCAACCAACTCGAGATGGCGCAACGCGGTGCTTCCTCCGTCATTCCTGTTTCGGTGCAGGTGATGGAATCTCTGGCAGATAAGGAAAATCCGCAGGGCATTCTGGCAATTGTTCGTCAAAAACAATTTCGGTTTTCGGATCTTCGCTCTCCTACGGTTTCTGTCGCGCTGGTTTCTCCGCAGGATGCGGGCAACGTGGGGACGATCCTCCGCACCATGGATGCCGTCAGGGCAGATGCGCTCTTTCTACTCGATGGTGGCGTAGAGGTATATCATCCCACGGTTGTGCGCGCCAGCATGGGGGCGTTGTTCTGGAAGCCGGTTGTTCAGGCTTCGTTTCGAGAGTTTATAGAGTGGGCGCGAAAAAATAATCATCAAGTGATCGGCACTTCGGCGCGTGGGGATGTGGATTATCAGACTCTCGTCCCGCAGTCGCCGTGGGTTCTTGTGCTGGGTAGCGAGCAAAAAGGATTGTCGAAGGAGCAGATGAACGCCTGCGATGTAACGGTCTCGCTGCCCATGCGGGGAAGGAGCAGTTCGTTGAATCTTGCGGTGGCGGCGGGGATATTGTTGTATCAATATGTTGTGGCAGTTCAGGGAAAAGCAAGAGACGGCAAAAGGTAGTTAACTACAGAGAGGGACGGGGTGAGGAAAAGCGGGGATGAGTTGCCGTGCCTATCATTTGTAACAGAGCAAATTCAAACTTCGCCTTGCCAGACGGCAAAAAGCCTCCTCAATACGAGGAGGCTTTTTTAGCCGGATCAGGTCGAGGTGGAGTCTGAAGCGTTTAGAATTCGTCTTCGTCCTCGTCCCACAGTTCGTCTTCCTCTTCTTCCTCGTCTTCCCAATCCAGTTCATCCTCTTCGTCCCATTCTTCTTCGTCTACGGCTTCCTCGGAGGGAGAATAGGTATTGCAGCCTGTGTCGGGATCAATCTCGACCGCGGCGGCAGAGCAATATCCATCATCGAGGAAAACACAATCTAGGTAATGACATCTAATGCGGGGCATTGAATCCTCCTGTTAGGGTTGTCTGATGAGGCGTATGACCGAAAGTATGAAAATGAGGGTCATCGCAGTTTGTGACGCAAGGCAAAATGGGCAATAGGCTTTGAGGAGCGCGACTTCGACGTAGATAAGCCAGAGGGTAAAGAGGAAACCGGTGAGCGAAAGTCCAAAGAGGATCATGCTCCCGTTTGTTTGAAAAAAGCCGGGCTTGCGTTCCATGCCGAATACACCCAGGATGGAGGCGTATCCAATCATGCCGATTACGGCTACAGGGATACCGTTGATTTCGGAATATTTACTGGCGTTCACTACCGAGCAGTCCTTCGAGCCAATGCACATGCTGTCGTTGGCTGTGATTTTGTAAATGGTCATGTAAGTCGAGACGAAAAGACCAATGATCGTCAGCGCGATCATGATTTGATTCAGTCGTTTGTTCATATCTCCTCATAACAGCCAGGCGTCTATTTCCTGATGAGCAGGCACGCATTTTACACCAGCGGGAATAATTAGTAAAGCGTTCGCCTGTACCAGCGAGAACAAGTTTCCCGAACCCTGATGTCCAGTCAGTTTGGCGAGGTAGACGCCGTTTTCTTCGCGGATGATGGCGCGCAGATAACTTTCCCGCCCATCGGATAGGATTTCCTCCTCGCATCTCGCGCGGACCGTGTGCCGGCTTCCGTGCGATAAGCCTCCCAGTTTCCCGATCGCCTCGCGCACGAAGACCTCGAAGCCGACGAAGGCGGAAACAGGATTGCCCGGCAAGCCGATGAAGGGAATGTTTTTATATTCGCCGAAAGCCAGCGGTTTGCCCGGGCGCATGTTGACGCGCCAGAAGTCGAGCTGGCCATTCGCTTCGATCGCTTCTTTCACGAAGTCGAATGCGCCAACGCTGACGCCTGCGGAGGAGAGGATGAGGTCTGCGCCGCTTTGAACGGCTTTTTCGAGCAGGGTGTGAACGGAGTGGTGCGTGTCTCTGGCAATGCCGAGGCGTATCACTTCGGCGTTTGCGCTTTCGAGGAGCGCGGCGAGCATGTAGGAATTTGAGTCGCGTATCTTTCCTGGTTCAAGGGTGTCGCTCACATCGAGTAGTTCGTCGCCGCTGGAGAAGAGTGCAACGCGCGGTTTGCGGTATACCTTTACTTCGGGAATGCCCAGCATGGCAAGCAAGCCGACATCCTGCGGTTTGAGGAGGTGTCCCTTTTGCAGGACAATATCTCCGGCGCGTAAGTCCATACCTTTGGTGCGGATGTTTTCGCCGCGCTGCACTGCTTTGTTGATTGTGATGAGTTTGGGCGCGGCGCTGCCCGCGGCATGTGGTTGGAAGTCTGTCTCTTCGAGGGGGATGACCGCGTTGGCGCCCTGAGGGATGGGTGCGCCGGTCATGATGCGTGCCGCTTCGCCGGGTGCGAGGGAAATGGTCGGCTGGGAGCCGGCCGGTATATCGGCGACCACGCGCAGGGTCACGCGTGAGGCGGGCGCATCGGAGGTGTCTTCTGCGCGAACGGCGAATCCGTCCATCGAGGAGTTGTCGAAGAGGGGAAGATCATCCACAGCGCGAATCTCCTCTGCGAGGACGCGCCGCGCGCAGGCGCGAATCGAAATGGTTTCTGTTTCAACGGGTTGAAAGCGAGAAAGCAGGCGCTCTTTGGCTTGGGTTACGCTCAATAGCGACATGGTTTTCTAAAAGCGGCAACATTATAAAGGTGAGGCGAGCTTTTTGGAAGTGAACTATTTTCCCCATCTCGACTGATCATCACAATAATTGCGTTTCCACGCGACGGAATGCAGGCTATTCATCCAGGCTTTGTTCAGAGGGACGTGGAGGATAATGGGGGATCTGTCTCTTGAACTCGTACTTTTCCATGATGGCATTGATGATGGCTTTTTGTCTTTCGTTGACGACCTTGAATTCCATGCCAATATTGAAGTAATCGGGGCTGACATCTTCGCGGCACCATGCTACGCGGACGGGGAGGATGATGGTTGTTTCGGTTATCCCCGCGAGTTCGGGCAGTTCGATAGAGATTGTCAATTCGCTGTCTTTTTCCATGCGCTGACTGCTGATGACCATTCCGCCCAGCAGGTTCAGATCTCCCAAATAGCCGATCAATTTGCCATCGCGCAAATCGTAGACTTGCGAGTAGGACATCAAATCCTTACGCGGCTGTTTGCGTCGCTCCTCCATAAGCGCCTCCTTTCCAAGTGTACATGAAATGGACAACAAAAGCAATCGTTGCAGGTTCTCGATTCTTGTGATTAAATCGCCAATATGCGATGGATTTATCTTTCCCCTCATTTGGATGATGCTGTTCTCTCGGCAGGTGGCTTGATTTACGATCAGGTTCAGGCGGGCATTCCCGTCGAAATTTGGACCTTCATGTGCGGTTATCCGCTGGATGGTGAGTATTCAATGTTTGCGCAGGTTCTACACAAAATCTGGGGATTTTCATCGGGTGAAGAGGCAGTGCGTGGGCGGCGCGCCGAGGATTTGCAAGCGGCAAATATTCTCGGAGCCAAGGCTGTGCATTTTGATTTTCTCGATTGTATCTATCGTCGCGGGCGGAATGGAGAATGGCTGTACAGCGACATCTACCTGCCGCCGCATGAAGACGAGGCGGACCTTCCTCGTCAGATTGCAGAAGCGGCTTCCGCCCGCCTCATGCCGGACGATGTACTGGTCTGCCCACTCTCGGTTGGTTCTCACGTTGACCATGTTCTCGTTCGTCGAGCCGCCGAATTATTGGATCGTCCTCTTCGCTATGACATAGATATTCCCTATCTGTTCTACAAGCCTGAGGAACTGGAAGTAAAGGCAGCTGGGATGAAAGAAACCGTTCATCCGATAACGGAAGCAGGCTTACGGTCCTGGCAGGAAGCGATTTTGGCTTATCGTTCTCAATTTCCCGTTCTGGGCGAGAGGCTCCATACTCCTGAGAAGATGCGAGATGCCATCCGCTCCTATTGGGAGGAGCAGGGGGGCCTCTGCCTATTCGAGAGGGAAGGTCGGAAATAACTTGTCCTGTCTTTCAAATCGTGATATATTAAGCGTGCTTCGCCAGATAAATACACTTTTTCGAACTTGCATCTCTTCTGGAAAGAGATGCAATCTTCTTATAACAGGGAAGAAAGATGCCTAACAACTTTTTGACCAAGGAAGGGTACCAAAAACTCCAGGAGGAGCTGGAGTATCTTCGCACTGTTAAGCGCCAGGAGGTTGCCAACCGTCTGCACGAGGCGATGGAGGGCGGAGAACTGATCGAGAACGCTGAGTACGAAGCCGCTAAAAACGAACAGGCGTTTGTGGAGGGGCGCATTCAAGAACTGGAAGTGCTGTTGGCGACTGCCAAGATCATTGACGACAACGGGAAACGCAAAACCGACACGGTGCAGATCGGTTCGAAGGTGACCATTAAAGAAGGGAATTTTGATCCCGAAACCTTTGTCATCGTGGGCGCGGCGGAAGCCAACCCGCGCGAGGGCAAAATCTCGAATGAGTCGCCCATTGGCAAAGCCATTTTGGGCCACAAAGTGGGCGACACAGTAAAAGTGGAAACGCCCAGCGGCACATACAATGTTAAAATTTTGAAGATCGGTTAGACACAGGAGCGTAGATGTATACCCCGCGCCTGTGCGCGGGGTTTTAATTTGCCCTTCCTGCCGAAGACGGGACAAACCTACCAAGGAGCGTTTTTGATGTCCTTTGGGTTCTGACAGTGAAATGGAGGAATAACGAAACATGCGCGAATACACATCGCTCGAGAAGATTCGCTTGCAAAAACTGGAGGAACTGCGCGCGCAAGGGATCGAACCCTACCCAACGCGCGCAAAGCGCACGCATACGAGCGTGGAGGCGATCTCTGAATTTGAGGCAAAGGAAAAGGATGGCGTGGAGGTGCGGGCTACGCTGACGGGCCGCATCCGCGCTATGCGTCCAATGGGCAAGGTCTCGTTTGCTCATATCGAAGATGGCGCCGGGAAGATACAGTTGTTTTTCCGCGTCAATGAATTGGGCAAAGAACGTGTGGATTTTTTCAATCGCATGTTCGATATTGGCGATTTCATTCAGGCTGAAGGTGTGATGTTCCGCACTAAAACGGGGGAGGTAACGCTTCACGTCCACGACTTCAAACTGCTCGCCAAATCCATCAGCCCCCTCCCCGCCGCAAAGGATGAAACGCTCGAAGACGGTACCATTGTTCGGCACGCCGCGCTCGAAGACCCCGAACTGCGTGCCCGACAGCGTTATGCTGATCTGGCCGTTAATCCTGAAGTCCGCGAGACGTTTCGCAAGCGCGCCGCGATTATCAAGGCGTTGCGTCAGTTTTTGGATGACAGGGGCTTCCTCGAGGTGGAAACTCCCATCCTGCAGCCGATCTATGGCGGCGCGGCGGCAAGACCCTTCGTGACGCATCACAACGAACTCGATCAGGACATGTATCTGCGGATTTCATTTGAGTTGTATCTGAAGCGTTTGCTTGTCGGCAATCTCGAAAAAGTCTACGAGATCGGGCGGGACTTCCGCAACGAAGGCGTTTCCTTCAAACACAACCCGGAATTTACACAACTGGAGTTTTACTGGGCGTACGCGGATTATTTGCAGGTTATGGATCTGACCGAGCAAATGGTTTCTTATGTTGCCCAGCAGGTTCTTGGTACTCTGCACATCACATACAAAGGCAATGCCATTGACTTGACACCTCCATGGCGGCGACTTGAAATGCGGCAGGGCATCTTCGAAACTGCAGGCATTGACATTGCCGAGCATAAGACCGCCGATTCTCTCTTCAAAGCCATTCGGGAAAAGCATCCCAATCTGACGCCCGATCCACGTGCTACACGCGGTAAGCTGATCGAATTTCTGCTCGGTGAATTTCTCGAGCCGACTCTTATTCAGCCAACTTTCTTATACAACTATCCACGCGATATATCACCGTTGGCGAAGTCCATCCCCGGTGACCCGCTGACCGTTGAGCGTTTTGAGGTCTACGTTGCCGGTTTTGAGTTGTGCAACGCTTTTACCGAACTCAACGATCCACTCGATCAAGAACAGCGCTTTCTCGAGATGGGGCGCGATTATGCGGCCGATGATGTCGAGAAGCATCCGCTCGATGAGGATTACCTGCGCGCCATGCGCTATGGCATGCCTCCCAATGGCGGCTTTGGCATGGGTGTTGATCGCCTCACCATGTTGTTGCTTGATAAGCACTCCATCCGCGAAGTCTTGCTGTTCCCTGCATTGCGTAAGGAAGAATAGGTTACCGGCTCCACGAAAGGCGCCTGCCTGAAGGATATGCATGAAATTGATTCAGGGGTAGGCAGGGCAGCCGATGCTTCACCCCGTGTAATTACCTACCCTCACTCTGACCCTCTCCAGGGAGATGGGGTGAGGGTGGGCAGACAGTTACCACCCAGCAGAATATTTTAACTTCTCCTCCGCTTGGATTTATACTTGTAGAAAATACCGGGTGTCCGCGGGGCTTGCTCCGCGCCGATGAAATCCAATCAAGGTGAAGCCATGACTCTTCAGGAACAGTACAACCGCTGGAAGGAAACCATCCTCAAACAATCGCTTGAAAAGTTCAAGGAGAGGAAAGAGCGCTTCGAGACCTCATCAGGAATCGAGGTCCCGCGTGTAGCGTTGCCGCGTGCTTCGACGATCTCTGACGCGGGCGAGTCGGAATATTTGGAAAAACTGGGCTTTCCCGGAGAATATCCCTTCACGCGCGGTGTCCAACCGACGATGTATCGTTCGCGTTTGTGGACGATGCGTCAATATGCAGGCTTCGGCACAGCGGAGGAGACCAACAAGCGTTATCGTTATCTCCTGCAGCATGGACAAACCGGGTTGAGTGTGGCTTTCGATCTACCCACGCAGATCGGCTATGACGCGGATGATCCGCTTGCACATGGAGAGGTAGGAAAGGTTGGTGTTTCGATTTCTTCCGTGCACGACATGGAAATGCTTTTCAAAGACATTCCGCTGGAAACGGTTTCGACTTCGATGACGATCAACGCGCCGGCGGGCATTTTGCTGGCGATGTATATCGCCGTAGCAAAGAAACAAGGCGCAGAGGTGAAGAAACTGCGCGGCACGATTCAGAACGATATTCTCAAGGAGTACGCGGCGCGCGGAACGTATATCTTTCCGCCCGCGCCTTCGATGCGCCTGATCACGGATATTTTTTCGTATTGTGCAAGAGAAATTCCAAACTGGAACACAATTTCGATTTCGGGGTATCACATCCGTGAAGCGGGTTCGACGGCTGTACAGGAAGTCGCATTCACGCTCTCGAACGCGATTGCGTATGTGGAAGCGGCGCTTCGTGCGGGACTGGATATAGATGACTTTGCGCCGCAACTCTCGTTTTTCTTCAACGCGCACAACAATTTTTTGGAAGAGGTGGCAAAGTTCCGCGCTGCGCGCAGATTATGGGCAAGGATCATGCGCGAACGCTTCAAGGCGCAGAAACCCACGTCGTGGCAGTTGCGCTTTCATACACAGACAGCCGGCTCGACCCTTACGGCGCAGCAGCCTGAGAACAATGTGGTGCGTGTAACCCTTCAGGCGCTTGCCGCTGTCCTTGGCGGAACGCAGTCTCTGCATACCAATTCGATGGATGAGGCGCTTTGGCTTCCCACCGAGAAAGCGGTGCGTGTAGCGCTCCGCACACAACAGATCATTGCTTATGAGTCAGGTGTCGCGGATACAGTAGACCCGCTGGCGGGATCGTATCTCATTGAGTACCTCACGGATGAAATCGAAAAACAGGCAGAAGCCTATATTGCCAAAATTGACGAGATGGGCGGCGCGCTCAAAGCCATCGAGAAAGGCTACATACAGAATGAAATTCAGAATGCCGCTTATGCCGCGCAGCAAGCCATCGAACGCGGTGAGCAGATTGTCGTGGGCGTCAATCAATTCACGGTGGAGGAAGAGATTACTCTGGAGCGCTTGAAGGTTGATCCCGCAATTGAAGCGAGTCAACGCGAGCGGCTGAAGGAATTGAGAGAACGTAGAGACCAGGAAAGAGTGAGCGAACTGCTTGCACGGCTTGAGACAGCCGCGCGCACCACAGAAAATTTGATGCCGCTCTTTATCGAATGTGTAGAGAATGAGGTCACCCTTGGTGAAATTTGTCGCACGCTCCGTCAGGTGTGGGGCGAATATGTAGCCGAAGGAATTTAACGTCAGTTCGTAATGGCATGCCCTCACCCTGACCCTCTCCCAACATGAGAAGGGGTAGGGGTGAGGGAAAAGCGGGGGATGCAACATACAATGAGCGACGAACGCCAAGCGCCAAGAATATCCCTTAATCTTTGACAGGGGGATGTGGCTTTCTGGGTGGTTTTGTAGCCCGTAACTTTTTCTACTGCTCAGCGACCTTATCGGATGAAAGCAAATCATTCGATTGTGAGGTGCATATGAATACAATTAGAATTATCCGAGTGATCGTAGTTGTGCTGGGGCTCTTGCTCAGTGCTTGTGGAGCGCCGGCCACCCAAAGCGACACGATCAGCGCAGGCAATGGAAAACCGCTCTCCTCGGAGTTCGTGTTCACTGGCGTAATTGAGAGCATGTCCGGCGACCAATGGGTCATCAACGGGCAGACTGTCAAAGTGGATGCCTCTGTCGTGCGCGATGGATCTTTCCAGCCCGGCGATATTGTCAAGGTGGAAGGCCAGGTCGAAGCAGATGGAACGATTGTCGCTCTGCGCATCGAAACCCCCACTGCTGCTGATCTCGCCACCCCAACTGGCGGACTCGTCTTCGATGATGATGATGCGAACGATGACGGTGAGCGCGAAGCCTTTGGTGTGGTGGATGCTATCACTGCCGATTCCATCACCATTGGCGGGCAGACCTTCTCCTTCCTCCCTGATGCTGAAATCAAAGATCAAATTGCTCCAGGAGATTTCATTAAGGTACATTTGGTCGTCACAGCCGATGGAACCCTCCTTGTCCGCGAAGTGGAACTCTTTGATCGAACGCGGCTGGACAACGACAACGACGATGAAGATGACAATATGAACCAAAACGACAACGGTAACGACAATGACGATGACGATAGAGATGACAACGAGAATCAAAACGAGAACGATGACGACAACGGAAACCAAAACGACAACAGCAATGACGACGATGACAATGGAAACCAAAACGAGAACGACAACGACAACGATGACGACGATGACGATGATAATTCCAACAATGACAATGACGACGATGATGACGATGACAATTCCAACAATGACAATGATGATGATTGATTCGGAGAAACACTGAAAGTATGCGATTGCGGATCGTCCGGCGGCAGATGTGGAATATGGTTTCCGGGCGATCCGCCATTGTTTTTGAGCAATGGCTGCTGGAGATCCCTTACTGCCAAACAAATTTGAAGCATGAGCATAAACATCCGAAAAACCCCAATCCTGATTTCCATTGCCCTCTTCGTATTATTCCTAATGGGCATGGCGTGGATTCAATTTGCGACCCCGGACATGCCCGATAACGATGGCTTTTACCATATCAAACTCGCATACCTCATGCGCACACAAAGCCTCAAGCCGGATTTCATTTGGTTGCCCCTCACCATCCTCAACGCAAACGAATTTTACGATCACCACTTTCTCTTTCACCTTGCCCTGATACCATTCACCTTCGGCGACCTGCGTGTGGGTGCAAAATGGGCGGCGGTTCTTTTCGCCGCTCTAGCCTTTCTGATGATTTGGTTTCTCTTTCATCGTCAGCGCGTCCCTTTCGCGCCAGTATGGGCGTTGGGCATGCTCGGCATATCCGACGCTTTCCTCTACCGCATGAGCATCACGCGCGCCCAGTCTCTTTCGTTGGCCCTGCTGGCTTTGGGATTCCTCTGGCTATTGGAGCGAAAACACAAACACCTTGCGCTTCTCGCCTTTGTATATGTATGGATGTATGATGCCTTTCCACTGCTCCTGGCGCTTGCTGTGTTATATGTCATCGCAATCGCCATCACCGAACGACGCCTGGACTACCGTCCCATCCTTTTCGTTAGCGCGGGCATAGCATTAGGCTTGGTTATTAATCCCTACTTCCCGAACAACATCGTTTTTTCCTTTCGACACATGCTACCCAAACTCACCGATGCCACTTCGATCAGCGTTGGCAATGAATGGTATCCCTACGAAACTGCCCAACTGCTCGACAACTCGCTGCCCTCATTGATTGCATTTGCAAGTGGGGCTTTGGCTTTAGGATTATCGGGACGCAAAATGGATGCGCGCACTGCCTTTGCTTTCCTCGCCTCGCTCTTATTTGGATACATGCTCTTTCAAGCGCGTCGCTTTGTGGAATACTTCCCGCCCTTTGCGCTGATTTTTGCCGCCTTTGCGTGGTCCCCGCTTCTTTCGGACCCTCAGCCGGCGCCCTCGACCCCGGCCTTTTCCTCCCCGCGTCGTTTTCTGCAAAACAATCTGCCTGCTTTCGTTCTCATCCTCGCCCTCCTTGCCAGTACATTTAGAACTCTACCTGCTGCCCGCGCGCGCATGGACGACCTCAAACCCTACGACTTATACGCGGGTGCGGCGCACTGGCTCGCACAGAATACCCCTCAAGGCACACTCGTCTTTCAGACCGACTGGGACGATTTCCCGCGCTTATTCTTCTACAACACACACAACGTTTATCTCATTGGACTTGACCCCACCTACATGCAATTATACGACCCAGAGTTATACGACCTCTGGGTGTTGATCACACGCGGCGAAGTCAAGCAGCCCTCACAATTCATTGCCAACATCTTTCAGGCACGCTACGTCCATACCGATTTGAACCACACCAGATTCCTCAAGCAGGCAGAGAACGATCCCTACCTCATCGAAGTCTATCGAGACGATCAGAACGTTGTCTTTCAAGTCACAAGATGATCCTGATTTGCCCAATAACAACTATTCGTATGCACTCAAGGGTTATTAGCAGCATGGCTTCGTAGCACAACTGTTTACTTCATCTGGCGAGCATTGGGATTTCCCAGTATAAATTAACGTCAGTTCGGAATAAGGACTTTCTTGCTGTAAAGATGCGAAGAGCGCTGAAAAATTCAAAAAATCTCTGCGAACTCGGCAGTAGAGTTTTCGGACACGCGCGTTTATTCCGAATTGAAGTTACAGCGTGGAGACAAACTTTCAAACGCGGAACCTGAGCCAGGAAAAAATGAAGTTTCCCCTTCACGGCTGGCTGGGACTTTTGCTTGCCGGCTTGTTTTGGATCCTCAACTGGACACTGCCCGGCCCCCGCACCCATTGGGGATTTTTCCCGATGTGGCTGGGCTATTGCCTCACCGTTGATGCCCTGGTCTATTGGCGGACGGGCACCTCCCTGCTCACGCGCGGCTGGCGGAAATATATCGGGCTCTTCATCCTTTCATCACCCGTTTGGTGGCTCTTTGAATTGCTCAACCTCCGCACACAAAACTGGACTTACCTCGGCGTGGAACATTTCTCGCCTTTGCAATACGCCTTTTGGACCACCCTGAGTTTTACCACCGTCATGCCGGCCGTATTTGGGAGCGCCGAACTCATCGCAAGTTTTCATTTCATTCGGCGCTTCACACAAGGACCTGTAATTGGTACCGATAAACGGAAAATATTTCTCTTCTTCATCATCGGTTGGCTCATGCTCGCGTTGTTGCTTACCTTCCCGCAGATTTTCTTCCCCTTCATCTGGCTGTCTCTCTATTTCATCGTCGAACCGGTAAATGTCTGGCTCGGTTATCGCTCGCTGGTAGATTGGACCAAACAAGGCGATTGGCGTCCTGTTCTCTCCCTCTGGCTGGGCGTCCTTCTCACAGCCTTCTTTTGGGAAATGTGGAATTACTTTTCCTATCCCAAATGGGTGTACTACCTCCCCTGGGGTGATTGGTTTCCTCTCTTTGAAATGCCGCTTCTCGGTTATTTAGGCTATCTGCCCTTTGCGCTCGAACTCTTTGCACTTTATCACTTCATGACAGGCTTGCTGGGACGTAAGTCGGATGACTACCTCCGCCTCCTCCCGAATGACCGCTGAGTGCCTTTCTAAGGTAAACTTGGGGACATGCCTGCCAATATCGAAATCAAAGCCCGTGCAAGAAACTTTGCCGAACTTCGCCAGCGCGCTGAAGCATTGAGCGATGTGCCTGTTGAAATCATTCCACAAGAGGACACATTTTTCAACGTCGAAAAGGGACGCTTGAAACTGCGCGTCCTCGCTCCCGACCGCGCCCAACTCATCTATTACACCCGCCCCGACCAAGAAGGACCCAAACGCTCGGACTACCACATCGCCTACACCTCAGACCCGCAGAACCTGAAACGCGTCCTTGAACTCGCCTATGGCATTCGAGGTGTGGTGAGGAAAACGCGCTATCTCTACATCGTCGGGCAGACGCGCATCCATTTGGATGAAGTCGAGGGGCTGGGACAATTTATGGAATTGGAAGTCGTCCTGCGCGAGGATCAGAGTGACGCCGAGGGGGAGGAAATTGCGCGGGATCTAATCGCCCGCCTCGGCGTGGAAAGAAGCGATCTCATCGAGGGCGCATACATGGATTTGTTGGAAAATTCCCTTGCCGATCATCGCTAATCCGCACTGTGTAAACGATGTTCTCCAGGGCAAAGTGCTTTTTCTTATCCCGAACTAACGTTGAAAGTGCAAAGCACAACAGAACCTATGGTAAAATTCGCCGCCGGGCGTGGTACCCTTCGCCCAAAAAATCTTAAAAACGAAAGGGCTTGAGTCATGAAAGTCATGCTTATCAAAGACGTTTACAAATTGGGGCGCGCGGGCGACATCAAAAAAGTTGCCGACGGCTACGGGCGCAACTATCTCATCCCGCAAGGGCTGGCAGTCCTTGCCACACCAGGCGCCATCAAACAGGCTGAGAAGATTCGCCAACAGGCTGAAATCCGCCGTGCTGAACTCAACGCCGAACTCAAAAGCCTCGCAGATCAAATCAACGGTCTGGTGCTGACCTTTTCTGCCAAAGCCGGCGAAACCGGTAAACTCTATGGTTCTATCACTACGCAGGATGTGGCAACTGCTATCTCCGAAAAGACTCGCTACGAAATCAAAAAGCACCAGGTTGATATGCAGCCCATTCGCAACCTTGGCGAATTCACGGCACATGTCCGCCTTACAGTGGACCTCGTTCCCGAAGTGAAGATCATCGTCCACCGCGAAGGCGAAGCCGCGGAAGAAGGCGCACAAAGCGAAGCTTCTCCTGGTGTTGAAGCGCCACAAGCCTAACCCCCATCTCCTCGATGCACATGACATCACCAGTTCATTCCCGCCTGATGGGGTGCTGGTGATGTTTCCTTTCCTATGAAGCAAACCATCGGTCAAAGGCTCAAAGCCGCACGCGAGCAAAAGCACATCACACTTGAAAAAGCCTTCGAAGCCACGCGCATACGCATTGCCTACCTTCAGGCATTGGAGGCAGATGATCTATCGGTTATGCCCTCGCCTGTGCAAGCGCGCGGCTATTTGCGCAACTATGCCGCTTATCTAGGACTCGATTTCAATCAACTGCTCGAGGAAATGCGATCATCACAGAGCGCGGCTGAAGAAATCGTTGGTCCTATGGATACAAGCGAACAAGCGCCTGTGACGGAGACTACGCTTCCTCCCCAGCCGAAACCTGATTCCGTTAAACAAGCCGAGCCTCCGCCTGAACCCTCTTCCGTCAAACCCAAGCGGCGCGGACGGAAAAAATCCGAGCCCCTTCTCGAGACTCAACCCCAAAGCGCTGAAGAAAAAATTGCACCACCTGAACCCGTAATTGCAAAGATTCCTGAACCTCAAGCGGAAACATCCTCACCGCCCGATGTCGGCGAGAACGTCTGGCAAGCGTGGCTGAACCGGCTGGGTGCAATCCTTGCATCGCGCGCCGCGCGCGAAGGTGATGTGCCAAACGACTTGCAACCAGCAAGCGAGACTCTATCTCCAAATAATGCGAAACTCAACAATGAATCATTGGAAACACAGCCGCAAAGTTCTTCGGCGCGACCTGGGCAAAACTCAGCGGAAATCTTTAAAGAAATTGGCGCCACCCTGCGGCAGCAACGTGAAATGCTGAGTTTACATCTCGAAGAAGTGGAACGCGCGATACGCGTCAAAGCGCATTACCTTGAGGCGCTCGAGCAAGGCGCCATGCACAAATTACCTTCCACCGTCCAAACGCGCGGGATGCTGGCGAACTATGCCGCCTTCCTCGATTTGGATGTAGACGCGATACTCCTTCGCTTTGCCGACGCGCTGCAAGCACTACATCGCGAGAAGAACCCGCAAAGGCCCGTCCGCGCGCCGCGTCAACCCATACAGCCTCCTACTCTCTCCAGCCGCGCGTTCATTGCGGGCGACCTCATCTTTGGCGTTGGCATGGCAATCGTGATCCTCGGCTTTGCCGTTTGGGGCATCAATCGCGTGATGACTTTGCAGAGTCTTCGCGAGATACAGCCTACCGCGCCTTCTATTTCAGATGTTCTACTAGTGACACCGGATCCATCGCAGTTCACGCCAACCCCAACCCTGCCGCCGGTTGAATCCTTCCCAAGCGAACCGACTGCCACAATCATCATCCCCACCTTGAATCCGAACGTTACTGTTCAGGTGAATTTGGTAGCGATTGAGCGAACCTACCTACGCGTGGTGGCAGATGAAAAAGTGGTCTTCGAGGGAAGGACCGTGCCGGGGAACGCATATCCTTTCGAAGCGGAGGAGCAAATCGAAGTTCTGGTAGGAAGCGGTGCAGCCATTCGCATCGTCTATAATGGTCGTGATCTGGGATTGCTTGGCGAGTTTGGTCAAGTTGTCCACAACATCTATCGCGCCGAAGAGATTATCACGCCAACAGCGTTACCCACCTCCACACCGTTGCCTACGCTCACACCTACTGCCACCGTCCCACCGACTTCTACGCCGCGTCCGACGAATACGCCCATCCCATCTCAAACGCCATCGCCGTAGAATGATTTGCTTGTTGAGGAAATTATTGTGTCCACAAAAAATACATTCCATCTTGTTTCATTAGGTTGTGCCAAAAATACAGTTGACTCGGATTCGATGGCGCAATTGCTCATCCGCGATGGCTATCGTGCCGTGGATGATCCTGCGCGCGCCAGCGTTTTGATTGTGAATACATGTGGCTTTATCGGTCCTGCAAAGGAGGAATCGTTTCGCGTCTTGCGCGAATTGGCGGAGGGCAAACGAGAGGGTCAAATTTTGATTGCCGCCGGATGCCTGACACAGCGTTATGGCGCGGAGGTCGCGCAGAAAGTCCCCGGCGTGGATGGAGTGCTAGGCACGCGCCGCTGGATGGATATTGTACAAATAGTGCGCGAACTCCGTAAACGGTCTCATCCTGAACCGCTCTATCATTTGCCCGATGAAGCCAAAACGGTCGGTGTGGATGAACGGAACGTCCTGCGCGCTTCGGTGGCAGGTGCGAGCGCGTACTTGAAGATTGCAGATGGATGTCGTCGCCCGTGTGCGTTCTGCGCCATTCCGCTCATCAAGGGGACGGCTGTCTCGCGCCCGATGGAGTCCATTCTTGATGAAGCGCGGCGTTTGCGCGATGCAGGCGTGCGTGAGTTGATTCTGATCGCGCAGGATACAACGGACTACGGTCACGATTTGGGTATGAAGGATGGACTGGCGGTTTTGCTGGAGCAACTGGTAAAAGTGGCAGAAGAACGCCCCTCTCCCAGCGGGAGTGGGGAAAGGGGTTTGGATTGGATTCGCATTCTGTATGCCTACCCCGGTTATGTGACGGATCGTTTGATCGAAGTCATGGCGACACACAAACAGATTTTGCCCTATCTCGATATGCCGCTTCAACACGCGCATCCGAAGACTCTCTATCGAATGCGCCGCCCTTCGAATATTGATTGGGTGTACCGCACCCTTGAAAAAATGCGTTCAGCCATCCCAAATCTGGCGATTCGTACCACGTTCATCGTCGGCTATCCGGGCGAAACAGAGGAGGAATATCAGGCGCTGCTCGATTTTGTGCGGGAGATCCGCTTTGATCGCGTCGGTGCGTTCAAGTTCTCGTTCGAGCCTGGTACGGCGAGCGAGCCTCTGGGCGACCCGATCCCAGAGGAGGTGAAACAAGAACGTTATGAACGATTGATGGAATTGCAGCAGGGAATTTCCATGCAGATCAATCAATCGTATGTGGGAAAGACTTTGGATGTTTTGGTGGAAGGACGTGATAGAGGGATTGCCATTGGGCGTTCGTATCGCGATGCGCCGGAGATAGATGGGTTAGTATTCATTGAAGGGGAGGCGAGGATCGGTGAGATTGTGCCTGTGAAGATCACCGGAGCCATGGCATATGATCTAACCGGTGTGCCAGCCAGGGAATTAATAAATTTGTAGTAATCACCTCCCTCTCCCAACGGGAGAGGGAATCAGCACCCAGCATGGATGCTCCGATGAAACGGTTTCCGCATCTCTGCATTGAGAAAGTCCTTATCCAGGACCGGCGTTAGGAGCATTCACGAGGCACGCGCGAACGCCGTTGCAAGCAGAATCAAAATGGAAAGCCCAAAGTTGATCCGTAAGAGGCGGGTTTCGCGCTTTTGCAGGCGAATGAGTTGCTCCTCATTTGCCTGCTTTTTGTTCATCAGTGTCCTGTGGATGGCAGGGATAACTTCCCAGGTTTGAATGGCGCTGGAAACAACCATGAGAATTCCCAGAATGTGTTTGGTGAGGATTGCCACTGACCACTGTGTGCTGATGGAAACAAAACCATCATAATGGGGGTTGACGCTCATTTGAAATAAGCCGGTGATCAGAAGAAGTGCCATGCAAAACCAGGCGATGGGTTCAAGCCTCTTTTGCATGGCACTGAGAAGGGCGAGGTGGTCAGCCGGTTTGAGGGTTTTCGCGGCAGCTGGCAGAAAGAGGATAGAGGTCGCGACAATTGAGCCAACCCACGCGACGGTGGCGAGCAGATGAAGCCAATAGGTGAGCGCCAGCGCCCATGCGGGAGGTGAAGCAATCATGGAGTGGGAGTGAGAGTGGGTGTATCCGTCGGAGGGGGTGGGGGCGGAGTATCGGTTGGCGTTGACGCTGAAGTGTCTATGGTAGGCGTGGCTGGCAGGGTGGGAGCGAATGTTGGGGTGGCAGGGAAGCAAATCGAATAAGCCAACTCGAAACCTTCGCTTGCCTGTTTATCGAGCGGACCGATGGCTTGTGCGTTTTGATAATGTGTGACGGCGTCGCAATATCTTTCCTGCGCGACCAGTTGATCAGCATACCGCATGGAGGCATACCGAAAACGTTCCGCGGCGGACATGGTGCCATCCCAAAGACCGGACCAGCCGCGATAGACCTGGTCGAAGTAGAAAACTGCCTGCTCCCAATCCAATTCCCAGAATGAGGCGCCAATGATATAGAAGCGTGCCCCCTCACGCAAACCATTCGCATCGCGATCCAGCGGACCAAAGCGTTCGGCGAGCGTGAGTTGATATATGCCACCTTCCAGATTGCCCTGTGTGATTAGGTTATATCCATAGTTGCGCAGGGCAAAGTAATACATACCGTCTACGAGCGAGGTTTGATAGTTTGGATCGAGTTTGCGTATTTGGTCGAGTGCGCTCAACGCGCCGGGCCAATCCTGTGCGGCGATGAGCTGCTGGGCGCGGGCAAAGGCTTGTTCCGCGCCGCTGAAATCTGGGGTGGGTGTCAGCGAGGGGGTGACAGTGGGGGTCGGCACATTCATCAATACCAGTACTTCAGTCAATTTTTCCTGTGCACCCGGAAAAGTAGGGTCATTTGCGATGATAAATTCGAGGCGCTGTTTTGCCAGTGAATATCGGCCGAATTCGATATCCACAAGGGCATACTGATATTGCTCTCCGAGTTGCTGTGCCATCGCAGAGGATTGCGCGGCTTTGCGCGTGGCAATACCGGATTGGTATCCTCCAAGGATTGCCAACGTTAGTATGGCGATAAGGCCGAGGGCGTTCAAGAGGAATGTGCGCCCGCGTTTGCTTTTGTTTATCGTTTTATTGGGTTGTGTGCTTTCAGGGTTGTTGGTTTGCATCATGGGCGTTATTATATCAGCCTTGTTTTTATAGTCTTAACAGCAATTTAATTTCGGACCAGATAATGGGGAGAGAAAGGAGACCACCGACGATCATTCCAAGCAGGGCGGTCATGACGGCTGACCCCGGCACGATCACTGCCAAGCCATAGGCTGTCGCGCCGCCGACGAGGCTTGCCAGTATGCCTTTGCCAACCGCGCTCCACACGTTGAGCCGTTCGTGCAGGCGGTTGCTTAGCCAGCCAAAGAGAACGAAGGATTCGATCAACAGCGCGATCTCAGCCAAGGCAATGATTGGCGCGCCGATTTCTTTGAAGAGCGTAATTCCCAGAATGCCGATCCCGATGAATATTCCCAGCCGCAGGATAACTGCATAGAGAGGAAAGAGCGGCTCCTTGCGTGCGTAGAACGAACGCGCCGCGATCTCTTGGATGGCATACCCTGTCAGCGTAAGGAGATAGGCGCGTGTCGTCCAGGTGAGCAGAGTGGAGGTCGCTCCATCGAAGCCGAAGACAGCGCGCACGAGCGGGTTGATGCCCGCCGCCAGCACCGCTGCGACGGGGAGGGTTAACGCGATCAGGACGCGGAGGGCTTTCTCGATGGTTAAACGGAATCCGCTCCAGTCCGCGCGTGAGGCGAGTTCGGAGAGAGTCGGCAGCATGGCGGTGGCAATGGCAGTTCCGAGCAAAGTTTCCGGCACTTGCATGATCATCCAGCCGTAGGTGAGCGAGGTCACTGCACCGACTTGATCCAATCGTGATGCGAGGTTGTCGCGCGCGATGACAATCATTTGTATTCCGAACATCGTCAGCAGACGCGGTGCAAGCAATTTCAATGCTTCGAGCAATCCCGTATGACGCAGGTCGAGTGCAGGTGTCCACTTGAATTCATATTTGAAAAGCGCAGGGACTTGAACGAGCAAGTGCAATGCCGCGCCGAGGATGACACCATAGACGAGTCCGTGGATGCCGAAGCGTGGCACGAGGACGACAGCGCCAAAGATTTGACCAATGTTGTATAGGGTAGGCGCCAACGCCGGCAAGAGAAAGTGCTGATTGGCTTGCAGGCTTGCCATCACAAGGCCACTGATGGAAAAGAGGAGGGTGCCGATGAGGTTGAGCCGCATGAGTTCGGCGAGCAAGGTGCGCTGTTCTTCGCCGAAGCCAGGTGCGATGCCGATCTCCGCTTCTACAATTTGTTCGGCAAAGATGGCGATGAGAATTGCCGCGCCACCGGTGACGAGGAAAGCAAGGTTTGCCACGCGTGAGAACAGATCCCATGCCGCGGCGCGACTTTTGGTGGTGAGGTACTCGCTCATCAGTGGAATGAACGCCATCGCCAGCGCGCCGCCGGAGATGAGAGCAAATAGCACATCTGGTAAGTTATTTGCCGCGTTGAACGTGTCGAGCAGATGTACCTCATCTGCAAATTGGCGCGAAATGATACCCACGCGTACAAAGGCGAGGATTTTGTCTATGAAGAAAAAGAAGGCAATGAGGATGGAGGTGCGTGCCAGGAAGGAGAGTTTGTTCATGGAGAGAGGGGTGATTCAGTGATCAGTAATCAGTGATTGGTTGGTGTGCTGATTTCCAGGGCGGGCAATTTCTCAGCCAGCAAGATGTAGTTTGCTTTGCCTTTGAGGGTCAGATTCAAAAAGAGGGATTTGTTCATCGGTACGATGGTGATTCAGGTATACAGGTTGGGTCATGGGATACTCCAATGTGAGAATAACGGACAAAGTGTACCATAATGAAACGTCTCGAAACCTTGAGGGGTTCCGAGACGTTTGCTGTGAAGGGATAATCCTGCTTTTTTACACAGGCAAGGTGTAGTTTGCGATATGCTACAACGCAGCTTTGACCGCGCCTCCATCGAACATCAGCGCGTGACCATGAATGAATGATGCCGCGGGCGAAGCTAGCCAGACGGCGGCGCGTGCAAATTCCTCCACTGTGCCCATGCGCCCGAGGGGGACATCGCTTGCGACTTTGGCGGCTTCGGCTTCAGGCGTGGTGCCGTTGCGAGCAGCACGATCTGCCATCAATTGCTGAACACGTTCAGTCCATGTCCAGGCGGGATTGATCGAGTTGACGCGGATGCCCTTTGGTCCCAGTTCGTTGGCGAGCGATTTCATCAAGCCAATGACAGCCATACGCAGGGAATTGGAGAGGATCAAATTATCAATGGGCTGTTTGACCGAATAGGATTGTGTGGTGAGGATACTGCCGCCACCTTGCTGGAGCATGTGTGGGATGACAGCGTAACACAGGCGCACGGCACTCATCACGGTTAGATGAAAAGCCGATTCCCACTCCGCGGGCGTAAGCGAGAGGAAATTGCCCGGCTTGGGGCCTCCGGCATTGATGAAGAGGATGTCAATGCGACCGAATTCCTTGATCGTCGTTGCAACAATGTTCTCAATATCGGCCGGCTGAGTGAGATCGCCTCGCACCGACCCGACGCTTGATCCCGTTTCCTGGGCAATTTCCTTCGCCGCGGCTTCTACGAGTTCGCTGCGAGCGCACATCATTACCTTGGCTCCTTCGCGGGCGAATTCCCGCGCCGCGGCTTTGCCAAGCCCTTTTGATGCAGCCGTTACAAGAACAACTTTGTCTTTAAGACCAAGATCCATGTATTCCTCCTTGCTTATCTTAACGTCTCACTGCAACGACGCAGAGACTGCTGAGAAAACTCCAAAAATCTCTGCGGACTCTCTTCTCGGCGGTAGATTTTCGGATATAAGCGTTTATTCCGAACTGGGGTTATCTTACGCAATTTCTTTTCCTCACTCGTTCATCTTTCTCCCATCGGAAGAGGGGAAAGGCGAAACCCCAGTCTTTATAATAAGTGAGGGCATGTATGCCTGTTTACTGTATCGTTTCTTCAGAAGATCGCGTCCATCAAGTCCCGTTCTCGCATCATGCGGCGTTTCCAGTTATTGATGAGCGGCACGACGAAGGGCAGTAACTTCATGCTGTAATATGGCGGCAAAACCGGCACACCTAGCAAATCGCCAAAACTAATCAGCACGAAGAGATGCTCCAGACTCCCGCGCTGACGCGCCAGCGTCCGCACCTGTTCGTGGATAGCGAGGCCGTAAAGAATCTCTCGAAGGGTACGAGAAAGATTGGTGATGCCACGTGTCACGGTGTATACCCTTTGCTTATCTGCCCTCACCCCAGCCCATCTTCTTTTGAGAGGGTTAGGGTGAGGGTAGGTAATTACCTTTGCTTTCCATCACAACTTGAGAAGCATGGTATCTTTTGCTAACCATCAGCCCCGCCGAGAGACGGGGGAGGGGAGGTGCGAAGGCGGGAACAATCACATCACGCAAACAACGCCTCTCCCATTCGTGTCAAAGAAGGAATACCGCGCACTTCTGTTTCATAGAGCGGGATGATTGAGCGTACCATGCCATCGAATTTTTGCCAGATATCTTCCATATAGCGCGCTTGCATCTCCACGCGGTTGCGCACGAATTCGGGCGATGTTTCGTTGACTTGGGCGCGATCAATCAGCATGTTCACAATCACACCGCCGACGGGAATGCCAAAGTCGTGGAACCAACCGATGAAGCGCGTAATGACGGCGATGGGTAGTGCCTCGGCGAGTGTCACGAAGAAGAACGCTGTCAGTTGATCATCCGTCAGCAGTTTTTGCGCCTGTCCCATGCGGTCGCGGAAAGAGACCAGGTAATCCATCAATGGGTCATCTTCCTTCTTCTTGGTGAAGGAGAGCATCTCACGCAAAGTGCGGGCTTCCTCGCGGCTTTTCAGCATCTTATTGACCCACAGCGAGTAAATCTTTGACATGCCCAGCAGACGACGCGCATTGGCAGTTGGCGCCGTGTCGAAGACATACACATCGTATTCATCGCGCAGCATCAGTTCAACCATGTTCTCGAACATGGCAGATTCTTCGAAAGCCGGGTTCATCGTTGCGGATTCGACGAAGTCTTCGGCTTTGGTGGAAATATCAGCGAATTTGAGGAACCATTGAATTTTCTCGCGAATTTCCTGTTTGGAGCGTTCGATGGTGTCCTTTGTATCAATCTCATATGCCCAAAGGTTCTGTGCGCCCTCGACGGGCGTTGCCTTGCCGAACACGTTCTGTCCCAGCAAGCCGCTCAGGCTGTGAACCGGATTTGTGGAAGCGAGCATGACGCGCCGTCCCTGCTTTGCCAGCCAGAGCGCCGTTGCGCCGGCCATTACAGTCTTACCCACGCCACCCTTTCCACCAAAGAAGATATAGCGCAGCCGCTGACGATCATTGATATATTTTCGCATGGAGGTTTCAATTTGATGGGTCATGACGGACTCCTATTCACCGTACATGATTTCGGAAAGTTTGCGAATCATTTCCAGCCCCGTCACATCACGTTCCAGTTCGGGGACGCGTGCTACCACTTGTTTGCCAAAGAGTTCGTCAATCTGGTTGAGGTATTTGTTTTGCATCTCAATACGGTTTCTCAAATAGGGAGGAATGTTCTCCTTGAGTAGTTCGCGCGGAACCACGCGATTGACCACATACCCAGAAATGGGAACATCGAATCTGGCAAAGAGATCAGCCGCTTTGCGTGTGTCAATCAAGATCATCTCTTCGGGGACAAGGACAAAGAAAAAGGCGGTTTTTTCCTTGTCGGTCAGAATTTGAGACGAAGCGTTGATGCGCCCGCGAATGTATTGCAATTCGCGCAGAATTTGGTCTTCCTCCGTTTCTTTCTCACGCTTCAATCTGGCTACCATCTCCTCATATTCGCGCATCTCCTCGCGCAGTTTGGTGATCTTATTGATCCACTCATCGTAAACTTTTGCCATGCTCAAGTAATACAGCGCGTGACCGAGTGGTACCAGATCGTAGATATAGTAATCGTAATTACCCTCTACCACGATGTCCACCACTGCGTCGAAGATAGCGCTTTCCTCCATCGCGGGTTCGGCGGAGGCGGCTTGGATATATTGTTCGATCTCATCCGGGACCCGATCGAAGCCATACATATCCAAAATTTTCTGGCGGATTTCTTGCTGGTAGACTTTGATGTGCTGATCGGCATCAATTTCCTGTGCCCATAAGTTTTCCATGATCTTGACAGGACCCTTGCCAAAAATGTCCTGCTGGAAAATATCAGAGAGGCTGGCTTGGGGGTCCACAGAAAAGACCAGCACCTTCTTGCCTTGTTTTGCCAACCAGTAGGCGGTGGCGGCGGAGAAGGTCGTTTTGCCCAGTCCACCTTTGCCGCCAAACATAATGTAGCGTCGTTCGGGATGTTCTTCAAAGATTTTTTTGAGTGACATGGTGGTGGCTCCTAGAACATGGCGTCTGAAACATCTTTTTCGCGCAACAAGCGCCGCTTCCAGGTGGCGATCTGCGGTACCACGTAAGGAAGGATGCGCAGGCTGTAGTACGGCGGCAGGATGGGAATGCCGATCATATCTCCCATGGTGATGAGGATGAAAAGATGCTCCATGCTGGCGCGCGTCCGCAGGGCATAACGACTCATATCGTGGGACGCCATACCGTAGAGGATTTCCTTCATGTTCTGCCAGAAACTCTTTTTAGGTTCGGGGGTGCTCATTGCTGTTCCTTTCTTGATTTATAAACACGAAGGACACAACGGTCATGAAGAAAAGACAAAAGAGGGAAAGGAAACCCCTTTGTGTACCTTGTGCCCTTTGTGTTTAGATTGACTTTTCATTTTTCACAATCCTTCCAGGTGATAATCATGCTCGTCGGTGAATTCGCGTTCGCGCAGAACGCGCCGCTTCCAGGTAGCAATATTGGGGATTACATAAGGCAATAAACGAAGATTGTAATAGGGTGGCAGGACAGGCACACCAATCATATCCCCTGCGATGCTAAGCATAAATAAACTTTCAAGGCTGGCGCGCATTTCCATCGCATGGTGCGCCAGTTCCAAACCAGCCATGCCGAATAAAAACTCACGAATTGCTTTCCAGCGGCTCATTCTCTCTCCTTGAAATTCGATCAAGTGCTGACAGGCTGGATTGCTCAAGCCGATAATTGGATTATACTCATGAAAAAGTTTTGCAAGACCGTGCGAGGTGACATGTGAACACTCAGTACATTCTGGTTGTTGCCATCATTGTTTTGATGGGCTGGTTTGCCCTCGGCGTGATCTTCAACCTGCGCCGTGGTGATGCGCTCCTCAAATGGATGCAGAAGGGGCTTCCAAAAATCGGTCAACGCACCACGTTTCGCTGGTTAGGCACTTCGGTGGCAGAATTGGTCATTGCCAACGCCAGGTCACCGTTTCGCCGTTTGGAGACGTTGCTCGTTCTCAAACCGCGCGATGTGTTCTGGATGACGATCCTCGCCAATTTTCAAGGACGCGATGATATCCTGATCTTCCGCGCTCATCTCAGCACGCCTCCGCCTCTGGATCTCGAACTGGTGGATCCAAAGACCTGGAGCGGGCGCAATGCCCTGAAGCAAGTCATGGAGCGCAGATGGGAAAGCCGGGATTACCACGGCGTACAATTGCTCGCGCCAAGGGGATATCTTAACCTGGCGGCTCAAACGCTCGACAGGCTTGCTGCCCCAATCCAGAAACTATCCATGCGCTATGCACGCATCAGCCTTCGCAAGAACGCGCCAAATCTTGAACTGCACCTGCCCTTCCCTGATTATCGCACACTGGATGCAAGTCAGTATTTTGAGGCTTTACGCGACCTGGCACGTGCCGTCGGTGAACGCGATTAAATTTTTAACGGAGTCAGGTTCAAAACGAAGGGAGACGCGAGGTTTCGACGTCTCCCTTCGTTTTATGCCTTTAGATTAGTCATCCGCCGCGGCGGGCGCCGGCTTTGCCATCTCGCCTTTGGAGTAGCGCTGGTATGCCTTGTAGCCGTCCCAGCCGATGAACAGCGCGGCAATGAACAGCAGAATGGCAATAATAATCATTGCCATTGCGCCGCCAGCAGCCAGTCCACCGCGTGGGACGATAGTCACATACAAATTGCGTGCTGTGACCAGCGTTGCCGCGAGTGTGGTGATATACATGAACAGCATGGGCCACAACGCATAAGCGGGATTGCGTTTCTGCGACTTAAGCCATACGGTGACGATCAGCAGACTGAGCGCCGCCATTAACTGATTCGCCGCGCCGAACAACTGCCACAGATATACCCATGTGCCGGTCAGCACAAGGGCAACGGTTAGTACCATGGAGACAATGGTCGAGACATGCATGTTGCGCAGGACAGGAAATGCCTCGCCTGCCCACTCGGTGAGGGTCACGCGCATGACGCGGAAAATCAGTTGTGTAACGGTCAGCACGATGACCATGAAGACGCCAAAGCCCAAGGCAGTGCCAAACAGTTTGAATCCGTCTCCGAACATTACGGTCAGCAGGCTACCCACTCCCGCTGCGAAGCGGCCTGCGCCACCGCCACTCCCGGCAATCGAGACGGCAATCAACGAGAGTAACGCCAGCGTATTTTCGGTAAACATCGCGCCGCCGCCGACTGGCAAGGCATCGGTCTCATATTCCAACTGGCGGGCGGTGCCAATTGATCCGAATAGGGCATGCCAGCCAGAGATGGCACCACAAGCGATGGTCACGAACAACATGGGCCACAGCGGCTGCCAGGCTTTACCCGCCTCAGGTGCCCAGGATATTGGTTTGACAGCCTCCAGTGCAAATGCGCCAACCTCCGGTTTGATGAATGGCGCCAGCACTGCGCCGATAGCGCTCAAGCCAATCGTAATCAAAGTGATCCAGAAGCCAATGTAGTTGACCGGTTGGGCGAATCTCCAGATGGGAAGGACGGAAGCCAGATAGGAGAAGACCAGTAGGAACAACGCCCAGAATAGATAAGACGGCATGGTCTTGATCTCACCTGTTTCAGCGTTGTAAAGTGCCGTCGTTGGTCGTTTTCCATCTGCGCCCGGGGCCGGGATACGGGGGTCAGCATTCGTTGGATCGGTTACGGTCATCACAGGATTGTTGCCGGTCAGATTGTTGATGGCCCCATTGAATGCCACAATGGCACTGTTGATGGGCCCGGTCCAGTTGATCCCGCCGGTCTCCGGGTTAGCGGTGGCGCCAAGGGGGCCGAGGACCATGGCAACCACGGTCAAGATGACTACAATTGCTGTGACGAGGATCAGGTCCATCTTCCATTTGTAAAGCATCTGACCCATCAGCAAGCCCATGATTGCCAGCATGAGGATCCCAAAAGGCACATCTGGACGGGCAGCAAGGAGAGCCGACATGATGCCCATGAACGCGCCAGCGATCAGCAGCAGGTAGAAGAAGATGAAGGTGAAGAGGATGATGCGCGTGCGCGGGGCGATCAGGCGGTGGCTAATTGCGCTCAGGCTGTTGCCATCGTTGCGAACGGCGACAATGATGGCGCTGTAGTCACTTGCCCAACCGATGAACGAGACGCCCACCACCAACCAGATTAGCGCTGGTAGCCAGCCCCAAAGATTGGCGGCGGTGATCACACCCACGATTGGTCCGGCAGCAGCAATAGACTTGAAGTGGTAGCCATATAGCACATTGCGGCTGGTGGGCATGAAGTCCACACCATCCATGTACAACCTGGCGGGTGTCGCCTTGTTGGGATCCGCCTGGATGACGTTGCGGTCAATCCGTTTGGCATAGAAGTTGTATGCCAGATAGATTACCAGCGTCCCAATTATGACGATCCAAAGTGTGTTCATAACATACTCCTCCGGTTATCATGCAATACAAATCAAGTGATTGCGGAAAGCATGCGCCAGCAGGATGATTCCTCTTCTCTCATCACTCCTGGCATGTCTTGATGAAAATCATCTTCCCTCCAGGCACCTCCTTTCTGAGAGTTCTCACTGCTCCTTCAAACTCTCGCTGGCTAATGAGCCAGTAGATTGGCGATCTCCTCACTTGCAGCGGTCAGTGTTTGGCTGCCGATAAAACGGGATTTTCCGTTTACAATCACGGCTGGATAGCGGCGAGCGTTGTATTTCAGCGATTTGTAGAAGCCCTCGATGGACGCGGCGTCAATAACTTTGAACACGATGCGGTCACAGTGGGTGCGGAACATCTCCTTGACCCAATCCGATACCACTTGATACTCCTTGAGCAATTCCTCGGGCAGACTGCTTGACATCTGCTCCTCGTGAATGCGGTTCGTTGCGCCCATCTCGCGCCAGGCCACCTCACAATGGGTACAGTGGTAATAGGCAGTAGGTGCATAGGCAATAATCTCAACCAATAAGGGTTTATCCTGCGTGGTATTAAATTTGTTCATAGTCACGCTCCTAACTAAAGAAAGAAAAACGCCAGCGAGCATCACCGCTCATTGGCGTTGCATGGTAAATCCAACCAGGGCAATCAGGAACCACCCGGCGCTGGGGGTTTTCCAAATTTGTGAGACGTTCGACGAGAGTGACATTTGGTAACCTCTTGAAGAGGGAGATACCAATCTGAGTATTTTGTCAGTACTTCGTCGCTAAAGTTATGTTATGAGTATTATTTTACAATTAGTTTGTTAAAAGTCAACCCAGAATCAAGTAAAACTATAGAGATGGAACTGTCTCTTTTCTTGCCTTCAATTCGATGGGCAACAGGGATGCGTAAACGAAGTCTGCGGTGGGGGTTGGAATGCCCAATTCGCGTCCCTTCCGCCCAATGACACCGACCATAGACTCCAATTCCGTGCGGCGCCCTCCCTCTACATCCAACTGCATCGAAGCCTTGATGTGCGGTGCGGCGCTGTCCATAAACTCTAAGGATTTCTGGACGACGTCTTCGTCGAGGGCGATTCCCTGTGCCCGTGCCAGCGCCTCGACCTCCCGCATCAGTGCCACGATCATGGCGCGTGTTTCGGGTACCGAACGATAGTCGCCCATAGGTAGGCGGGTCAGTGAACCCAAACTGCTTGCCGCCGAAATGAAAACAAACTTCGTCCATAAAACCTTCAAGATGTTTTCGGAAATCTCTACCGTGATTCCTGTTTGTTGTAACACATTATGAATAGATTGGGCGCGCTCCGAGCGCTTTCCGTCCAGTTCGCCGAAGACGATGCGCCGGAACTGTGAAACCTGCTTGATCACCCCAGGCGCTTCCACCGCGGACGACAGCCAGGTCGCGCCTCCAAGAACGTGATCCATGCCGACAATGCTCCCAATCCGCTCCACAGCATCCACGCCGTTTTGCAGGCTTAGCACGGCAGTCTGTGCTCCAATGACCGGGGAAAGGGCGCGGGCGGCTTCGTCTGTGCTGTATGTTTTGGTGCAAAATAGTACCAAATCTACTACCCCCACCTCAGCGGGATCATCCGTTGCTTTGGCAGGAAAAACGGTGAAATCCCCGAAGATGCTTTTGACTTGTAGCCCTTTTTCGCGAATGGCTTGCAAATGTGCGCCGCGCGCGATGAAGGTTACATCGTTCCCCTGCTGCGCCAACAAGCCACCGTAATATCCCCCTACTCCACCGCTACCCATGATGAGAATCTTCATATGCTGCCTCCGGTTTCATGGATTTGTACGCAAGCCAGGAAGCAAATCGGCAATGCTATGCCTGTCTGCTTAAGAAAATGGTTGAAAGTTGCTCTGGTGCAAACGTCGTGTTTATCTGTGGTGGATTTCGATTTTTGAAACAACTTCCTTATATTACTACCTCATATTACAACCTCTATTCTTTGTTCGATTACGTCTCCGTCCGTCCAATTCCCCTCAATCCATTTTGCCACACTTTGCAGCGCGGACTCAAGATGTCCGCGTCCGTTCCCAACCATGGCGCATACAATGACCGCTTCCTGCCACATATCCTGCCTTTCCATTTCTGCGACAGAGACGTTGAACTCTCGATGCAGACGTGCTATGAGTGGCTTGAGCCGCCCACGCTTCTCCTTGAGAGAAGTGCAAGCGGGCAGATGAAGGTGAACAGTAAGGGTAGCAAGCATAGATGAAATTATAGATTGCAATTGCCAATCCTTGGCATGGACATCGAAACCGAATGTTACAAAACCCTCGATGATCTCTATGCTTTCATAAATTATAGCCTGAAACATTCCCCCTGTATTCAACGAAGACGGAGCTCAGCTTTTGCCGTAGGGTTACACTGATTTGGAGAGTTTACAGAATTAATCTCTCAATTTACACACCCTATGCAGAAATATTATAGCTGTGTCACCTCAATTTTCGCGCTGTGCTTAATCATGGTAGTCAAACTCGGGTGCCGAGTAAGGTTGACTTAATTGATGTTACGCTCCCTCATCTCGGGTGAAGGAGCGAGGGAGCGTAACTGTGTGAGTGCTATGGATGCAGAATCTAAGTGAAACAATTGATTTTGCACAAGCCTTGCCTTGTCAGTAAGGTTTTAGACTATCCGTCGGAAGGATATTCCTTCCGACGGATCAAATGGTATCTACGGCAAATTGAACGTGCGTACCAGGAATACTGCCATCTCGGCACGCGTTACCGCAGCCGACGGACAGTACTTCCCTCCTCCACAGCCACTGGTGATCCCTTCAGCATACAACTGCTCGATCCATGCCGCACCTGGCGTGCTGGTGGTCACATCACTGAACACCGTCCCCGTCGCAGGCGGAGGAGTGTACGAGGCTCCATACTTGGCACGCAACAGGAAGATGGCCATTTGCGCCCGCGTCACCGAACTGCTCGGACAGTAATTCCCTCCTCCACAGCCACTGGTAATCCCTTCAGCATACAACTGCTCGATCCATGCCGCACCTGGCGTGCTGGTGGTCACATCGTTGAAAATGGTTCCACTAGCGGAAGGCGGCGTATAGGAAGCACCATGGATGCCACGCAGCAAGAAGATAGCCATCTGGGCACGAGTAACTGTGTTGCTTGGGCAGTAGCGCAGCGGATTCGTTGCACAGCCACCTGTGATGCCAGAGGCGTATAAGCGTTCGATATACTGCCATGCCCAATGACTTGCCGGGACATCACTAAAGTTGGGATTAATGACACCTGTATTGTCATCAACAAAGGTAACGACATAATTGTTGCCTCCATTGCCATCCGAGACGGAACCGGACGGTCTAAGCGTTTTTCCGGTGCCGGGGTTAGGATCTAGAAACGCTTGAGACCAGGTGGCAGAATCGCCGGAGGCAAGAGAGCCAGATGTGATGATCGGAATACCTGAGGAAGAGGTGGTACCGTCATAGAATTTTGTGTCAGTGACCGCGGTCACGGTAATGGGACGCGGAGTGATGGTGCCGTTTGTGTTGTTGACGAGGGTGACGTTGTAGTTGTTGCCGCCGTTGCCGTCCGAGATGGAGGCGGAGGGGGTGAGGGTCTTGCCTGTGCCGACGTTCTTGTTGTCGAAGGTTTGCGAGAAGGTGGCGGTGTCGCCGGAGGCAAGCGAGCCGGTGACGGTTGGGCTGGCGGAGGAAGCAGTGGTGCCGTCGTAGGTCTTGCTATCAGCCACAGCGGTCACGGTGAGGGGGCGCGGGGTGATGTCGGCGGTGGCGGTGGGCTGGGTGAGCGTGTAGTTGCCTGCGTCAGCGCCGCTGAGGGAGAGGCCGGAGATGGTGACGGTCTTGTTGTTGCCCACGTGTTTGTCGGCGAAGGTGCCGGTTGCGCCGGAGGTGTCCAGGTTGACGTCGTCGCCAGTGACCACGCCGACGAGTGAAGCACTGCTGGTGTTCAGGCTGGCGGAGGTGGTGCCGTCATAGACTTTGTTGGCTGCCGTGATATTGTTGACGGTGAGGTTCTTGGCGGTGATGACGCCGTTTGTGTTGTTGACCAGAGTGACGTTGTAGTTGTTGCCGCCGTTGCCATCCGAGATGGATGCGGAGGGGGTGAGGGTCTTGCCTGTGCCAACGTTCTTGTTGTCGAAGGTTTGCGAGAAGGTAGCGGTGTCGCCGGAGGCAAGCGAACCAGAAGTAATCGTTGGTATGCCAGAGGAAGCGGTTGTGCCGTCATAGGTCTTGCTGTCGGTCACTGCCGTCACTGTGATTGGGCGTTGGTTAACGGTCAAGGTGTCCGAATCACTGCTTGCCGTGTAGGAACTATCTCCGGCGAAACTCGCGCTCACACCCGCAGGATATACTCCCACGTTGATTGCTAGGACGGAATTGAGGGTAGCGATACCACTGCTATCGGTCACAGCGCTTCCAACACTTGATCCATTGAGGGTGAAGTTGATGGTTTTACCACTGAGCGGAGATCCGTCCGATTCCAAGGTGGCAGACAAAGTCACAGGATCGCCGTAGATGCCGGTGACGGGTGAGACGGTCAATGTTGTAGCGTCGGGTTGTTCGAGTTCGAATGCGCCAATGTCACAGGCGGGTCCCTCCGGACGCGCAACCCCGCGCTGATCAGTTGCCGCACAAGCGGCATTCACACCCCCAGCATCAAGTGCAGAACTTCCTGTGCCAATTGCTATGGTTTGGGTAAAGCCGCCATTATCTGCAAGGGTGCCCAAATTTGGATTGGCATTGATCACGTTCGTGCAAGTAGCGCCCGATGGACAACCACCCTGAACGACGCTATCTCGAAGCGTGAGGCTACCAGTGCCATCACCGGTGATTTCATCATCAGTGTCCCCCCAGAAAATACTGTTGTTGATCACTGGGTTGCTGTTTTGTACATTCCGCATCGCATCGCCACCAATAACAGCGCTGTTGTTCCCGCTGAAGGTGACGTTGTTCAAGACTGGATCGCTGTCCAGATTCATCATCCCGCCGCCGCCGCGTGGATCTGCAAAGCTGTCGTTGGAAACGTTGTTGTAGAAGGTCACATTGACAAGGGTTGGATTGCTGTTCTCATTAAACATTCCCCCACCTCTGCGTTGGGCGATATTGCTATCGAAAGTCACATTGTTGAGGATGGCATTGCTGTTGCCAAGGTATAATCCTCCCCCTCCTCTACCCGTATTTCCACTGAAGGTCACATCAGTCAATTGCGGCACGCTGGGCGCATCGGATGGTGTAAGCGTGTGGCTGGATATTCCTCCCCCTGCGCCCTCTGCAGTATTCCCACTAATGACAACCCTGTTCAGAATCGGGCTGGCATTTTGAGCGAATATCCCGCCTCCTTCAGTATCGGCAATATTGTCGCTGATGGTTACATTTTCGAAGGAGGGGCGGCTGTAGCTTGCTTCGGGGAGGGTATTATCAGAAGTAAGAACAAATACGCCGCCGCCGTTTGTAAGGGCTCTATTGTTCGTGATGAGCAGGTTTCTCAAAGTGGGATTAGCATTTTCAATATAAAGCCCTCCACCAAAACCACCGGTCCCGTTGGAATAGCCTCCTGTAATTGTAAAGCCATCCAGTATGGTACTTGAAGAAGTACCGAAGATCCGTACAACATGATAAGCATTTCCACTGATACCCGGCGTGCCATCAATATCCCCGCTCAAGATGGTGTTATTTGTAGCCGGATCTGGATTTCGGTCGTCGAGCGAGGTTTCGGTGCCATTAAAACCACCATAGATTGCCACATCATCAGGCAGATTAAAGGTGTTAGTACGGTCGTTGTCGGTAAGCCCTGCGCCTTCATCAGGATAATATGTGCCTTGAGCAACCCAGATTTGGTTGCCGGGATCTACGACAGCCAATGCGTCTTGCAGTTTTTGAAACGCATCTGCCCAACTACACCCTGTGGGGCTGCTCGCCGTGGATGCCGCGTTTACATAGATAATTCCCGAACATTCTGCTTGCGCTGTTTGTGGTGCAATAAGTTGGGAAAGAAAAACTGCAATAAGAACCAACATCGAAGCGGTAAGGTGATGTATGGATTTCATGCTGTCTCCTTTGGCAATCATTTTTAATGCCACCTTTCAATTTTGTAATTATTTGTGACAAGACGGGATTTGAATTAAAAGGTAACATCCCCCTGAACATCAAATGCATTACCCAAAACTCCAGCGTAATGCCGTTGGCAACGGTTGACAAGCGCCGTTTGCCCAATAATTTATGTTCTGCCGAGACCGAGATGGTGAGAAACATCCTGTTGTAAGTAGCACGATGGGATGGAGAGCAAGGTTCCTTAAGGAAAAATCGTGACCACCCTTTCCATCCCCCTAGCTCCTCTCTGGTGGGGAATCCCCCCTTTCATCTGCAAGGGACACAGAATACAATGACGAAAGCTCACAACTTTATCGCCTTGTTTGCAAGGCGGTTAAAAGTGCGTGTAGTGTTATCAGCTGAGGTATGTCTTTATACTCTGTGGTCTCGTCAATAAAATAATCTTTATGTAGTAGAGTCACGATTTTTTCAATGGCAGTTTCTCTCGAATCCCTTCATCGGTTAATTTCAGGCCTTCAGACAGCGACTCATCCCCGCGTGTGCGAGATTTTTATGGATTGGCTGAAGGAGGAGGTGAAGCCGCGCCTTGCTGCGCTCTTTGTTTCTGGTGAGGAAAACGATGTGCTATCTTTATCCGGTCGTATAGGGTTGGAAAGCTTGTCGAGTGGACTGTTACCTTTCGGAAAAGACCCGTGGGATTGGTTGAGAGAACAGGATATTTCTTTGCCGCGCGGGGAACGCTTCACTTTCCCTATCACCATACAGGGTAAAACGTGTGGCTTGTTGGTGTTAGTTAGCAGGCGGCAGGGGAGGACGCTCTCAACGGAAAAACGATTGCTTGAATTGGCTTTGGCTTATTTTGCTCCTATCCTGCACGATGCAAGGCAAAGGCAGAAGAGGAATATCGTCTACGATGTCTCTGAACACAACCAAGCTGAGCAGACTTTACGCGAGAGTGAGGAGCGCTATCGTACTTATATTCAGCAGGCAAATGATTACATCTTTACTCTCGATGCAGCGGGCCGCATCACCTCAGCCAATCAAGCCATGTGCGAAGCGTTGGGGTATGAGCAGGGCGAATTACTGGGACGTTTTGCGCTCGATTTTGTCGCCCCCGAAGCGCGCGAAGAAGCCGCAAAAGCCTTGCAAAGAATATGGAACGGGGAAACAATTGATCTTTTCGACCTTCCGGTTCAGGCGCGAAGCGGCGAGATACTCTATGTTCAAGTTCGCGGGCGTGCTTTTTACCGAGATGGTCAATTGATGGAAACCCTTCACATTGCCCGCGATATCACTTCTTCTAAGCAGGCCGAAGAGGCACTGCGCCTTGCAGAGGAAAAATATCGCACTTTGATTGAGTATGTGCCGGTTATCCTGTATCTGGACGAGGCAGATGAATACAGCAGCAGTCTTTACATCAGCCCTCAAGTGCAAGACCTGCTCGGTTATTCCCCAGAAGATTTTCGCCGCGATCCTCGCCTCTGGCACAATCTTGTCGTGCCGGAGGATTATGCCAATGCTGTGTCTTCGATCCGGAAGACCCTTGAAAGCGGACAGGCGGTTCAGGAATATCGTGTCGTGACACGCGATGGCAGGATCGTTTGGTTGCGTGATACTTCTGTACTCATCCGTGATGCACAAGGACGTCCTCGCTTCATTCAAGGTTTTATCGAAGACATTACCGAACAGAAACAAGCAGAAGAAGCCGTCAGGAACAGCGAGCTTCGCTTCCGTGCGCTGATCGAAAACGCGCTCGATTACATCTCATTGCTCGATGCAGAAGGAAATTTGCTCTGGGAAAGTCCCTCCTCTACAAATCTTCTCGGTTATGGTTACAATGAATTTATTGGGCGAAATGTCTTCGAACTGATTCACCCCGAGGATCGAGAGCACGTTCAACAAAGATTTACAGAAGTGCTGCAACAGGATGGAAACCGTCAATCGGATGTCTTCCGGCTGCGCCGTTCCGATGGGACCTATTTCTGGGTAGAAGCCGTTGCGACAAATCTTCTCAACGATCCCATTGTAGGAGCAGTGGTTGTTAATTATCACGATATCACTGAGCGTGTACAACGCGAGCGTGAACTCGAAGCCGGTGTGATGATTGCTCAGGCACTCGGAGAAACACTTGAACTGCAGCCATTGTTACAAAAATTATTGGCGGCTACCCGTTATGCCATTCCTGCCGCAGAAAAAGGAAGCATCCTGTTGGTAGAAGCCGATGGCCGTCTACGTATTCATGCTTTGGACGGCTATCAGGATCCACGTTTGTTTGACTTCACCTTTGCCAGTGACTCGGGATACTCCGCACGCGCAGCGCGTGAACGCAGGCCGCTTATTATCCACGATGCCCATGCCGATGCTGAGATTCGCTACGAGGGCGAGATCGAGGAGGCGCGTGCCATTCAAAGCGCTATCGTCTCACCCTTGATGATTGAAGAGCGCGTGATTGGTGTCATCTCGCTCGATGCAACTGTTAAGTCCGCTTTTCGGGAGCAGGATTTACGCGTGCTTACCTCCATTGCCTCCACCGCGGCGCTCATTATCGAACGCGCCCGTTTATTCGAGGCAGAACATAAACAGCGGCAATTATCCGATGCCTTACGCAATGCCCTGGGTGCAGGGGCATCGCTGAGTGCTAGCCTTGAATTCGAGACCGTTTTGGATCGTTTGCTTGAGGTTTTAGAGAAAGTGGTGCCTTTCGACGGTGGATGTGTCATGGTTGTTTCACCCTCCGGCAAAGTGCAAATCGCCCGAACGCGTGGCTATCGTTGTCTGGGTGAACGAGCCAAGACATACTTCCAAAAAATGAATTTTGAAATTACCTCCACTGCCAATTTGCGGTGGATGTATGAACACAAGCGTGCGCTCATCATCCCCGATGTGGGGAAGTATCCAGGTTGGGTGCGTATCGAAGACTACGAATTTACGCGTTCATGGGCAGGCGCACCGATTATCATCAACGACGAGGTGGTCGCATTTTTCTCGCTCGACCGCCTCACCTCAAATTCTTTTACAGCGGAAGACGCTGCCTTGCTCGAAGCCTATGCGGGGCAAGCCTCGCTGGCTTTGCAAAATGCACGCCTCTTTGAGGAAACCCGTCGTCGCGCTGAAGAGACTGCTGCGCTGCTCGAAACTTCTCTAGCGCTTAATACCCTAGACCTGGACGAGACCTTGCGTACCATTGGCGAGCACGCCAAAACCCTCTTCGCGGCTGATGGTTGTCGCATCTTCCTGCTCGAACCAGGAGGTGAAACCCTGCGGTGTGTGCTTGCCTTGCAAGAAAGCCAGGAAGCCTTCCGTGATTTGACCATCAAACTGGGACAGGGAGTTACCGGTTCGGTCGCCGCAAGTGGTCAGGCAGAGATTGTTAACTCACTGCAGAACGATCCGCGCGCTGTGCAGGTCCCCGGCACGCCCGAAGAGGAGGAGGCTATTATGTTTGCCCCGCTCAAAGAGCGTGAACATACGCTGGGCGTGATTAACATACGCCGTATTGGTTCAGATCGTCCCTTTAAACCGGAAGATCTTGAACTGCTCAAAGCCTTTGCCTCGATGGCGGCTTCAGCCGTTTCCAACGCGCGCTTGTTCGAGGATACGCAAAAGAGATTGTCGGAGTTGAGCGTGCTTCACCAATCCAGCCAGAGTTTGTTGGTAGCAGGCTTTGATCCATCGGTCACGTATGCCAGTGTACATGAAGCGGTGAAGCGCGTCATGCCGAGCGACGCGTTCGTCATTGTTTTGGAGGATGAAGCGAAAGGAGATTATCACGCTGTCTATCGCTACGACAAAGGCGTGCTTTATCCGCCTGCGCGCGTCCCGCGCGGTCAAGGTTTGAGTGGGCAGGTGATCTCGGAGGGCAAAACCCTGCTTGTGGATGATTATCATGCTCGCAATGATATTCAGGCTGTTCATTTTGGTTATCCAAAGCATGTCCGTTCCATTTTGGCCATTCCTTTGAAGCGCGGCGGTCGTACGTTTGGGATGATCTCAACCCAATCGTATGCGCCGAATGTGTACGATGAACGACATCGCGCGCTCTTGGAGACTATTGCTGCACAATTTGCCTCTTCGATCGAAACGGCTCGTCTGTTCGAGGAGACTCAGCGGCGCTTGCATGAACTCGAGACGCTTCAATCCCTCTCATCGGCTTTACGTCAAGCCCATACCGTCGAAGAAATGCTTCCTTTGTTCATCCGCTATGCTGCACGTGCAGTGGGAGCACAGGCCGGTTCGATTTATTTGCTGGATGAATCCAGCGGTGAATTGATCTCTCAGGGTTGGATCACTGCGGAGGGGGAGTGGTTGACGGGGACAAGCGAATTGAGGCACCGCCCCGGCGAAGGTGTAACAGGGTGGGTTGCAGAAAGAGGCGAAATCTACGTTACCGAGGATTGGCGCACTGACACAGTCACGCGCATCTTGCCGGGCGAGAATAGGTACTTGAATTCCATGCGTACGGGCATCTCGCTTCCCCTGCATGCTGAGGAGCGCATTGTGGGTGTGATGCACATCTGGTACACGGAAAGACACGTCTTTACCGACAGCGAAAAACATCTGCTCGTTGCCATTGCCGATATGGCAGGGAATGCCTTGCAGCGCGTTCGTCTGCATGAAGAAACGATCAGGCAGGTGAAACGTCTCACAGCGCTGCGGGATATGGACCGAGTCATTGCATCCAGTTTCGATTTGCGTCTGGTCTTCAATTTTCTGCTCACCCATGTCACTAAATACTTGAATGTGGACGCGGCCAGCATTTTGCTCTTCAATCCGCATACGCACACCCTCGAGTACGCAGCCGGGCGAGGCTTTCGTTCGAACTTTCAATCGAGAGCGCCGCTACGCCTTGGCGAGGGCCTCGCCGGAAAAGCCGCCATGGAAAGACAGTTGATCGCCATCCCAGATCTCGACGCGGTAAATGAGAAATTTGCCAAAGCCGAAGTGGTGGAAGGTGAGGAGTTCAGGGCTTATTACGCCTATCCTCTCATCACCAAAGGCGAAATCAAAGGCGTATTGGAGGCCTTTCATCGCACTCCTTTGTTTGTGTCACCGGATTGGCTGAATTTCTTTGAAGCGCTCGCGGGTCAGGCCGCCATTGCGATTGACAATGCGCGCATGTTCGAGAATCTCGAACGCTCGAATCTCGAATTGACGCTGGCATATGATGAAACGATCGAAGGCTGGTCGCGCGCGCTCGATTTGCGCGATCGCGAAACGGAGGGACATACCCGCCGCGTCACGGAACTGACCCTGAGACTGGCTCAGCAATTTGGCCTGAAACCTAGCGATATGCTTCACCTCCGCCGCGGCGCGCTCCTGCACGATATTGGCAAGATTGCCATTCCTGATCATATCCTGCTCAAGCCGGGTCCCTTAACCGGTGAGGAGTGGACGATCATGCGCCAACATCCCCAATATGCCTATGATTTTTTGTCCTCCATCGAATATCTTCGTCCTGCGCTCGATATTCCATATTGTCATCATGAGAAATGGGATGGAAGTGGTTATCCGCGCGGGCTCAAAGGAGAGGAGATTCCGCTCGCCGCCCGCATCTTTGCTGTCGCCGACGTCTGGGACGCGCTGACAAGTCACCGTCCCTACCGCCCCGCCTGGTCCCGCGAGCAGGCATTGGAATATATTCGTTCACAAGCCGGCAAACATTTCGATCCGCAAGTTGTAGAAGCCTTTTTGCGAATCATCGAGTCAGAGATTGGGGATTAGTAACTCGCCTAATAAGGAGTGGCTCATAAGGGATCAACCAATTTGCCACCATAGGGCTCACGGGGAAAATCAATAACTCTCTGTGAACTCTGCGGTAAATTTTCTGATTTGCTCTGTAGCGAAGATAACAGACCTGAATACACCCCTGGGGTTTGACCGATGATCAAGCGATCACCCTTGATAGGACGTACAAGTTCCCACAAGCGTTCTGGAGAGAGTTGGTTGGTGGCAAAATCATTCTGTATATAAATTATCTTCCTCATCTTCGTCCCCTTTGCCAAAAATCTCACGCGGATCGAAAGGCAAATCGTTTGGGTTGTACCTCGGTGGTGTGGAGGGAGGGGGAATGTTGTGTGTAAATTTGTAACGGCGAATGATGTCCTCGATCATTTCCTCCAAGTTTTCTTCGCCTTTTTTGAAGCGTTCAAGCATTTCGATTTGCCGCTTCGCCCAATCCGGAAGTTCGCCGGGGTTTTCATCCTCCCTATCGAAGAAACTCCACTCTATGAGAGAAACGGCCAGCGTTTCATTTTTCTGCTCAGGAATGGATCGACTGAAGAGGCTTTCCAGGCGTTTGTTAATGATCGGTCGGTATGGTGCGCGGCGTTCTCTTTGATTTTCCTTGCGCACTCTTTCGATATATTCCTGTGTTGTCAGCGCGTTGGGGTCAATGGACTTGATGATGCGGTCATAGCGGGAACCATCTCCTGCAGGCGGAATCCAGGGGATGCGATGCGCGTTGTCGCGCCACCAGACCACTTCCGCGAGCAATCGTCTGGCGCTGGGATCATCGAAACGTGAACATAATTCGCCGAGTGCCTCCGCGGCATCGGCGAAGAAACCCAAATCTGCATAGAGCCATCCGATCCACAGAAGGGCGGCATGCGGGTCGTTGGTCTTTTTAATGGCTTCAGCGAAAATTGACCAGGCATAATCGGTGCATTCCTCGTCGCCCAGGCAATAAGCCCCAAGCAGTTCCATTTTGCCTTCTTCGAGGAGTTCTGCCACGTCTAGCGAGCTCTTTCCCTCCAATATGCGGACGTTATATTTATCCTCCCAACGGCTCATGAAGCGAAAAGACAATGCCAGTCTGCGGCGCTGCTGCCATGGGCGATCATCCCATTCATCAATGTGTTGCTGAATGACGACGCGGTTATTGTAAATTAGCCATTCGTCGCAGAACAGTTCGTAGACCAAATCGCTCGCTTCTTTGCAGTCGGGAAAGAGTGCAAGCACGTCAAAGCAGAGCGCCGCGGCATCGGGCTGCCCGCAATACCACTGACCTTCCTCACGAGCGCGCGCAAGCATTTTGTAAACGTATTCGGGATATTCGGGCATGAACAAAGTATACCCCATGACCCGTTGAGCATCTGTGAGGGGACTTATCAGATCGTCTGACGAAAAAGTTTCCCTACCGATCAAAGGGAACCAAAACCAACATGCAAAATGTCACTTTTTCGTCCGAATTGCATCTAATGAGTGGAGTATATGACGCGCGCCAAAGTAAATACAGCAAAGCGCTATCAGGACAGGAAGAAGCCTCTTAAACGAGACCCGGTCTCCGGGTCGAAGGGGTGCCGCGCTCCTCAACGGGGGCAGGAATGCCCACATTGTCGAAAAGGCAAACTGGATTATGACGGTTTGCTGCAGTTGAGTTGCCCGCTTTGTGGTTATGTGGCATTAGGTGGAGGCTTTACCTGATAAGTAAGGCGCGCCGGCGTGCCCGGCAAATTTCTTTTGGAGTATTTGAGGATGAAACAGAAAAAGACGCAAAAGACGCATCATAAGATGAAGCAGACTTTCAATCCACTCCTGCTTTTGGCGAGTTTGAGCATTCTCGTTGTGTTGGGCGGAATCGTTTTCCTGAATCAGCGGAACGACGTCAAAGGGGATGCTCTGCCGCCTGAGGTCTCGGTCTTTGAAGCGGCGGCGTTGCGCGAAGCAGGTGCGTTCATTTTGGATGTACGCCAGCCGGAGGAGTGGAACGAGAGTCATATCCCTGGCTCGACGTTGATCCCTCTTGGCGAGCTCGCCTCACGCGTGGACGAATTGCCGCGCGACCGGCAAATTGTCGTGGTGTGCCGCTCGGGAAATCGCAGCGCACAAGGGCGAGATATTTTGCTGGCGGCGGGCTTCTCGCAGGTGACTAGTATGGCAGGTGGCATCAATCAATGGAAAGCCGCCGGTTATGAAACGCTCAGCGGACCGTGAACACGGTTCGCTGAGCGGCTGCTGCTTGTGAACCCAGAGGAACTCTGGCAATTCGCGGTAGTGGTTTTGATATGGATGGCTATGGAGTTGGAGTCTGTGCAGGTGGGGTGATGGTAACGGCCGGGACGACGGTAAGACCAAGCACGCGTGCCAATTCGAGGGTGTAGCGGTCGTGCTGTTCACGCGCAATAGCAATACCCTGATCCACTGTCTGTTGGTCCGCGCCGCCCATAAAGGCAATCAAGGTATTGATGACCGAATTCATGTGCGAGATCTGATACGTCTTGAGGGCGGCAAGGCAGGCAGGGGTCGGCTGGTCCTCCGCTTCGCGCCGGATCCTTTGTAAGTTGGCAATGGAGTCGGCCAGTTGTTCGCGGGGCTGGCTGGCGGCGAGGGTGGAAGCGTCATCGAATTCGCGCATATATTTGTGCACGGCCTGAACCGAAGCTTCGATGTTTTCCGGCGCACAGGGATCAGGGGTGTTGGTCGCAGGCGGTATCGTTGCTGTGACGATAACGATTTCTGTAACAGTGACTGGGCTTCCGCAGGCATTCAAGAGAATGGCAAAAAATAATATTGCGAGGATGACATAATGTTTGGCGGTTTTCATGGTTGATCCTTTTGAAGTGGTGTTACATGCTCTCACCCCTCTCCTTCTCACGCTGGGAGGGAGGCAAAGGGGTGAGGAAAGAAACTGTGTAAGGCAAGTTAAGAATTGAGGAACAGCCTGCGCTGTTCCTCAATTATAGCAGTTAGATGTGTGGGGATGGCATTATTTTAGTTTGCGAAACCTCTTGATATTGTGTTTCTTGTCACTTGTGGTCTTCTTGTTTTTGGGTTTATTGCCTGATGTGACTTGTTCGTTATTGGAGTTGTTCGTGTTTTCTACGGTTGTCGTGCTGTTGGTTGTGTTGGATGTAGAGAAGCCACTGACCACACATGTGCTGGTATCTGTGAACACATTGCCGGAGCCATTGTTGGCAAAAGTCTGGGCTCCATCGAGGTTAAGGGTGGCATTGAGCACCTTGATACCGTACAGGCTGTTGTCGGTGAACGTGCCGCCGTTGACTTGAACAATTTTCTCGCAAACGCCGGTCACTTTCACGCCATTTCCACCGTTGTTCTGCGCGGTGACGTTGGTCAGGGTGACGTTATCGCTGGCGTTGATGGTGAGCCCATTGCCGAAGCGGTTATTGTTAAAGATGCTGTTCTCGACTGTTACCAATGCTCCGTTCAATTCTGCGCCGAAGAGGTTGTTATTGCTGGCATTTGTGCCGAAGAGGGAGATGAGACCCGGCGTGGTGACTTTCAAACCGAAACCGTGATAAACGATGCTCCCTTCAGGGCACCAGTCGAACAAGCAGGTGAAACCGCGGTTGTCGGTAAAGGTGCTTTGAGTAATGAATACGTCTCCAGCCGCTGTAATGTCTGCGCCGATCAAGCGGTTTTCTTTGGCTTCTACGTTGAAGAGCGAGACGGTGCCGCTGCTCTTCACTAGCAAACCAGTATCATCAACAAAGATGCTGGAATCGGAGACGTTATTGTTAAACTTGCTATTAGCAATAGCCACATCCTTACCGGTCAGGCTGGCGCCCCATAAATTATTGAAGTTGGCTTCGACGCCATTCAAGGCAATATCGCCTGTCGTCACAATTAACAAGCCGTAGCCAAGGAAGGTAGCGCCTTCACAGGGAGCAAATGTGTACGTTCGATGCCCAGAGAAGAAGCCAGTCAGAATGGAGACATTTCCGTTAGCCTGAATATTCGCGCCAAACAATTGGTTGTTGCTGGCCGATACGTTGCTGAGCGATACGCTGCTTTTGCTCTTTATTTCGAGTCCCATGCCGGTTGGCTGATAGACAAAGCTGGAACCGTTTGCATCGAACACACTGTTGGAAACACTCACATCAGCGCCTTGCAGAGAAGCACCTTGGAGGTAATTCTCTGTTGCAGTCACTCCGTTCAGGGAGACACTTCCGCTAGCGACCACGCGCAGGCCAAAGCCGCCGCCGACTTCGGTCACTTCGTGGCGGAAATAGTCGTATACGAATACCCTGTTGCCTGAGAAGAAGTTTGTTCCTCCAATGGCTACATTGCCTGTCGCTGTGATATCGGCACCAAACTTTTCGTTGTTGTTTGCTTCTACATTAAACAATGAGACGTTGCCTGTGCTTTTGACCTCCAAGCCTTTTCCTACAACTTCAAGTTTCCATTGCGAATCGACACCATTGTCACTGAATACGCTATCTGCAATGGTTACGTCACCACCTTCAAGGCGTGTACCAAAGAGATTGTTTTCAGTGGTAGTGACGTCGCTCAGCACGATGGCACCCAGAGTGACTACCTGTAATCCGTATCCGTAGTAGGTTTTCTTGCCATAGCAGGAATAGGTATATGCCCTGTTGCCGTTGAAGAAGCTGTTCAGTACAACAACGGTGCCGCCAGCCTGAATATCTGCACCGAACTTCTGGTTACGATTGGCTTCAACCCCAGAAAGAGTTACATCTCCACTGCTTACGACCTCTAAACCAGAGCCAGTGACATGTTCAGCCCAATCGGAGTCGTTTTCGTTAAAGAGGCTGTTTGACACTTCCACATTTGCGCCTTCCAAATGTGCACCGAAGAGGTAGTTGTCGTTGGCCGTAACACCGTTTAAGGTAACATTGCCGTTCGTAATCACTTGCAAACCAAAGCCCTCATACTTCCAGCCGATTCTGCAGAGATATGCATAGCCTTGGTTTCCGTTGAAGAAACTGTCGGTTACGACGACATCGCCAACTGCCTGGACGTTCGCGCCGAAAAGTTGATTGTTGTTTGCTTGAAGTGAACCCAGGGTGGCATATCCACTGCTCTTTACCTCTAATCCATATCCAACTGGATTATCAGCAGCGCCGGAGCCATTATTGTTGAAAGTGCCTCTATACACCTCAACATTCGCACCTTCCAGATAGGCGCCAAAGAGATAGTTATCATCTGCGTTGATGCCATCCACGAAAATATCGCTCTGGCTGACAACCTTCAAGCCGTAGCCACCATCGGCAGTGTTGCAATATGAGTAGGAGACGTTCCCGGAGAAGATGCTCAAGTCAACAGAAACCACACCTTCTGCAGTAACATCTGCACCAAAGATTTCATTGTAGCTGGCGCTCATTTGATAGAGGTTAACATCACCTCCACTTACAACCTTGAGCCCAAAGCCATTGGTCTTCTTAGAGCCATTATTATCGAAAGTGCTATTTTCGATGCTTACCGTTCCGCCAGCATTGATGGTGGCGCCGCCTTTCTTGTTCTCGCTGAAGTTCGATGACTCCACAAAGACATCACCGCCTGCATTAAGGTTGGCGCCCTCTTTTGAATTCGTCACCTCCACGTTGGAAAGGGTGATATCGCTTTGTGTGTAGAGTGTAAGCCCTGTTTGATAGGAAACACCAGTGATGAAGATGTTGTTGAGTGTCAGTGAGCCAACCCAGGGATTCGTGCTCGAACCGATAATAATCGGAATGTCGAACTGCGTGGTGTCTGTGGGTTCAACGCTGTTATCCGTCGTATCCCAGCCACCTTGAAGTGTCAAATCGAATTGATTGAAGGTAGTGAATCCAAAGTCGTTGAAATCAATTTCGGTTTCACCGCCCAAATATTGATCTTTCTGAATATAGATGGTGCCTGCTTGCTGGTAAGCTGGATTCCCTTCGTTGGCTTTCAAGAAGGAAAGAAGTTCGGTGAAACTACTGAACGATTCGGTACAGCCATTGGCTCCAGGGGTTGGGGTAGTTTGCGTTGCAGGGCACCAGATCGGGTCATATGCCGATGCGATCGCCTCCGCGCTTTCCTGTGAAGCGAGCGGGAGCGCTTCACCTTCGGAATTCAAAACGGTTACCGTTGTATTCTCCGGCACCTGCTCTAGAACGGTTTCCACAACTTCTTCAGTCGTACTTCCATCCCCCGAAGACGTTTCGGTCGGTGTGGGTTGGACCTCTTCACTGGGAGGTGCCTCTTCTGTGACGACAGCCTCAGTCGGTGTAGGTTGGGCCTCTTCGCTGGGAGGTGCCTCCTCTGTGCCCACAGTTTCGGGCGGTGTGGGTTGGGCCTCTTCGCTGGGAGGCGCCTCCTCGGCGCTCACCGTTTCTGTCTCGGATGTATCGGTTCCGGTGTCGTCATCGGCCAAGACAGGCGTTGTCCCAAAGGCGCTGAATAACAATACAGCAACGATGGTAAATGATAGAAAGAGTACGCGCAATGAATTAGGCATAGCGTCTCCTTTTGGTTACAATGTGCTAATGAAAACCGATGACTCCTTATCATAATAAGAAGTAAAAAATGGTTCTTGCTCAAATCGTTGTTTAAGTCTACTGGAGATTTTGGTATAGAAACTAAATTTGAAAATTAGAGAAGGTTACACTTTCCTTGTTTGTCTTATTCACCTCCTCCCTTACCCCCTATTCTCATCCATCAGGAAGAGAATAGGGGGAAGAGTGTGTAAAGGTTATTTAGTCAGTTCGATGGTTGGAGAAGAAGGCGGGTTGTACTGTTCTGATGCGTCAAAGTTGATAATAGTATTGCTGTTGCCAGCCAGGCTGATTTCATAGCCAATAATCTGGGTGTGGAGGCCATTTGTGCCGCTATTGCCGTTAATAGTGATTGGTGACGATATAGCGATAATTGAGCCCGTTAATTGATTGCCTGAATTGCCGTTGATGATGAGGTTTGAGTTGTTACCATAGGGCATGTAAATGAGGAGGCCTTTGTAGTCCCCTGAGGTTGGGGCGGTAAAGGTGTTGGCAACATTACCGTTCCAGTAGACATCACCAGATGCCATATAAAAGGTTACGTTTGTACAGGAGTTGCTACCGTTACCGTTGAAATGCATACCCGATCCCCCAGCGCCATAGACGAGCATGTTGTTGCATGTAAATGTGCTGTTACCGTTTATAGAAAATTGTCCCGAATTGATGCGAAAGTTCACGTTATTGGCGATCACATTTACATTTCCATTGATGCTTATGCTCCCATTGAAGCAATAGTTGCCTGGCGTAAAGGTCACGATTCCGTTGGTGTTGATGGTGGTTGCATTATAAGTTCCAGGGTTAAAGGTGTTGCCCGAACGGTTTTCGCCAACAGGGCAGGTGAATGACGGTTCAGGGACTGAGATATTCGGCGGGTAGGGAACTTGGGCTCCTGCAACTGGATTGGGAACTACTAAATTTCCGTTCCTGCATTGTGTGCCACCAGAGGCAATCGTAATGGCTGTATCCACTTGGATAGTGCCATTGCCCGTGAATTGGGTCGAGCAATTGCTGTTTGAGTTTGAAAAGATTCCACTGCCGTTGACGTCAAGACTAAAGTTACCATTCCCGGAAAAAGCGGTTCCGGATTGTTTTAGCGAGACAAGCGCCGCGCCTCCAAATAAGGTGGAGGAGGTTGTTCCCTGCGCTTTGGCAATGGCTTCTACAATATTTGTGACCTCATTCCTGCCCAGCACACGTGCGAACGTCATGGGAACATCAGAGGTAATTCTCACTCGAATATATTCTGCTGGATTGGCGGCTGGGGGCAATCCCGTACATGGATCACTGGCAGGAGCATTACTGCAAAGGATTACTTCCACGGTACTGTCGGCATCATTGTTATAACCGTTACTCTGAGCTCGGTTTTGCCCGGCACTCTGATAATCTTCTCCATTAATTTTTGCCAGCGCCGCGGCAAAGGCTGCTGTGTCAGCGGCATTTTGCGCGTGACGTCGGTCGGAAAGCACCCTACCGCCATCTACTGCCAGGGCGGTAAACCCTACCAGTGCAACAATGCCAAAGGCAATCAGAATTAGAGCCTGCCCTCTTTCGGATTTGATTCCATTCATGTTCAAACTCCTTCCTCAGTCGCTTTCTCGATGCGAAGGTTGCAGTAATGTAATAAGTTTTGTGCCTGTTTCAGGGAGAAAGCTTGTTAATACTACGTGAATTCGGGTTAGGTAGGCAACCAAAGCGTTTCAGTATGTTACATTTCTCGCCTGCTTTTCTCTCACCCCCTGCCCTTCCCTGGAGGAGGAGGTAGGGGGAGGGCGGTCAGGCGAATTTTCCAGAAGTGTGTAACATCCTGAGCTGACGTTAAGTTGCAACAACGCAATTTTATATTATTTTTGCTTTTCCTACGAAATTATCTTGACCTATCTTTCAAATCTGTCTACTCCCCTATTAGTACTATTGCAGTAGCGAGAAATCATGACTTGGCGTTCGTGAATTTTCTTGATGCGCTAGCACCGATTTTACATCCACCTCCCCCGTGCTGGAAGGGAAGGGTAGGGGAAAACTACGTAAGTGAGTTTGAGTTACAGAAGAGAGCAGGCTACTTGGTGAGTTCGATGGATGGCTTAGTAGAGGTGACTGCGTTATTTGCGTCGTTGAATGTAATGTCAATGTGCCCACTGCCTGTGACGGTATTATCGTAACAGATGACCTGAGCATCGAGACTGAAGGTGTTTCCTGATCCGTTTAAAATGCAGTGCGAGGTAGGGGCAAGGATCGTTCCCACAAAACTGGAGCCGTTGTTCCCAGTTATCGTAACGTTTGCGTCATTCGAGGGCGGAACATAAAACAGATAGTTAAGTATGGTAGTTGGATAGCCGGCACTGATAGCGTGAATATTGAGCGTGGAACCCCCGTTAAGCGTTACATCTCCATCTAGAATGTAGAAGAGTACCCCTTCGGTGTCAGGGTCATGAGCACCATTCCCGTTCAAATCAGTGGTGATCGTCCAGTTTCCGTTCAGGCTTATTCCGTTATAAAGGCAGTAAATACCTTTTTGTAGTTTCAATGTTCCCGAAGGAGATACGTCTGGAAATGTTTGATTGCCGCTCGTATTGAAAGAACCGGGTGTTGCGGTATAGTTTCCACCTGAGCCGGTGATATTGCCTGCTTGAGCACAGTACGCCTCGGGATCAGGCAATTCGAAGTCGTCCAAATCAATCTGTGATCCGCATCCTCCTTGGGGTGGAGGCGTGACACCTGTGATGCCGGCCTGAATGCCGCCTACCACGCATACTCCATCGTCGGTGAGGACGATGTTGCTGTTGCCGTTATCCACAAAGGCGATGGAGCAGGACGAGTTGACGAAGATGCCCGAGTTATTCACGATAGTGGTTCCATTGCCTCCGACGGTAAACGGATGGTTAGGGTTGCTTCCACCTCTGCATCCCTCCATCACGGATACAAGCGCTTTTCCATCGAACCAGTGTTTGGTCTCTGGAACGACCGCTTTGGCAATGGCTTCAACGTGGTTGGTTGCTTGCGCCCTACCCAGCACACGCGCAAAATACAGGTTGACATAGGAGGTGATTTTGACTTGGACATACTGGGAAAGCTGAGCGCCGAGGGGAAGCTGACAGGTGACGCCAGCCTCGCTGCACAGGTGAACCTCAACGATATTCGTTGTCCCATTATTATCGTAACCGTTGCTTGCTGCGCGGGCAAGGCCGGCGGCTGAATAATCTTCCCCATTGATTCTTGCCAGGGCTGCAGCAAAGGCTGCCGTATCAGCCGCGTTCTGTGCATGACGCCGGTCCGACAAAATCATGCTGCCATCCACTGCCAGCGCCGTGAAGCCAACTAGCGCGACAATGCCCAAGGCAATGAGAATGAGCGCTTGTCCTCTTTCAGATGCGATCCGGTTCATGTGTGAAGACTCCTTCTTGTTTCTCAACAGTGGATTATCCAAGTAAGTGTTTATACTGTTGAACACGCGTTACTGATACTTTGCCACATGGTGTAACTTTATGAATCATAATCTAAACCTGCTTTCATTGTATTCGCTGGCGCTTTTCACACGTTTACAGGTTTGTTAATTTTAGCCGCGAACAGGTTACAACTCCCTTACTCCACCGTTACGCTTTTTGCCAGATTGCGCGGTTGATCCACATCCAGGCCGCGTAGCGCGGCAATATGATAAGCCAGTAACTGCAAGGGCAGCACCGTTACTACCGGTGAGAGCATCCATGGCGTTTCGGGTACCCATAACACGTGGTCTGCCATCCCTTTCACCAGTTCATCACCATCCGTCGCCACAGCGATGACCTTCCCTCCACGCGCCTTCGCCTGCTGAATTTGCGAGATCATCTTCTCGTGCCAGGGATCCTTTGGCGCCAGGCACAGGACGGGCATATGTTCATCAATCAGCGCAATAGGACCGTGCTTCATTTCACCCGCCGGATAGCCCTCCGCATGAATATAAGAGATCTCCTTCAATTTCAGCGCGCCTTCATAAGCAATAGGCATGTTGATTCCGCGCCCCAGATATAAACAATCGCGGATGTCTTTCAAAACGTGCGCCACTTTTTCTACTTCGCTTTCGCGTTCGAGCGTGCGCCCTACAAGGTCCGGCACGAGGCGTAGATCCGAGACCAGCTCCTTGCGTCTTGTTTCATCGAGGGTGCCGCGCAAATCAGCCAGCAAGATCGCGAGCATGTACTGATCCACGAGAGGGGCAGTGAAAGCTTTGGTCGAGGCGACTCCGATCTCGGGTCCGGTTTGCATCGAGATAAAACCATCCGCAATGCGCATGGCTTGTGAACCGATGGCGTTCACAATGCTCCAAAGAATAGCGCCTTTGCGTCTGCCCTCCTCCATAGCGGCGAGGGTATCAGCCGTTTCACCGGATTGTGAGATGGCAAGTACGACCGTGCGATCGTTCAGAATGGGATCGCTGTAGCGAAACTCGGATGCAATCACCACTTCGACGGGAATACGCGCGATCTTTTCGATAAGATATTTCCCCACCATGCCGGCATAGGCAGCGGTTCCACATGCCGTGATGTAAATCTTTTCGATCTTCTTCGCCAATTCCTCTGTCAACTTCAAGTCGGGCAGACGGATTTTTCCATTGACGAAGTCTACGCGCCCCGCGAGGGTATCGGTCAGCGCGCGCACTTGCTCATGGATTTCCTTTTGCATAAAGTGGCGATATTCCCCTTTCTCCGCCGAGACAGGGTCCCACGAAACGGTATGCACTTGCGGCTTTACCTTTGTTCCGTCTAGCGTTTCGATGGTCACACCGTCACGTGTGACGATGGCCATCTGCCGCGATTCCAAAAAGATGACTGTGCGCGTATGATCCATAATGGCCGGCGTATCGCTGGCGAGGAAATTCTCACCTTCGCCCAGCCCGATTACCACGCCGCCCGCGTTGCCGATGCGCGCGGCGACGATTTTGTCTGGCTCATCGGCAGACATCAACACGACCACATTTGCACCTTGAAGATGATTGAACGTGAGGCGCGCGGCTTCGACGAGCCCGACGCCGGTCGCAAGGTAATGCTCAACAAGATGTACGATTGTCTCCGTATCGGTTTCTGTTTCGAACTTTACCCCCTCTGCTGTCAATTCCTCCTTGAGTTCGAGAAAGTTTTCCACAATGCCATTTTGTACGACGACGACGCGCTTCGTCTGACCGAGATGTGGGTGGGCGTTGCGCGCGTTCGGCGCGCCATGAGTTGCCCAGCGCGTGTGACCGATCCCCGGCGCTCCGCTGACTGGGGATTTGGCAATCAACTCCATCAGTTGGGATAACTTTCCCGCATCTTTCCGGACCTCGAGCCGATCTCCGCTTAAGACGGCGATTCCCGCCGAGTCGTAACCGCGATATTCGAGCCTCTTCAGGCCGTTGAGAATGATCGGTGTCGCATCACGCGGACCGATGTATCCGACGATTCCACACATGGGGATCCTCCGAGTTTTGAGAGTATGAGAGAAGTGGAGGGCAAGACGTTATAGGTCTTCCATCTCCATTCTCGTGAACGCCATTCCTTACAGTTTTCTCCGCACAATCGCTTGCGCGGTGTTGTTTCTGCAAGGTTTTATTTCGGAGGGAAAGGTGACGGGTGATGGCGCACCCGAAGGGCTTCCGCTGATCTTTCGATTTTCGGATGCCGACTGGCATCCTTAACTCCACCTCGCGGTGGAGAACCCTTGTCCTCGTCAACTTTGGTTGGAGGATATATGCTTGGGGATGCTCAATGATTTGTCGTATTGATCATCTTTTTGCTCGATCCTCGAACCAAAGTCCATGCGCTGTCTTTCCCTGCATGAAGCAATGTGGCGGTTCACCTCCTTGACGGAAAAATGTCCGGGCAGGGATTATACCTGATTTAACGGAATCAGATGCCGGCTTGGAATGAAGCGTATGTTTCATCCCAAGCCGGCCAGTTGCGCTTGTCTCCGAATCTGACTCCTCTCACGTGAGGGTGAGGGAGTGTCATGTCGTTTATTCATTGACAAATGGGCTTTGAGGTATTCGTATCCAGAATTGTGTCGGTTACAGAAGCGCGTAGTGGGATGGTGTTGCTTCCGATGAAGGCGGAGATGAAGGGCATGAAGATCCGATGATTATAGGTAACTTCCACCTTCACCCCATCACCTGCTTCAATATCGGCGCTTGAAATTTGGTCGGCAGGATTCACGCTGGTGCCATTGTACCAGGTGACGGTAACGCCTACGGCTTCAGGTCCGCTGGTTACAGAGAGATCAACGGGAGAGTTTGATGCGTTGCGCACGCGGTCAATGATTTTCGATTCAACCGGGCATATCGAACCATATAGTGCGCCCTCTTGCGCCGCGTCGCGCAGTTGGATGAATTGAAAGAAGGCAATACCGAATTCGACCGCGCCTGCCAGCAGGAACAGGATGACGGTCAGACTGATTGCCAATTCAACGATGCTTTGTCCGCGTTCGGTTTGTGTGATCATGATTTATCACTCGCTTTTCGATTATCTGCTCGAATCGATCGGATAAAGCTCACAGCCAGGAGCGGCAAGGTTGATGAGAATGCGTTCTGTGCCATCCTGGTTTGCATAATTGAAGCGGAACTTGAACGTGATTGTGGATGTACCGACCGGGATGGATAGGCTTGTGGGTGTGATGGTGTAGGTGGGTGCGGTGACGTTGCCCGTCCAAAAAGTGACACCGAGGCTAGCGCTGTTCAACTCCAACGCACGGTTGCCTGAACGTCCCGTATCGTGATTCCACCAGACCGTCACGTCTTGGATGGGAACTGTTGTGCCGGTGGGGTTGGTAATCGTCATGCTCATGTTGCCGCCGGAAATTGTCAGAGGACCATGTGTGATGGCAGTACAGTTGACGCTTGCAACTGTATGGGACTCGGTATCGTTGCTAGGGGCATGTGTGGTATCGCCGTTGTACGTAGCCGTTAGTGTCTTGGTTCCGATTGTGTTGAAAACCACGTTGCAACTGCCGGTTCCGCCCGCGAGGGTGATGGTGCAGTTTGTGTCAGCGCCGCTAATCGTCACTGTTCCGGTCGGTGTTGTGGGTCCACCGCTGACGACTACTGTAACAGTCACGGGCTGATTGGGTGTGGATGGCTCCGGTGTATCAGCCGTTATGGTGGTTGTGGTGGCGGCCAGTTCGACGGTATGACTTTCTGTGTCGCTGCTACCGGTTTGATCTGCGTCGCCGCCATAAGTTGCTGTAAGGGTCTTGATGCCGGCCGAGTTGAAAACGACTGTGCAGGTTCCCGAACCTCCAGAGAGAGTAATCGTACAGGATGAATCTGCGCCGGTGACAGTGACTGTGCCGCTCGGGGTTGCGTGTCCGATTACAAGTACGCTAACGGTGACGTTTTGTCCTACCTGAGATGGATCTGGTGTATCTGCTGTGATGAGAGTAACTGTCTCAGGAGGTAATAATACATAGTGGGTTGTGGTGGCATTACTGGATGCATGCGTGCTGGTTTCATTGTATGTAGCAGTCAGTTGATAGGAGCCAGTTGCAGCAAAGGTGGTGCTGCAAGTACCTGTACCATTTGATAGGGTAATGGTGCAGTTCGCACTGCCGGTGATTTGTACGGTGCCGGTCGGTGTTGGGGTGCCGGGCGGAGTGCCGGGGACGTTTTCGACGTTCACTGTAATGGTGACCGCGTTGCCCGGCAGCGAGGGGTTGGGACTCGTGGTGATTGTTGTTTTGGTGGACCATTTGGCAACCGTGTGAGTTGCTGTACCGCTACTGGACTTATGGCTGCTGTCGCCCGAATAGGAGGCAGTAATGGTTTTTGTTCCCCCCAAGTTAAAGGTTACAACGCAGCTTCCAGAACCGGCAGAGAGTGTAATTGTACAACTTGTGCCGTCCTGGGCGGTGACTTGTACGGTACCAGTTGGGGTGGTGCTTGCCGTTACTGTAACTGAGACTGTTACAGATTGCCCGATTTGAGAAGGGTCGGGGGTGTGCGCAGTGATGATCGTAACGGTATTCTCTAAAGGCGGTGAGATGGCAACACTTAAGAGAAGTGTCCTTGAACTCTCTGCTATGATGGGGTTGCCGTTGGCGACGGTGCGCGAGAGGAATGGCAAAATCCGAGGAAAGATAGCATTATAGTCGGCTCTTACTCTTACGGTGACTCGATCCCCTGTCTGTACTGCGATGGTATCGGTGTTCCCGTCGCACGTATCATAAGGGGCGGGATCGGGGTTGGCTGTGGTGGGACGGTCGTATTCAATTGTAATATCCGTATCATCGAAGGCATTTAAGAAATCGCCGCGCTGCGCAGCAGCTCTAATGCCTGCACAGTCGCGATAGCGTTCGACGCCGTTCGGCCCAATGCCCGAAGCGGACCCGTAGCGTACTGCCTGACGAGTGGCATTGATCACAGAGGAGTAAATGAACAATAATCGGCCTGCTTCGATCAAGCCGTATACCACCAATAGCAAGATCGGCAAGACGATGGCAAACTCGACCATCGCCTGGGCTTTGGTTTTTCTGGGTGGGAATTTTAAAGTTTTCATAAGTTCGATTCCTGATCCGAAAGAAAGCAAGCAAGTCTGTTTGCCAGTTTAACAGTAGTGTAGCACAGCCCAATGAGACATTCGTACTAAATCACCCCACATTTTTGTAAATTATATTGCTTTGTTGTGAAAATGATGGACATCTGAACCCGTCCCTCTTTCCCTCACTCCAACCCCTTTCCTGGTGGGAGGGGCAGAGATGAGGCGAAAAGCAATGCCATGAAAATTATATTACAAACTTACGCCGTTTCTCGGTGTGGAAGGCAATCCTTCCAAATCTCAAGTTTTTGTCACCAAACCACAAGTAATGTTTCGCTGTTTTGTCGAACCGTTCACGAATTTTCCACGAACGGAGGGTGAAGGTCATAACATCAGCTACAAAAACAAAACATAGGCTGCGCCGAGGATGAAATACGGTCCATAAGGGATAAAAGTCATCAGGGCTTCGCTCGAGTAGCGGCGGCGGACGAGCAGAGCCACGAGAAAGAGGAAGCTGACCAGCCCGCCAAGCAGGATACCATAGACCAGCGCATTGACGATAAAGGGCCAGCCCAGCATGAGTCCCAGCACGCCGAGCAGGTACACATCCCCACCGCCGAGCGCCTCTTCTTCGTCATCTGCCAAGCCCGCCGCTTGTAGCCGGCGGGCGCGGTAACGCGCAACGATTTCGCCGAGTTTGTAAAAGATAAACATAACTGTAAAACCGAACACGCCCCCGAGAAGAGACATGCCCAAGCCCAGCAGCAGACCGTTGTCATTGAGGCGGCTGTTGAGATATGTCCCGGCTATGAGCCCCAACATGGCGCCCAATAAACTGGTGGGATGCAGGATCAGGCGATGTTCAAGGTCAATGACGGTTACGATGCCGAAGTAGATGAGCACGATCAGGCTAAGGGGCAGACCCAGCGCTTTTGGCGGAACCAGCCAAAAGTACACGAAAGAAGCGATGGTTAGACCCAAAACCAGATACGTCCGCAAGGATCGCTTCGTTCCGCAATTGTGGCAGGCGCGCAGCGTCAAATAATCTGCCCATGAAAGC
>DATLZK010000068.1:0-57471 GCA_035574015.1 Anaerolineales bacterium
GCCAGTTCCAGACCGTTCATGTCGGGCATGATCATGTCGGTGATTAGAATGTCAACGGCCCTATCTTCCACGCATTTCAGGGCTTCGTGTCCGCTGGTGGCGGAAAGGACTTCCACCTTCTTGTTCAGTCTTGATACGGCGCGTGCCAGGGTTTTGGCTGTGGTGGGATGATCATCCACAATTAGAATGCGGATGGGAGGGGGATCAAGAGACTGGCAGGTCGCATTCATCGCCCTTATTTTCAAAGAAAATTTCCCTCTGCGTGGTTTGTCATTTGCCTGGAAAAGTTGGCGAAAGTTGGCGACTTTCTATCCTCGGATTAGTCCACTACTAATCGGTAGCCGATCCCCCGTACATTGATAATGATGGCTGGATGTTTTGCATCTTCTTCAATCGCTTGACGAATGTGATGAATATGCCATTTAGCAAGTTCTTGCGCCTCATGCGTCTCCACTTGATAGCCCTGCGCCTCGGCTGCTAACGTCTGGTAATCTACTACATTAGGGACGTGCCGCGCCAATACCAACAGGTAATCGAAAGCGGTGGGCGGCAGGGTCACTGTCCGTTTGCCGACGGTGACGCGTCGCGTGTGCAGGTCTAGGGTTAGTTTGCCGCGCGAGAGGAACCGCTCCTCGTTGACGGTGGTAGGAGGAGCCGGGCGAGAGGAATTTTCACCGGCTTCGAGATTCCGCAACTCGGCCTGAAGCGCTTCGATTTGGGCTTGAATTTCGCGCTTTCGGCGTTCTTTTTCCAGACGAGCCAGCACCGTGCGCGTCCGCTCGAGCAGAACTTCGGGCTGGATCGGTTTCAATAGATAATCGGTGGCGCCAAGGCGAAGCGCCTCCACTGCCGAGCGCATGTCCGGTTGGGCGGTGAAGAGGATGACTGGCAAATCTGGATGGCTGGCATGGATGGCTTTGAGCGTCTCCAGCCCCGTGATGCCCGGCATGCGAATATCCAGGAAAACCAGATCGAACATCGTGTTGGCTAGAAGCGCCAGGCCTATTTCGCCGCTTTCGGCGGTGGTCACTTCGTGACCGGCGCGTTGCAGGATGCGTGCCAACGTCTGCCGCAGGGAGGCTTCGTCGTCAATGATGAGAATACGGCCGCGCGGATTCATGTCTGCTCCGTTGAAAGAATGGGCAGCCACACTTTGAACGTGGCGCCGCCGGCCTGGTTGTTCTCGGCCTGAATACGCCCTTTATGGCGCTGCACAATGTCTTGTGTGATGGCGAGGCCAAGCCCGGTGCCGCTTTCTTTGTTGGTGACAAAGACGTCGAAAATGTGCGGAAGGAGGACAGGGTCTATGCCTGGGCCGGTGTCTGAAACCGTCAGTAACGCTTCCTGATTTTCTGTGATCTCGGTGCTTACCGTAAGGCGTCCGCCTGTGGAGGCGGCTTCCACCCCGTTCAGGAGTAGATTAAGCACTACTTGCCGCAGCTGATCTGGCAGGCCTGCGATGAAAGGCAGGTTTGGATCCGGGTGAAATTCAAAGGCCACCTGTTTGTGACGCAGATGGGTGGCAAGCAGAGCATACACGTCCTCTATGATGGTATTGAGCTGCACGGGCTGGAATTTATCCATCTGCGTTGGGCGGTAGGAGGCGCGCAAACGTTCGAGCAGCGCGCTCATGCGCTCGGTCTCAGAAAGGATGATTTGCAGGTCCTGTTTGCCCTGTGGAGAAAGGCTTTCGTCGTCTTTCAGCAGGAAGAGAGCGTTTTGTATGGCTTGCAAGGGGTTATTCAGTTCATGGGAGATGGAGGCCAGCAGACGCTCCACAAGAGCCAGTTTTTCGCTCTGGATCAATTGCGACCGCATGGATTTTTCCTGCGCAATCGAGGTTTGTAATTCTGCATAAAGCGATGCTTTTTGCAGTGCAATTGCCAGTTGATCAGCGACCGTATGAACGAGTTGCTCATCACGTTCTGTGAGACGATGGGGAGGTTTTTGCTGTACATCCAGCACGCCAAAGACACGACCGTTGACGATAACAGGCACTGCCAGTTCGGATTGGATCTCGGTAAGAAGAGGATGCGGCGAAAAGAAAACCACATGATGTACGTCATTGGTGAAAAAGGTCTTTCCTGTGACGGCCACATGGCCAATAATGCCCGTCCCTGCGGGAAACCGCTCTCCTTTCAGGCGTTTTCCTAATTCCCCGCTTCCCTCCTTCACCACTAGGTCTTTGGTTTCGGGGTCAACAATCAGAAATTGAACATAATAGTAGCCAAAGTTTTGTTGGAGCAGGTTCACTACGTTCTCTATCAACTGATCGGTTCCCTGTGAGGAGGCCATTTCCCGCGTGATATGATAAAGGGCATTAGCTTCCTTGTATCCTTGTTGTATGGTTTCGAACATGCGAGCGTTCTCGATTGCAATGGCGGCATGCGCGCCGAGCGCGCAGAGGAGGGCTTCATCCTCCGCTGAGAATGCGGCGGGCTGGCCGCTTTGAACGCTGATGGTGCCGAGGCATTTCTGCCCGTTTTCCACCGGGGCGACCATCAGAGAACGGTAGGTGGACGGCGTATTCTGCGGGCGGAAGCGCGGGTCTGTTTGCACTTCGTCCACACGGATAACCCTTCGTTCGGCGATCACCTTTCCTGCCACTCCCTCCCCCATTCCCATTTTGATCCTGCCTGGGCCGCCCTGTTCCTGATATCCTGAAACTGCCTGAGGAATCAATGCCTGCTCTTCCTCATCGAACAAGTGGATGACCGATTTGTCGGTATTGGGAATCAACTCGCAGGCCGAGTTGACAATTATTTGAAGAACCTGGCTCAGACTATGGCATTGCGTTTCGCTTAGAACGCGCGCAATTTCGGTCAAGGCGCGTTCTTCGCGCAGGCTTTTTTGCAATTCCACTGCTGTCCTGTCGCGTTCGAGGATTGTTTTGCGAAGTATCCCCGTTGCGAAGCCGAGAACAACGATCAGCGCAATATCAGGCCAGTGTTGAATAAAGGGCGGATAGGTTTTTGATAAAAATTGGGCTGTCGCGAAAATGATGACGGCGCTGACGATCAACGCTATGCGCCGTCCAAGGTACCAGCCAGCGATGGCTGCCGGCAGAATGCCAAGCGTGAGGGCGGAAACTCCAACCCACTGGAGCAGGCGCGGGAAGAAAAAGAGGTATGCAGCCAGTAGCCCGATCACCCCGCTCGCTTGCATCCACTTTGTCTGTGGGGGAGAATTGAACTCTATCATGGTGGCCTGCCTTTTGTGTGCTCAGTCTTGGGCGGGGATGTCTACTTTGCGTAATCCACCGCCCGCGTCTCGCGGATGACTGTGACCTTGATCTGGCCCGGATATTGCATAGTCTCTTCGATTTTCTTGGAAATGTCGCGCGCCAGCCGCGCCGCGGCGAGGTCGTCAATCTTTTCCGGTTTTACGATCACACGCACTTCACGGCCTGCCTGAATGGCAAAAGCCTGCTCCACGCCTTCAAAGGAGGTGGAGAGTTCCTCAAGGGCGCGGATGCGTTTGATGTAGGCTTCCAGGTCTTCGCGCCGCGCGCCGGGACGCGCGCCGGAGATGGCGTCTGCCGCTTCGGTGATGACGGCTTCGATGGAGAGTTGTTCTACTTCATGATGATGCGATTCGATGGCGTTGACGACGATGGGATGCACACCGTAGCGCCTGCAAAATTCCGCGCCCAGTTTGGCATGTGTGCCTTCCTGATTGTGATCCATGGCTTTGCCGATGTCGTGTAAGAATCCGGCCTGTTTGGCGAGTTCGACGTTGGCGCCGATTTCGGCGGCGAGAATGCCCGCCAGTTTTGCCACTTCGACAGCATGGGCGAGTTGGTTTTGTCCGTAAGAGGTGCGGAATTTGAGTCTGCCCATCATGCGCAGGATTTCGGGATGCAGACCGGCAATGTTTGCGTCGTAGGCGGCTTGCTCGCCCGCTTCGTTGATGATCTTTTCGACGGCTTTGGTTTCTTCCTCCACGACCTTCTCAATGTGGGCGGGATGGATGCGACCATCGAGAATCAAGCGGCTTAAGGCGCGGCGTCCAATTTCGCGGCGCACGGAGTCGAAGCAGGAGATGGTGACCGAGTCCGGGGTATCGTCCACGATCACATCCACGCCGGCGGCTTGCTCAAAGGCTTTGATGTTGCGTCCGTTGCGTCCGACGATGCGGCCCTTCATTTCCTCGTTGGGGAGGGTGACGACGGCGCGCGTCACTTCGGCGACATGTTCGGAGGCGACGCGCTGGATGGCGTCTGCGATCAGTTTGCGGGCGCGCTTTTCGCCCTCTTCGCGCGCTTCCGCTTCGATCTGACGGATGATGCGTGCCATGTCGCCGCGTGCCTCCTTTTCGACGGCGGCGAACAATTCTTTGCGCGCGTCCTCTTGCGTCATTTGGGCAATTTGCTCCAAGCGCTTCATTTGTTCTTCGTAGAGTTTGTCAATCTCGTTGCCGCGCCGGTCTATTTGTGATTGGCGTTTGTTGAGTGCCTGTTCGCGCTGTTCGAGACGTTCGGCGCGGTGGTCGAGTTCGGAGCGGCGCTTATCGAGTCGTTCTGCTTCTTTGTTGAGTTCGATACGCCGTTCCTTGATTTCGGCTTCCGCGGCTTGGATGATCTTGACGGCGTTTTCGCGCGCTTGTGCTTCGATGAGGCGCGCCTGTTCGTTTGCACCTTTGAGGATAATATCGGCTTTATCTTGTTGATTCTTTATCCTTTGCTCTGCCTGATAACGGTGAATCAGGTAACCGGTTATGATACCCACGAGCAGGATGAGCGCATCACTGATGATGACGATGATTGGGTTCATGTCAAGTCCTCTTCTTCAGAATGTGGTTCCTCCGCGCGGGCTTCGTTCCAAATTTGGGTGACTACCGGTGCGATCACCTCATAGGGGAAGCCGCGGCGCGCAAGGAAGCCGGACAATTTTTGTCGAAATTCTTTCCATTCGAGATGGCTTAACTTCGCCGCTCTTTTTTTTGCGGCTTCGAAGGCAAGCGTTTCCTCCTCCACATCTTGCAAGGCGGCTTGTGCAGTTTCTTCGTCAAGTCCCTTTTGGCGAAGTTCGAGTGCCAACATGCGGCGGCTGCGTGGGCGGAAAGTGCTTCGGTTTTCTACCCACTCACGAGCGAATTGCACGTCGTTGAGCAGCCCGTCCTGCCGCAGCCGTTCGAGGGTTTCTTCGATCACCGTCTCGGGGAATTTGTGTTTGAGGAGGTTTTTTCGTATTTCGGCTTCGGAACGGGCGCGGTAACTCAAAAAGAGCATGGCTTGTTGGAGCGCTCGTTCACGCGCATCCTCAGCCTGAAGCCGTTCGATCTGGCTTTCGTCCAATTCCTGACCCACTCTCAACCACGCCGCGACGATACGCGCCAGGCTGAAAGCGAATTCCCCGTCGAGATGAATGTTCACCCGATTGGGATGGTTCTTTTGGGCTTCGATGGCGGTTATTTTTTTCATCATTAAGCACACACAGCCGAAGGACCGTACAGCGGTCTCGGCTGTGGATGAGGTCTGGGTAGGTTGAGCAGACCCGAGGTCCCGCGCGAAGCGTGCAGGGGATGGGTCAAACCGTGTGACGAGTGCGCGTCACATCCGGGGAGCAGGTTGAGGGGGCGAAGTCAGGTTGTTTTTCAAGTGAATTCGCTTCGACTTCACTAAAGTAACTCCCAAACCGGGGGAGGTTCTTGCTCTCGTATCCAGAATAAATTTACAGCCAGACCGCAGAGGCGGCAGAAGTTTTCTCGTTCTAGTTGTTTGAATTATACATGGTTTTTTAAGATTTGTTAACATAACGCTGAGAGTTCAGGGTAGGCACAGCGCGGATTCGTAGTAGCCGAATATGTCCCCGGCTTTGGACGGGTTCACCGGACGAAGACGTGGGTTGGCTGGAGCGGCCACGCCGCCTTTCCGCGTGTCCTAAACTGACGTTAACGTAGCCTATTTGAGGGTGTGGGTTATATAGTTAAAGTCGTGACAAACGCAACTAGGTGAGCGACGTGAGTTATGCAATAATCTGCACGTGTCGCCACAATCTTTTCACAGGAGGCTCTATGGCAAAGTTTACACGAGAAGACGCGCTGGAATATCATCGGTTGAAGGGCAAGCCGGGTAAATTGGCAATTGTGCCTACCAAACCGATGGACACGCAGCGCGATCTGAGTTTGGCGTATTCGCCGGGCGTGGCGGAGCCGGTTTTGGAGATCGAAAAGAGACCCGATGATGCCTACGAATATACAGCAAAGGGCAATTTAGTTGCTGTGGTTTCGAATGGTACTGCAATTTTGGGGTTGGGTGATCGCGGTGCGCTGGCGAGTAAACCCGTCATGGAAGGAAAGGCTGTCCTCTTCAAAAAGTTTGCAGATGTTGATGTGTTCGATATCGAAGTCAATACACATGATCCCGATGAGATGATCAAAGTGGTGGCAGCAATTTCGCCCACTTTTGGTGGAATCAATCTTGAGGACATCAAGGCGCCGGAGTGCTTCTACATTGAAGAGGAACTCAAGAAAATGCTGGATATCCCCGTGTTCCATGATGACCAGCATGGGACGGCGATCATCTCTGCCGCGGCGCTGGCGAATGCGCTGGAGTTGGTGGGCAAGAAGCATGAAGAGATTCGCATGGTGATTTCTGGCGCGGGCGCTTCAGCGATTTCGTGTGCAGAATTGGCGATTCGCTGGGGCGTGAAGCGTGAGAACATCATGCTCGTGGACTCGAAGGGGGTGGTTCATACGGGTCGCACAGATTTGAACAAGTATAAACAGCGCTTCGCCGTGGACACCGACGCGCGCACCCTGGCAGACGCAGTGCGCGGCGCCGACGTGTTCTATGGCCTCTCGGTGGCAAATGTACTGACACCTGACATGGTCAAGTCCATGGCAGAGGACCCGATTGTCTTTGCCATGGCGAATCCCGATCCAGAGATCAAACCGGAACTGGCAAGAGAGGCGCGCAAGGATGTGATTATTGCTACAGGGCGCTCGGATTACCCCAATCAGGTCAATAACGTGTTGGGCTTCCCGTTCATCTTTCGCGGTGCGCTGGATGTGCGCGCGAAAGCGATCAATGACGAGATGAAGTTGGCCGCTTCCAGGGCGCTTGCGGCGCTAGCGAAGGAAGATGTGCCAGATTCGGTGATTCGTGCCTATGGCGGTGAGAGCATCAAGTTTGGGCGTGAGTACATCATTCCAAAGCCGCTCGATCCGCGCGTTCTGCTGTGGGAGGCGCCTGCTGTCGCCGAGGCAGCCATGAAAACCGGTGTGGCGCGCAAGAGGATTGATATCGAAGAATATCGAGAACAATTGGCGTATCGGCAGGGCAAGGGAGAACAGGTCCGTTACTTCTTGCTGAACAAAGCGCGCTCCTCTGGAGGCAAGAAGCGGGTCGTCTTTGCAGAAGGGGAGGAGCAGAAGATCATCCGCGCGGCATATCAGGTCAAAGAGGAGGGCATTGCCACGCCCATCCTGATCGGACGCGCCGATTTGATTCAGGAACAACTCAAAACACTGGGGCTCGACTTCAAACCGGAAATTGTTGACCCCCGTCAATTCAAGGATTTGGAAAAGTATGCCAAAGCCTACTATGAACTTCGTAACCGCAAAGGTGTAACGCTGAAGGATGCTTTCAAGAGAGTGCGCGATCCGAACGTCTTCGGTCCGATGATGGTCAAGATGGGTGATGCGGATGCGTTCGTTTCGGGTCTGACCTATGAGTATCCGGAAGTGATTCGTCCCTCTTTACAAATTCACCATACGATGAAAGGGGCTCGACGCGCCGCCGGCGTGTATATCATGATCGTGGATGATCGCGTCTATCTTTTCACCGATGCAACGGTCAACATTGATCCGACGGCGGAGGACCTCGCAGAAATTGCCTGCCTCGCGGCAGACTTTGCCAGACAGTTGGAGATCGAACCGCGCGTGGCGTTTCTCTCTTTCTCGAACTTTGGTTCCACGCCGCATCCTCTCTCAGACAAAGTGCGACGCGCCGTTGAATTGACCAAAGCCCGCCGCCCCGACCTTCGCGTGGATGGCGAGATGCAGGCGGATACCGCTGTGGTGACAGAGATCATCGAGGAGCGTTATCCGTTCAGTATGGTGAAGGATGCGAATGTACTGGTCTTTCCCTCGCTCGAATCGGCAAATATCGCCTATAAGTTGCTGGCGCGTTTGGGGAAGGCAAAGGCGATCGGACCTATTCTGTTGGGCATGGGCGCACCGATCCATGTGCTGCAAACAGGGGATGATGTCAATGCTATTGTGCAGGTCGTTTCCGTTGCTGTCATGGACGCGATGCAGCGCGAAACCCTGTGAGCGAAGATCAAGCGAGAATCCCCGAAGTTATGCTTCGGGGATTTTTATTTTCACCTTTTTCTCTATCGTTCTCCATTGTCTCATTCCCAGTACGATGCCCACTGCAAGGATCACAAGACCCAGCAGCAAGCCGCTAAGGCTGCCGATCAGTTCACCAACCACCTCCCATTGGGGACCAAAGAGGTACCCTATGCTTCCATAACCGAATATCCAGAGCGCTTCACCGAGAAAATCATAAAGGAAGAAGCGCCTAAACGAGAATCTGCTTGTGCCTGCGAGCAGATTGATCGGCACTGCAATGCCGGTAATGAGGAAGCGTGTGACGAATACAGATAGTCCACCCCAGCGGCTGAAGGAGGCTTCTGCTTGAGACCACCGCGTCGTTCCCTGAAAGCGATACAGCACGGCTTTGCGCGCGTAATATCCCATTGCGTAACTCAGGCAGTCGCCCAATACAACGCACACAAGGGCAAGTGTGCCGGTGGTATGCCAAGGGAGAATGCCCTGCCGCGCAAATGCACCTGCCGCAATGACAATGAGCGTGCCGGGAAGGGGCGCACCCAACGCGCCGATGAACACAGTTGCCCCGACAAGGGGAGCACCATAGTTGATGATTTGTGTCAATAGAAAATCAGACATGAATGTCCCGCCTATGGTGTGATGGACTCGATGGGTTGGACGGATGGGCGAGGGGTATGCGGCGCGATAGGGAACTGCTGTGATTGGTATTCGCGAATGACAGTTTTGATGGTTTCGATGACCTTGCCGTCTTCCTCGGGAAAATACTCTTTGTTCAATTGTGCGAGGCTTTTCTCACTGTTCCCATTTTGAGGGATGCCCAGCGCATCGAACAAGACAGGTGGTGGTACATGATACGTTTTCGAAATAAAGGGAATGGTCATCCACTCGCGAATCAATTCCACGTTTGTTTCAGGCTGCTTCGCCTCTGATGCCGAAGGCGGTGGGGGGCGGTGCCCGCGAAAGTGTTTGAAGGCGTGAAGGGTCCGCAGTCCAAAGAATGTTGCGAGGAGTATGCCGCTGATCAGCAAAAGCAAAGTTAGGGTGCGCTGTGCAGAAGGTGTCATCTCATTCCTGCCATTCCAATTCAAAATCACCGATCATCACGGTGTCACCATCTTGCACACCTGCCTTGCGCAATGCCTCATCCACTCCTAAGGTTTCCATGATCTTTTGGAAGCGGCGCAAGGAGCCATCATGCTCCCAATAGGTCATCTTCGCCGCGCGCTCGATGGCGGCACCTGTGATGCGCCATTCATGCGCACCTTCGCGTGTGATCGCGAATTCGCGCGGGTCCTCTTTGGGCTTATAGACCGGTATGGAGAGTTCGAGTTCCTCGCGCAGAGGTGCTTCTTTCAGGGTTTGATAGGCTTTGAGGAGCAAATCGCGCGTATGGGTGCGCGCCAGCGCCGAGATTGCCATGATTTCGACATTTCGCTCTTTGAACTTTTTTCGTATCTCTTCGAGTCTTTCGCGGACTTGCGGCTGATCTATTTTGTTGAGCGCCACAACCTGAGGCTTTTTGGCAAGGTTTGGATCAAAGAGCGCTAACTCAGTGTTGATCTGACTGTAATCAGCAAGCGGGTCCTCAGATAATCCATCCAGCAAATGGATCAGCACGCGCGTACGCTGGATATGACGCAGGAAATCATGACCGAGTCCTGCGCCGTGCGAGGCACCCTCGATCAGTCCGGGAATGTCTGCCAGCACGACGGTCGTATCCTCGTCAATGTGTGCGACGCCGAGATTCGGTTCGAGTGTTGTGAAGGGATACGGGGCGATCTTCGGTTTGGCGTTGGTCAATACAGAGAGCAGCGTGGATTTGCCTGCGTTCGGGACGCCGATCAACCCGATGTCGGCGATGAGTTTGAGTTCTAGCCTGAGGCGTTTTTCTTCAGCCGGCTCGCCTTTTTCGGCGATGCGCGGCGCCTGATTGCGCGAGGTCGCAAAGTGCTGATTTCCGCGTCCACCGCGCCCACCCTTACAAACGATGAGGCGTTGACCGGGTTGGGTGAGGTCACCGATCAGATCGCCGGTCTCTGCGTCAAAGATCATTGTGCCAGGCGGGACATAGAGAATCAGGTCTTTGCCATTGCGTCCCGTCATTTGCGAGGGCCCGCCGTTTGCTCCATCTTCTGCTTTGAACTTTTGATTGGGGCGGAAGGAGGAAAGTGTGTTGAGCGTAGGCTTGACCTCAAAGATGACATCGCCTCCCTTGCCGCCGTCGCCGCCGTCGGGTCCACCGCGTGGAATGAACTTTTCGCGGCGAAAATGCACCATGCCATCGCCGCCTTTGCCGGATTTAACTTGAATGTTGACTTGATCCACAAACATAGGTAACTTATTCTACTGTGATTTCGTGTGTTTTTCGGGTGGGTCTCGGCAGGAATGTCATAAAATGCTCTGTTGCAAACATGGACAAAGGATTGCTATCTGCATTGCTTTTCGCCCTCACCCCCTTGCCCCTCTCACTGGGAGGGGGATTGGGGTGAGGGAGAACGGGAATGAGCTGTTATGTCTATCATCTTTGCAACAGCGTAGTCGTAAAATATAATGCTGGATGAAAATCCGGCGTTGAAAAACAAACATCTGTGAAATAAAAACGGCGGAGCGCATCCGCCGTTTTTATTGTTATTTGCTAACCCATCTCCATGCTGCAGGCAATGCAAGTGCTGCTGCAATCAACTTGATGAAATCGCCGACAAGGAAGGGCAGCAAGCCGAAGCGAATGGCCTGGTTGAAATCCCCCAGTACAATGGCAAGCCATGCCACGCCGCAAACATAGATGATTATCGTCCCTATCAAAAAGGGGACAATGGATGTGCGAACGCTTCGTTCCAAGCCCCGTTCTGCCAGCAGACCAATTACATACGCCGCGCCGACGAAGCCTACGAGATAGCCGGCCGTTGCTCCGCTGAGAACGCTTATGCCGCTTGCTCCGCCCGCGAAGAAGGGAAGCCCTATCCCTCCCTGAGCGATATATGCGATCATCGCCGCCGCTCCGCGCTTCGAGCCGAGCGCGGCACCGACAAGCAACACTGCAAAAGTCTGTCCCGTGATTGGCACAGGTTGCAGAGGGATCTCAATTTGGGCAAAAAGCGCTGTCAGCCATGAGCCGGCAAGGATGAGGAACAGGTCTTTCACCCAGGCAGCCGTGTTTGGAAAGTAACGGGCAGAAAGTGTGGGTGCTAAAGTGGTCATACCTCCTCCAATTCGTTATTTCCTCTATTTCTTTTCATTCATGCCAAATCTTTTTATCAGAATATCTTTCAACGTTGGCTGACCGATTTCCTGCAATTCATAGCGCACGCGCTGATAAGGCTTATTGATCCGAATCACCCTCGAAAGATCAATCGGCGTGCCGATGATGACCATGTCCACATCGGCCTTATTGATGGTTTCTTCAAGTTCTTTCATCTGTTTTTCGCCATAGCCCATGGCCGGGAGGACTGCGCCGGTCGTGGGATATTTTTTATACGTCTCCGCAATCGAACCGACCGCGAATGGGCGCGGGTCAACGATCTCTTTCGCGCCGAATCGGCGTGCCGCCACATATCCCGCGCCATATGCCATCTCGCCGTGCGTTAGCGTCGGTCCATCTTCAATCACCAGGACGCGCTTGCCGCGTATCGCTTCAGGATTCTCCACAAAGAGCGGAGAGGCGGCTTCGATTTGAATTGCATTGGGATTCAATTTACGTAGCGACTCGCGCACAGCAATCACTGCCTGGGGATCGGCAGTGTCCACCTTGTTGATCACGAATACATCTGCCATGCGTGCATTCGCTTCGCCGGGATAATAGGTCATTTCATGTCCCGGACGGTGTGGGTCTGCCACCACGATTTGCAAATCGGGAACGAAGAAGGGAAAATCGTTATTGCCGCCATCCCACAGCACGATGTCCACTTCCTGTTCCGCTTGGCGCAGAATCTTTTCGTAATCCACACCGGCGTAGACGATCACACCGTTGGCGAGATGAGGCTCGTATTCCTCGCGCTCCTCGATGGTGCATTCCTGTTCGTCGAGATCGTCATATTCTGCAAAGCGCTGCACTTCCTGTCGGATGAGATTCCCGTATGGCATGGGATGACGAATCGCCGCGACCTTATAGCCCATCTCTCTAAGGATTAAAGAGACCCGCCTCGTCGTCTGACTTTTGCCTGATCCCGTTCGTACTGCGCAAACCGACACGACAGGCTTCGACGATTTGATCTGGGTGTAGCGCGTACCCATCAGGCGGAAATCGGCCCCGGCTGCGTTGACAAGAGATGCCTTGTGCATCACATAGTCGTGTGGCACATCGCTATATGCAAACACGACCTGCTCCACGCCGTGCTTTCGAATGAGATCGGCGAGCTCTTCCTCAGCATGGATGGGGATACCGTTCGGGTACAGCGCGCCCGCCAGTTCGGGTGGATAGAGGCGCCCTTCGATGTTGGGGATTTGTGTAGCGGTGAAGGCGACCACCTCGTAATCCCTGTTGTTCCGAAAGAACATGTTGAAGTTGTGGAAGTCGCGCCCGGCGGCTCCCATGATGATAGTTTTGATCGGCATAGCGTCTCCTTATACGATTTTTATAAAATACGCAGTACGGAATGCCCGTACTGCGTATGATGTGCTTCACGCTGTTACATCACCTCCGGCGCCGGAATATCCAGCAGTCGCAAGGCGTTGGCAATCGTCTGCTTTGCTGCGGCAACCAGGCGCAGACGCGCATTTCGCACATGCGCGTTTTCGCTTTGCAGGACCGGCACAGCATGATAGAACGAATGAAACGCAGTTGCTAGATCGTAGGCATAGGCGGCCATCACCAGCGGACGATACTCATTTGCCGCCTGCTCCACTACCGCGGGGAAGCGCGAGATTTGCTCGATAAGTTCGATTTCGTGTTTGGTCAGTTCATAGTCGAAGGTTGCCGTCCCCAGGTCTTCCAACTTTTCGATCTTCGACTTCCTGAGAATCGAATTCGCCCTCACGTGGGCGTTCTGAATGTAAGGTCCTGTGCGTCCCTCGAAACTGAGCGCCGCATCCATGTCGAATACGATGTCTTTGTTATTGTCCACTGAAAGCATGGAATAAGCAAGCGCGCCCAAACCGATTTGCTGGGCAACCTGTTTTCGCTCGGCTTCGCTCATCTCCGGCGATTTTTCCGATTCGATTGCCAGCACACGCCGCACGGCTTCATCAGCCACCTCTTTGAACAGTACCACGCGCCCGCGCCGCGACGACATGGCACCCTCCGGTAGGCTGACGAATCCATACCCCAGGTGATAACATTTTTCTGCTTGCGGGAATCCCCACAATTTCAAAATCGCGAATGCCTGTTGTAAATGCAGAGATTGCCGCACATCCACAACGTAGATCGAACGATCCACGTGATACTTTTCGAATTTCATTTTTGCAAGCGCGAGGTCTTTGGTTAGATAAAGCGTCGTGCCGTCATTGCGCAGAATAACGTTCGTGCGGTATTTTTCCTTCTTCAAACCGAGTTTTTCATCAATCTTTACGATGACCGCGCCGCCCTGTGGACGCTCATCCTCGGCAATGCCTTTTGCAATCAATTCCTCCACGATGGCTTTGGCGGGTTCATCCACCTCTGATTCAAAAAACCAGACGTCAATCTTCACGTCCAACATGCGCAGAATGTCGCGTAATTCTTCCAGGCTCCATTCGCGTGTTTTGCGCCACAACTCGCGCACATAAGGGTCTCCGGCGTCCCACTTGCGCAGCATCTCACGTCGCTCCGCATCATACGCTTCGCGTTGTGCAGCTTGTTCGGGTGTTTCGTTTTCTTTCTTTTCCAGCAACTGATTGGCTTCCACATACAATTTCAACAGCCACTGCCCGCGCTCGTGAATGCCCTCTGGCTCCTGTCCTTTATAAAACTTGTCGTAGATCCATATTACTGTAATGACGCCCAGTCCGATGTCACCGGGATACGAAGCGCGGATTGTATCGAAACCGGCAAACTCGACCAACCGGGCAAGTGCTTCCCCCAAAATCGTGTTGCGATAATGCCCAATATGAAAAGAGTGGTGGGTATTGGGCTGAGCATATTCGACCATGACGCGCTCATTCTTCGGCGCGCCCCGCCCAAAGTTTACGCCTGAGGCGAGCACTTCTTCTACTACTCGCCGCGCGTATTCGGAAGTCTCGACGTAAAAATTGAGATACCCTTTCACCGCTTCGATGCGGCTGATCCCTGCGACGCTTCCGATCTGACCCTTGACCTGCTCGGCGATTTCCTGAGCCTTTTGCGCCACCGAAACCTTTTCCCCTCTGCCGGCGCGCACTTCGTTTGCAGCGATCTGAAAGAAGGACGTCGAAAATCCCCATTCCCCTGCAAAGGGAATGGGATGCCATTTCAGTTCAGCCAGGGCAATACCATTGCTTTGGCAATATGCTTTTATTTTTTCTTCGATGAGACGTTGTTCTTTTTCAAACATACTTGGAAAGATTATATCCCATCCCGCGAGGCGGGAAGTGCAAACGGGAGAGATGATATGCTCTCAAGCGTTGCCGGCGGCATGGCTCTGTAGTGCAACTTTCAGGAGTTGTGCTTTTGCGCGGAGACGGGAAGATGCTTTGCCTTGCTTGCTCGATTGAGTATCATTGGATGAAGAGGTTGTACAAGGTCAGTCTGTAGAATTGTCTTACCTGTGAATTGCAAATAGACAACCTGTGTGTGACAATCTTGCGTGTGTTCTTGAAGGGATAACAAAAGCGGGAGCCTTGCGACTCCCGCGTGTGGGAAGATGTAAGTGATTATGCCGCTTGAGGCTTGGCGAGTGTGCCGCCTAGCGCCGCAAAGCGTTTCATCAGCCGGCTTTTGCGGCGAGCCGCGTTGTTTTTATGTATCACGCCCTTTTCCGCAGCTTTGTCTAACGCGCGAATCGCTTTGAGGATTGCTTCTCTGGTTTCGGGTGAGTTTGTTTCCAAAGCCTTGCGCGCCTGGCTGACGGCGGTGCGAGCCGCGCCGCGAAAATACCGATTGCGCAGACGACGTTTTTCGTTCTGCTTATTTCGTTTGATCTGAGACTTGATATTAGCCAAGGTCTTCCTCCAGAAATTTCTTGCCTTTCTGTTTGAATGGGCGGCTCACATGTGCCGCAGGAGCGGTATTGTACATGATGGTTTCGGATTTGTCCAGAAACTCACGGTTTGGCAAACACCACAGCGAAGTATCCGCCAAATAGGCTTTTGTCTGAGACAACATAGGCGATGCCGAATTCTGTCACGGTTGGATTCAAGATGCTGGCGCGGCTGTTCGGATCGTTCATCCACCAGTTGAAGGCTGACTGCGGTGTGGCGTCGCGCTGCGCGTAGATTTCTTCGATCAAGAGGCTGGCAGCATATCCCTGTGCCGAGGCGCGCGTTTGCGGAGTGGAGCCGTCTGAGCCGGTGTGGCTGAAGTAATTTTTGCAGAGCATGTCCACAGTATGGGCTTTCGCGGCGGCGACCAGTTTTTGATTGACGCTCAGGGCGGGCAAGTTGTTTTTGGCGCGTTCATTGTTGATGAGCGTTTGTAGTTCGGTGACGAAGTTCGCGTTTTCGTTGAAAGTACAGGTGGTGGATGTGCCAGCCGGGGCGGCTGTGGAGGTGACGGTCGGAGATGGCTGCCCGGCAACGGTGGGCGTAACAGGCGTGGACGTGGGAGGAAGCGTCGCCGTCGGTGTGATAAGGTTAACCGGAATTTGCAGGACTTGTCCGATTTGGAGATTATTTGGGTTCTCGATGTTGTTTTCAGCGATGATATTCTCTGGGATGCTGTTGAATTTGGCGGCAATGCCTGCAAGCGTATCACCGGGCAAAACCCGATATTGGATTTTTGTGCCGCGCGGCAGGTTGGCTGGGACAGGGGTGGCTGTGGCGCGAACAGTTCCCGGCGGCGGAATGGTGATGGTTTGACCGACGAAGTAAATGCCGTTGTTTTCCAAGATGACAGGGTTGTAATCGAGGATCAGCAGAACGCCATCCTCACCAAGCCCGAAGCGTTCCGCGAGGGCTGGGAGAGTGTCGCCCTCTTGAATGGTGTAGGGGAACGGAGCAGATGGCGTTGGGGTGAGTGTTTCTGTAGGAGTGGATGTGATGGTCGGCGTTGAGGTGGGAGTGGAGGTATTCGTCGGCGTGAAGGTGAGTGTGGGAGTAGGGGTGTCTGTGGCGAACATGGCGCCGAGCGGCTGTTCAGGTCCAAGCATCCATACGACGAGCAGGATGATGCCGATGACGATGAGGGCAATTGCGCTAAAGATGAGGAGAGGACCCCTTTGATATTTTCGTCTTCGATAGGAACTCAAAACGCTTGAAGTACCAGTTGGATTGGATGGATTTCGACTAAGCATATCTTTTTCCTTATTGATTGAAGGCGCGCTCAGATGAGAATTTTCCCACCTGCCGCGGTGAAATAATTCTACCTGAAAAACGAGGGTTGTGTGCGCGAACTCTCAGCGCCTTTGATAACAATACTGGAGTTGAGCGATTTGCAATGTGTTCACGAAGTGCGGAGGGCACAGGTAATAATATTCGAGCCAGGGGGTCAGGTCTATGAGGATGGGGGTGGAGGCTTCGTTTGTAAGTGTTCGAGTGCGATCCGATCTTCGCCGTTCCATTATGACTTGGGGATTCAGTGTATCTATAGCCGACGTGGCAAGGTGAACCGATGCAACTTTCATGTAATGCTCATATGTTTTGGACATGTAGTTCATATCATATACAATCGGTTGATCACTGTTGACGAGATAATCTCCAAAGAAATCGCTATATGCAAAGACAGATGCTGCCGTTTTAGGGATCAGATGGGATTCGTTGATCCAGGCGCAGAATATGCCTCCTGTGGAGAGGTGGCTCTGGTAAAGCTGCATGGCTTCTTTCGAGTATAGATTGTTGTGGCCGGCGGTGAAACTCCATAACGGGTCAATAAAAATGAGGTCGAATTTCTCATTGGGGTTGGCATAGAGGTAACGGCGTCCATCATCCACGATGTAGCGAATATGAGGTTTGGCAAAGACGGATTGTGCAATCGGTACATGTTCCTTCAAAAGATCGCCGAGATCGTGAAGCAACTCCACGATGACGATTTCCTCCACGCCGGAAAGGGTTGCGAGGAAGTGGGCGGTATTGGCGCCTCCAATGCCAATGATGAGCACACGTTTGGGATGTACGGCGGAGGCGCAGGTCATCGCGGATCGTTCGTAAGCGCCGGAGGAGGGGAAGAAACTGTTTTTGATGCCGCCGATCCAAAGTTCGGCGGGATTCGTTTTGTTGCCGCGAAAAGTGATAGCGAGAACGGAATCACCTCCTTCGCGAATGACAACACTCTCGTAGCCGGTTCCGCTTTGAAATAGCCGCGTGTAGAACGCGCCTTTGCCCGGCAGGAGAAATATCAATGCAATCAGGCACAACGATGGGAAAAGGATGCGTATGTGAAGCGATGCTTTTCCCGTAAGCAGGGCAAAAAGCGGGAATACAATGGTAAGCGCCGCCAGAACTTTGAAAGTGACCTCGCTGCCCAGGGTCGGCAAAAGAATAAAACTGGCGGCGAGCGTTCCTGAAACGGAGCCGATGATGTTTGCAAGGTGCACATCGCCAACGCGGCGGCCCGAAAGCGCAGCTTGGTCTATCGCGATGCGATCGAGAACCGGCAATCCACCCCCCATCAAAAAGCCCGCAGGCAGGATCAGAATAAGAATGGGCAGAAAGTATTCCAGCAGACCCAACAGGAGAAGCCTTTTTGAAAATACAAGGTCGCTCCCAATGCGCACATATGGATGAATGGGCTGCTGCACCGTCGCGAAACTTTTCTGAAGCCACGGTTGGATTTGAGGCAAGTGGATCAATGCCCAGATGAACAGGAAGGAGCAGGCTGTGACAATGCCGACGGAAATTTGCAGTTTCCAGAACAAACCGACCGGGTCTTTGCTTCGATCTGCTTTGCGCCCCCAGTACCAGCCTCCCAGTGCAAGTGCAGTCAGGAAAGCAAAAAGGATGCTTGGAAAACTGTACGCGGTGTTTTTGGCGAAAATCCCAAGCAGGCGGAACCAGAGCATTTCGAATCCCAGGTCAATGAAGCCGACCAGAAATGCGGAGCCAATCACAGCATTGAGATTCCAAAGCGCGTGTGCTGTGAGATTGGGATTTGGCCATTGAGGAGCATGCTGCAGGAAAGATGCGTCGTCCTGGCGCGGCCTGAGGGGTGCCGCGCCCAGTCCCACGAAAATGTTGAGCGCGGCGGCCGTCAGTAATGCTCCCTCAAAACCGAACCATCCCATCAGGATATAACCAGAAACCATGGCGCCGACCGCGGCGCCGAGCGTATTGATTCCATATAACAAGCCGATGACCCGCCCGGCATTTTCAACGCGCCCGACAAATGCTTGCGTGAGCAATGGCAGGGTCATCCCCATCAACAAGGTTGGAATGAGGAGCAGGGCAAAACTGAAAAGGAAAACAAGAACGTAGGGGCTCCCTGCAGTATTCTGTCCAATCCAATTGATGAGGGTGGGACTCAAAATGCCAAATGCCCCGATTCCGACTTCAACCGCTGCATAGAGCAAAATGGTGTTGTGGCTTTTAACGGCAATGCGCCCTCCCAGCATTGAACCCAGACCAAGCCCTGCCATGTACGCCGAGACGATCAGCGTAATTGCTTTCAATGTGACGCCGAAATACAATTCCAGCAAACGCACCCAAATGGTCTGATAGATCAATCCTGCTGCACCCGAGAGAAAAAAGAGGATAGAGACCAGTATGAAAGATGCGGAAACGCTGATGGCATTTCGCTTGTAAGTTTGTGATCGCAGCATGCGATGCTCCCTTGGAGGTGGTTTGCGTGATTTTAAGCGCAATTCCCAAATATGTCACATAGAGAAATAAGAGGGAGTGGCTAATCCCATGGGCTTTTGGGTGATTCACCAAAGAACGCACAAGGCAATGTGTGCACTTAAATTGGAGCCGCACAACTCTTGGGAGTTGTGCGGCATGGCGTCGGCGTCATCTTTTGCATGCGCACATTCATTTGTTTTGCTTTACTTCAAGTGCGCCTTCAGGTACCTCCCCGTGTAGGACTCTTTCACCTTCATCACCTGTTCGGGTGTGCCCTCGGCGATCACTTCACCGCCTCGCTCCCCACCCTCGGGCCCCAGATCAATGATCCAATCGGCAACTTTGATGATGTCCAGATTGTGTTCGATGATCAGGACTGAATTGCCCGCGTCGACGAGTCTTTGCAGGACTTCGATCAATTTATGCACATCCGCCGCGTGCAAGCCGACGGATGGTTCATCCAAAACGTACAGGGTGCGCCCCGTGGCGCGGCGCGAGAGTTCCTTTGCCAATTTCACGCGTTGTGCCTCGCCGCCCGAAAGAGTCGTCGCAGGCTGACCGATGCGAATATAACCAAGCCCGACCTCCTGCAGCAATTTCAGTTTGTTCAGCATGGATGGATAGTTTTTGAATTCCTCGAGCGCGTGGTCAACGGTCATATCCAGTACATCGGCGATTGAATATTTATCGCGGAACAAAACTTGAAGCGTCTCGCGATTGAATCGCTTTCCATGGCACACATCGCACGGCACGTACACGTCAGGCAGGAATTGCATTTCGATGCGCAGTTCGCCCTGTCCCTGACAGGCTTCGCATCGTCCGCCGTGAACGTTGAAGGAGAACCGGCCGGGTTTGTAGCCGCGTACCTTGCTTTCAGGCAACTCGGCAAACAGTTTTCTGATTTCATCGAACAAGCCGGTGTATGTCCCGGGGTTCGAGCGCGGTGTGCGTCCGATGGGTGACTGGTCAATGTTGATGATTTTGTCGAGGTGTTCCACGCCCTCGATGCGTTCGTGCTCGCCGGCTTGTGTACGCGCGCCCATCAATTTTGCCGCCAGCGCGTTATACAAGATGTCAGTCATTAATGTGGATTTGCCCGATCCGCTCACGCCAGTAATGCATACCAGTTTTCCAAGTGGGATGGTCACATTGATTTTCTTGAGATTGTTCGCCGCCGCGCCGATGATTTTGAGACATTTCCCGTTTCCCTCCCGCCTCTTTTTCGGGACCTCGATCTGCTTCCGCCCCGACAGGTATTGTCCTGTCAATGACCTTGGGTGTGCCAAAATCTGCTGGGGTGTGCCCTCCGCAATGACCCGCCCTCCGTTCTCGCCTGCGCCGGGGCCCAGGTCAATCACCCAATCGGCTTCGAGTATGGTTTCGCTGTCATGTTCGACGACCAGAACGGTATTCCCTAAATCCCTCAAACCTTTGAGTGTTTCGAGCAGCCTTGAATTATCGCGCGGATGCAGTCCAATCGAAGGTTCGTCCAAAACATACAGCACACCGACGAGTCTCGACCCAACTTGGGTGGCCAGCCGAATGCGCTGCGCCTCTCCACCCGACAAGGTCGCGGCGGAGCGATTGAGGGTCAAATAATCCAAGCCAACGTTTACCAGAAAAGTCAGTCGTTCCTGGATTTCTTTCAAGATGCGCTCGGCAATCGTCCTTTGTTTCGCGGTGAGCGGGGAGCCTTTGCCCGAAAGTTTCTTCACCCATTCCAGTGTTCGCGAAACGGGCCAGGAGGTGACCTCGATGATGTTGACTCCATCCACCGTCACGGCAAGGGCGGCGGGATTCAAGCGTTTGCCTCCACACGCGGGGCAGGGGCGGTCGGACATGAATTCGCTGATTTTCTCGCGCATCCATTCCGAATTGGTTTCGCGATAGCGACGCTCCAGGTTGGTAATCACTCCTTCGAACGCGCGGGTGAATTTGAACTCATTCCCGTTTGCGTTCGTATAGGTCATCTGTACCTGTCTGTCTCCGGTGCCGTAGAGGATGATGTTCAATTGCTCCTGCGTCAGTTCGCGCACGGGTTTATTCATGTCAATTTTGAAGGCGCGGCAGACGTTTTGTAGGGATTGCCAATAATAGCCGCCATCTTCTCGCGGACCCCACTCAAGGCTGACGATCGCTCCCTCGTTCAGAGACAGGTCACGGTCCGGAATGATGCGGTCGGGATCAATCTCCAGTTTCGATCCAATCCCTTGACATTCCGGGCAGGCACCCTGTGGCGTGTTGAAGGAGAAGGTGCGCGGTTCCACTTCTGGAATGGTGGTTCCATGTTCCGGGCAGGCAAGGTGTTCAGAGAAGTGGATGTCTTCCCCCTGGTGATCGGCGTGAGGGATGTGAACCGTGATATATCCCTCGCCAAATTTGAGCGCGGTCTCGACCGAATCGGTCAGACGGGTGCGCGCGGCTTTTTGATCCTCCTTCGTGCCTTCATGAGAGATGATGAGACGATCTACCACCGCCTCGATGGTGTGCTGCTTGTACCGATCCAGTTCGATCTCATCATCAAGGGAATAGACTGTGCCGTCCACGCGGGCGCGAGTGAAGCCTGCCTTGCGGATTTCTTCGAAGATGGCTTGATAGGTTCCCTTGCGTCCACGCACAAGCGGGGCAAGGATGAGAAGGCGCGTGCCTTCGGGCAGGCTTTCGATGCGATCCACGATCTCCTGTGCTGATTGTTTGACCACTTCGCGTCCGCATACGGGACAATGGGGGATGCCCACGCGCGCAAACAGCAAGCGCAGATAATCATAGATTTCGGTCACCGTGCCGACGGTGGAACGCGGGTTGTGACTGGTGGATTTTTGATCAATCGAAACAGCCGGGGAAAGACCTTCGATGTACTCCACATCGGGCTTGTCCATTTGTCCGATGAATTGGCGCGCGTAGGCTGAAAGCGATTCAACGTAACGCCGTTGTCCTTCGGCGAAGATGGTATCGAAAGCCAGGGAAGATTTGCCCGAACCCGACAAGCCCGTGATCACCACGAGTTTGTCGCGCGGAATTTCAACCGTGATGTTTTTTAAGTTGTGGACGCGTGCACCCACTACGCGGATGGAATTGGACGACATAGGACTCCTGTGCTGAAGGGTAATTTTAGCACAAATGTTTCAGCATTGTGAGTTTGACGGTGTTCTGGCTTATGGCTCGCAAACTTTCATTATACCGAATCGTCTTATGGGAAATTGTGAAATGAATTTGCAAGGCACATGTTATACTCGTATGCAACTTCCAAAATTCGGCGGGGTTATTTGAGTTAACCCTGTCGGTAGGATTGATTCGTACCGGCTATGGAATTCAACGAAGAAGAGATACTGGCTCGCGCCTCAGAAGGCGATCGTGACGCTTTTGGTCAACTCTATGAGCGTTACATAGATCGCATCTTCAATTATGTGTACTATCGAACTGGGAACCTCCATGATGCGGAGGATCTCACAGCCCGTGTTTTTCAACGGGCGATGAATCACATTCACAATTACACGGATCGTGGCGTGCCGTTTTCGGCGTGGTTGTATCGGATCGCCCATAATTTGGTCGCCAATTGGCATCGAGACCGAAGCCGCAGGCAGGAAATCTCACTTGAAGACATGCCGGTCCTGCCGCTCAAGGGTGAGCATCCGGAACGGAATCTGGTTCGCTCGCAGGAGCAGGAGGCGCTTCTCAAACTCATCCGGCGCTTACCCCCGGAACGACAGAATCTCCTCATCCTCAAGTTTGTCGAGAATCTGTCGAACGCGGAAATTGGCAAAATCATGGGGCGCAGTGAAGGCGCGGTAAAAAGTCTTTATCACCGCACGCTGCTTGCCCTGCGCGATCAATTGGGCGATGAGCATATCAATCTGGATGGAGATTGATCCCTCCTTCAGCATGGCTCTTATGCTTTGATGTGATGGGTTTTGGTTCAAGATGAAAAAGGTGAGTAAATATGGCAAGACGTAAGTCCCCTACCGAATCCGATGAGGTTCTTCTCAAAAAACTCGAAACGCGTCTCGCGGGGACCTTGAAGCCGATTCAGCCTTCGAGCGAGTTTGTACGAAGTCTGCGCGAGCGCATTCGCATTCCCGCACACGAAGAGATCGTCTCTCGCTTTCGCGAGTGGCGCAGGTTGTTTTTTGTGTTCGGCGGTGTAATGTCGGGTTTGTTGCTGGTTATTACCCTGGCGCGCGCGCTGTTTCATTTAGCAGGGCGAAAAGATGGGATGTGAGGGGTAAAAAGTGGAGCGTAGAAAGAGGGAAAAGAGGTAAACGAGGAAAGAGGGAGGAGGTTATGGCTCTAGGAGGGCATTGCACAGTTGGCGCGCTTCGGCAATCAAGTCGGCTTCCACGGGGAGTTTGAATTCTTCGGTCACGCGCAAGGTCAAATGGTCAACGATCCGCCTTAGGTCGGGGGAGAGATGCGCATCTTCCTTGAGCAGATTCAATAAATCGTACGCGCTGACACTTGGAGGGCGGATGCCGCGGCGGATCAGGTATTCCCGAATCGCAATGCCCGCGGCGCGCCGCGCACATACGCGCGCCTGACCTTCATTGCCGCGCGCTCGCGCCGCTTCGGCATTTTGGAGTTCGATTGCGATTTCTGTTTGTGCATCCATGTCTCGCATTATACCTTCGGCGTTATAATCAGCAAAACTTTGCCTCAGGAGAAGTTTGTATGAATGCAAAACGTTTGAGAGTAATGTCCTTATTGATTGCGGTTAGCGTTGTGCTTTGGGCATGCTTGCCGAGTGCGACCGGCACGCCCACGCCCACAGAGACGCAACCGTCGGTAGAAGCGCCGCCTGCTCAGGTGCGCGGAACCTATAGCGTGACGAATGCTTTCGTGCTGGAAACGTACATCGTCGAGCACGCGGTAGCCTTACTGGATATGCATGGTTTTGTGATTCGAGATCGAGAGTGGGAACTGCCGGTGGACTCGCAGGTCCTGGGCTTTATGACGTTCGACCCTGAAACGCTTTCCGGTACGTTCGATTTGAATCTGCCTGTGCTGCCGGAGGGCGAATTCAATGATGTGGATCATGATGGCGAGCAAGATCAGGGCGTGCAGATTTTTGCTGTCGGATATTCGCCCAATCTGGCTGGTGGTCCCTTTTCGGAGGGTGATGATCGTTCGTTCGGATGGCCCACGTATCTTGCCTCCGTAAAGACCGATTCAGAGAACGATGACGAAGTGATTGGTGGAAAGTTGATTATCTGGGCGCCGGACGCGAATCAGCAATTCCCAACCGGTTTCGGGGAGGATGGTTTGTTGTTCACAGAGGATGATCCGGTGGGACCCGTCCCCGCCGGGTATTCGATGGTGGATTTGGATAAAGATCCGTTTGAGTTTTCTCAATCCACTATCTTTGAGATGACCCTGCTCGAACCGAAGGAATTTGAACTCAAAGATTTTTCGAATCAATCCTATACTGAAGCCTTTGATAATATGTTCGAGTTCGTGCGGACCAACTATGCATTTAACGGCATCGAAGGCAAAGAACCCGATTGGGACCGTTTGTATGCAGAATTGAGGCCGCGCGTGGAACAGGCTGAAAAAGACAAAGACGCTGTTGCGTTCTTTGTGGCGTTGCGCGATTTCACTTTTGCTTTCAAAGACGGGCATGTAGGTCTAGATGGTGGTGAAATTGGAGATCAGGATTTCCAAAACTTTGTTTCAGGTGGCTATGGCTTTGCCATTCGCGAATTGGATGATGGGCGCGTCATTGTCGTCTTTGTGTTGGAGGATGGTCCTGCGGCGCAGGCAGGGATGCAGGTTGGCGCGGAGGTGACCGAGTTCAATGGCAAGCCCATTGGCGAGGCAATCGCAGAGGTTCAGCCCTATGCCATTCAGTCATCGGACTGGGCGATTCGCTATCAGCAGGCGCGTTATTTGCTACGCACTCAGCCCGGCACGGAGGCAACCGTGACGTTTATTAACCCGGGTGGCGAGCCGCAAACCGTTACGCTGAAGGCAATCGCGGAGCGCGAGAGTTTCGCACGTACCTCTATCTATTATGGCGTGGAAGGCGATTTCCTTCTGCCGGTGGAATATCGCATTATCCGCGAAGGAAATGCACAAATCGGATACGTCTCGATCAATAGTTACTACGATGACTTGAATCTGATTATCCGTTTGTTCGAACGCGCGCTCAAGCAGTTTACTCAAGCAGAAGTAAGCGGCATTATCATTGATTTGCGCTACAACGGAGGCGGTAACCCGCTTGGCTTGGCGGGATTCTTGTACGACAAGGAAATTCCGCTTGGACAGGCTGAATCGTTCAGCGAAAAAACGGGCAAGTTCGAGCCAGAAGGACCGCGCGATAAGGTGCTACCGAATGTGAATCAATATCGCTTTGACAAAATGGTTTTGCTTGTAGGTCCTGCCTGCGCCAGTGCATGTGATCAGGAGGCATACGCCTTCAGCCAGGTGCCGGGTATGATCGTCGTAGGGCAGTATCCGACAAGTGGAATTTTTGCGGATGTGGCAAAGGGACAATTTGCCCTGCCTGAAGGTTTCTCTCTGCAAGTGCCAACTACCCGCTTCACTCTCCCGGATGGAAGCCTCTTCCTCGAGGGAAAAGGTGTACCTCCCACTTTGAAAGTCCCTGTGGATGAGACAACGGTCTTTTCTGAAGAGGATGTGGTATTACAGGCCGCGATTCGCGCTGTGCTTGAACCCCTTGGTGCGGGCATCACCCCCTCCGCACCACCGAAACTGGCGACACCAGAGGAGGCGCTCAAAGCCCTGCAAGCTGGCACGCGCTTCCTTGAGGACGCGGCACGCGAACAATATGATGCTGAAGATTATGCCCACCCCGGCACTTTGACCTTTACTGTTGCGTTGAACAAACCCGAGACCCTTATCTGGTTATACGCGTGGTGCACCACCTCTACAGAAATCCTCAACCAGAATTTCGAGCATATTAAATTGAAATTTGTTCTGGATGGCGAGGAGATTCCGCTGGATCAGATGAGGACAGATGACTTGCCGAACGGCGATCAGCAGTGCCGGTTGTATTACACTGCTTTGAGCGATTGGCCGGCGGGTGAGCATCATCTTTCCACGACGGCAACGTTCACACAAAAGATCAACGATGGAATTTCCGATTATGAGCCCGGCGATTATGTGTTGGAGTACACTGTGTATGTGAAGCCATAGCGGCGGCTATAAAAAGATGGCGCTCCCCAGCGCCATCTTTTTTTTCGGGTTCAATCTGCTCTGTTGCAAACATGGACAACAGGATTGTCGCGGCGTTGCTTTTTGCCCTCGCCCCAACCCTCCATTGGGAGAGGGGCAGGGGTGAGGGAAAGCGGAGATAAATACCCGTGTCTATGATCTTCGCAACAAAGCAGGTTCAATCCACAAAGCGATATTTGAGCAACGTCCATACCGCTTCAAAGGCATCCTTGAGTTTAATCTTCTTGCCTTCCGAATAATCTCGTGGATTGAAAGAGATAGGCACTTCGAAAATGCGGTACTTGCGTTTGAGGACCTTGGCGGTGAATTCAGGCTCGAAGTTAAAGCGTTTGGAGCGGATGGTCATCCCCTCGATTACCTCACGACGGAAGACTTTATATCCCGTCTCCATGTCGGTCAGAATTGAATCATACAGAATGTTGGTCATGAGGGTCAGCAATTGATTTGCCACCTGATGCCAGAACATGGCGACTCGGTGCGGTGCGCCTAAAAACCGCGACCCGTATACCACATCAGCCACTCCCTCCTCGATAGGCTGAAGCAAAATGGAGTAATCACGCGGGTTGTATTCCAGGTCGGCATCCTGGATGAGAAAGACATCACCCTTTGCGGCTTTCAGGCCGGTTACCACCGCCGCCCCCTTGCCTTGATTCTTTTCATGAAAGATAACGCGCACCTTTTTCTTGCCGTCCATCTGTTTGAGGATTTCACGCGTGCCGTCCTGGGAGCCATCGTCCACGATAATAATCTCATAAGCGCGCTTGGTTGCCTGCACGCGTCGAACGATCTCCCGGATGTTCTGCGCTTCGTTGTACACGGGGATAATGATGGAAAGTTTCATAGTGTTGCAGATTATATACGATATTGTCAGGACGGATTTGATTTTACGCCCAGCGTGCTATAATTCGACTGTGCTTATTCCATTATTTGTTCAGAAAACCCGATGACGGGAGGTAGTATGGTAAGCCCTCTTGTCCGCCCTGCGGCAGGAACCACATTATTTTCGCCTCCGCCTATTAACTCGGTGGAAGATACAGGGCTTTCTCCGCTCTGGTTGCAGGACCTTGCCTTGAAAATTTTGTATTCCCAAGGATACATGACGGGTTTCAAAATTGCCGAACTGATTGCTCTGCCCTTTGCCGGTGTGACGGACACCATTCTCGAAGCGCTCAAGCGTGAAAAATTGATCGAAGTGAAGTCCTCACAAGGGGGTCTGGGTGAAGGAGCGTATACGTACGGTATCACGGGGGCAGGCATCATTCGCGCGCGTGAGGCGCTAGAGCGGAGTCAATATGCGGGCCCCGCGCCCGTTCCGTTTGAAGTCTATAACGAAGCGATCCGTCGCCAAAAGGCAGGTCGCATGACCGTCACGAGCCGCACGATGCGTCAGATTCTTTCGCAACTGGTGATCTCGGAGTCCACCTTTCAGCGGCTGGGACCGGCGCTCAATTCCGGCACCTCCATTTTTCTGTATGGTCCCCCCGGAAATGGCAAGACGAGTGTAGCCCGCGCCTTTGGTAACCTGATCTCTACCCAGTTCATGTACATCCCCTATGCACTGTATCTGGACGGGCAGGTCATCAAGGTTTACGATGCTGTCACGCATACCCTGGCGCCTGAAACAGCGGGGGCGACGAATGGCGCCAGCACAGGCAATTTGCGCTCCAGCCCGCGGCGCGATCCGCGTTGGGTGAAAATTCGCAGACCGTTCATCGTGGTAGGTGGCGAGTTGACGCTCGAAGGTTTGGACCTGGTGTACGATGATGTGCATAAGTTTTACGAGGCACCTTTTCAGGTCAAAGCCAATGGAGGGATTTTGCTGATTGATGACTTCGGGCGGCAGCAAGTGCGCCCGCGCGACTTGCTCAATCGCTGGATCGTTCCGCTCGAAAACCGTGTGGACTATCTCACCCTTCATAACGGGCGAAAAGTCGAAGTGCCTTTCGATGTTTTGATTGTGTTCTCGACTAATCTGCCACCGAAGGATTTGGTGGATGAAGCCTTTCTGCGCCGTCTGCGCCACAAGATCGAGATCGGTGACCCGACCTATGAGGAATATCGCGAAATCTTCAAGCGTGTTGCGGCGGATAAAAAGGTGGAATATAGCGATCAAGGCTTGGCGTATCTCTTGCAGGAATGGTACATCAAGCGCAATCGCAAGCTGCGCGCCTCACACCCGCGCGATCTGTGCGATCAGATCCTCGATATTGCCGCCTACCTCTCCGTGCCGCCGACCATGAGCCGCGAAATGATTGACCGCGCGGCTATGGCATATTTTGTTGATATTTAGATTTATGCATTGACGCATTACGGATTACGCATCGTTCTTTCCGTAATGCGTAATCCGTTCTTTTTTGCCATGTTGGAATCACTCCCTCGCCCCGTCCTCTTTGCCCATCGCGGCGCCTCTGCCCATGCGCCGGAGAATACGCTGGCCGCGTTCGAACTGGCGCTTGAACAAGGCGCGGATGCCATCGAATTGGATGCGAAATTGAGCGCGGATGGTCATGTGGTCGTGATCCATGACGCGACGGTGAATCGCACCACCGGCGCGCGCGGACGCGTGAAGGATATGACTCTTGCGGATTTGCGTTCGCTCGATGCCGGCAGTTTCTTTTCCGAGAAATTCAAAGGTGAAAAGATTCCCACACTCGAAGAAGTGTTCGAGAGTGTTGGGAAGCGGACGTTTATCAATGTGGAGTTAACGAATTACGATTCTCCGCGCGATCATCTGGTTGAGTCGGTCTGCATGCTGGTCAAAAAATTTGGTTTGCAAAAGCGCGTGTTGTTTTCCTCATTCTTCGCATCGAATCTCTCGGCGGCGCGTAGGTATCTGCCCGAGGTGCCTCGCGGGTTGCTCGCGCTAAATGGGTGGCTGGGAGTGTGGCATCGTTCGTTTGGTTTTGCCTTCGGCAAGTATGACGCATTGCATCCTCATTTGAGCGATACCACCCCTCAACAAGTGCAGCGAGTGCATCGCCTGGGGAGGCGCATTCATGTATGGACGGTAAACGAAGCGGATGATATGCGTCGTCTCTTCGCCTGGGGCGTGGATGGAATCTTTACCGACGATCCGTTGCTGGCGCGGCGAGTGCGCGAGGAAGCAAAATGAAGAGGCGATGGTGCACTCTGTTTAACGGGACCCGGCTTCGGGTCCGAGGACGAAGCGAGAATCGTCGTGTGGGGGAAGTATGAGGACGAGACGTTTCTTCCATGTCCTGATTCTGGTTACCTTGTGCGCCTCTTTTTTCGGACCTTTCGACCGGCTTGCTAATGCCCAAACGCCACTTCCTCCCGCGCAGGTGCAGGAGCTTCTGAACTCGATGACGCCCGAAGAGAAAGTGGGGCAATTGTTCCTTGTGACGTTTAAGGGAACGAATGCGGATGAGCAATCGGAGATTTATGATTTGATCATGAATCATCATGTGGGGGGAGTAATTTTGCAAGCCTCCAACGATAATTTTGTCGCCGAGCCGGATACTCTTCAGGCTGCTTATCAGTTGATTGCTGCGCTACAGAATATCGAGTGGCGCGCTACGATTTCGCTCGATAGCCAATCGGTGTATGTGCCGCTGTTTATCGGCATTTCACAGGAGGGCGATGGTGCTCCCCATGATCAAATTTTGAGCGGGCTGACGCCTCTGCCCACTGAGATGGCAATCGGCGCAACATGGGATACGGAACTGGCGGAGCAGGTGGGGTTTGTGTTGGGAAGTGAGTTGTCTGCGTTGGGCTTCAATTTGATTCTTGGCCCTTCGCTCGATGTGATGGATGATCCCAACCCATCAGCGCAGAGCGATTTGGGAACGCGCGTGTTTGGCGGTGATCCGTTTTGGGTGGGGAAGATGGGGAATGCTTATATTTCGGGTTTGCACCAGGGGAGTGGTGGGCGCATGCTGGTGGTCGCCAAGCATTTTCCCGGGCGCGGCAGTTCGGATCGTTTGCCCGAGGAGGAAGTCGCTACGGTGCGCAAGTCGCTGGAGCAGTTGAAGCAGGTGGAGTTGACACCTTTCTTCGCGGTAACCGGTGCGCCGGATGCGACTGCGAATACAGATGGTTTGCTGGTCTCTCACATTCGTTATCAGGGTTTTCAGGGAAATATCCGCGCCACGACACGCCCGGTGAGTTTCGATAACACGGCGCTTTCGGCGATCCTGGCACTGCCGCAATTTTCAACCTGGCGCGCGAATGGCGGCTTGATCGTAAGCGATCAATTGGGAAGCCGTGCCGTGCGTGAGTTTTATTCACAAGGGGGGGAAACATTTTCGCCGCGCCTCGTCGCACGGGATGCGTTTCTCGCCGGCAATGATCTTTTGTATTTGGGCGATATTTCTGCCGGTGAGCTGGATGATACCTATTCTGCCACGCTGCGCATTCTTACTTCGTTTGCGCAGGAGTATCGTAGCGATCCAGTCTTTGCCCGCCTGGTGGACGCTGCCGTGACGCGCATTTTGACGCACAAACTGCGCATGTATGGGCGCTTTGCCATCACGAATGTCATCCCTCCGCAGGAGGGGCTTGCTACCATTGGCGCTTCGCAGCAAGTGGCGCTCGATGTGGCGCGCAGCGCCGCTACCCTCATTAGCCCCGATCCGCAGGAACTGAGTACGTTATTGCCTTCGCCGCCACGTCAAACTGAACGTATTGTCTTTCTCACGGATACCTTCGCGTACAAGCAATGCAGTTATTGTTTGTCGTATGAATTCCCAGCCGTGGACACGCTTCAGAAAACGGTTTTACGCTTATACGGTCCCGAGGGAAGCGGTCAGGTGTTCACCAGTCGGTTGAATTCGTTTCCACTGGATGAGTTGGCGGCTATGCTCGATGGAACAACAGAGACGAATATCGAATCGGTTTTGAGCAATGCCACCTGGATTGTTATTTCGTTGGCGAGTGTGCGAGAGGGACAGTTGAATCTGCTCCGCCGTTTCTTTGCCGAACGCCCCAATCTGGTTCGTAATAAGAATGTGATTCTGTTCTCGTTCACGGCTCCGTACTATCTCGACGCGACGGATATTTCCAAATTGACGGCGTATTACGCGCTATATAGCAAGCAGCCGGCGTTTATGGATGTTGCAGCGCGTTTATTGTTTCAACAGGTTTCGCTGCAGGGTGATTCGCCTGTTTCAATTCCGGCGGTGGGCTATGATCTTATCCGACAAACATCGCCCGATCCTGCACAAGTGATTCCTTTGCAATTGGAACAGCCCGCGCCTGAGCCAGGAGGCGAAACGCCGACCCTCGAATCTGTTACGCCTACTTTGACCCCGACTCCTTTTTACCGGATTGGGGATACGATTACGGTGCGGGCAGGTCCCATTCTTGATCACAATCAGCACATCGTTCCCGATGGAACGGTGGTACGTTTTACCATGTCCACGCGAGATGAGAGCGGTGGGATTTTGCAACAAGCCGAAGCGACGACCGTCAATGGCGTCGCGCATACGACGTTCATCATAGATAAACCAGGTAGGGTAGAGATCAAGGCGGTTAGCGAACCGGCTGTTGTCTCGGATGTTTTGCAATTCGATGCTACCAGTGAAGGGGTCTCTGTGACGGTGGTTGTGCCTTCGGTGACGCTTAGCGCTGAAACCATGACGCCTACTCCCACACCCAACTATGAAAGCGAACTCATTTCCCCGGAAGGGCATCCTCGTTTAGGGATTTGGATGATCATAGCAATTGTTGTGTTTGGCAGTGCATTCCTCACATTGTGGGTGGTGAGTCGTATTGCCGCGCCGCGCTGGGGCGTGCGCTTTGCCTTGTGTGTGTTGATTGGTGGATTGGCAGGATATAACTACGTGGCGTTGGGATTACCCGGTGCGGTGGAATGGATTGCTTCAGAAGCGGGCGCATTGGGCGTTTTTGCTTTGACGTTTGTTGGAGAGGCAGTGGGGTTATTTGCCGCGTGGGTGTGGAAGCAATGGTTCAGCGAGCAAGCGTCGCGAGCAGGCTGATCAGCAGCAGTACGGTTGCTCCCCATGCTAAGGCAGTTTCGGGTGGCTGTAGAACGTAATCCAGGATGGATGGTTGATAAGAGGAGCGTTTTACGTGGAGGGGCAAAGTTGGAGATTCTCGATAGCCCAGCAACGCCCGGCGGAATTCGTCAATGGACGCGGGGCGCTCGTCTGGGTGCATAGACATTGCCCACAGCACGGCTCGTTCGGTGCGCGGCGAAATGGCAGGATTAATCTGTCTTAACGGAATCAGGCTATCGGGTTGGAGGAAGCGGGTGCGCGCGTCGGCAGGGGGTTCGTTCGTCAAAAGGTGATAGAGCGTCGCGCCGAAAGCGTAAATATCTGAGCGGACATCTGTGCGGGAATCGCTTCCACCGTATTGTTCAAGGGGAGTGTAGAGGGCTGTTCCTTGTCCCTGAATGATGGTGATGGTCACTTCCTCAGGGGCGAGAATCTTCACTAGGCCGAAATCCACCAGTTTGATCAGGCCATGAGGCATGAGTTTGAGGTTGCTGGGTTTAATATCACGGTGGACGATGGGCGGGTTTTGTGCATGCAGATAGGAAAGGGCGCTTGCAATTTGATCTGCCCAGGCAAGCACTTCGCTTTCGCGCAGAAATCTTTTGTTGCGGCGTGCTTCGAGGATCACTGTCCGTAGGTCTTTGCCGGGCACATAATCCATGACGAGGTAATCGCGGGGACCATTGGAGAAGAAATCGGAGACCTTGGGCAGATTGGGGTGATCGAGGCGCGCGAGAACAGTCGCCTCGCGCAGGAATTGTGCGCGGGCTTCTTCTCGAATCTTTTCCGGGAGGGCGCGGTCGTATTCGACTTCCTTCAACGCACATTGACGGCCCTTGAGGCGGAGGTCATCAGCAAGATAAATCGAACCCATTCCGCCCTGTCCGATTTGTTCTTTGATTTTGTAACGCCCGCGCAGGACCTCCCCGTTCTGAAGGGGCAGAGGCACTCTTCTCCTTTTGGTTGGTGTTGCGCGTTTTGGCAGAGTGAGGTCGGCGTTGGTTTTCTGCTCAGAAACGCACCTTGCAGTTACCGTATTATAATATACCACCTTCCCTATTCCGGTCATTTGCATTACTATAAAAAGGTATGAAGAAACCACAAGAAGACTATCCTTTGCTGGTGGCACAGGAAGGACCCCTTAAGGGTCAGCGCTGGCAATTGAGTCAGACCATTGTGCTGGGGCGTGAAGCGTCATGTGATGTGGTCATCCCTGATCGCCAGATTTCGCGCTTCCATGCGCGCCTTACGCCCACTGCTGAGGGGGTGATTCTCGAGGATCTAGGTAGTAAGAACGGTACGCATCATAACGGCGTTCTTCTCTCCGGTCCGGTTGTGCTACAGGATGGCGATTTGATTTCGATTGCGATGGCACAGCAGTTCATGTTTTTGGTTTCCGATGCGACGATGCCTTTGCTAGAAGGCTCCCCCCAGCATGGACGGTTGATGGTTGACTTCAAGTCTCGCCGTGTGTGGGTGAATCAACAGCAATTGGTTCCACCGCTTTCGGCACAGCAGTTCAAGTTGTTGTGGATTTTATATGAAAGACAGGGGCAGGTTGTAAGCCGCCTCGATCTGGTCGAGGGAGTATGGGGGAGCGAGCAAGCCTCCGGTGTTACTGACCAGGCACTTGACGCGTTGATTCGCAGGCTGCGTGATCGTCTGGCTTCGCTCGACCCAACGCATCAATACATTCATACCGTGCGCGGTCATGGCGTGCGGTTGGATAATCCTCCGATGTGATCGGTTATAAAAGTGGTCGGATGAGGTGGTGAGTAAAGATTTGTACATTGCTCAACGCCCGCTCTCGCGTTGCCTTAGGGTGCCTAAATAGCATGAACTCGGAATAAGCCGATATTCTCCAGCATTGGGCGATACGCTTTATCCTTACCCCGAACTGACGTTAGATATAATACCTGCATGGCCATTTACGTTGGTTGTCCCATCTGGTCTTTCAAAGGGTGGGTGGGGAATTTCTATCCCAAAAGCGCAAAGCCTGCTGATTTTTTACGCGAGTATGCGCGCCGTCTGACGACCGTCGAGGGCAACACCACGTTCTATGCCGTTCCCGCAAAGAAAACTCTCGAAAATTGGGTTGTTGATACGCCGGAGACCTTTCGCTTCTGCCCTAAGATACCGAAAGCCATCAGTCACGAAGGCAGGTTGATGGATAACATTGACAAAGCGCGCGCCTTTGTGGACGTGATGAGGGGACTTGGAACGAGGCTCGGCCCGATGTTTCTCCAACTTCCGCCTCGCTTCGGCCCGAAGCAGATCGGCGATCTATTAGCCTTTCTCTCCGCCTGGAGCGCGGATGTGCAACTTGCCGTTGAAGTCCGTCACCTGGATTGGTTTGACACATCGCACGATGAAACGCTGAATCAATTGCTCGCGGAGCACAACATGGCACGCGTGACGATTGACACGCGTCCGATCCGTAGCCTTGCCGGAGACGCGATCTTGACGGGGTCCGTGTATCAGACTTTGCTCGAGGCTCGGGAACGCAAACCCAATGTCCCAGTCCTCCCAAAGCGCACAGCCGATTTCGTCTTCGTTCGATATATCGGTCATCCTGATTTGCAGATCAATCGTCCCTTTCTCGATGAGTGGGGGGAATATTTTTCGTCGCAAATGAAGGAAGGCGCGGAGGTGTATGTCTTTTGCCATTCGCCCGATAATCTCATCGCGCCCGATCTGTGCAGGGAACTTCATCGGCGCGTGGCAAAGAATATACCTGTTCCACCATTGCCTTGGGATGAAGTGGAACTGGAACAGCCAAGTTTGTTCTAGAGGTTTTTACGTTTTACGCTCAAGATTGCAATCTTGGTAGAGTGATTGAACGGACTTGGATCGGTAACGGGTTGGTTGATGCGGTGATAACCGATGAAACTTTCGGGGACCGGGATCAGTTCCTGAATGTTCAAATATCCATCGCGGCATAACTCTTCCAGTGTGTGCATGTATTCTCTGCCGCTGACGAACAGGGCATTGTTGATGGCAATCAGCCAGCCGCCATCGCTGACCAGTGGACGGACTTTGTTGATGAGCCGCGCGCTTGCATGAACTTGATCCACCCTGCCTTTTGAGGTGGTAGAGAAGAAGGGAGGATCAAGGATGACGCAGTCGAATAGTTCTCCCATGCGCTTGAGTTTACTGATAGCCGGGAAGAAATCTGCAACCAGAAAATCCTGTTTGTGAATGGGAAAGCCGTTGAGAGTGTAGGAGGCTTTTGCTAAGTTGAGGAATTTGCGATTGAGGTCTTGTTGCACGACGCGCCTTGCACCTCCCGCCAGCGCGGCAACCCCCAGACTGCCCGTGTAGGCAAACGTATTGAGCACAGACTTACCGCGCAGATTTTCGCTGAGCCACTTTCGCAGATTAGATGTGTCGAGATAGAAACTTGCGTCGCGATTCATGGTGAGATCGAGCGCGTACCAGATGCCATGTTCCTTGATCCTGGTATCCGGTTTTTCTCCGAAAAGGAGCCGTCCGCGTTTTTCTTGTAGAGATTTGGCGTTTCGTGTTTTGAGGATGCTGGCACGCAGCCAGGGCAGAGCGTGCCGGATGTGTTCCACAACTTCAAGGATGAGGTTTGAATGCGGTTGTTCTGCGTAATCGTAAACAACCAGCGTGTGTCCGTAAATATCCATGACAAGTTCAGGGTATCCTTCCAGGAAGCCATTGAAGAGGCGGAAGGCTGTTTCATGGCGCGCTCCAAACAAAGAGGCGCGCGAGGCAAGCGCTTGTTCGAGCAGGGAAAGGAGGCGTTCTCGCATGGTTAGTCGCGTTGGACCGATCAGGTTGAGGCGGAGGGAATGTCCTTTTAACGGGTGTAGGCTACGGCTGCGCGTGATGCGCAGGCTCGTTCCACGGTTGCGGATTAATCGCGATTAAGAATTTATCGTTCGTATTGTACCGTCAATCCTTTTGCGGTAGACTATCTCCAAATACGCTTTGTTGGTTGTGAGGTGATGCATGTCCACGGAAATGGTTCCACAAGGTAATAACAAGCCTGCGGTGGTGCGGGGCGAGGAGAAGGCGAGGCAAGCGCGCACGTCTTACGCCGCGCGGGCGTCATCCGATTTTTACGGCGCGGTCGGTTGGGTGATGGGTTTGTTGGTTACGCTTTTTGTGTCCGCTCCGCTTATTTGGTTTTTGACAGAGAACGCTTCGCGCGCGGAACGGGCGACGGTGCTGTCTTTGGGTATTGCCATTGCATGGTGGTTGAATCCGCTTTCGCTGGGCGGGCTGGCATATGTGCTGAGCAATGTGCGCGCGTGGCGCTTCTGGACGATTTTGGGGTTGCTGGTTTGGGCGGGAGTGAACCTGCTGGTTTCTTTGGCGATTTTCTCGGAGGAGGCGCGCGCGGCCATCATCAATGGTTTGACCATTTTGATGTATGTTCTGCTCGGCTTGCTTTTCCTGTATGTTCAGTTGAGGGTTTTCATCTGGGCGGCGGCAGGAAAACCGGCTCGCTTCTTCTTCGGGATTTTGGGCTGGGCCGCGTTGAACGGACTCATCTACTGGGCGATTATTAACCCTGAGGTGATGAACGCACTCTTGGTTTTGCTTGGGTTTGTCTTCCGCATTGTGTTTGCGATTGCGTTTGTCATCATTCAGTTCGTGGCGATCTTTTGGTTCATGGCGCAATCGCGCGTGGAGATCATTCGCCCCGGCGATCCCAAGCAGGTCACGTTTGACGATTACAAGGGTCAGCCGAATCTGCTGAAGATGGTGCGACAGTGGATTACTCTGCTTTCGGATCGCGAGCAGTTCCAGAAGATGGGCGGACAGTTTATCAACGGTTTGCTACTGTATGGTGAACCTGGCACGGGTAAGACGCTTCTGGCAAAAGCGATGGCAGGCGAAGCGGGTATTGCTTTCATCTCCATCGAAGGTTCTGGTTTTCGCGCCATGTTTTGGGGTGTGGATGTGCTCAAGATGATCCGCTTCATCAGTCAGGCGCGCAAATTGGCGCGTGAATATGGCGCGTGTATTGCGTACATTGATGAAATTGACGCGGTCGGTATGTCGCGTGGAGCGGTGATGGGCGGCCAGACCGGTGTGTTCGGTGGGATGGGTGGTTTTTGGGGCGGCGGCACGGGCGCGCTGACCCGTCTGCTCTACGAAATGGATGGCATCAATCAATTGACGCGTTGGGAGAAGTTGCGCGCTCGCTTCTATCAATTGCTCAAGAAGCCCGTTCCGCCGCGGAACTGGCATGTGTTGTTCATGGGGTCCACCAATCGTCCGGATGTGCTGGATCCCGCGCTGACGCGTCCGGGTCGTTTTGATCGTACAGTGGTGGTGAACAAACCGGATCGGGCAGGTCGCCGCGAGATTGTGAAGTATTACCTGAGCAAGATCAAGACCGATGAGACGGTTGATGTCGAAGCGATTGTCAGCGACACGGCTTGGGCGACGCCGGCAAGGATTATGTCCGCCATCACGAAGGATGCGGTGCGCCTGGCGCTCTTCGATGGGCGGGACCGCGTGTCACAGCATGACATCGAACTCGCCTTTCAAGAGCAGGCGATGGGCTTGGAGAATCCCATCGAGGAGATGCAGGAGGATCAGCGCAGGCAGGTCGCTTATCATGAGGCAGGACATGCGGTGATTCAGTATTATTTGCGTCCGGATGAGCGCATTGTGCGGGTGAGCATTATTCGACGCTCGGATGCGCTAGGGTATGTGTTGCCGGTGCCGAATTATGACATTTATTCTCTGCCGCTGCGCACGTTCGTGGCAGATATTATTGTTTCCATGGCCGGGCATGTGGCAACCAAGTTGTTCCTCGGCGAATACTGGACCGGCGCGACAAGCGATTTTCAAAATATTCGTGGGCGATTGTGGCAGCTGGCACACTATGGCTATTTTGGCCCTCCTTTGGAGGTACAGCCCTCCAACATTGACAAGGACAAGATGAAGATCGTGGAGAAATTCTGGAATAAGCTCGAGGAGCAAACTGAGAAGTTGCTTGTAGCACATGCGCCTGAGGTCCACGCGGTAGCGCAGGCTTTGCTCGAGAGAAATGACTTGAGTGGGAGGGAGTGTGTCGAGATCATCCGTGCTGCCGCGGCGGGCAAGGAACCGTTCGACAGTGAAGCCTTGCTCAAGGAACTGGTGGAGGAAACGATTGTCAACGGGAAGAGCAAAGCAAATGGAAAGGTCGCGTCGAAGCCGAAGCGAAAAAAGACGAAAAGGGCTTCTCGCGCGAAAGCCAGGGCGTAAAACGAAGCGGCTGGAGAATCACCTCCAGCCGCTTTTTTTGATGCCATGCAGGATAACCATGCCGGGTTTTGCCGCGATGTTGCTTTGGGCGGCATCCTCCTCTTGTGAGTTACCTCCAGGACCAAAAGGCGAGATAGCCCGGCGCGAGCAGGCGTGGCTCTAACCTGCCCGATGCCGCCACAACGGCGATGCCTGCCTCTCCTTCGTCGGTGAGAAAGGAAAGCACAAGGTTGTTGCTATCTGGTGACCAGATGGTGACGGATTGATGATACTGGTCAATGTAGGGGATGATGTCGAGGAATTGATCGGTGGGTCTGAAGGTAAATAGTTCGCGGCTTTCTCCCGAAACGGTATCAAGCATGTTCAGTTGCAGGATCAATTGCTGAGTGCCTGAGTCCGATCCCTCTGTGCCGATGACGAAGGGTTTGAAATAGGCAAGTTTCCTGCTGTTGGGTGACCAGAACATCGCGGCGACATCCTCATCCTGAAAGAAATCTTCGGAAGTGGTCAGGTCCACCACATGCAACGTTCCAAGCGAACCGGCGGTGAGAGGCGTGTTTCCGTCAATGTAGGCGACGAGTGTGCTATCCGGTGACCAGGCAAAGGAGGTGCTGACACGAAAGGTCCCAAGTGTTTTTTCAAAGGCGCCGCTTGAATCCAGCAGGACGATCTCTTTTTCGTTTTGCTCGTTGCGGCGCGGGAGGAGGATGCGGCTTCCATCCGGCGACCAGGCCGGGGCTTGGAAGGAAGCGGGTATGATCTCTACGCCGTCCTCGATAATTTCAGTATCCATTCGCAGGAAAGCAAGATGTTCTGGCACGGTGGAGTTTGGATTGCCGCTATGCACGATCATAACTTTTCCATTTGGCGCCCATGACCAGTAATAGGGTGAGCCGCTGTCAAGAATGAGGCGGTTGCCGCTCTCGGCAGAGATGCTTTGCAGTAAGAAGGTTTGACCCGAAGCGGCGGTGCTGAGAAAACTGAGATGTTGATTGTCCGGCGACCAGTAAAGGTAGAAGGGATTCTCTGTCGCGCTGGAATACACTTTGTTTGCCTTCTCTTCGTCAATGTTGGCAATGAATAATTCGGATGTGCGTTGGTCTCCTTCACCGGAGATGCCGACGAAGCCCAGGCGTTTTCCATCCGCAGACCACGCGAGGGTCTGATAGATGCGAAAGGCATCCCCTTGCGTTTGTGGCAGAACGGCGTCATCGGTGAGAGCAATTCGATTTCCACCGCCCTGATCGGAGACATACACGTTCCAGTCGGCACCGATGTAAGCGATCAGGCCGGATTTGCGTTCGAGCAGGCGCAGAAGCGGGCTTTGAGGCATTTGCACGTCCTGCGGCAGGCAGGCGGCAAGAAGCAGGGAAAGAATGAGGAAAAGAAGAATTTTCTTCATTGGCTTGCCTTTAGGATTTCAATGGCTTGATCGAGGACCGGGTCTTTTCCCGGAAGCACTTCATCCCACCCCGCTTCGATCAGAACATCAGGCAGGACGCCTTTTAGCCCGATCTCTTCGCCCGTCAGCAGTTTATAGGAGGTAGTCTGAATGAAGAGGCGCGCGCCGTTTGGTAGGTAGTAGGAAGTTGTGGTTTCCACGGCTCCGGGGGTGACTTCTCCCACAATCACAGCGCGTTTTCGCGCTTGAAGACTGGCGGCAAGGATTTCGGGGAATCCGCTGGTGTTCTGCCCGACGAGGATGACCAGTGGAAGGGTCTGTGACTCGAAGAGATTTTGCCCGCTTACTTGAAAGACCTCGCTGGCTTTGCGGTTGTAGAATTCGCCCAGCCGGCCATCCTCGAACAGGGTTGCCAGTTCTTGAAGGGGCCATCCTGTGGTGGAACCAGCGATGCGCAAATCAAGCACCAGCCCTTCGAGCGTGCGGTTGGTCGTGAATTGTCTCAAATGCTCCTGGAAGTCATCCATGATGCCGTTGTAACTGATGGGAGGGAAGAGAATATACCCAAAGTTTGTTCCTTCGATCAACGCGGCTTCGAGTTTTCCGATGCTGGTTAATTTCCCGCGCGTGACTTTGATGAGTCGCTGCTCCTCGCCGGGGGTTTGGACGTGGAGTGTCACCGAACTTCCCGCAGGACCGCGAATACGATTCACAACATTCAACCCTTCCTCGAGAAGTACAGGGTTGCCGTCAATGGCAAAGATGCTATCGTGTGCTTTCAACCCTGCCTTTTCAGCGGGGGAACCTTCAATGACGGCAAGGATCACCACATGCGGGACATCATCCGCACGAAAGCCCACGAACGCGCCGATGCCCTCATAGGTGGAGAAGTCCGCGCTGTCAATCTCGATGCGCTCCTCGCGGGACTGATAAATTAGACTTTCCGCCGGTAACTGCGCCTCCAATTCATCCATCAAGGAGGTGAATTCCTGATTGGTCAGACCTTCGTTGATGCGATTCCGATATGTTGCCTCGATGGCCTCCCAGTTCATCTCTGTGGTCTCAAAATAAATATAGTTCTCCTTGAAATGATTCCAAAGCGCGTCGAATGTGCGCGTTTGGTGCTTCACCGGGTCGTAAGCCGGTCCATATTCACCGGTGATGATCTCTTCCTCAGGCTGTAAAGCGGTGCACGCGGATAGCAACAAACTCAAAATCAGGATAACGCTTGAAATAAACCTTCTTCTCATGGCTTGCCTCTAATGTTATTCATTTGAGTGAATCGTTTCCCCCCGGCTTGTTAGGATAGACGGTGTATTTGAACCTGTCCTTACATGAACATTGATTTTACACACTACTAAACCTTTCGGATGTTCTTGGGATTCAAAACGGAAATCAACTTCTGTCCATTCCCGGCGATTGCCTCATCCAGCTCCACCCAGTGGAAACTGCGGTGTGCGGAATACGGGTCAATGCGAACGACCGTCCCCTCGAACCAGCCCTCGACGCCCCAGGTGTTGGCGTTGAGGAAAATCTGCACGCGGTCGCCGACTTTGATTTCATCGGTCATCTACTTTCGCCTCCGCGCCAAGAGGATGAGTCCGATGCCAATCGCAACGGTAATTCCGCCGTTCACTGCCCACTGGATTTGTCCCGTCATAAAACTGCCGGGCAGGATGTTGATGCCCTGCAGGAACCACACGCCGCCGGTCAAGATGAGCAGGACGCCAATGACGATCAACAACACCTTCATGGGATCTCTCCTTTTTTCGGTGATTATAATCCTATCGCATCCTTCCCAGCCGACGCCGGATTCCGTTTAAGCGAGCATAAATACCCGTGTCTATTATCTTCGCAACAGAGCAAGAAAAACACTAAAACTTTGCTTTCTTCGCAGTTGATTTTGCTTGGCTAGAAAAGGACGGCCTGATTTTGAGAAAGTCATAAGGTTACTCTACCTGCCCGTTCGCAACTTTGCTTTGTAATACTAATAGAAAATCACCAAAAAGCCCACGAGACAAGCCATCCTCAAGGCGTTGACCTTCTCGAAGCATGATACAATATCGAACACGCGTTCCTTTTTCACTCCCAAAAAGCCATGACCTTCAAACTCCATGCTCCCTTCCAACCGATGGGCGATCAGCCCGAAGCGATCCGCGCGCTTGTTGAAGGCGTGCGAAAAGGCATGAAACATCAGGTTTTGCTTGGCGCCACTGGTACCGGCAAAACGTTTACGATTGCCTCAGTTATCCAGGAGGTGCAAAAGCCCACCCTCGTCATGGCACACAACAAGACTCTTGCCGCACAACTGTACGCCGAGTTCAAGGAATTTTTCCCGGAAAATGCGGTCTCTTATTTCGTCTCCTACTATGATTATTATCAGCCTGAGGCGTATGTGCCACGTCACGACCTCTATATCGAAAAAGAGACCGAAATCAATGAAGAGATCGAACGGTTGCGCCTCGCCGCCACGAGCGCGCTGATGTCACGGCGGGATGTCATCATTGTGGCGTCTGTTTCGTGCATCTACGGTTTGGGGAGCCCGGAGGAATTCGGTAGAGGGACGGTCATCCTCAAAGTTGGCGAGTTATATCGCCGCAATGCCTTGCTTCGTCAGTTGATCGAATCGCAATATCAGCGCAATGACATAGATCTGCGTCCCGGCACGTTCCGCGTGCGCGGCGATACGCTGGAGATCATTCCGGCATACGAAGAAAAGCGTGGCTATCGCATCACGTTCTTCGGCGATGAAGTGGAACGCATTCTGCAACTCAATCCACTCACCGGTGAAGTGTACGATGAGCCAAAAGAAATCTCGATTTATCCTGCCAAGCAATACCTGACTGCGGCCGATAAGATGAAGGAAGCCATTGCCGACATCGAAGCGGAACTGGAGGAGCGGCTGGCCTATTTCAGGGAGACGGGCAAACTGCTCGAAGCGCAACGACTCGAACAGCGTACGCGTTATGATCTGGAGATGTTGAAGGAAGTGGGGTATTGCTCTGGCATCGAGAATTACTCGCGTCATCTCGACCGCCGCGCGCCCGGTACCCATCCGTGGACGTTGATTGACTTTCTGCCGAGCGATTACCTGCTTGTGATTGATGAAAGTCATATGACCATTCCACAAATTCGTGGCATGTACAACGGTGACCGTGCCCGTAAAGAAACGCTGGTCGAATATGGTTTTCGTTTGCCCAGTGCTTTGGATAACCGTCCGCTCAAGTTCGAGGAGTTCGAAGAGGTGATGGGTACCACCATCTACACTTCTGCCACGCCGGGTCCATATGAGATGAGCAAGGCAGAGCAGGTCGTCGAGCAGATCATCCGCCCAACGGGACTCGTTGATCCCGAAGTGGAGGTGAGACCCACCAAAGGGCAGGTGGACGATCTGGTTGGAGAGATCAGGCAGCGGGTAGAAAGAGGCGAGCGCGTCCTGGTCACCACATTGACCAAGCGCATGGCAGAAGACCTTTCCGAATATTTGCAAGAGTTGGGCATCAAAGTCCATTATCTGCATTCGGAGGTGGAAACGCTCGAGCGCGTCGGAATCCTGCGCGATTTGCGTCTGGGTGTGTTCGATGTGATCGTGGGGATCAATTTGCTTCGTGAAGGGTTGGACCTGCCGGAAGTCTCGCTTGTCGGAATTTTGGATGCGGACAAAGAGGGCTTTCTGCGCTCAGAGACCGCGCTTATCCAAACGATTGGACGTGCGGCGCGTCATGTCAACGGGCGTGTGATCATGTATGCAGATCGAATCACCGACTCGATGAGGCGTGCCATTGACGAGACCAACCGCCGCCGCGCCAAGCAGTTGAAATACAACGAGGAGCATGGCATTGTGCCGGTGAGCATTCAAAAGGCAATTCATGATCTGACCGAGGAGGTGAGCCTGAAGACTGTGGCTGAAATGCGCGGCGAATACAAGGTGAGAGAGGCGGGCGCTCTGCCGCGCAAGGAACTGCAGCAGATCATTGCCGATGTGGAAAAACAGATGAAGGAAGCCGCGAAGAATCTCGAATTTGAACGTGCCGCTGCGCTGCGCGATGAGCTCTTCGCGTTGAAGGCTTTGCTCGCCGAAGATGAAGGGTTGAAGCCGTGGGAGAGAATCAAGTTGCTGGCGGGGGATGAGTGAGTTTTAACTCAATTCAGGATAAACGGCTCAAGTCACAAAATTTACCGCCGGGTTCGCAGAGAGTTTTGGGTTTTTCTCGGCGCTTCATCTCCTGATCGTCGCCTCTCGCTCAGGACCTACGCCAATCCACTTTACGGGGACGCCGACTGTCTCTTCGATCATCTTCACATAACTCTGCGCGCTGACAGGCAGTTCCTCGAACGATCTTGCCTTGCTGATATCCTCATTCCAGCCCTCAACGATTTTGTAAACGGGTTCCACCTTTTCCAGGCCGTATGCGTCCACATCTGCATAGCGGACATCTTTTCCATTGAACTTATACCCCACACAAACCGGAATTTCATCCAACCCGCTCAGCACATCCAGTTTGGTCAAACATAATTCTGTCACGCCACTCAACTCGACCGCTGTTCGCACAATCTCCAAATCCAGCCAGCCAGCGCGGCGAATACGTCCGGTTGTCGCGGCGACTTCACTGAACTTTCGATAGGCTTCGCTGTGGGGGTCTTTGATTTCTGTTGGCAAAGGTCCTGCGCCGACGCGCGTCGTATAGGCTTTGACCACGCCGACGACGTGGGTGATGTGGCGCGGTGGAATGCCCAAGCCGGCTGACGCGGCGGAGGGAATGGTTGTCGAAGCCGTCACGAAAGGATAAGTTCCCCAATCGGTATCCAGAAATGTTCCCATCGCCTGTTCGAGCAGGAAGTTTTTATTCGCCCTCAAACCCTCCTGCACAATGGGGAATAACTCTCGAATGTAAGGCTTCAATTTTGAGTAATACTCGCGATACACCTGACGCACGTCTTCGTATTTCAAACCATCACCGCCCAGGGCGGCAATGATTTTATTCTTCAATTCCAACTGCACGCGCAAGCGCGACTCGAATGCCTCGCTGGCAAAATCGCTCCAGCGAATTCCGTTGTAACTGACCTTATCGGCAAACGTCGGACCAATGCCGCGCCGCGTCGTGCCGGTTGCGCCTGCGCCTTTCGCTTCCTCATATAAACCATCCAGAATTTTGTGATAGGGCATGATCAAGTGCGAGCGCGGGGAAACCCATAATCGTCCCTCGACCTGCACACCCGCCTTGTTCAGCAGGTCAATTTCTTCGAGGAGCACGGCCGGATCAATGACCACCCCTCCGCCGATCAAACCGACTGTGTTCTGCGCAAAAATCCCTGAGGGTACGAGGTGAATTTTGAATGTTCCAAATTCGTTGACAACCGTATGTCCGGCGTTGTTCCCGCCGTTGAAGCGCGCCACGTAATCTGCGTGCGGCGCGAGATAATCCACCACCTTACCTTTGCCCTCATCGCCCCATTGCATACCGACTACGGCTGTGACCGTCATGGCTTCTCCTTGTTGAGATTTACTTCCTCTTCCACTTCTTTCTGCCTCTTGACAGGACTCCGATCCCCGATGCAGGACTCTGTTGAAAGGCCTCTTCGCTTCATGCCAAGCCGAAGCCGCCTCCCGTTAAAGAGGCGTCGGCGCGGCGAACGCCGATTGTGGAATGACCACCTTCGGGTCCGGGATGAAGCGGGGTTTATCTTCAAGCATTATAATTCGTGCGCTCGATAAGATTAAGATTTTGGATTGCGCGAGTGTCTAAGATAATGGGCTAATCAGCCTGCCACCACGAAGAAACGCATAAGGAAAATCCCCGTGTTCTCCGTGCGCTTTGTGGTGGATCACCAAAAAGCCCATGAGATTAGCCCTCTCGGAATTGTTTGCAAGTTGATGATTTCTGTATGGAGGATGCTGATATGAAGATATTGCCCGATACGGCTTTGACGTATGATGATGTGTTGCTTGTGCCACAATACTCCGATGTGGAGTCTCGCCGCACGCTCTCCACAAAGACCTGGCTGACGAAAAAGATTCCCCTGCAAATTCCCATCGTTTCCGCAAACATGGATGTGGTCACCGAAAGCGAGATGGCAATCACCATGGCGCGTGAGGGAGGGATTGGCATCATCCATCGCTTTATGACGATTGCAGAGCAGGCGCGTCAAATCGAGCGCGTGAAGAAGTCAGAATCTTTTGTTGTGGATAAGCCCATCACGATGACACAAGCGCATACAGTTGGAGATGTCAAGCGCGTGGTGGAGGAAACAGGGACGGGTGGAATTTTGATTGTGGACGGCGACGAGAAACTGGTTGGCATCGTGTCCACACGTGATTTGCTGTTTGAGGATGATTTGAACAAGCCCATTACGGAAATCATGACCCGGAAGGTGTATAGCGCTCCTCCCGGTACCACCTTGAAAGAGGCGGAAAGATTGCTTCATGAGCATCGCGTGGAGAAACTGCCCCTTGTGGATGAAGATGGCAGGGTGGCGGGCTTGGTCACGTTGAAGGACATCATGAAGATTACGCAATATCCAAAAGCGACCAAGGATGCCAAAGGGAGACTGGCAGTCGGTGCGGCGGTGGGGGTGCGCGATAAGGAGATGCGGCGCGTGGAGGCGGCTTTGGAAGCGGGCGCAGATTGCATTGTCGTGGATATTGCTCACGGAGATTCGCGCCTTGAAGTCGAAATGATCAAGAGCATTCGCAAACGGTTTCCCGAAGCGCAGATTATCGGCGGCAACGTTGCCACGGCGGATGGAACCAGACGATTGATTGAAGCCGGGGCAGATGCAGTCAAGGTTGGCGTGGGACCCGGTTCGATCTGCATTACGCGCCTCGTGGCGGGCGCGGGCGTCCCTCAGCTGAGCGCGATTATCGAATGCGCCGAAGCCGCGCGCGAATATGGCGTTCCGATCATTGCGGATGGCGGCATTCGTTATCCCGCTGATGTCGTCAAAGCGCTTGCCGCAGGTGCAAGCACGGTAATGATCGGCAGTCTGCTCGCCGGAACCGATGAAAGCCCAGGATTGATTATGACGCGCCGAGGGCATCGCTATAAAGCCTCGCGCGGCATGGCTTCGCTGGAGGCGAATATCGAACGTAACCGCCGTGAAGGGAATGACTTGACACAGGAGGAGATTGACGAATACGTTGCCGAAGGCGTAGAAGCGGCAGTACCCTATCGCGGCAAAGCGCGTGAAGTCCTCACCCAGTTAGTTGGCGGCCTGCAATCGGGCATGAGTTATTGCGGGGCGCATTCCATCGAAGAACTTCAGCAAAAGGCCGTCTTCGTGCGGATGACCGGCGCAGGTTTGAAGGAGTCGGGCCCGCATGATGTGGAGGTGTTGACCTAGGGAGGCGTTGCATACCCTCGCCTCTCTTCTACTGGATAGGATGAACGAAGGCGAGAGATTTTCGGATGCTGTCAATCGCCAAATTCAAAATCGCATGTCTATTTATCTTCACGATATTCCCCTCCCTCAAGCCCAGGAGCGATTTCGCCAGGCCTTACAAGAAGCAAATCTCTGGCGTACTTTGGGGATGGAAACTATTCCGCTCGATGAGCAGGCGCTAGGACGCGTCACGGCAGAACCGATTTGGGCGAAGATTTCCTCTCCGCATTATCACGCCTCCGCTATGGATGGGTTCGCGGTGCGAGCGGAAGAAACGAGCGGCGCGCAGCCGACGACGCCGATTCAGTTATCAGTGATCAGCAATCAGTTGTCAGTGAGCAGCGGCGGGCAGGCACAATATGTGGATACAGGCGATCCCCTGCCAGCGTGGGCGAACGCAGTCATTCCTATCGAAAATGTCGAAGCGCTGGATGAGCAGGGGAATATCACAAGCGAGATGCGTTCGCCGAAATTCATCCGCATCCGCGCCGCCGTCGCGCCATGGAGTCATGTTCGCCCGATGGGGGAGGACATCGTCGCAACGCAACTCGTCCTGCCTGCGGGGCATGTATTGCGAGCCGTGGATTTAGGCGCCATCGCGGCGGCAGGGCATTGGGAAATCAAAGTGGCGCGCAAACCCAGGGTGGCTATCCTGCCAACGGGAACAGAACTGGTTCCGATTGGCACTCCTCTCAAAGCGGGAGACATTCTCGAATACAACTCGCTTGTCATCGCCGCGCAGATCAAGTCCATGGGCGGGGAGCCAACCCGCTTTCCCATTACCAAAGATGACCTCGATTTGATTTGCGAACGCGTGCAGGAAGCCGCGCGTGAACATGATTTGATTTTGTTGAATGCGGGTTCTTCTGCCGGAGCAGAGGATTTTTCTGCAAGAGTCGTGGAAAGACTCGGCATGCTTTTGGTTCACGGCGTTGCCGTCCGCCCGGGGCACCCGGTGATTTTGGGCATCATCAATCGCCCATCAAATGAAGATTCCCCCGCTTCGTCCCCTCATAACGACAAGGTGCCTATCATCGGTGTCCCCGGCTATCCTGTTTCCGCCGCGCTGACGGTTGAAATCTTCGTCGAGCCTCTGCTTGCCAAATGGCTGGGTCGCAAACCGAACGAACTACCTCTTGAAACAGCGACCCTCACGCGTAAAATCGTTTCCCCTCCAGGCGATGATGATTATGTCCGTGTGGTGGTGGGCAAAGTGGGAAACAAACTGCTCGCGGCACCTTTATCGCGCGGCGCAGGTGTGATCACCTCATTGGTGCAAGCCGATGGACTTGCCATCCTGCCGCGCGGTGTACAGGGTTTGGAAGCAGGTGAACCCGTTCAAGTTCGGATGTATCGCAGCAAAACCGAAATCGAAAAGACGATTTTCGCCATTGGTTCGCATGACCTCACGCTCGACCTGATGGCGCAATTTCTGGCAGAGCATGATCGCCGTTTGGTCTCAGCGAATGTCGGTTCACAGGGTGGGTTGGTGGCGCTGCGGCGTGGCGAGGCGCATTTTGCCGGTTCGCATTTACTTGATCCCAATACGGGCGAATACAACATCTCATATATTCGTCAATACATGCCGGGTATCCCCGTAAAAGTTGTGGCGCTGGTCGGGCGTGAGCAGGGATTGATTGTAAAGAAGGGCAACCCAAAGGGCATCAAAGGCTTGAGCGACCTCACCAGGCCTGATGTCCGCTTTGTGAACCGCCAGCGTGGAGCGGGCACGCGCGTGCTACTCGATTATCATTTGAATTTGATGACAATCCCCCAAAGTTCCATTGTCGGCTATGAACAGGAAGAGTATACTCACCTTAGCGTTGCCGCGGCGATTGCCTCTGGTCGTGCAGATTGTGGCTTAGGCATTGCCGCCGCCGCGCAAGCGTTGGATTTGGATTTCATCCCGCTCTTTCAAGAACGCTATGACCTTGTCGTCCCGAAGGAACATGCGGAATCCGAGTTGCTTGCGCCTCTTTTCGGACTTTTGGCGGATCGCCGTTTTCGAAAAGCCGTATCTCAACTGATAGGATATGATGTGTCCGTGATGGGTACGATCATTCTGGAGGATGAATATGACCGAAGCGCTGATTATTGATGACAACCGTTCTACCGCCGATGCACTCCAGCAAATGCTGACGGTTTTGGGATGCGAAGCACGTGTAGCCTACGGCTCAAGTCCTGCCATGGCATTGTTGGGGAGTGGTTTTACGCCGCGCTTCATTTGCCTGGATATCAACATGCCCGGTGTGGATGGGACGGAGGTGCTCGCGTATTTACGGCGTGAGCCGCGCTTGGCGCCTGTGCCGGTGATCGTGATCACCTCCGATGATCAGCCTGAAACACGGACCAAAGTGATGAGACTGGGTGCCTCTGCTATGATCATCAAACCTGCCACCATTGATGCATTGGAAAAGGCGATGAAAGAAGCAAAAGTGCTTTAGGAATTGATCTTGTTACTTTCCCTTTTCCCTAAACCGTGCATAGTTCTCTGCCGCAAAGCAGGAAGATGAAAATTAACCGCCGCTGTATCTGCGGCGGTTTTTGTTGTGCGAGCGAATCGGTTTTGCAGAGTATAATAGTCCAAAACTGTTCTGTTGCGAAGATGATAGCATGGGAACTCATCCTTGCCTTCCCTTACCCCAAGCCTGCTTCCAGCAGGTAAGGGGCAGGGGTGAGGATGAAAAGTAACGCCGACGACCCTTTTCCATGTGTGCAACAGAGCAATCCAAGACGATTAATCAACCAAGGAATTGTCCAATGCCTTTACCTGCTGGTATCCCCGCGCCTGATTTTGAGTTGCTCGACGACACAAACACCCCGCGCAAGTTGTCCGATTTTCGTGGAAGAAAGATCGTCCTCTATTTTTATCCCCAAGACGATACGCCTGGCTGCACGAAAGAGGCTTGTAATTTTCGCGATGATTATTCTGCCTATGAGAAAGCAGGAGTTCTCATTCTAGGTGTCAGCCCGGATGATGTCGCCAAGCATGTGAAGTTCAAGAAAAAGTATCAATTGCCTTTCCCTTTGCTGGCGGATGTGGGGCATAAAGTTTGTGACCTGTATCAAGTGTGGGGAACAAAGAAATTTATGGGCATGGAATATGAGGGTGTACTGCGCACGACGTTCCTGATTGACGAAAATGGGTACATCGTAAAAGTTTTCGAGAAGGTGCGCCCTGCAGAGCACAGCGCGGAAGTGCTTTCAGCCTTGGGCGTTGCCGTTTAAACGGCAGCAGGTTTCGGCGGCGCGCGAGGCGAAATTCCATCCGACACGGCGGGCTTGCCAACCTGTGAAATTCGTGACAAATAAAGGAAAATTTGGTAAATTTGGATGGTTATGAACTGGGGAGGGTAGTCCCCTTGACTTTTCTTCAGGAGTGAGAGCGTATGCGACATTATGTCATCGTGGGTCTGCTGGTGATTGCGATGTCGGTGCTTGCCTATTTCGGCGCGCACATCGTATGGCCTATGCCTGTGCCAGCCAGCGTTCAAGCAACACCCATTGACTGGATGTGGAATCTACAATTGATTTTCATATCCTTTTTGTTTTCTGTGATTGTGGTTCCGCTCTTCTACAGTTTGCTAGTGTTTCGCCGGAAAGCGGGTGATGGATCAGATGGGGAGCATATGGAGGGCAACACGACGCTCGAGGTCACCTGGACGCTTATTCCACTGTTCATCGTTTTGGCGTTTGCCTATATGGGTGCCGGCAACCTGGCGGATACCTTGCGCGCTGATCCGAATGCCATGGTGGTGAAGGTGACGGGCATTCAATGGTCGTGGAAGTTCGAATATCCCGACTATGGCGTTGTTTCGGATGAACTGCACATCCCGGTGGGGAAGCAGGTTTTGTTACAGATGACCTCAACGGATGTGATCCATTCTTTTTGGGTGCCGGAGTTTCGCGTCAAGCAGGACCTCGTGCCGGGCCGCATGACCGAATTGCGCATCACACCGACCGTGGAAGGTGAGTTTAAGGTGCGCTGTGCGGAGTTGTGCGGTACTTCTCACGCGTACATGGAGAAGCCGGTGATCGTTTCTTCTCAGGCGGAATTCGATGCCTGGATGGCGGAGCAAGTGGCTCTGGCGGCTGCCGCAGCGCAGACCCCTGAGGGACGCGGTCAGGCTTTAGTGGCGGCAAACGGTTGCGCAGCATGTCACTCGATTGATGGTTCGGCAGGCATTGGTCCCACCTGGCTTGGTTTGTTTGGTCATGAGGTGGAATTGGCTGATGGCACGGTCGTCATCGCGGATGAAGAGTATCTGGCAGAATCCATTCGTGCGCCGCAGGCAAAGATCGTGGCCGGTTTCGAGAATCAACTTATGCCAACTTATGGCTTCTCTGAAGAACAGATTGCAGATATTGTCGCGTATATCAAGACGTTGAGATAATTGCGCGGAGGAAAAATTATGAATAGAAAGAATCCCCTGGGAAGTGGCTTTCTCCTTCTGGCGATTGCCGGGGCGGTAGGATATGGGATTGGTCTGGGGCTGGATGTCCTGGCCACAGGCCGGCTGAATTTCAGCGGTCCAGTTCCATCGGCATTTGCGCTTCTTTTTGCCCTCACGGCTTTCTTCTTTGGCGTGTATGGCTATCGCGGTATTACGCGTGGTTTGGTGTATCAGGTTGTCGGCACACTGCTCGGCGGTCTGTTTGTCACCGGTGTTCGCGCGCTGATGGGATTGTCTGTTTTCGGTCCGTTCTTTTTCACTGAACCTGCTTGGGTGTTCGGCGCGCTGGTCGGTGTGATTGCCTTCCTGTTCGGCGTTGGCGTGATGGACGATTGGGTCAAGTGGGCGCGAGGGATGGATACCCCCGATCATCACGAGGATGAACCGGGCTGGGAGAAGTATTTTGGCGTTTCACTCGATCACAAGGTCATCGGTATTCAATATACTGTCACCGCATTGTTCTTGATTGCGGTGGGCGGTTTGTTTGCCTTGATCTTCCGCACCGAACTGGCTGCCTCAGGCTTGCAGTTTTTGAACGTGGAAATGAGCCTCTTTGGGCAGAACGGTCCGCAGTTGTACAACACGCTCATGTCCCTGCATGGCATGATCATGATCATTTCGATCCTGCTGGGTATTTCGGGCATCATCAACTATGTTGTGCCGCTGCTGATCGGCGCGCACGACATGGCATTTCCGCGTTTGAATGCCTTTGGGTATTGGGTTGCGGTGCCGGCCGCGATTCTTCTTTTGCTGGCGCTTGTGTTGGGCGGGTTCGATACTGGCTGGACGGGTTACCCACCGCTCTCTGCGCGCGCGCCGGTCGGGATGCAGATGTTCTTCCTCGGTGTGTTCACAGCAGGGTGGTCGTCCATTCTCGGCGCGTTGAATGTGATTGCTACCGTCCTGCGCTTGCGCGCCAAGGGCATGACCGCCATGCGCCTGCCGATCTTCGTTTGGGCTTCGGTTGCCACATCCATCATCGCGCTGACCGCCACACAGTTAATTGGTCTTTCGTTCCAATTGGTGATGTTCCAGCGCCTGTTTGGTATGGGCTTCTTTGATCCAGCGAAAGGCGGCAACCCGGTTTTGTTCCAGCATCTTTTCTGGTTCTATTCGCATCCGGCGGTATATGTGTTCGTCCTGCCGGGCTTGGGCATTATCTCGGAACTTCTGCCCGTCTTTGTGCGCAAGCCCCTCTTCGGTTATCGCTGGGTGGCCATGTCGTCGCTTGGCATTGCGCTCGTGGGGTTTCTCGTCTGGGCGCACCACATGTTTACCTCTGGCATGAATGAGTATCTGCGCGTGCCGTTCATGTACAGCACACTGCTTGTGGCTGTGCCAACGGGCGTCAAGTTCTTCTCATGGGTGGCGACCATTTGGAAAGGCAAGATTGAGACGCCGACGCCCATGTTGTTCGTACTCGGCGCGATCATCGTCTTTTTGATGGGCGGGCTGTCTGGTCCCCCGAATGCAACGATTGCGCTGGACCTTCATTTGCACGACACCTATTGGATCGTCGGTCACTTCCACGATACGATTTTCGGTGGGTTTGTCTTCCCGTTCTTCGCGGCGATCTATTACTGGTTCCCCAAAGCGACAGGGCGCCGCATGAATGAGTTCTGGGGCAAGGTGCATTTCTGGCTGATGACACCCTCGTTCCTCATTCTGACCTTTGGCATGATGCGCGTGGGGCTGCTCGGTATGCGTCGCCGCATCGTGGACTATGATCCCGCGCTCGGTTTCGATTTTACGCATCTCATCATGACCATTTGCGCCTTTGGCATTGCCCTCTCCGTGTTGATTTTCTTCGTCAATTTCTTCTACAGCATCAAATATGGCGAGAAAGCGGAGGGCAATGTCTGGAATTCGCGTTCGCCCGAATGGCAAGTTCCTTCCCCCATGCCTGTCCATAACTACGACAGACCTTTCATGGTGGTCGGTGAGCCTTATGACTACGGCTTGCCTGGATCGAAATACATTGAGTTTGTGGATGGCACGGGCAAACAACCCGAAGTTGTCCACGTCAAGGAAAAACACTAGGGGAGGAAGAATTCAATGACACAAGCACATCTGACACAGACACATAACAAAGCATCCATGTTGAACCAGGGCGTCTTCATCTTCGTGTACCTGGCGATTCTCACTGCGCTCGAATTCTTTGTAGCGGTATCCTTTGGTTCGGTTGTGTTGTTGGTCGCGGTGGCACTTGTCAAAGCCGCGCTGGTTGTGTACTACTACATGCACATTTACAAATTGAACGAGGATGTGGAGGGTGATGAAAATTCCTATGCCTACAAGTCCGGTACGAATCGAGTCGGTTTATGGTTGTTCCTGATTTCCGACTCATTCGTTTTCGGCGGTTTGATGGCCATGCGCTTGAACTTGCTGGGGCTCACCCGCCCGAATTTGACCCAGTCCCTGGGGTTGATCGTCACATCCGTGTTGCTTGTCTCTTCGTTCTTCATGAATCGTGGCGAAACGATGCTCGTCAACGGTGACCGTAAAGGCTTCCTGATCAATACCTTCATTACATTCCTGCTTGGGCTGGGATTTTTGGTGGGCGTCGTATTTGTGGAATGGCCCACTGCCATGCATGAAGGTATTACTCCCAGCAGTGGACCGGGGGGCGCGGCGTTCTTCATGATGACAGGCATGCATGCCTTCCATGTTCTAACCGGATTGATTTTCCTGCTGATTATCCTGATAAACGGCCGGCGCGGTCTTTACGATGAGAAGCATTTTCCGGTCGAGGCGGCGGCCGTGTACTGGCACTTCGTGGATGTGGTGTGGATTTTCTTCTACCCGGCGCTGTACCTGATCGGGACGGCGGTGTAGGGGTGTCCCTCCGCAGGTCAAATAAAAAGACGATTGGAGCAAGAAAGATGCGGGGCGACCAGCGCAGGTCGCCCCGTTTTTTGGGAGTATCATTGAAGCGTCGAAAAAAAACGAGGTCGTGATGGATAAGAGAACGCTTTGGACGGGATTAGTATCCTTTTTGGTGATCGGGCTTATCGCCATCGGGCTGTTCCTTTTTGGAAAGCCTGGGGCTTTTCGCGGTACGACATATGCAGAGCCGTACCCTCCCGCGCCTGAGATTGAGTTAACGCGATTTAACGGGAGCACGTTCCGGCTGAGCGAGATGCGGGGCAAGATCGTCCTGCTTTTCTTTGGCTACACTTCTTGCCCGGATATCTGTCCCACTACGTTGGCGGAACTGAATCAGGCACTGCGAAGCCTGAACGAGGAGGACGCCTCGAACGTACAAGTTGTATTCGTTACGGTGGATCCGGAGCGTGATACGCCGGAGCGTGTGCAGGAATACGTCAATCATTTCAACGAGCGTTTCATCGGCTTGAGCGGTTCTCTAGAGGAAATGCAAAACGTGTGGAACGCCTATGGCGTTTTTCGCGAGATTGTGGAGGGTACCTCTGCGGCAGGATACATCGTGAACCATACTGCACGAGTGACGTTGATTGATCGAAATGGAAACATGCGCATCTCGTTCAGTTTCGAGACGCCAGTGGAGGACATTGTGCATGATCTCAAATTGATTTTGAAGGAGAAGGATTGATATGCCTCCGGCGAATATCCTTTTCAAACGACTGTTGCTTTCGCTTTTGAGCGGCTTGTTGCTGGGCTTGGCGATCAATGAAATTTCTTTTTACTTTCTCCGGGAAACCGCCCGCCCTCCACAGGAAATTGTTCTGGTCATCCCGCGCGGCACGGCAGAGCAGGTGGCGCGCGGCGAACAGCCGCCATCTATCCCAACGAATATGATCTTCGTTGTAGGGGATACGCTCATTGTGAGGAACGAGGATGTCGTTGACCATAAACTTGGACCTCTTTGGATTCCGGCGAATTCGTCCGCACAGTTATCGCTGAACAGGAAGGACAATCTTGCGTATGAATGTTCGTTTCAGCCGGGAAATTATTTTGGGTTGGATGTGCGCGACCCGCTGACGCTTGGCACGCGGCTCTATGGCGTCTTTTTCTCCGGCCTTCCGCTGGGTGTGTTGATCGCATTGTACAGCCTCATCATTCCCTACAAGAAAAAAGAAAATGCTCCTGCGTAAGATGTTCAGTCGTGAATGGCTGTTGACGACCTTGCTGGTCCTCATTGGCTCTGGATTATGCGTGCGGCTCGGTATTTGGCAATTGGATCGGCTCGAACAGCGCCGCGCCTTTAACGCCCATGTGGAAGCCATGCTTGCCATGCCTGCTTTGGATTTGAATCGTGATAATGTGGAGGACGTGGCCGATATGGAGTGGCGCGCGGTGGTTGTCAGTGGAAAGTATGATTTTGAGAATCAAGTTGCGGTGCGGAATCAATATTATGGGAATCGGTTGGGATACCATTTGCTTACACCGCTTCTTTTTGAGAGGGCAAGCGCTTCAGACTCAACCCCAAAGGCGGTTCTCGTGGATCGAGGCTGGATCCCCGCCGATAGCAATGCCGCGCCCGCCGACTGGCGCAGGTACGATGAGCCGGGCGTGGTGACGGTCACGGGGCGGATCAGGCTTGGGCAGACGAAGCCGGCCTTCGGCGGAGTCGCTGATGCGCTGCCGCAAGATGGCGGCAAACTTTGGGTTTGGAACAATGCCGATATCGCGCAGATGATCCAACAATTGCCGTATCCCGCGCTGACGATTTACATTCAGCCTGAAGCAGATCCGACCGATACTGTTCCGCCCATTCCCTCTCAGCCCGAAATTGAGTTGACGGAAGGTCCGCACCTTGGGTATGCTTTGCAGTGGTTTGCGTTTGCGGCCATTTTGTTTGCAGGTTATCCTTTTTATTTGAGAAAACAAATTTTGGGATCAACATGAAATATTCGTTGAAATCGTCTTTTGCAAAGTTGACACTGGCGTTGTTTATTGTGGTGTTTGCCCTGACGGCCGTAGGTCGCCTTGTAGCGGTTACGGATGCGTGGGCATATTGCAAAGGATTTCCATGGTGTCTTCCGACGCATCCGATTGGCTGGTTGAAGTTGGTGCACATGCTGCTCGCTGGAGTTGCCTCTGTCCTGATGTTGTTTCTCCTCAGAAAGGCGTGGCGCGAACAGCGTGAGCACCGTGTGCTCTTGCCTCTCACGAATATCCTTGGGGTAATGTTTTTTGGGCAAGCGCTGGTCGGCGCGATTCTTGTGACTCAACCGGCCTCGGCTCATCTTGTGTTTTTGCACACCTTGACGACGCTCGCACTGTGGGTCTCGCTTGTTTTGCTGGTCTATGCTTCGGGTGTGCTGGCAGTGGATCAGCCTGTGGTGCCAAAACAGGATGGGCGTCAGCGTGCAAAGGATTTCTTTGCGCTGACCAAGCCGCTGATCGTGGGACTTTTGTTGATCACAACATATGGTGGTCTGGTAGCCGGCGCGAAAGAATGGCCCTCTTTTTCGCTCACTATGTGGACTTTGCTTGGGGGAGCATTGGCGGCGGGCGGTTCGAGCGCGCTAAATCAATATATTGATCGAGAACTCGACAGGCGAATGAAGCGTACCGCAAGACGTCCGCTCGCCGAGGGGCGTTTGACCGATGCGGAAGGGCTTGCTTTTGGTCTTGTGCTTTCGCTGATCAGTTATTACATTTTCGCGTGTTTTGTGAACGGTTTGGCGGCGCTGTTGTCGCTGACCGGCATTATTTATTATGTGATCCTATACAGTCTGTGGCTCAAAAAGGCGACTGTGCAGAACATTGTTATTGGCGGTGGGGCAGGAGCGATCCC
>DATLZK010000069.1:0-59642 GCA_035574015.1 Anaerolineales bacterium
TGTGGATGCAGAGGACTATCTTGCCTTTGCGATGATCTGCCGTTGAATCGGGTCCGGCTTGAGGTAGTCCTCCACCGGCACATCATGTACAAAGGCAAGATAGTCCTCTGCATCCACACCATGGCGGATTTGCAAGCCGCGCAAAGTGGTGCCATACATTTTGAAATATTGCTCACGCAAGATCGGAACTTCATTTTCAGGAATACCGACTCGCTCGCGCATGTAGAGGCTCATGCGCTCTTTGAGTGCTTCCCACAAGCCTGTAGAGGCGGGGTAGAGGGTATCGTCCAAATCGAAGAAGATGGTTGAAAAACGCATTTTGAGATTATACCCTTATGGGGTCATCAAATATTGATTGAAGAAGCGGAGCGTGTTTTGAATGAATTCCATGTCACCCTCACCATAAAAAGTGTGAGGCATGCCTTCGTAGAAGTGACATTCGACAGTCTTGCCAAGCGACTTCAATTGATCGCACGTCAACATAGACCATTCCACCGGCACGAGCGCGTCCGCAAGCCCATGATGAATACTGACCGCGGCGGTGATGTTCTGGAAAAAATACATGGCGGAGATGCGCCTCAAGACTTCGGAGGGAGTGTTGAGTTCTTCCAACCCGCGCGTATTCCCTGACCATTCCCAAATGGCTTCATAATTCTTTTGCTCATCCCCGCTCATCGAACCGTACAACACGGCGGCGTTCACCTCGCGACTTACGGTGAGCACGCGTGTACTGATGCCGCCGCCCATACTATGTCCCCACAAGCCAATGGAATTCGGGTTGGTGTATTGCAGTGGGTGATTCGCGCTTCCGCTTTGTGATTTAACGAGTGCAATAAGGTTCAGGACATCCATTGCCATACCCACGCGAAAGAGATTATCACCGTCGTCGGACGGAGGATAACCGCGCAGATTCGGGTGCAAAACGACATATCCCGCGTTGGCTAGCGCGTCGGCATAGCGTGTGGTGTAATCGAGGGTGTGATAGACAGCGGGGTCAATGTATCCATGCAGAGCAATGATGACCGGATGTGAACCTTCACCGTTTGGCACATTTGCAAACCCGTAAATGGTCAAGCCGTCGCTGGGATAGCGGATGAAGTAACGCGTAAAAAGAACGTTCTGCTCCATCACTTCGAGGAATTCGATCTCCCCGCCGCCATACGTTCGCGAGCGAAGATATTCGATGGTGTATGGGAAATAAGGATCGGGCGTTGGAGCAATCGTCGGTGTGGAGGTGAGCGTCGGCGTAGGAAGAGGCGTTGGCGGCGATGTCTGCGTGAAGGCTGGCAGGAAGGTCTGGGTCTGCGGTGCAGAGATGCACGCGCCCATGATCATCAACAACACAACAGAGTTGAAAACTCGCATCGTTCGTATCATGTGAGGCACAGCAATTATAGCGGTTATAATCATTCCATGCCCATTCGTTTGCTCTCTCCCGAAGTCGCCTCACAAATCGCCGCGGGCGAGGTGATCGAACGCCCCGCATCGGTTGTAAAGGAGTTGATGGAAAACTCACTGGACGCCGGCGCGCGTACGATCCAGATTGTCATCGAAGAGGCCGGGAGAAAACTCATCGAAGTTACCGACGACGGATCGGGCATCCCTTCTGACGAATTGGAGCTCGCGGTGGCGCGTCACGCGACCTCGAAACTGGTTCGCTCCGATGATCTTTTTTCCATCTCCACGCTTGGATTCCGCGGCGAAGCTCTCGCTTCGATTGGTTCCGTTTCGCGCATGACTCTTACCTCCCGCGTGAAGGACGAGAAGGAGGGAGCGCGTTTGAAAGTGGAGGGCGGGCAGATTGGGAAAGTGACAAAAGTCGGCGCAGCGGTGGGGACAATCGTGCGCGTGGAGGATTTGTTCTATAACGTCCCGGCGCGGTTGAAATTCCTGAAGACCGATGTCACCGAACGTCGTGCCATTGACGCTCTGGTCACGCGTTACGCGCTAGCCTATCCCGATAAACGATTCAAATTATCCGAGGGGAAAAGTGTCACATTGCACACTGCGGGCGATGGCGACCGACGCGCCATCCTCGCGGCGCTCTACGGCGTAGAAGTAGCCAAACAGATGCTCGAAGTGACGGCAGAGGAGGATGACTACCGGCTGAGTGGTTTTATCAGCCCCACATCCCTCACGCGCTCGAACCGCCGAGAAATTACGTTTTTTGTCAACGGACGTTGGGTGCAGGATGTCCCTCTCAGCACTGCACTTCTGCAAGCCTATCACACCTTGCTCATGGTAGGGCGTTATCCACTTACTGTGCTTTTTCTTGATATGCCTCCTCAAGACGTGGATGTCAATGTGCATCCCGCCAAAGCCGAAGTGCGATTTCGGAATCAGGACAAGGTCTTCAGTTTTGTACAACGTTCCGTTCGCAAAGCATTGCTGGCTTATTCACCCGTCCCGAGCATCACACCGAGTCTATGGGGGACTCGAACCACACAGGCTGAATCCAAACCACCGGTGGGGTTGGATTGGACCATCGCACATGATGAAAAGGTGTCGGCAGGCAATGCATCGTTGCCAGAAGAGGAAGGCAAGAAGACTTCATCCCCCTTCCCTTCTCCACTTTCCACACCTCCCTCCTCTCCTTCTCAAACCCAGCCTTCACCATTTACGCAAATTCCTCTCCTGCGGCTGGTCGGTCAAATTGGCGCAACCTACCTGGTTGCTGAGGGTCCTGATGGGTTGTATCTCATTGATCAGCACGCCGCGCATGAACGGGTCCTCTTCGAGAAATTGATGGTGCAACATGCCATGAAGAACATCCCCTCTCAGGTACTCCTGACCCCTGCCGTTGTCACACTTCCACCTTCATCTGCTCAACTGCTCCTCACACAATTGCCCATACTACAGCGTTTTGGCTTTGACGTAGAGGAATTCGGACCGAATACATTTCAACTCCGCGCGCTGCCGGTGCTATTCGCAGGGAGTGATCCCTCCGCCGCGCTGCGCGCGCTGGTGGAAGATTTCGAGGAGGATGAAACTCCGCTACAGAATGAGATCGAAGCCAAAATCGCGGCGCGGGTCTGCAAGCGTATGGCCGTCAAGGCGGGGCAGGTTCTATCTCCCGAGGAACAACGTGCCTTATTGACCGATCTCGAAGCCTGCGATTCGCCGCGTACCTGCCCGCATGGACGCCCGACAATGATTCATTTGTCAGTGGACATGCTTGAACGTCAATTCGGGAGGCGAGGTGCACGCTGATGATAATCTTCCCAAACAATACAGGAAACTCGTGGCAGATTTTCAAAAACTGGAAGCCGAAAATCGAAGGCTTAAGCGCGCCCTGGAGATCAAAGAAATTGAACTGAAAGCGGTTCTTGCCCAAGCGCACGAGGTGGCTAATACGGATGCGCTCACCTTCCTCCCCAACCGCCGCAAGATCATTGTAGATTTACAGAAAGAAGTCATCCGCTCGAATCGCTACAACCTCCCTCTTTCAATTTCCCTTGTGGACATTGACTATTTCAAAAAGATCAATGACACCCATGGTCATACCACAGGTGATGAGGTGCTCCGCACGCTTGCCGCGCGCCTGCGCGAGCAGATTCGCCATCCCGACATCATCGGGCGTTACGGTGGTGAGGAGTTCCTCATCGTCCTGCCGAACAGTGAAATAAAAGCGGCCGCCGAGCAGGCTTCCCGCCTGTGCCGATCCATTCGAGAGATGCAAATTGAGGCAAACGGGCATGTGGTCTCCATTACCATCAGTATCGGCGTAGCGCAATATCGAACCGGAAGCGAAACCTGGGAAAATTTTCTCCACCGCGCCGACCTCGCGCTTTATCAAGCCAAGAAAGAAGGGCGCGATCGGTGGGTGACAGCGGAGGAATAATATGCGCGCCCTGTGGCTCGAAAACCATCAACTCTCTTTGCGCGATGTCTATCAGCCGCATAAACCAGATGAAGTCCTAATCAAAATTCGCAAGGCGGGCATTTGCAGCACCGACCTCGAATTGGTCAAGGGGTATTACCCATACACCGGCATACTCGGGCATGAGTTTGTCGGTGAAGTGGTCTCCCTCCCTCTCTCCTCCGGCCAAGATGGAATAAGGGTAGGAGATCGCGTGGTGGGAGAGATCAACGCAGTATGCAATTACTGCGAACAGTGCCTGAATGGTCGCCCAACCCATTGCGAGAATCGAACAGTCCTGGGGATTGTGAAGCGCGATGGGACATTTGCTGAATTTACCCAATTACCGTTGACCAACTTACATCGCGTTCCCGCTTCCATCCCGGATGAAATGGCGGTCTTCACCGAACCCCTCGCCGCCGCGCTGGAAATTCAACAGCAAGTACAAATCAAGCCCACAGATCGCGTACTGCTTGTGGGAGCGGGGCGGCTCGGGCAACTCATCGCCCAAACCCTCGCGCTGACAGGCTGTGATCTGCGCGTTGTGGCGCGTCATAAACATCAACAGGATTTATTGAAAGCGCGCGGAATCAAGGTCATTGCTGAAGAGGAGGTCAAACCCTGGAGGTGGGATGTCGTTGTGGAGGCAACCGGCTCACCAACCGGCTTTTCTTTAGCGAGGCGGGCGATTCGTCCACGCGGGACATTGGTTCTCAAATCCACTTATAAGGGAGAGACCACCGTCAATTTCTCGTCCATCGTCGTGGATGAGATTAGTATCCTCGGCTCACGCTGTGGACCGTTCGAGCCTGCCCTGCGCCTCATGGAAGCTGGGCAAGTTGACCCGACAGTGTTGATTGATGCGGAGTTTTCGCTCGAGGATGCAGTTCGGGCATTCGAGCACGCCGCAGAGCCGGGTGTGCTGAAAGTGTTGATTCGACCTTGAGAATCGTGATCATCCACCGCTGCGCGGCAGGGTGCGTGGGGCGCGCGGAAGGAAGATGGTAAACGCCGTTCCCACACCGATCTTGCTTTTGACCTCGATGCGTCCGTTGTGTCCCTGAATGATTTGCTTGCAAATCGAAAGCCCAAGTCCCGTGCCGGTTGCCTTGCCCTCATGTTCGCGCACACGATAGAACTTTTGGAACAAGTGGGGAATGGCTTCTTCGGGAATGCCCATTCCCGTATCTTGAACCGTAATCGAAATCTCGGTATCCGAGTAGTTGCCGGAGATCAACACTGAACCGTTCTGACGATTGTATTTGATGGCATTGCTCAACAGATTGAGCAATACCTGCTTGATTTTGTCACGGTCGGCTTCCATGAGGGGCATGTCGCTGGGGATATCCACGCGAATTTGAATATTCAATTCATGCGCCTTGGACATCATCACATCGCGGCATTCGTAGACCAGGTCAGCCACACTAAAACGCGTTTTACGGAACTGTACGCGTCCCGATTCAAGACGGGCAAGATCGAGAAAAGACGAAGCCAGGGCGTTCAAGCGCAGGGTTTCATTATGGATATTATTGACGATCTGATCGCGCTGCTCGCGGGACATCTCCGGGCGGAGCAAAAGATAGGTGGCGGTGCTGAGCGAAGCGAGCGGCGTACGCAATTCATGGACGAATTCGGCAATCAGGTCCGACTGTTGGAACAGACGCGCGTTCTCAATGGCAACCGCCGCCTGCGCACCCAGGACGGTGAGCATGGATTCATCAGGATCGGTGAACTTGCCGCGCTTTTTGTTGATCACCTCTAGCACGCCAACGACTTTGTTCTTGGTGATCAGCGGAACACCCAACAGCGATTTCGTCTCATACCCAACCATCTGCTCGATGTCGCTGAAGAAGCGCGCGTCCTTGTGGGCATCGTCAATACGCACAGACTGGCGGTTTGTGACAATCCATCCCGCAATGCTCTTATCGAGCGGCACGACCAATCCGCGCATTGTGGGTTCATCTATGTTGGTTGCAACCTGAAAGTAGAGCTGGCGCGTCGTGTCGTCGTAAAGCAGAATCGAAGCGGCTTCGGCATGCGTAATATCTGCTGCCGCGCGAACGATGTCATCCAGCAGGGTGTTGAGGTCGAGGGTGGAGGCTAAATCGCGCGCAATTTCGATGAGGCGCAAATAACTGTCGAGGGTTCGAGTTTTGATCTCAGCCATGTAATGCTCGCTTTGCAATCTCCGGTAGGATCAAGGCAACATCATCCAGAATGACAACATCTGCCCGCACATTCACATAAGTGGGCGTGTTGTTGACGACGATCAAATGTGCACCGCGGTCAAGTGCTTGCATGGGGAGCCCCGCGACGGGGAGGACTTCCAGGGAGGAACCGGCAACCAGCATCAGGTCACATTGACGCGCCGCACTCTGCGCCTCGTACCATGCCGCTTGCGGTAACTGTTCTCCAAACAGAATCACATCCGGTTTCAATATCCCATTACAGCGCCGACAGCGCGGAATCACTCCGTCTTCGATATATGGCTGCAAAAACTCTTCAGACGGATATTGACGGAAACATTCCGTGCAGGAGAGCGTTCGCAGCGTGCCATGCATCTCCACAACATGTTTTGAGCCTGCCTTTTGATGTAATCCATCTATGTTCTGTGTGACGATAACCTGTGCATCATTTGCTTTGCCCAATTCAACCAGTGCATAGTGTGCTGCGTTGGGTTTGGCATTGAAGATCTGCTCTGCCAGCGGACGGAACCATTGAAAGAACCTTTCGGGATAGGCGCGGAACGTATTGAGCGAGGCAACCTCCAGCGGTTCCTCGCGGGACCATAAGCCTGTTCCCTCCGAACGGAAATCCGGTATACCCGAGGGCGTGGAAATGCCCGCACCGGTCAACACTACCACGCGTCTGGCTCTGCGGATCAACTCCGCCGCATCTTCCAGCGCAGTGTCCTTTGAGCCAGAATAAGGTTTCATCGAGGCAAGGTTTCTTGTTCGGTAATGTGATCTACCAATTTACTGACCTGACGCGCCGTCAGACTTTCAGGCTGACACAAAATCGCCGGTGTTTGCAAACGCGTGGCTTGCACGAACAATTCGGGAGCCGGGGTGAGCGTGCCAATCAGTTCATGTCCCAGTTTGCTTTGCACCTGACTGGAGGGCAATTGCGTATCCGAACGAACACGGTTGATCAGCACAGGTTGGATGTTTTGCTTGCTGACACCTAAACTGATAATATCCTCTATCAATGCTTTGGCATGAATGATCGTGTTCGGCACGCCCTCTAGCACAATGAACACTTCATTGCACAGCGGTAGAAGGATTTGAGCAAACGGTTGTAAACCTGCACCCAGGTCCAAAATCAAAAAGCGCGACAATCCTGCCAGCCGCGAAACGATGGCTTCATAATTTTTCGTTTGGTTGATCAAGTGCATATCGCGCGGACGATCCGAGGCAAGCAGCAATTTCAAACCGGAAGGATGGGGGGTCAACGCCTCACGCACCTTCTCACGCGAAATATCAGAAGGTCTGCTCAGGCTCAACAAATCCACCAGCCCCTTCGAAACAGTCAATCCCAACTCAAGAGCGAGCGATCCCTGCCCCGGCAGCATCTCGGCGACAATCACTTCACTTTTTGTGCGCGCCACCAATCCTGCAGCCAAGTTCACCGCCAAAGTCGAGACGCCTACTCCTCCACGCGCGCCCAGGATGCCAATCACATAGCCGCGTTCCTCCTGCACTTCCACCTCAGCAGTTACTTTCTTTTTACTGTTCACACGCGCCAAAAGCGTCTTCACGCGCGCTTGCAATTCCGAGGGATGTGTGGGTTTGGTCAGATAATCGTTGGCGCCTGCCTCAAAACCTGCCACTTTATCATCGAGCTGCGTCTTTGCCGTGAACATCAGAATGGGAATCTCGGCTGTGGATGGATTCGCCCGCAATCGGCGCGCCACCTCATAGCCATCCATATCAGGCATCATGACGTCGAGCAGAATCAAATCTGGCTCCTCCTCGAATGCCTTTTCCAGCCCTTGTTGTCCATTGGTCGCCGCGCTGATCTGATACCCCTGCCGCTGGAGCATCAGACCTACCAGCCGTAAAGTATCCAAGTCATCGTCTACAATGAGAATCTTCTCGCTCATGAGCATTTATCCTTACAATCCTGATAACAGTCTAGCATAAAGGGGTATTTAGGGCAAGATGAGAAATTTACCTTGCAAGTATGCTATAATGAAAACAACTTAACGAAATTTGCACACCGGGGATGACAGGCTTCGACGGAAGAGGCTGATCCCGGAATGCGAGCCGAGAGGCGCCGAACTCGAAAAATCAGCGCAAAAAATAAGTGCCAACCGCACTTCCTATGCTGCTATGCCCCTCGCCGCCTAATCCGGCAGGATCGTAGCAGTCGGTCTCCTTAGATGAGACCGCGTCCGCCGTCCCCGTCCCCCACCCGGTGACGGATCGGGCGTGACATAGGTGGGGTGCCGCGCACGACGCCGCTACCTGCGCGTAAGACACAGCGGCTGGTCGCAGAGTGTTCTGGTCGGACGAGACCTCTGCGATGACAAACCTCGACCGACTACGCTCGTAGAGTTCCGAGGGTCGAATCTTTCGGACCCGGGTTCAATTCCCGGCATCTCCACTACATTGTCCAGCATAGCAAGCTGGACAATTGTGTTATAAAGGGTCAATGCTCCCTCGCTTCCATAAGGGAACTCGATTCGGAATAAACGCCCTTGTCCGAAAATTTACTACCGAGACGCCGAGTTATTTTTTTGATTTTCCCCGCATCGCTTCGACAGCCTCAGCGCGGGCGCCCTAAACTCACTCTCGCTTGGAAAGGGGCAAGGGTGAGGGAAAGCGGCGGGAATACCACATACTGCAATGCTTTGATTGTCTAACTCGAATTCACGAAGGAGATAACATGAAACATACGCTTGCCAGCGTCACCTCATCAGCGTTCTTCGGTTTCCTCCTCATGCTTCCGTTTATGACGCTTGAAGTCATCAGCACGAAAAACTTCAACGCAATTTTCAACCTCCCCTTGTTTGGCATCCTTTGGTTTTTGCCAACATTGTTCCTCATCATTCTCAAGCCAATCCTTCAGGCTGTGCATATTGGAAATCGCTTTATCACGAAGCGCGGTATACTGTTCCTCCATATTGCCTTTTTGATCCTTATCGCCTGGATATGGATAAGTATCCTTGTTGATCAAATGCCGTGTTTTCTCGGAGTGCCGAATTGTGATTGACATCGCAATCAACACGAAATGCCCGGCGTTTGTGCCGGGCTTTGTGTTATAAGAAGCGCCATGAAAAAAATCTTTCTTCTTGGATTACTCCTCCTGACCTCTGCCTGCCAAACAACGGCACCCACTGCCACGTCTTCGCCCCTTCCGACTATCACGCCGCCTCCTCCTACACCCATACCTTTCACCTCAACCCCCGCACCGACCTCCACCCCCTCGCCTTCTCCAACGCCGCTTCCCCGTTATTTCACCACCAAGTTTGACGTCTCTCTTGCAGGCTGGGTTATTTTACAGGCTGGCAGCGAAGCCGCACCAAACGTCAACGCCGAAAGCGGAAAACTTCAACTCCGTATGGACATTCCCTACACCTGGCTGTATGCCCTCTACGGAGCACATGATTACGACAACGTTCGCGTGGATACACAGTTTGTGAACAATGCCCTCACCCCTGTATCCATTGGCTTGATCTGTCGCTATAGCGAAGCCAAAGGCTGGTTCGAATATAACATTTCTACCGATGGGACATACAACGTCCTATATGGCAAATGGCTGGCGAATGGCATTGTAGAATACCTCCCCATCACCTTCGGCTCATCGAAAGAGATCCAGCCCAGTGGCTCTGTGCAACAGATTGGCTTGACTTGCTCAGATACTACCCTCTTACTTTATATTGACAACCAACTCATTCGCCAAGTGAACGTTTCACGCTACGAACTCAGTGAGGGCAAGGTTGGAATCGCCATCGCCTCGTACGAGAACGTGCCCGTTGTCACTGCATTCGATTGGGTGAAGATAGAAGCGCCGTGAGGTTTCGGCTCCTCCGCCGGCCATCGAAATCACCGCGCGTCCAATCCAATTTCTATGCAACGTTAACAGTTTTCTTGCACAAGGTGTGTAAGATGTGGACGATCTAATCATTATTCTGTCATTGCAAACAGTTGGTAAAGTCGGTGACAAGCAATTATGGTTTGCAATGGCAAACGACAAGGAGACTGAAATATGGGCAAAATTATTGGCATTGACCTCGGCACCACCAACTCCGTCGTCGCTGTGATGGAAGGCGGACAGCCGACTGTCATCCCGACTGCGGAGGGGGGCAGGCTTTGCCCATCGGTGGTTGCCTTCAATAAAAACGGCGAACGACTCGTCGGTCAGACCGCGAAGCGGCAGGCAGTAATCAACGCGGAAAACACGATTTATTCCATCAAACGCTTCATCGGACGCCGGTACGATGACACCGAACAAGAACGGAAGATGGTTCCCTACCAGGTCGTTCGGGGACCGGCTGACGATGTGCGCGTGCGCATTCCGGTCGTCAACCGCGAATACTCGCCACAGGAAATCAGCGCCATGGTACTGGCAAAACTCAAGGCTGATGCAGAGGCTTATCTGGGACAGCCGGTTACACAGGCGGTGATCACTGTCCCAGCCTATTTCAACGATAGCCAACGTCAGGCTACGAAGGACGCAGGCAGAATTGCAGGTCTTGAAGTGCTGCGCATCATCAACGAACCGACCGCTTCCGCGCTTGCTTATGGGCTCGATAAAAAGAAAGATCAAACGATTCTCGTCTTCGATCTCGGTGGCGGTACGTTCGATGTCTCTATCCTTGAAGTAGGCGAAGGTGTGATCGAAGTCAAAGCCACGAACGGAGACACCCACCTGGGTGGCGATGACTGGGATCAACGCATCGTCAATTGGGCAGCGGATGAGTTCAAGAAGGAACATGGGATTGACCTGCGTCAGGATCGCCAGGCGCTGCAGCGTTTACGCGAGGCGGCGGAGAAAGCCAAGATCGAACTCTCCTCTGTGATGGAAACTGAAATCAACCTGCCCTATATCACCGCCGATGCGGCAGGACCGAAACATCTTCAACTGAAACTGACGCGCGCAAAATTCGAGCAAATGACCGAAGACCTGCTCGAACGCTGCCGCAAACCGTTTGAGAATGCACTGAAAGATGCAGGCTTGACCGCCAGCGATCTCGATGAGGTCGTCTTGGTTGGTGGTTCCACTCGTATGCCGATGGTGCAGGAATTGGTCCGCAAGTTGACAGGCGGTAAGGAACCGAACAAGAGCGTCAACCCAGACGAGGTGGTTGCGATTGGCGCGGCGATTCAAGCCGGCGTGCTGGGCGGCGAGGTCAAAGACATCCTCCTGCTCGACGTGACCCCGCTCTCGCTGGGTGTGGAAACGCTGGGTGGTGTGATGACCCGCATGATCGAACGCAACACCACCATCCCCGTCCGCAAGACCGAAATCTTCTCGACCGCCGCAGATAATCAAACGGCCGTAGATATCCATGTCTTGCAAGGCGAACGCCCGATGGCAGCAGACAATATGTCGCTTGGGCGCTTCCGCCTGGAAGGAATCCCGCCTGCGCCGCGCGGTGTACCGCAAATCGAGGTGACCTTCGATATTGATGCGAATGGTATCCTCCATGTCACCGCGAAAGATAAAGCCACAGGCAAAGAGCAGAAGGTGACCATCACCGCCTCCACGAACCTGACCAAGGAAGAGATTGAACGCATGGTACAGGAGGCACGCCAACATGAGGCAGAAGATCGCAGACGCCGCGAATTGGTTGACGCGAGGAACAACGCCGACAGCCTCATCTATCAAACGGAGAAGGCATTGCGCGACTTGGGCGATAAAGTCCCCGCGGCTGAGCGCGGCGCCATCGAGAGTAAGATCAACAACCTCAAGTCTGCTACACAGAGCGATGACCTCAACCGCATCCGCAAGGCGACCGAAGAATTACAACATGCGTTTCATGCACTGAGCCAGCAACTCTACGCGCAAGGACAACCGCAGCCTGAAGCGTCGGGTGGTCCATCCACCCCTCCCCCAGGCGAGGGCGATGTGATTGATGGTGAAGTGAAAGAGTAAGAGCACGCAAATTCCAGGTAACAGGGCGTTCCGGAATTCCGGAACGCCCTGTTGTTTGAGAGCAAGTTTATTCCTCAACCACATTCCGAATGGAGGTTCTTTATCAATGTGCTTAAGGTGCTCTTATTTTCAAATGTTATAATTTTTTTGTGCAAAATCGCTTTAATCGTAAATGGGCAATTCCCATTTTCCTCCTCATCCTTATCGGTGTCTATTACCTTCCCCCCGTTCATGATCGCCTCGCGTGGCGGCTCGAATCTGCGCGCACACAATTTCACTACCTCATCAACCCCCCCGACGAAGCAGTTTTCATTCCAACACAACAGATGGAGATCGAATCAATCGTCAATGCGACGATGACCGCCATTCAGACAGATCCACCCTCTGAAGCGACAGCCACACCCATGCCTGGTCCCTCGCCCACGCCAACGATCACCGCGACGCCTCTGCCCGCTACCGTTATGTTGGACGGGGTCAAATACGAACATCAGCATGGGCGACTCAACTATTGTGGACCTGCCAACTTCTCAATGGCGCTCACCTTCTGGGGTTGGAATGGTAACCGCGATGTAATCGGCAAAGCCATTAAACCGAGCGATAAGGACAAAAACGTCATGCCGTATGAATTGCAAGATTACATCGCCAACAATGTGCCCGGCATGACTTCCATCATCCGCAACGGCGGCGATATTGACTTGCTCAAACGCCTCGTTGCCGCGGGGTTTCCAGTCGTCGTCGAAAAGGGCATTTACGAACTCGACGTGAACGGCAAATATGGCTGGATGGGACATTATGCCTTTGTCACCGGCTATGATGAAATCAATAAACTCATCATCTATCAGGATTCATACCAGCCACAAGGTGCTCCTCCGGGACTCAATCGCAAAATTGATTACGAGACTTTTCTCGAAGGTTGGCGCGCCTTCAACTATGTCTTCATCGTGGTATATCCGCTCGAAAAGCAAGATGAAGTATTGACCCTCCTCGGTCCTTATGCCGATGAGAAGTGGGCGAATCAACATGCTCTTGAGATCGCACAAACCGAAGGTCAAACTCTCAGCGGTATTGACCGTTTCTTTGCATGGTTCAATGCCGGCACAAGTCACGTTGCACTCTTTCAATATTATGATGCCGCCGTTGCCTATGACTATGCCTTTTCTCTCTATGCCAATTTGGATGCCGATGATTCAATCCGCCCCTATCGTATGATGTGGTATCAGACCGGACCCTACAAAGCCTACTTTTACACCAATCGCTTCGCCGATGTGATCAATCTCGCCAACACCACCTTGAACGATACAATTGCCGAACCGGTCTTGGAAGAATCCCTCTATTGGCGCGGACAGGCCTACTACATGGCAGGCAAAACCGATTTGGCCGTGAAAGATTATCGCGCGGCTTTGAAAGTTCACCCTAATTGGCTCCCTGCCATACAAGCCTTACAGGACCTGGGGCTACAGCCGTAATGAAAGTGAATTCGGAGTAAACGGCTTGATGTAGAAGTGCTTCTACAAACTTCACCTTACGCAGTTTCCTTCCTTCATCCCTTCACCCCTCTCTCCGTGGGAAAGAGGTTTGGGGGTGAGGGAGATGGCAAAGCAGTGCGAACAAATTACTCCGCAGTGAAAAGTCCTTATCCCGAACTGACGTTAATGAAGCAGTTTGTCTCATGAAACTCCTCCACTTCGCCGATGCACATATAGACATGGCAAATTATGGACGCCATGATCCGCAAACGGGGTTGCCTTTGCGCGTCCTTGATTTTCTCAAATCACTGGATGTCATTGTGGACGCGGCAATTGCCGAAAAAGTGGATATGGTCATCTTTGCAGGCGATGCGTACAAAGATCGCACGCCCGCGCCAACGTTCCAGCGCGAGTGGGGCAAACGGATCATTCGCTTGTCGCAAGCCAAAATCCCAACCCTGCTTTTGGTCGGGAATCATGATATTTCCCCTGCCCTCGGACGCGCTCACGCCATTCAAGAATTCGACACCTTACAGGTGCCATTCGTGCGCGTGCTTCAAAGACCTGAATTTCTGAAGCCGCCCGATCTGTGGGATGTGCCAGTGCAGGTGATCGCCATCCCCTGGATCTCGCGCTCAGGCTTGATGGCGAATCTCGAATTGAGCGCGGCAGAACCCGGTGAAATTTTCGCCAGCATTGAATCGCGCATTTCCAGTCTTATCGAAGATTACCTCCATGAGGCGGATGAAAATTTGCCATTGATCCTCACCGCTCATGCGTCCATCGAAGGCGCCACGTTCGGCTCCGAGCGAATGGTGATGTTGGGAAGCGATCTGGTCCTGCCGGCTTCCCTTGTGAAAGATAAACGTTTCGATTACGTGGCAATGGGACACATCCACAAACCGCAAAACCTGAATGAAGGCAGGCATCCCCCGGTGATCTATCCTGGTTCCATCGAACGCGTGGATTTTGGCGAAGCAAAAGATGATAAATTCTTCGTCATTGCAGAGGTCACGCGCGGGGCGACAAAAGTTGAGTGGAGAAAACTCGAGGGGACGCGAAGGTTCATCGAGCGGCACGTCGTTTTACGGTCCGACAAGAACGTGAGCGAGGCGCTCAAAGCCACGCTACCCACACCAGAAGAAATGTCCGAAGCCATTGTCAGGTTGATCGTCGAATATCCGCGGGAATGGGAGGCATTGATTGACGAAGTCGCCCTACGCAAACATGCGGCAAGGGCTTTCGAGTTTCATCTTGTCAAGCGCCCACAGATCGAGGCACGCGTTCGCCTTCCTGCCGGTCAGGTAGTGAGCAGTATGAGCCCGCTCGAATTGCTCTCGCAATATTTCGATTCGACAAAGGTGGAAGACAAAGAAGAATTGTTAAGACTGGCGCAAGGAATTTTCTCTGAAGAAGTAGAAGAGGATGGATAAACCTCACTGAGCGCCGCGAAACATCCGTCTTCGCCGCTTCGTTCCCCTCTCTGAAAAGCAAGAGCATCGTCGTCAGGCTTTGCCTGTTTACCCTCGTAGAAGAGACGAGTGCTACTCCGCCGCGCGTTGCCCTTCTTTCCTTCCATTCCGAACAGGATAGACCGGGAACGCTAACAGTTCGGCAAGTTTCTGCGCGCCTTCCGGGCTGGCAACCGCGATGATCTCATCATTTTCCTGAAATGTGCTGTCACCGCGTGGCAAGGTCATCTTCCCATTTCGGATGATGGCGGCGATCACACAATGTTCGGCAAGTCCCAGGTCCTTGAGGGGAATGCCGATGGCTTTTGCGCCTGGTGGGACTTTTTCTTCCACGACCGCATAACGCCCGCGTCGAATCTTGAGCAAGACCATCATGTCGCCGAGTGACATTTCCTCTTCGATCAAATGCGCCAGCACATCGGCGGAATTCAAAGCCACATCCACGCGAAACTTTTCATTAAAAAGCCAGGCATTATTGGGATTGTTTACGCGGGCAATCGTGCGCGGTACTCCAAACATTGTCTTAGCGAGGAAACACAGCACCAAATTCGTCGAATCATCGCTCGTCACTGCCGCGATCACATGCGCATCACGCGCTCCGGCCGATTCGAGCACAGCCGGGTCAACAGGGTTACCCTCGTAGATTGCCTCGGTAGGCAGTTCCTGATGCAAATGTGTGAGGAGTTCCCGCCGATGTTCAATCAAACGAACTGTGTAATTCTGATTGAGCAACAGATTGGCGAGACGCGCTCCCGTGCGTCCGCCGCCAGCAATCAACACGAACATCTTATTCCTTTCCTTTCTCGAACAAACGCTCCGTCAAAGCGCGAATGCCTTCGAACGTTGTACTGACGTGAAAGAGATCATCCGCCTGAAGCACCGTTCCCGCTTCGGGCAGGGACGCCTTGCCGGCTCTCGTTAAAGAGACGGGATAGCACTGCCGGAGCGAATCCAGCAACTCGCCCATTGTGCGCCCCTCCCACGATTTAGGGATACGCACCTCATAGATTTCCACTTCCCCATTGCCTGCTGAGTACACCATCTTTTCAGATGGATTCAACAACAACTCCTCCACGCGTTGTGCGCCCCACAGCGTGGACCCGACCGTTTGCAATCCAAATGCCTCGATGACCGCGCGCAGATTCGGATCGTAATTGCGCGCCACCACAACGGGGACGTTATAAAATTCGCGCGCGGTGTGAGCAACCACGGCATTGAGCGTGTCCGAATTGGTGACGGCGGCAAGGCCGTCCGCTTCGCGTATGCCCGCGCGCTCCAACACACTTTCCGCCAATCCCTCCCCTTCCAGGGTGCGCCCGCGAAAATCAGGGTGCAGGCGGTTGAACGCTTGCCTGTTGCTATCCACAACGACGACCCGATGCCCACCTTTGAACAGGCGATAGCACAACTCCGCGCCAACGCGGCCACATCCAACGACAATAAAGTTCATACTTCTTGCTCCTTCTCATCATAAACGTGATAAGGCACGTCTGTAACGACAACGCCGTGCCTCGTCAATAATTCCTGACGTAAAACATCTGCTGTCCGCATATGCAGGGCATTATGCCATCGCTTGGAGGGGATGAACTGTGGGACGACCACCGTAATGATTTCATTTGGCTGGCGATGGTCCAAAATCCCTTCCAAATATTCGAGCAGTGGCTCGATAAAGAGGCGGTAGGGCGAATCAAGGATGATTAGGCGCGTGCCTTCTCCCCAAATCTTCCATTTTTTCTGAACCTTTTCCGTTTCTGCCGGATCAATGGAGACATGAATAGCCGTCACATCATCAGAAAGCAGTTTTGCATAGCGCAAGGCTTCGAGTGTTCCTTGATGGACTCCACTAACAGGCATGATGACGCGATGCCGTATATGGCGTGCCGGCAGTCCTCTGAAATTCTCCAAGGAAAGATGCGCCGCCACGTCCTTGTAATGGCTGTGAATCGTAGAAAACATTCTGACAAGCAAGGGAATGATAATAAGAACGAGCCAGGCGCCCTCGCTAAATTTAGTCACCGCAAAAATCATCATCACGATGGCGGTACATACTGCGCCAAACCCATTGATGATCATCTTGAAGCGCCAATTTTTGTCATACCGCAGCACCGATCTCGCCCCAACGATCTCCTCACCCTGCTTGAGATGACCGATCTTCCACCAGCGACGCGCCATGCCGCTCTGTGAAAGCGTAAAAGACAGGAAGACACCAATAGCATAGAGCGGAATCAACTGTGTGACGCTGGCATTGAAGACGATAATCAAAATGGAGGCAATCATCGCGAGCGTGATAATCCCATTGGAATAAACGAGACGACTGCCTCGAAAGGTCAATTGACGCGGCAGGAAACCATCCTGCGCAGCGAGCGCGCTCAAGCGGGGAAAATCGGCAAAGGCGGTGTTCGCCGCCATGATGAGAATGACCGTTGTAGCCGTAATCACCATCAGGTACAGCACACCGCGCCCGCCGAAAACCGTGCGCCCCAGTTGAGAGACCACTGTCTCTGTCTCAGAAGGAATCGCTCCGATCTGCCCAGCCAGGAAGGAAATGCCCAGAAACAAAGTCGCCAAAATAATAGCCATCCAGATCAGGGTAATGCCGGCATTCCGGCTGCGAGGTTCCTTGAAAGCAGTGATTCCGTTGGAGATGGCCTCGATACCGGTCAATGCCGCAGTGCCGCTGGAAAAGGCATGCAGGATGAGGAAAGGCGTAATCGGCGCAAGCGCTTCTCCCAATTCAAGATGAGGTGGGTCAACTACAGTGCCGAGTGTGCCGGTGAAGTAGCGTACCAACCCGGTCCCAACTGTTATAAAGAGCATCACGATGAAAAAATAGGTCGGGATGGAAAACGTAATGCCCGATTCCTTTACCCCACGCAGGTTGATCAGCATGATGATCATCACAGCGGCAACGGACATCCAGACGCGATAAGGAAAGAGTTCCGGGTACGCCGAAACGATTTGCGCCACCCCCGCCGAAACAGAGACGGCAACGGTCAAGATGTAATCGGTGAGCAGTGCTGCGCCTGCAATCTGGGCAGGTAGTTCGCCAAGATTGTCCCTCGCAACGATATAAGCACCACCCCCGTTGGGATAGGCATGGATGGTCTGTTCATAGGAAAGGGTGACAATGATCATCAAGAGGACAATGGCAATGGAAATCGGAAAGACATATCCAAATGCTATTGTCCCCGCCGCGGCGAGGATGACCATAATTTCCTGTGTGGCATAGGCTGTGGAAGAAAGCGCATCCGAAGCAAAGACCGCCAACCCAACAGCCTTGCCGATGGTTTGATGCGGTGCATCGGCCGTTGGCAGAGGCCGGCCAATCAGCCAGTGGCTCAATGAGCGCGGCGGTTGATAGCCGCTCTGCCGGCGCAAGATCTCAGTTTGTTCGTTTTCATCAGAAGTCAACATAATTTACGATTAACAACTTAACAAAAAGGTATCCTCGCATGGGGCGAGGAGCACGATGATTATAGTCCAAATCGCGGAAAAGCAAGAGCACTCCGCCTTGATAACGCCACGTCAGGCATGATCAGCAGTTCACCGAGGAAACAGGCGGAAGGGAGGCTGAGACAAGCGGCACTACACCCGAGAGATAGACGCCGAGACGGTAAGAATGGAATCAGTCAACTCACTCCTCCCGATGGGAGAGGGTCCGGGGGTGAGGGCAGGTAGGCAGTTACATTCTTTCTCTGTGGGCTCCTTGATCTCGGTGGCGTGAAGATGGATAATCTCACCATATTCCAAAGAGTCAGAATTGTATGTCAGTTCGGTGAGCCCAAAGCCTCAGGCTGTTTTCGATTGCGCAAGAGGGATTTGTAAATAGAATATACTTCCCTTGCCCAGTTCACTTTCCACCCACACTTTCCCCTTATGCCGTTCGGCAATGGATTTGACGATTGCCAATCCCAAGCCCGTACCGCGCTGAGCAAGTGCATCGCGATGGGTGCCGCGATAAAACTTTTCGAACAGACGCGGCAGATCGGCGGCGGGGATACCTATTCCACTATCTTCCACGATAAAGGTTAAATCCGATGGCGATGCCTGCAAACGAACGCTTACCTCTCCCTTTTGGGGCGTGTATTTGATGGCGTTCTCCACGAGATTGTAGAGGGCCTGCTGGAGCAATGCCTGATCCGCCTCGACTGTGCGCGGTAGGTCTTTTGGCATTTCCACCGACAACGCGATTTCCTTTGCACGGGCTTGCAATTGAAGGCTTCCGATCACATGCTCGAGGACATCAAGCACAGGAACACCTTCCACCTGAAGCCCCACCCCAAACTCGATGCGCCCGAGATCGAGTAAATTATTGACGAGTTTTGCCATATTATCCACCCCTTGGATGATCATCTTGACATAACTTCTTTGCTGTTCATTCAACTCGCCGGCGGTTTCGAGCATGGTGGCATAACCGCGCATCAAAGTCAGCGGCGAGCGCAAATCATGACTGACCGTTGAGACGAAGTCCGATTTCAAGGTGTCAATTTCCTTGAGTTCGGTTACATCCCGCAGAATGCACACACGCCCCACCGTTTTGCCGTCAGCAGTCATGGAGGAGGCGGTGGCAAGATAGGTTCTTCCATCCGGAGTAGTGATCTCTGCTGAGCGCTGTTCATTGGTAGAGGCGGTCAAGAGTTCGTGCAGTGCTTTGATTTGAATCGTACGTTCAAGGTCGGGGCGTTCACCGCGTCGGATCAGCACGCCGAAGGTGCGCGCCGCAGCCGGGTTTGCCATGATGAGGCGATTCGAGGCGTCGGTGACGAGCACCGGATCTGGCGTCGAGTTGAGGACGGCCTCCAATTGACGGCGGCTCGCTTCGACCGCAAGGAAGAGGCGAATGTTCGCTACTGCCAGGGAGACCTGGCTGGCAAGGGTACTGAAAAAGCGAATATCGGACTCGGTAAAGACATGTTGTTTCTTGTATGCCGCCCACAGCACACCGTAATAGCGCGCTTCATGCCGAAGCGCGATCGCGATCAAGGACTCGGGGTGAGGCAAGTCTGGGTCGAGGCTCAGGCCGCGGGTCCGCGAAAGAACCGCCATGACAAGCCGATCCTGTTTTTCGTTGAGGGCGAGGATTTGTTGATCGAGATGCGCGTACAGATCTTTTTCAGGTCCACCGGCATATCGTAGTGGAATTTCCACAGGGCTAGGGATCATCTCGCGCAGCAGCACAATGCGCGCCGCGCTGGCGCCACTTTCGATGATGGCATTGAGGGTGGGTTCGAGAGCATCGCTCAGTTTGAGGCTAGAAGCAATGCCTTGACTGGCCACCAGCAAACGGTTGAGTTCATCGAGGCGTCCCTGCAAACTCACGCGCATTTGTTCAAAGGCGCGGCGCAGTTCAGCAACTTCATCCACACCACTTGTATCGAGTGGACGGTCGAGTTTTCCGGCAGAGATATATTTGGCTTCTGCCGCGAGCGCCTGCAAGGAACCGGTAACCGCGCGCAGGTTGAAACGCAATGAAAACAGTGCAATCGCCCCGAGCAGGATAATCATGATGGAAATGGGCAAGGCAATGTCAATCGCAATTTGCTGTGTTTCACGGGCGGGAACCGTCAACGCAATTGCCCAGGGATGACCGGGCACCGGTTGATAGTAAACCAGTTGACGCGTGCCGTTCGAGGCAGTCTCGATGAAAAAGGAGGCTTGCTCCGGGCGCTCACCCTGATAGGGCGTCATCACCTGTATGCCTTGTGTGTGATAGAGGATCAGCCCTTGATCGTCAATCAGCACGCCGGCTCCGTTCACGTCTTGAAGACTGTTCAGGTTGTTGACGAGCGAGCGCATATGGGGATTCGATTCCAGATCAGTGCGGGCGAGAAGGACACGCCGCGTATCGGGAAGACCGGCAAGGAAAGAGATGCGCGCCGCGCCATTTTCTGCCGGCGGCGGAATGGCATAGATTTGATTCGACACACCCTGCGCCGCAAAGAGGAGACCGTTTTCCTCCTGCGGTGTCAATTGCACCGATAAATCGGGAGGATAGGACGCAATAACTGCATTGGCTTCCAGATCATAAAGAATCAATTGATTGAAATACGGGATCGCGTGCAAATGTCTGCCGAGCAATTCATCGAGGGGTGAGTCAAGATTCGAGAATTGCGGGTCGGAAGCAATTTGCGCGGCGAGACTCTGACCGGTCTCCAAAAAGAAGGGGATGCTCTGCGCACCGACCTGCGCCACGCTTGCCAATCGCTCACGCAGCAGATCGCGCGCGGCGCGTCCGGCAATGATCCAATCACCGGCAAGGAGCGTAAGAAGCAAAATCGAAACGATAACTGCCGCACCGTAAATAAAGCGGGTTTCGATGCTTTGTTCGGCCGGCGAAGGCTGAAGGACACCAGAACCACCCCATTGCAGTGGAAAGGCAATCGCAATCACCTGCGCAATCAGCCCGGCCATGAGCATTTCTCCACCAAACATAAGGCTGGCCACGCCCGCATTGCTCAGCGCGTAATCCAACCGCTCCGTCACCGTCGTTGGAATCGAAACGGTAAAAAATGCGCCGACGACAAACAACAATGCGTGAACCGCCGTCAGGCTGAGCGCGGCGATCAAGGGCTGACGCAGTAAACGAAAGACAACCGTGCGGTATCTTTGCCTTGCAAAAATTGCAAACAAAGCCCCCATAAAACCCAAATCCAGAACCGTAAACAGACTGTGTGTATCCCACAAGCCGCGCCACAAACCGCTCACCATACCCAGCCCTGCCGCCGGCAATGGTCCCAATAATCCGCCTGCCAAAACCCAGGGAACGGCTGAAAACAACATCATGGTAGAAGCCGGAGGTTCTTCTGGCAAACCTGGCACAGGCAACGCCGGCCCAGCAGGAAACTCCACACCGACAAACGACGAAGCCGGAAGCGTCGCCAAAGCCAACCCAATCAAAATCCCCCATGTCCGCTTGTCCCACTTCGCATGAAATTTCCGCCCATTCCACAAGGCAGAGCCAAGCAATCCCGCCAACCCAATCCAAACCAACCAGCCCGCCAGCGAGATGGGATTCAAATATGCAAGTCGGGTCAGCAATGTGGCAACAAATTGCATGGAGTGATTATAGCGCTAATCCGTTCCCACCAACGTCTCTTTTCAAAACCCAACCACCAGCGCGATGCTCAGCATCAGCAAACCAGACAAAAACTGCAGCGCGAAGAGCGCGGCAAAGACATACACCACATACATCCACACCGAACGCCCCGGCTTTTGAAGACGAACGACTCGACCTTCCGCCAGTTCACGGAGAGATGCCGCGACCTGCGCCGCGTCATCCACCCAGACCACCCCCTTCGCTTCATTCCGGACGATAAGTCTGCTCCCGTTAAAGGAGCGAATCCACTCCGGGGCATCCACCGCCAAACTCCCGGTGAGCACGAGAGCATTGAAATCCCCCTGCGGTTTCTCCGCCGAAGAGGTGACCGTTACCCTGATCCTCACATCGAGTTTCTTCAATGCGGCTTTGACCGCTTCTCCCAAGCCCTCACCCGAATCAACAACCAGCACGGAGAACATGCTCTGCTTCGCGGCCAGCACTTCGGAAACGGATTCTCCGTCTCTGCGCAGGATATTCAAATGATAGATCAGCACCACAGCGAACAAAAAGAGCAACTGCAAAAGATTCAACAAAGTGCTGATAAAACCGCTCCCTGTTTCGCCGGTCAGAGCGGCGCGAAGCAATTGATACACCAGGCCAACTGCTGTTCCCATGCCTCCGATCACAGAAGCAAACAAGGCAAGATAAAGGTAAGTCTTGCGAATAAGGGAACGCCGCGCGTGATCACCCATTTCATCCTGCCGCCATGCTTCATGTTGCATACGTCGCCACGTCGTCAGCCAAAGCGGCAGTCCCACGACAAGAGATGAAATGGAAGTGGCAAGTGCATTGCGCATGGCGTCGGTGATCAGAAGGTCTGCGCCTGTGGCGATATCAATGATGAAGTTGTTCAACGTGGCAATGCCCACAAATGAGACAGCCAATCCTATGAAGGAGAGGACATAGTAATACAGCCGTTTCATCGCCGCCTGGCGAATCTCATCGCCTATGGCTTCGATATGACGATTAAGCCAGTATCCGTAATATGCCCACACTGTGCCAAGCGGCACGCCAACAGAAAGTGGTCCGCCAACTTGTTGAATGAATTGCTGAAAAGTCCAGTTTGCGCCAAGCAGACGCGTCACAACGATATTCACCACCATCGAAGCAGTGGTGATAACAGTGATCACGCTACCGAGGGCAAGCACATAGAGAATGCCCATGCGCAAAGTCGAGCCCATTTCCGCAGGATCAGATAGAGAGTCCTGAATGATGCGCCACGAATAAACCCAAACAGGCACACCGACAATCAGCAACGCCAAGCCGTTAACGGCGATCTCAGGTCCTAGTTCCCCTAGCACATTACCGGGAATATAAAAAAGGAAGCGCAAAATCTGTTGCGCACCGAAAACTGTCATCAGCAGACCATAGAGCATCCAGAGATAGCGATACAGCCGGCGAATCTCAGAGAAATTTTCACGCTGGGTTAGCACCTTCCACTCCCCGCGCAGCACGTTCCAGAAATATGCCGCAATGACACCGTTCATCAATATGGCGACGATGTTGTCGAAGAGGGTTTGATTGCGGAATGTGCCAAATGCTCGTTCGACTCCAAGTCCGGTCAACTGCACAAGCGAGCGATCAATGAACGACAGGATATTTTGCACAACCGGAACGAGCGTGGCGAGCAAAATGGCATAGAAGAACACGGCGCGCAAACTGGCGCTTTTTTCTTCCTCCTCCTGAGCAGAAGCGCGCTGCGCCCACAACCAATGAATGAGGAAGATCGGCACACCGACAAGAATCAAGGCAAGCGCCTGCGCGAGCGCATCCGCTTCCCCTGAAATGGTGCGATGCCCAACCGAACGAAGCAGCCCGATCAGCCCCCACACCACGATTTCAATGCTAATAAAAGCAACAAGATAAAAATAAAGACGGCGAACGGATTTCATGGAGTCTCCTTATGTCATCGCGCGAAAGTGCAATTCCAGTATATGGATAGATAGAGGAAAAACCCTTTAGAGCCGGCTTTTCAAACGCGTTTCAGGGTTTCGGTGGCGCGACGTACCAACTGGAATCCCAAAAGCCATAAATCATCGAGGTCAATTTCCATGCCCCGTTTTGTTTGACCAATGTGGCGCGTTGGGGATCACGCCAACCCATTGAGAACGGATCGCTAGGGGCATAGATCAACGCGACTTCCACTGAGGCTGTGTCACCTATAATTTCAGATTTGCCGATCTCAAGGGCTAAATTTTCAGGATTGATATATCCGTTCAAAAAAGACTGACGAAATTGTTCATACGTGGGTTTATATTCCTGTTCGGCCAGATAGCGATACGCCTTTTCATAGTCTTTCCTCAACAGCGCCACCACATAGTTATGGACAACCCCTTCGGGTGTGTCTTCGGAAACATAGGTCAGCGCGTCCTGGCGCATAAAAAACACCACCAGCGCCGCTACCACCAAAACGCCAATACCGATCAAAATGCCCGTCAGAAAACGATCTTGTCTCATGAAAAACCTCCGATGTCCAAACTCATTCTATAGGTTTTGAGGTAAAAACACAAGAACTTGTCGCTTGCTATGCCTCATCATTTCCCGTATACTGATCTCGTCAGAGGAGCGCATGCCTGAAAACCGATTTCACTTCCATGCCGCTATTCACGATTTCGAATCGGCGCGTCAGCGCGCGCTGATTCAGGAGATCCTCGCGCGCCTCACGGGCAAGTCCACACAACTGCTCTCTTATGAAGAAGTGGCTGAAAAACTCAAACTACGCGCTCGCAGTGAACGCGGCATTCAAAACATTCCATTGGATGCCATTGTGGGAAGCGTTGGGCGGTACAGCGATTTCACACGTACCTTCTTGCCACGCCGCGAAAAGGACCGTGAGCGCTGGGCGCGCGTCAAAGCCGCTATGGAAGAAGGAGCAGGGCTACCCCCGATTGAGGTCTACAAAGTGGGCGAAGTTTACTTCGTGATAGACGGCAACCATCGCGTTTCGGTTGCACGGCAGGCGGGCGCCAAAACCATCGAAGCGCGTGTGATCGAGGTCAAAACAGATATCCCTCTCACGCCAGACATCCAACCCGATGATTTGATCATCAAAGCCGAATATGCCGAATTCCTCGAGGCGACGCGTCTCCACGAAACGCGTCCCAATGTGGACCTCAGCACGACAATCCCCGGTCAATACGAAAAACTTATGGAGCAAATTCGCATCCATCAATACCTTTTGCAGGAAGAAAGGGGAACTGACATTTCGCTTCAGGACTCAGCCGCCTCCTGGTACGACAACATCTACATCCCCCTCGCCGAAGCCATCCGCGACCGCGGTTTGCTTCGCTGGTTCCCCAACCGCACGATTACGGATCTTTACGTCTGGATTTCGGAAAACCGCGCTGCCCTGGAGAAAGAGTTGGGGTGGGAGATTCAATCCAATATAACGGCAACCGATTTGATCTTAGAAAGAAGCGCCAAGTCCGAACCGGGAAGTTGGCGCAAGGCGCGCACGATCACTCGTTATACCGACCATCTCTTCTCGGATATTCTCGTTCCCCTGAGCGGTTATGCAGAGAGTTGGGATGCACTTGATCAGGCGATCTACCTGGCACAGCGCGAGAACGCCAGACTGCATGGCTTGCATGTCGTGGATACAAAGGATGACGCGGAAAGTCCCGATGCGCTAGGCATCAAAGCGCGCTTCGAGCAGACCTGCAAAGAATCGGGCGTGGAAGGAAGTCTCGCGATTGATGTGGGCGATGTGACGCGCCGAATCTGCGAGCGCTCGGTGTTGACCGACCTCATCATCCTCAAAATTGCCCATCCTCCCTCCGGCGGTCTATCTGCTGTGGCTTCTCCATTCCGCACGATCATCGAACAGTCATCCCGACCCCTGCTTGGTGTACCTGAAAAGGCAAGCCCCTTCAAGCGCGCACTGCTGGCATACGACGGAAGTGATCGCGCAAAGGAAGCCTTGTTCGTCGCGGCATATCTCGCCGAAATGTGGAAGACCGAATTGCTTGTATTCACCGCCCTTGAGGGTTCCAAAGTCAAAGCGGAGACGCAGGAATACGTGCGACGCTATCTTGAGATTCACGAAGTCGAAGCAGAGTATGTCATCAGTGAACGCGGTGCCAAAGAAGACTTGAAAAAGACTATCGAAGAGCGTGAAGCCGACCTTGTGCTGATGGGCAGCCATGGAGGTTCTGTGTTTCAGCAGGTATTCATAGGCAGTGCGCTCGATTACATGTTGCGAGAATCAAAAGTTCCGATTTTCATTTGCCGATAATAATGGAGGTTTCTGCTGACAATACTAATTCGACATAACAGCCTACTCGCCCTCCCTTTGGGAGAGGGTTAGTGCGAGGGCGAAAATTCGACATTGTCGCATCTCCGTGCGCTCCGTGAACCTGGATTGGTCACCCCACTGTTTGAGCCGCTCTCCTAACTTAATCGTAACGTTCGCCTTCCAATTTTATGGTATATTCGCGGCACTATGGATGACAGAATTACCATTATCGAAGGACCTCCCCCCGTTTTTGAAGCCGTGAACGACGGCTGGGCATTGGGCTTGAACGAATGCCGACATTTATCTGTACCGGCACTGACCCGCTTGCGCACATTTAACGGACATGCACTGGTGGAACGTTGTTACCGCGCCTGGAGCGCCAAAATGCCCATCCACTTGCACTATCGCAACGACATGGGCATCGAGCAGACGGCGCCCATCCTTGCGGCGCGAAATGTCGAGACCCCAGAGGGGCATGTACTGCTTCTTTGGGTCTACCTTGACCATGAAAAGGTGGAATACGAGTTCGACACCGGGGATGATGAATCGGACGAAAATAACCTCGAATAGGCCGAGATGAATTTCGGTCTTTTCTTCCCCGAAATATGCTGATATTCATCATATTGACGGGTATTTGCCCCTTGTGATAACGTTAAAACGGAAATTGCGATTTATCGGGTAACTCTGTGATGGACGCATACGTGGCGACATAGTTCAATTCGAGGCGGGCTTCCGTTCCGGGATGCCCGCTTATATTTTTCCATGCTCAATCCCATTCCATGTAGGAGAACATCATGTCAGGACAGATCAATGCCTTTGAGCTGGCACAAAAACAATTCGACCGCGCGGCTGAAATGCTCAACCTCGATCCCGGCGTACGGGAAGTGCTGCGCTGGCCCATGCGCGAATATTCCTTCCGTATCCCTGTGCGCATGGATGACGGTTCGCTGAAGGTCTTTCAGGGCTTCCGCGTGCAGCACAACGACGCCCGCGGACCCAACAAAGGAGGCATCCGCTTCCACCCCGACGAAACGCTCGATACCGTACGCGCCCTCGCCACCTGGATGACCTGGAAGTGTGCGGTTGCCGATCTCCCTCTCGGCGGAGGCAAGGGCGGCGTCGTCTGCGACCCGGCGACCTTATCGGCGGCCGAAAAAGAGCAAATTTGTCGCGGCTGGGTACGGGCAATGTGGAAGAACATCGGTCCCCGTAATGATGTCCCCGCGCCGGACGTCGGCACCACCCCTCAAATGATGGGATGGATGATGGACGAATACTCGCGTCTTGTGGGTCAATACACACCGGGGGTGTTCACTGGCAAACCTGTGGGAAGTGGAGGCTCCGAAGGCAGAACCGAAGCCACCGGTTTCGGCGTGATCTACACCGTGCGCGAGGCGCTCAAACACCTGAATATTGATCCCACCAAGGCTGTCGCCGCCATTGAAGGCTTTGGCAACGTTGCCCAATATGCCGCCATTGGTTTCATCGAGATTCTCGGCGGAAAGGTCGCCTGCGTTTCCTGCTGGGATCGCCACGATAAAAAAGCCTACACTTACAGCAAAAAAGGCGGCATTGACCCTCGCTTCCTCCTCACCATCACCGATCAATATGGCACGATTGACCGCGCTGCCGCCGAAAAAGCAGGCTATGATGTCGAAGATGGCGATGCCTGGATTTCAAAAGAAGCCGATGTGCTCATCCCCGCCGCCATCGAAGGACATGTCAACGCCGAAACCGTAAAGAAAATCTCCAGCCGCGTTCGTGTGGTCGCCGAAGGTGCAAACGGTCCCTGCACCATCGAAGCCGATGAATTCTTCAAAGAAAACAAAATCTTCAACATCCCCGATTTCCTTTGCAATGCGGGCGGCGTGACCACCTCCTACTTCGAACAAGTTCAAAACGACATGAACTTCTACTGGACGAAAGAGGAAGTGCTACAGCGCCTCGATACGAAAATGACCCAGGCATTTCACGCCGTGCTACAAACCAGCAAAGAGCGCAATGTCTACATGCGCGACGCGGCTTATATGGTCGCCATCTCGCGCGTGGTCAAGGCCATGGAACTGCGCGGCTGGTTGAATGCAACATGGTGATCTATATCGCACAATCAAAAGGACGCGCCCGCGAGGAACGCGTCCTTTTGATTTTATCCGCTTCTTTTCGGACCCTTAACCTGTTTCCGTTATCTCAGCCTTGATGTGCCTCCAGGCAGACCACTCCCTCTGCGCCGACCACTGCATCATGGACGATCCCTGCGGGAAGGTCGAGTCTGTCTCCCGCTTTGAGCGTAAGTCGTTGACCCAGTTCGGGCAAGCCAAATGTAATCGAGCCACGCACAACATAGATCACCTTGTTATAGGAATGGGTATGGGCGGCGTACACATCATGAGGTCCATTCGACCATGAATAAGGGCTAAGCCCCTCTTGTGCCATGAGTTGCCGCAGCGTGGATTCGGTTGGGGGAACGGGATCCGGCCACGGGGTGACACGAGGCGCATTCATATCTTCTCCATCAACTCAATGCGATTTCCAAACGGGTCGTAGATGTGCGCGCGTTGGTATCCATCCAAGGGTGGTTGGGTGGTGTCGGTTGTGAAGCCAACGCGCTGAATTTTCTCAAACAGTCCATCCAATTCTTCCACAAAGAGAGGTGCTCTTGAGCGCTTCCACTTGAACATGATGAATGGAAAGAATGGTCATAGGAACGCTGGCACGTCTTGTATGCTCTACAGATCACAATACCGATCCACACGTTTGCCGATGATGGCAAGGCTGTCTTCCCAGAACTTGCGCTTGGTAATGTCAATGCCGAAGCGTTTGGCAAGCCTTGCGGCGGTATCTTCACCGGTAGAGGCGAGTAGGTTTTTGTAATCTGCCACGAATGACTCGCCGCGCTGTTGATAGATGGCATATAAGCCCGTTCCAAATAAAAGACCGAACGCGTAGGGAAAGTTGTAGAAGGGAAAACTCGGCGAGTAATAGTGAGGTTTCCATGTCCACATCCACTTTTGCAAATAACGCTCATCGAGACCCTCACCGTAGGTTTCTTTTTGTGCGCGCTCCATGATCTCGCAAAAGTCCTCAGCGGAGAGTTCTGCCTGTTCACGGCGTTCGAGTACTTCCTTCTCGAAAAGGAAGCGCGAGTAAATATCCACGATGACTTGTGAGGCATTGAGGAGTTGTGCTTCCAGCACAGCCAGTTGTTCCTGCGGGTCCTTGCTCTGCGAAAGCACGGCTTCGGTCACAATGGTCTCACACATGATGGATGCGGTCTCTGCCAGTGTCATCGGCGTATTTTGTTGCAGTTCGGTCTTGCCTGCCTCATAAGCGCAGTAATTGTGGAAGGCGTGACCCAATTCATGCGCCAGTGTGCTGACCTGATCAAACGAACCATCGAAGTTAGAGAGGATGCGGCTCTCCTTTACTGCTGGTACACCCATGCAGAATGCGCCGCCACGCTTGCCTTCGCGTTGCTCGGCATCAATCCAGTTTTTGCTGAATGCGGTCTCTGCCATGCGGCGCAGATCGGGTGAGAATTTACCAAAGTTGTCGAGGATGAAATCACGTGCTTCATCGAAGGAATATATCTTGTCCGTTTTCCCCAGTGGTGCGAAGAGGTCCCACCACGCAAGTTTTTCCTTGCCAAGTTTCTTTGCTTTGGAGTGAAAATAGCGGCGGAACATGGGGAAGGAATCTTTCATTGCGCTCAGCATGGCGTCTAGGGTTTTGCGATCAATGCGCGCGGCATCAATGGCGGAGTGGAGGGCATCTTTGCGCCCGCGCTTTTTCCACAAAATGTTCGTCTCTCCCTTGACGCCATTCAGACAAGCCGCTAAAACCTCTTTGACTCCTTCCCAGGCTTTATTCTCCGCTTCGTAGGCACGGCGACGCACATTTTCATCCGGGTGTGAGCGCAGGTTGATGAGCGCGGGCATGGGCAGTTTTTTCACTTCGCCATCCATCTCGAAATCCACTGTCATTTGAGAGGTGATTGTTCCCTGAAGTTTGCCAAAGGCGTTGCCGCCGCACAGCGACATTTCCGCCGCAAGCATCTCCTCTGCCTCGCTCATCAAATACTTTGCCTGATCACGCATTTCCTTGAGGGCGAAAGCGTGCGCCTTTGCGGTGGGATCCTTTTCGAGGGCCTGATCGAGTTTTTTACCCAGTTTTCCAACCCAAGCGCGGAACTGTATGCTCAGGTTATGTTGACGCACCTCTACCTGCTCGAATTCCGAAAGCAGACGCATGGCAGTCTTGTTGTGCGAATCAGTGGTGACAAACGAATAGATGTACGCATTGATCGTTCCCCCTAGTTCGAGAATGGTGTTGAATTGATCCACGGCTCGGCCAAGCAGGGCACCTAATTCTTTAGCAGGGGTCTTCGCACTGGCTTTGCTGATTTTACTCTTGTAGAACTTTTCGAGTTTATCCAGTCGGCTTTGATATTCTTTGAATGCTTTTTTGAATTCGTCGGATTCGAGGGAAGGATAAACGTTGGTTAGATCCCAGCGGGGAGCAGGTGTAGTCATGGGGTCTCCTAAAGGATAGTTTTGATAAGTATATCAAATTCATTCTTGTATCTCGGTATGAAGAGAACCGGCAATTCCAAATTTCATCTATTGCGCGAAGTAATGGCCTGAAACTTTGGCGTTGAGAAAGCCATAAAGTTGTCAGGGAGGATGCTTGCACTAAAACTTTATGACGGGGTATACTTTTGCGCATGCTACCGGAGAAGATTGGGCGTTATGAGATCAAGGCTGAGTTGGGGCGTGGCGGCATGGCAACCGTCTATCACGCATATGACCCGCGCTTCGAGCGCGAGGTGGCGATTAAGGTCCTGCCTCCGGAACTTCTCCACGCCGATCCGCAATTCAGGCTGCGCTTCGAGCGCGAGGCGAAGATCATTGCCAGCCTCGAGCATAGTTCTATTGTGCCTGTCTATGATGTAGGAGATGAAAACGGTCAGCCTTATTTTGTCATGCGCTACATGACCGGTGGCTCTCTGGCGGAACGTATCAAAGCCGGCATTATGACCGTTGAGGAAGCCACGCGCATTCTCGAACGCATCGCCCCTGGCTTGGACGAGGCACATCGAAAAGGCATCATTCACCGCGATCTTAAGCCTAGCAATATCCTATTCGATGGTTGGGGAACCCCTTATATTTCCGATTTCGGAATTGCAAAACTTTCTCAAGCGCAAGCCAGCAGTATGACCGGCAGTGCCATTATCGGTACACCGGCTTACATGGCTCCCGAACAGGCATCCGGCGAAGCCGTGGATGGGCGCGCAGATATTTATGCGCTGGGCGTCATCCTCTTCGAAATGCTCACCGGCAAACAGCCCTACGAGGCAGATACGCCCATGGCGGTTGCGCTCAAACACATTACCGACCCCGTTCCTCGTATCTTAGAGGCAAACCCGAACCTCCCACCAGATATTGAATATGTGATTCAAACTGCGATGGCAAAAAATAGAGATGAGCGCTTCTCCACTGCTGGGGAACTGGTGGAAGCCCTGCATGCCGTTATCGCGGGCAGGACCCAAGCGCTCACGAAAAGAACCATGGCGCCAACGGTTAAAGCATCTATAAAAGAGATTCCCGCGGCGCGCAAGTCCCTCAATGCTTGGTTCTTCATCATCCCTCTGCTTTTGATTGGAATGATCGGGGGTGGATTTGTTTTATTTAACGCGATCGGGCCTTCGGTCCCGACCGAAGCGCCTATCACAGCAACCACATCTGTTTTGCCCACGGAAACCATCCCTATCGTCCCCTCCACTGAAGCGCCAATTGTCCCTATCGAACCGCCTACGAATACGCCTCCTCCACCCACCCCAACCGATACCCCGGCACCCTCTCTGCCCGTCATCGGCGGCGCAGATAAGATTGCCTTCGTCGCCAACAACGAAATCTGGCTGATGAACGTGGACGGCTCGGATTTGCGACAATTGACCACTGACGGCGCATCCAAAAGCGATCTGCAATGGCTGCCGGATGGGGAGACCATCCTCTTTATCAGCGGGAAAACCGTGAAGTATTACAACGTCACCACTGATACGGTGGATACCCTCACCAGTTTTCCTTCGGAAGTCACCCTGGATGCATTTCAGGTCTCGCACGATGGAACAAAGGTGATGATTGCCATGAGCAATAACATCTTCGTCGTGCCTTTCGATTTCGAAACGATGCGGACGATTACAAATCGCAACCAGTTGATCCGCATGGAAGATCACTGTATTGTGCCAACCGATGGAACGCGCGCAGCGCTGCGTGTGAGGGAAACCCGCTGGTCGGCAGACGATCAACTTGTCGCCTGGCTCTTCAAAGGCAACGACGCCGTCAATCCATCCCTGCAAGCGGATCAAATCAGTGTGTTCAACATCACCGCCTGCAAGCCTGAGCAAATAGACTTGCTCGACAACTTCCCCGGCACACGCTTTACCCCCGTTGGCTTTCAGAATCGCATTATCCCCGATTTCGATTGGGACGGTTTCAATCAGTTCTTCTTCAATACCTCGCGGCGCAATGAGGGCTGGGGAGAACTTTACCTTTACAACTGGCAAAACCATAAGCCAACACAACTGTATCCGGTGGAGGGCAAGTGCTGTTACCGCGACGCGCGCTGGAGTCCCGACGGTACTTACATCTTCGTCGCCTTTCAGGACATTACTCTCGGCGCAGCCGCTCCAACCGTCTTGTATTACATTCCGGTTGGCGAATTGAACACCGGCGCAATCTTTACTCCCCTTCCTATTCCCGAAGATTTCTTCCGAAACCCAAGGGAAGCCACTCAGCCTGCCCTGCGCCCTGCTACAACTCCCTGACAATTTCCCGCACCAGCGACGGTCCCCGATAAATCAACCCCGTATAGACCTGCACCAGGCTCGCGCCCAAAGCGAGTCTTCTTTTTGCATCTTCGGGATTCATGATCCCACCGACGCTGACGACAGAGATTTTGCCACCGACTAACCTCAACACGTGACCCAATATCGCTTCACTCCGCACCCGAAGCGGATTCCCGCTTAATCCACCCTCTTCTCCCCGATGTTTCGATCGCAATCCCTGGCGAGCGAGAGTCGTATTCGTCACGATGATTCCATCCATACCTTGATCGAGAATGACACCAACAGCATCTTCCAATTCTTCTTCACTCATGTCGGGTGAAATTTTGACAAGAATTGGCGCGAATCCCCCTCTCCCTTTGGGAGAGGGGTGAGGGGTGAGGGTGGAGGCGCGCCTCTCACGCGCCACTTCTGTAAGCAACGCCTCCAACATTTCCCGCCCTTGCAATCTTCGCAATCCCACCGTGTTGGGCGAGGAGATGTTGATTGTCAGATAATCCGCAAGCGGGGCGAAGAGACGCATCAACTGAACGTAGTCGCCGGCGGCTTCTTCAAGAGGGGTATCCTTGTTTTTGCCGAGATTGACCCCCAGCACTACCGATGACCGATTGCGAAGCACGGATAACTGCTTGTGGACAAACTCCGCTCCCTTGCTGGGAAACCCCATCCGATTGATCACTGCCTCATCTTCCACCAGGCGGAAGACGCGCGGTTTGGGGTTGCCCGGTTGAGGCTTGAGCGTGACCGTCCCCACTTCGATATGACCGAATCCCAACGCCGCGAGTCCGCGAACGGCGAGGGCGTCCTTGTCGTATCCCGCCGCCAGTCCGACGGGGTTTTTGAAGGTCAAGCCGAATGCCTGAACGGGCTTGGATGGTGTCCGATAAAGTTGTGCGAGGAACCAATGGGAAAGCGGGAAGTTGCCTGCGGCGCGTAAAAGTTGAAGCGTGAGTTGATGCGCGGTTTCGGGGTCAAGCGAAAAAAGTAAAGGGCGCAGCAATGAGTACATTTGTTCCTTGTGTTTCTTGGGGCTAAAAACGCTTCTGTCCGCTTTTATCCAAAAAATATTGGATGATTTCCTCCTCGGGGTGCGGCACATTCATAAGGGCAAACATCGCCGCCAGTTCGCCGCGATGATGCGTGTTGTGATTCGGCGGCTGGACAACCATCTGCCATAACGGCAGGGTGAAGGTCTCACCTTTGGGGTTGGTATAGGTGACATCGCGCAAGAGCGATTGCTCCGTTTGTTCGACAATGAAGGCGCGCATGTTCTTTTCCACATCCACCCAGTATTCGCGGATTGCCTTCACATCTGGAAAGTCTTTCGCATTGAGAATCTCCGCCTTTTCTCCGCGCCAGCGTTGCTGCCACATGCGCTCGGAACTCATCATGTGCACCAGCGTCGCGTGGACGCTGTCCCACGAATGTCCCTGCTTGCGGAAGAGTTGCTCCTCGGTCAGCGTTTCGGCAACGCCGAGGTAGCGTTTGTTTGCCCAGTAGTTGTAGTCGTAAAGGTGTTCGAGATAACTTTTCAGTTGCAAGGCTATCCTCCCTTCATTTGTTTCTTCAGCATCTCGATGGTCTGCGCGGCGCGGCGTGCGCGTGTCTCTTCCTTTTTGGCTTCGGTGATGTAGCCGACATATTCCCTCTGATGCGAGTAGGACAGCGAATTGAAATAATCCCGCGCGGTTTTTTCCTTCTTGAACGCATTCGCCAGTTCGGGCGGGATTTCGACCACGCGCGGTTCGGTATCCAGTTCAACCGTTATTTTCACCTCGTCGTCAACGGTCTTGCCGATCTTCTCGCGTATCTCTTTCAGGATGATAAGCAGGTGACGCTCTGTCCCCATGCGCGTCAACGTGCCGCGATACGAAACGCCCTCGATCATTGCCTTGACCTTGGGTCGCTTCGAGCCGAAGGCTTTCTCCACATCGAAGGGGATTTCCACGAACGCGCCGCCTCCGCCTGCGTTCTGGATGACGGCTGTGAAGGTATGTTTGTTGGGCATGGTTACCTCCAAAACAATTCTAACATGTGCCTGTAAATGGCTCGCTTGACAGTAATACGCCAATGGCGTATACTGCCATCAAATGCAATTTATCGAGACCAGCATCTTTACCCGTCAGGTTACTACTTTGCTCTCGGATGACGAGTATGGTCAATTACAAGTGGCTTTGACGACACGACCCGATGCAGGGACAATTATCCCTCACAGCGGAGGTCTGAGAAAAATTCGCTGGTCAATCAGTGGACGCGGGAAGCGCGGCGGGGTAAGAGTCATTTATTACTGGGTCGTTGCGGAAGACAAAATCCTGATGTTGTTCATGTATCCAAAGAGCGTGAAAGACGACTTGACGCCGCAGCAGTTGAAAGTGTTGCGTGAAATCGTGGAAAAGGAGTTCAAATGAAGGACGAAATGTTTAAAGAGTTGGTGGCAAGTGTTCGAGAAGGCGGAAAGATTCTGCGCGGCAGGGCAAAGGCTTCGCGAACATTTATAGTTCCAGCGCCCAACGTCAGGAAGATTCGCGCCGGTTATAAGCTTTCGCAATCTGAATTTGCCGCGTTAATGGGAATTAGCGTGAAGACATTACAAAACTGGGAACAAGGACGGCGCGCCCCCGAAGGCGCGGCGCGGGTGCTCCTGCAGATTGCCGCAAAGCACCCTGAAGTGATCTGGGATGTAGTGAAAGTAAAATCAACCTCGTCATAGTGCGAAGCTCGGGGCTTCTGGTTCCGAGTTCCTTATCTGCTTGCGTTCAAAAACTTCCTTGTTGCCTCGATCTTGCCCTTTTCCACCTTTCCCGTCTCCTCCCAATAGTCCAGCATCTGTGTAATGGTCAGCACCGCGTGCAGGGAATAACCCACCTGCGCCAGCGACTCCTTCGCGCCCGACTGGCGGTCAATCAGCACGACGACATCCTTCACCACCAGCCCCGCGCCCGTCAGTTTTTCGATGGCTTCGAATTTGCTCCCGCCGGTGGTGGCGAGGTCGTCAATGACCACGACCGTCTCGCCGGCGTGATACTCGCCTTCGATCTCGGCTTTTGTGCCGTAGGTCTTGGCTTCCTTGCGCGGGTAGATCATGGGATAGTTCCCCGCGAGGCTGATGGCGGTGGCGATGGGAATGGCAGCGTAGGGCAAAGCAGCGATGCGTGAGAAGGATAGGCGATGCAGGATAGGAAGATAGGCTTCGGCAATCTGCGCGAGCAGTTTTGGATATGTGATGATCTGCCGCAGGTCAATGTAGATGGGGGATTTGAGTCCCGATTTGAGAGTGAACTCGCCGAATTTGATACAGCCTGCGGAGAGGAGTCCGTCGGCTAAAGCCGATAATTGGTGATTGGTGATTGGTAAATTGCTTGTCATGACGTAATCCTTGCGGATAGATCGGATAGGCGATATTTTGCGCTATCCGATATTAACTCAATTGGGGTTTGATACGCAAAATCTCATCTCGTATCTTCATCGCCGCCTGTTTTGGATTCTCCGCCCGTGAGATGGCGCGCGAGATGGGGATGAGCAGTCCCTTGCCGTCGCTTCGCAGGCCGGACCTGAGAGTCGTCTCCAGTTCCCCGCCCTGAGTCCCCACACCGGGCGCGAGGAACCACAAATTGGGCGCGGCGGCGCGAATCATTTCCATAATCTGCGGGTGTGTCGCGCCGACCACGATACCCACATTGTTTTTCTCGTTCCATTGTTCGGCGAGTTTCGCCACGTAAATGTAGAGCGGCATGGGCATATCCGACCCCATCGGCATGACCAGCAGGTTTTGCAAATCCATCGAACCCGCGTTGGACGTTTTGCACAGCAGAAAGACGCCCTTCTCTGGATTTTGAAGGAACGGCTCGATGGAATCTTTGCCGAGGTAGGGATTCAGCGTGATACAGTCCGCGCCCAGCGTTTCAAAAGCAGATTTGGCATACGCTTCCGCCGTTGAGGCAATGTCGCCGCGCTTCGCGTCGAGGATGACGGGGATGCGCGAGCCGAGTCGATTCGACTCTTCGCGGATGGCTTCGATGACCTGCTTGAGCGCCGTCCACCCTTCCGCGCCGAAGACCTCGAAGAACGCCGCGTTGGGTTTGAATGCCGCAGCGTAGGGAGCGGTCGCTCGGACGAGAGTCAGGCAAAAGTCGAGGGCGGAAGCGGGCGAAGGCTCTTTGAGGTCGGAGAGATGCGGGTCGAGTCCGACGCAGAGGAGGGAGGAAGAGTCTTCGACGCGTTTTTCGAGGAGGGTGAAGAAGGTTTCCAAATTGTCTCCAGTTTGAAAGTTGGAAGGTTGGCACGTTAAAACGTTCAAACCTGCCAACTTGTGAACGCTAGGCTTTTCCTAAAACCATCGCCAGCAGCGCCATGCGAACGTACAAGCCGTACTCCATCTGGCGGAAGTAAGCGGCGCGGGGATCGTCGTCGAAGTCCATGCTGATTTCGGTGACGCGCGGCAGCGGGTGCATGACGATCATCTCCTGCTTGGCGGCTTTCATGATTTCGGGGTCAATCACGTACGCGCCTTTGACCTTCTCGTATTCGGCGGGGTCCTCGAAACGTTCCCTCTGGACGCGCGTGACGTAGAGCACGTCGGTTTCGGGCAGGACCTTTTCGAGCGTGCTGTATTCGGCTTGCGGGATGCCCTTCGCCGCGACCTCGTCCATCACTTCCTTGGGCATTCGCAAAATATCGGGCGAGACGTAATTCAACTTGACCTTGAAAAGCGAGAGCAGGCGCGCCAGCGAGTGAACCGTGCGCCCGTATTTCAAATCGCCGAGCATGGTCACGGTGAGATTATCGAGACGACCCAACTCCTCCATAATGGTGAACGTGTCAAGCAGGGCTTGTGTGGGATGTTCGCCGATTCCGTCGCCCGCGTTGATAACGGGTTTGCGCGCCGCTTTTGCGGCAATCTCCGCCGATCCGGTTTCTGGATGGCGCAATACGATGACATCAGCATAACATTCGAGCGTACGCACTGTGTCCACCAGGCTTTCACCTTTCGTCACCGAGGAATATTTCACTTCATTGATGGGAATGACCGAGCCGCCGAGCCGTTCCATCGCGGCGGTGAACGACGACGAGGTGCGCGTGGACGGTTCATAAAACAGATTGGCGAGAATTTTCCCTTTGAGCAAATCAAACGTCCCAATGCGTTCGACCATGCCGCGCATTTCGTGCGCCACGCCGAAGATGTATTCGAGATCGTCGCGGTTGAACTGCTTGACGGATAGGATGTCCTTGCCGTACCACTCGGCTTGTTTGTTTTCGCCGAAGGGCAGGTGGGGGGATGAGGATTGAGTTGGCATGTTTACTCCTTGGTTGGTAATTGGTAATTCGTAATTGGATGAGTAGAAAGTTGGAGAACTGGAGAATTGGAGAATTAGAGATTGGGGACTGATGGTTGAACAGCCCTGAGCGGTTTTTGAGGGGACGCATCGAGACCACGCTTCTTTTCTTTGGGTGAGGGTGGCTCTATTGAATAGGGTTGGTTCAACCCGAACAGACTCTCGCGATCATGTTGCCAACATTTCTTACTCTTCATATTCAAAACGAAAGTAACTCGCCTCACCATATGTGCCATTTTCCCTTGCGGAGAATGGCTCCCATCCTTTCTGACACAGATACGCAATCAACCACCAATACACTTCTTGCACGTTATGTGGTTTTTCCACACTCACTGAAGTTGTTCCTGTACTTATCTTTGCTTGCGGCATCTTAACTCTAGTCCTACTTCTTCTACAGATTTGGGATCAGTACATGAAAAAGATAGACTCTCCACATGGAGACCAGAAAAAATACTTAATCGAGTATATTTTTTATACTTTTTCATCTGCTATTCTCCTCATGTTGATTCGCTAGCAAATCACATTGAACAACAGATCCTCGTAAGGATGCTATGCTTTATTACTTGTCAGGGTTTAAGCATTCCTACCCATTCCAGCGGAGTGATTTGGGTCAGAGATTGACCATCTGGACGCATGACCCATGTCGAACCATCTGCGTCACTGGTAAGGATCAGCCAATCCCCGCCACTCCATGCGCGCGGACTGAGATAGGGTTTGGCATCGTAATCGGCGGTGTAGATGCTGCTCCACGCCTGGCTCTGAATATTGAAGACGAGTAGGTCGGTTTGATACACATCATTGGCAGTGCGCCGCGAGACGGCAAATAACAATCGGCTGCCATCGGCTGAAAAAAGATGGACTTCCGCGTTTTCCCATGTCTCCGGCAGCGAATAGGTTGTTTCATTTCCGTTCGAGAGGTCGCGCAGATGCAGAGTCCATGGCAGGGTGAAATCGGCTTGGGGTTCGCCCCACGTCAGGTAGGCAAGCGTCCCGCCATCGGCAGAGACAGAGGCGGAAACGCCCGCGTACATCCCGTCGGTTTTGAGCGCCCAGAGCGGAGTGATTTCATTTGCGGCGATATTGGCTATATATAGCGAAGCGACCTGCGTCAGCGTCATACCGCTGTAAAACGTATGCAAGGCATAGACGAGCGTCTGCCGTGCTTCATCATAGAAGATCGGAACGAGCGCGTGACCTGCTGCCTCCGTCGGTAATTCCGTGCGCCAGACTTCGCGGCTTTCGCCCGTTTCCAGCGAGGTGACGAACACCACGCGCGTCATCGTTCCATTTTCATCTGCGCGGCTCCAGACGAGGCTTTTGCCGTCCGCAGAAAAGATCGGGGCGGCGCGCAGGCTTCCTTCCACATCACGGCGCGTGTCGAGTTCTCCAAGCCAATGCTTCTGCGGATACGCCCGGTTAAGCACGAGCGAGCCGTTGCCGGTGTCGGCCAGCGAATAGACGTTCCCATCGCGGACCAGAATAACATCACCTCGCGGCGCGAAGAACTGTTGAAAAGCAAACGCCGGTTTTACGCCAGCGGGATCGAGAAAGGCGAGGTTCTCCTCCACCCGCACGATCCAATCCCCTGCGCCGTCAACTTTCGCAAGCGGTGCGAGAGCCGCGTCGGGGGTGGTTGTGGCGCAAACCGTGCCGCATCCGCCGGGACAATCGCCCGGGCAAAAATACGTTTCGTTTACGCTACAGGAAGGAGGGGTGCAAAGTATCACCGGCGATGGTGTAACTGTGCCGGTCTGTAAGACGGGAAGATTACATGCTATCAGCGCAAGAAACAGGGGAATAACAGATAATCTCCTCATTACTTCTCCTTCTCATTCAAAAAGATGATTTGCCAGTGGGATGATATTGATAACTGGCTCTTCGTAGGGATGCACGCGTTTTATTACTTCAATTGCATCTTTCACCAACTCGCGTCTGCAATTGACTTCGAGTTTGTATTCCGCCACTTCGTTGAGTTTGCCCTCCTCGCCCTCGAAAGGGTTCGAGCCGGGCAATGGACGGAAGAATCCGCGCACGGGAGTGAGCGATACGCAGTGGTCATAGTTGCCGATCACGCCTACGCCGATCTCCGAAAGCGCGTCGGCAAGTTTCATGGCGTGATCCTGCGGGACAAAGATTTCGAGTTTGACGTGTGTGAAGGTTTGCATCTTTTATGACCTTACGTTCCTTCCATATCCCTGTTCTGCCAACACCTTCCCGTCCTCAAACGCGACCCTGCCGCGCAGGACGACTTTTCTCACCTTGCCTTTGACCTTCCAGCCCTCGAAGGGAGTCCAGCCACATCGGGTGAATTGGTTTTCGGCTTTGATTTCGTATTCGGCGGTTTCGTCCACTTCAACCCAGGTTTCAGGCTGTTCGGGGAGGCGGAAGATTTTGCGAGGGTTGATGACGCTCTTTTGTATCAAGTCGTCTAAAGTCAAACGTCCCGCGTCAACGGCAGTGAGGAGGAGGGGAAGCAGGGTTTCAAGTCCGGGAAAGCCGGGCGGGGGATTTTCGGAATCTTTTTCCGCGAGGGTGTGCGGGGCGTGGTCGGTGGCGAAGCAATCAATGACATCGAGGTTTTCCCATAGGGCGTCCACATCTTGTTGCGTGGCAAGGCGCGGGCGGACTTCGAGTCTGCCCTCACCCCCATCCCCTCTCCCGCTGGGAGAGGGGTGCAAGGGTGAGGGGGTAGTCAGATATAAATGATGCGGACAAGCCTCGCACGTGACCTTTATCCCTCGCTCCTTCGCCGCTTTGATGAGCAGGATTTCTTCCTTTAGCGAGACGTGCGCGATGTGGACGGGACGGTCGTAGAGGGCGGCGAACAAAATCCCTGCCGCCATTGTGCGCGATTCGGAGTGCAAAACAATGGGGTAATCCTTCGGGAACTTTTGGAAGTGGGGCATCCACAACGTCATGTCGTTCAGGCGGAGTTCGCCGAAGGTGGAGTCGAGGTACATTTTCAAGCCGGCGGCTTTGGGTGCGAGGGCGGCGACGGCATCGGCGTTATCGGGACCCGCGCCGAGGAATTGGGCGTAGTCGCAGCGGGCTTTTCGTTTGGCGGAATCCAGCGCGAGGTCCAGCGTGGAGGCGTCGAAGATGGGCGGCTTGGTGTTGGGCATGGCGAGGATCATCGTCACGCCGCCGGCCAGCGCGGCTTGGGTGACAGTATCCCAATCTTCTTTGTGGGTCTGTCCGGGTTCGCGAACGTGGACGTGGGGGTCAATCAAGCCAGGGAGTTTGAGCATGGCAAAAAAAGAGAGCCGCTAAAAGCGACTCTCTGATTTTCGGAAAGGAGAAATAATCTTGCCAAAGAGATGTTGGCGAAACAATTGTTTGAGGCAGGGCAGTCCATACATTGCGCCGAATTTTACGCCGATTCGAGGATATGTCAAGAGAGGAGAAAAAATCATTCGAAACAGAATCACCCGTCCCGTAGAATGAGGCGGGAAACAACCTCATGATATTTGTCACTAAAGCACGTCAAATGCAGGTGATATAATTCCGCATCATTTTTGCAAGGAGAAAGATAATGGCATATCAATATGTGAAGGTCCCCGCAGGTGGGGAGAAGATTTCTATTCAGGACGGTAGACTACAGGTTCCCGATAATCCCATCATCCCGTTCGTGGAAGGCGACGGGACCGGACGCGATATCTGGCGCGCCGCAGTGCGCGTGTTCGACGCGGCGGTGGAGAAAGCCTACGGCGGCAAGCGCAAGATTCACTGGATGGAAGTGTACGCGGGCGAGAAATCGTTCAAGTTGTTCAACACCTGGCTGCCCGATGAAACGACCGAGGCGTTCAAGGAATTTCTGGTGGGCATCAAGGGACCGTTGACCACGCCCATCGGCGGCGGCATCCGCTCGCTGAACGTGGCGCTGCGCAAATTGCTCGACCTCTATGTCTGTCAGCGCCCGGTGCGATGGTATAAGGGTGTGCCGTCTCCTGTGCTTCACCCCGAATACGTGGACATGGTCATCTTCCGCGAGAACACCGAGGATATTTACACGGGCATCGAATTTCAATATGGCACGGAAGAGAACAGGAAGTTCAAGGAATTGCTGAAAGAGGCGTTCCCGAAGGAATATGCCAAGATCCGCTTCCCCGACACGGCCGGTATCGGCGTCAAGCCTGTGTCCGTCGAGGGGACCGAGAGACTGGTGCGCGCGGCAATCAAGTGGGCGCTGGCGAACAAGCGCAAGAGCGTGAATCTCGTTCACAAGGGCAACATCATGAAGTTCACCGAAGGCGCGTTCAAGGACTGGGGTTACTCGCTCGCCAAGCGCGAGTTCCGCAACGAAATCGTGACCGAGCGCGAGAGTTGGATTTTGGGCAACAAGGAAGCCAATCCGAACCTGAGCGTGGAAGAGAACGCCCGCATGATTGACCCCGGCTACGATATGATGGCGCCCGACAAGCAGGCGGAGATCCGCAAGGAAGTGGAAGACGCGCTGGCGCTGTGGGATACTCACGGCAACGGCAAATGGAAGAGCAAACTGCTCATCAAGGACTCGATTGCCGATGTGACGCTGCAATTCGTCCTCATCCGTCCGCGCGATTACGATGTGATTGCCACACTGAATCTCAACGGCGATTATCTCTCCGATGCGCTCGCCGCGCAGGTGGGCGGAATCGGCATTGCGCCCGGCGCGAACATCAACTATGAGACGGGTCACGCCATCTTCGAGGCGACCCACGGCACCGCGCCGAAATACGCCGACCTGGACAAGGTCAACCCCGGCTCGGTCATTCTCTCCGGCGAGATGATGCTGCGCTACATGGGCTGGACCGAAGCGGCGGACCTCATCGTCAAAGGCATGGAAGGCGCGATCAACGCCAAGACGGTGACCTACGATTTCGCCCGTCTGATGCCCGATGCAAAGGAAGTGAAATGCTCCGAATTTGGAAACGCCGTCATTGAGTGGATGGACAAGACGCCAGAAGAGGAAAAAAGAGGAAGCACAGGGGCAAAAGCGGCAAAGAAAACCTCGACGAAAAAGCAGACAGTTAAGAAGGTCGCGAAAAATGCTACCAAGAAAGCGACAAGGAAGTCTGTGACAAAAAAGAAGGCAAAACGGAAATAAGAAGGGGTAGAAAGTGAAAGTAGGATACAGGAGCGGCTGCGGGAAGCACGCCGCTCTTTTTATTGAAGCGATAGAGTTTACCCACAATAAACCGTATTGACACCGAAGAAATGAATTGACTGAATTCTTTCCGGCTCCTTGGAATGTGATGAGGTTGCCCAATATCAGCCGCGCTTGACAAGAAACACAGTTACTATGGTAAAGCAGTTTTTTACCCTACTTAATCCCAGAGAACTATTTTGGCATAAGCAGGTGAAAGTTAGAAGATGTCCCCTTACACACTTTGTGCAGGAGAATGTGGTCATCCTTCCGTGTTATTCAATGACAAAAAGCACTAACTCTAAGAAAGGGAACACCCTACAATGAACCCCAAATCGGTGTTTTTGCATCTTTTTTGAGGAGATGCGCATCATGGAAATTTATACTCACGATTTGGTCATCTTAGGGACGGGACTGGCGGGCTTGCGCGCGGCGCTCGAGGCGGCGAGGGTGAGTAAAGGGGAACTCGACATTGCGCTCGTTTCCAAATTGCAATTGATGCGCGCGCATTCGGTTGCGGCAGAGGGTGGCACAGCAGCGGTTCTGCGCCAGGATGAAGGCGACAGTTACGAACTCCACGCGTGGGATACGGTCAAAGGATCGGATTTCCTGGCTGATCAAGACGCGGTGGAGTTTTTTGTTCAGGAGATGCCAAAAGAGATTTTACAGCTGGATCACTGGGGAATCCCCTGGTCCCGGCGGGAAGATGGGCGCATCGCTCAACGACCCTTTGGCGGACACACGTTTCCCCGCGCGGTGTTCGCCGCCGACAAAACCGGGCATCTCGAAATGCAGACTCTTTACGATACGTTGATGAAGCACGCGAAAAAGATCCATCGTTACGATGAGGGGTTTGTCACTTCCATTCTCATTGAGAACGAACGTTTCGCCGCTCTGACGATGATTGACATGATTCATGGGCGTTTCGTTTTGATACGCGGGAAAGCGCTCATCCTTGCTACCGGCGGAGCAGGTCAAATCTTTGGGTTTACAACTTATTCCGAAACGGTGACTGGGGATGGCCTGGCAATGGCTTATCGCGCCGGACTTCCGCTTGAAGATATGGAATTCGTGCAATTTCATCCCACCGGCTTGATTCCAAGCGGTATTCTGATGACCGAAGCCTGCCGCGGCGAGGGTGGATACCTGATCAATAACAGGGGCGAACGATTCATGGTCAATTACGCGCCTGCCAAAATGGAATTGGCGCCGCGCGATATGGTCTCGCGGTCGGAGATGATCGAAATCGAGGAAGGGCGCGGCTTTTCCGGACCTGAAGGCCTGGACTATGTTCATTTGGATTTGCGCCACCTCGGACGGGAACGCATTCTCGAACGCCTCCCTCTCATTCGCGAAGTGACTATCAAACATATTGGGCTCGATCCCATCGAAAAACCGATTCCGATCCGCCCGGTGGCACATTACTCGATGGGCGGTGTCAGCACCGATTTACAGGGCAGAACACGCATCGAAAATATCTGGGCGGCGGGGGAGGTGGCTTGTGTCTCGCTGCACGGCGCGAATCGCCTCGGCGCGAATTCCACGGCGGAATGTCTCGTGTGGGGACGCGTGACAGGCGGCGAAGCCGCACGTTATGCCGCGCAAGCCTCAGCGGAGGAAACGCCCCTCGAAGCCGCGCAGGCTGAATGGTCGAAGATCGAAGCGTTGTTCCAATCTAAAGGTGGAGAGGATCATTATCGAATCCGAAAAGAATTACGCAAGACTCTGGACGCTTACATGGGTGTCTTCCGCACAGGTGAGGGAATGACAACGGGATTGAAGAAAATCCACGAATTAAAGGAACGTTATCAATATATCTCGGTAAAGGATAAAAGCCTGCGCTATAACACAGATTTGGTACGAGCCATTGAGACGGGCTTTATGCTCGATGTGGCAGAAGTGGCAACGCTCGGCGCGCTGATGCGCACCGAATCTCGCGGGAGCCATGCACGCCGCGATTACAAAGCGCGTGACGATGAGAACTGGTTGAAGCATACCCTGGCATATTTCACGGAAAAAGGTCCACGTCTGGAATATCTGCCTGTGCGCATCACGATGTGGAAGCCTGTGGAGAGGAAGTATTAGGCAAGCAGAGCAGATGGAAAGCGAGAGGTGTTATGAACAGATCACCATATAACAATCGCTTCGGGCTGCGAGGCTGGGTGTATGGAGGGCGGTATTCGTTTGAGCGCTATTTGTATATCGGTCATCGTTTGTCCGGGTTGGGGCTGCTCGCCTATATGATTTTGCACATCATCGAGACGGCAAACCGTATGCGCGGCGAGGAAGCATGGGCGGCATTGATGGCGTTGTTTGCCTCGCCACCATTCAAGGTGCTTGAGTATTTGCTCTTTGCTGCAGCGGTTTTTCATGCAACAAACGGCATTCGTTTGATTCTGGTTGAGTTGGGCTTTTTCCTCGGTAAGCCAAAGGACCCCGTGTATCCCTATTCGACATCGGTGATGAGGCATCGTCCTTTGACCTATATCGTCATGGCACTGGCAGGATTGCTGATCATCCTGGGGAGTTCAAGTTTGTTTTTTGAGTGAAAGGGGCGTTCCGGCAAAGGACGCCAGCCCATCTTAGCGATCCCGTACTCTTTACGGTCAGGAGAAGGAATATGCGCGAAACAAGATTATGGTCACTGCACATTCTGGTCATCCCCATCATTGTCGTGCTATTGGGAGCACACTTTGCGCTCATGCACTATGCACCGGTCTTTTACGGTATGAGCGTGGAGGAGGCGCGCAGTTTTGAGATGATGATCGAACGCGGGCGCAATGCCGCTCAATTTGTAGTGTATATCTTGCTCCTGGCAGCAGGTTTGTATCATGGCATGTATGGTTTGCGCGGCATTCTCCGTGAATTGCCGCTCACGCCCACGCTGGCAAAGATTGTGGATTGGGGTGTCCTATTGATCGGTATTGCGATCTTCGCGCTGGGTACATATGTGACATGGTGGACGTTCAATTACCGAATCGGAGGATGAGAATGACTGAAGCAAAGGCTCGTGCGCGCGAAATCACGTTTCGCATCCGCCGCTTCGACCCCGAAACGGATTCCGCTCCTCATTGGGAGTCCTACACTCTGAACGTCACCGAGGGGATGACCGTGCTCGAGGCGCTGCATCAGATCAAGGCGGAGAAAGAACCGACGCTGGCTTGGCGCTCCTCCTGCCGCATGGGGGTTTGCGGGTCATGCGGCATGTATATCAATAATTTCCCGATGCTTGCCTGTCAAACACAGGTTTTGCATCTGGAGAGCGATGTAGTTACAGTAGCACCCCTGCCAAACTATCCTAATGTCAAAGACCTGGTTCCGAATCTAGAACCGCTCTTTGAAAAGCATACTGCCATCAAACCTTTCATCATTCATCCAAACGAACGGGAGATGGACGAGCCAAGTGGCGAATTTGTGCAAACGCCGGAAGAGCGCGAGGCATACAGTCAATTCACCTACTGCATCAAATGCGGATTGTGCCTCGCGGCTTGTCCCACCGCAGCCACCGATCCGCTCTTCCTCGGACCTCAAGCCCTGTCGCAGGCATATCGTTACACTGCTGACAATCGCGATTGTGGCTTGCATGAACGACTGGCAGCGCTTGATGCATTTCATGGTCCTTATCAATGTCATATGGCAGGAGCGTGCTCGCAGGCCTGTCCCAAGGGAGTTGACCCGGCCTTTGGGATTCAGTTGCTCAAGCGCACGCTGGTATTGAATAGCCTTGGGTTGGGGAGGAAGAAATCAAAAATTGCACAGGTAGCCCCGCTTGCCAAAGAAACCAAAGAGATCAAAGAGTTCGCTCCGCCGCCAAGAACGGTATGAAAGGGTAATGTCGCAATTGGGTTTTCAGTGGTCAAGAAGCCGCGTCCGTGAGGACGCGCTTTTTTTCAGAGTAGCAAATTGAGATATGCGGGAGTAAAATAGTGCTATTCAGCACAATAACTTCATCGGAGGTAAGTGATGGGCTCAAAACGGAATGTAAGTCTGAGCGCCGCTTTACAATACAAAGGACAAGGCACGTACCTGGCATACATCCTGCATCGCCTGGGTGGAAGTGCGTTGTTCCTGTTCTTCACGATTTATATCTTGACGCTGATAGGGGTGGCGTCGGCGCAGGCAATTTTTGGTCATTGGCTAGTCCAAATCGTTCTGCTCGTCTTTGGATTATTCCACGCCATTAATGGCCTGCGAATCACCCTGCTCGACTTATTCCCCCAATGGATCTCAAACTATCGTACCGTTATGCGCATCGAGTGGACAGCTTACCTGCTACTGGCGGGTTTGATGTTGTTCATTGTGTTGCGCAACACGTGGGGAGGCTGAACATGGCCACTCGTACCCTTCCCCTCTCAAAGCGTGGTCTCAACTTCGAAATGTTCATGTGGGCGTTCACGCGCTTTACCGTGATCGTCATGTACACGCTGATCCTTGCGGGTCTCATTGGCGGCTTGATCGTCAGCGCGCAAACGGGCATGAACATCGGTGAAGTTCTGTATTGGGCTTTCTTTCCCCATTTGGCAGGGAATCCGCTCGATCAGGCATGGATGACAATCCTTGCTAAGTTGATGGTCATTGTCTTTGTTCTGACCGCTTGCGGACACGGCGTGCATGGCGTCTTGGAAATTTGGGATGATTACTTTACCAGCCATAGTGCACGTCGCTGGGCGCGGAATGTAGTCATTGCATATGCCCTCGCGGCAAGTTTGATTGCAATCTATGTAATTTGGAGTGCGTAAATTCAATAACCGTCTGGCGCGAAGAAAATCAGGTTTTTCTCGCGGCTTTGCGGTAAAAGATCGAGGAGTATTCATGGCAAATGTTCATCAATTCGATGTTGTCGTCGTTGGCGCGGGAGGCGCCGGGCTCATGGCAGGGCTCTACGCTTCGCGCGGCGCGAAGACAGCCATCATCAGCAAACTCTATCCCACCCGTTCCCATACCGGCGCGGCGCAAGGAGGCATCAGCGCGGCGCTGGGTAATTATGAGGAGGACAAACCCGAATGGCACACGTACGACACGGTCAAAGGTTCGGATTATCTTGGTGACCAGGATGCTATTGAGTTCATGTGCAACGAGGCGATTGAAGCGGTTCTCGAACTCGAACACATGGGACTGCCCTTTGACCGCACGCCCGATGGGCGCATCTCTCAGCGACCGTTCGGCGGGCATACGAACAATGTAACCGGAAAACCCGTCCGCCGTGCTTGTCATGCCGCGGATCGCACTGGTCACATGATCTTGCAAACGTTGTATCAGCAATGCTTGAAGAACAATGTAACGTTCTTCGATGAGTATCAAGTGTTGGATTTCATCAGTGTAAACGGCAGAGCGGCAGGTGTTGTGGCAGTGGAGCTTGCTACAGGTGAACTGCATACTTTTCATGCCAAGGCGGTCATCTTCGCTACCGGTGGTCACGGGCGTATCTTTGAAGTTACATCCAATGCTTATGCCTACACCGGCGACGGCGCGGCTATTCTCCTGCGTCATGGTTTGCCGCTCGAGGATATGGAGTTTTTCCAATTCCACCCGACGGGTATCTATAAACTCGGCATCCTCATCACCGAAGGGGTACGCGGCGAGGGCGGTGTGTTGATCAACGGCTTGGGCGAACGTTTCATGCCCAAATACGCGCCGACCGTGAAGGATTTAGCCTCACGCGATGTGGTCAGCCGCGCCATTTACACCGAAATTCGCGAAGGGCGCGGGGTGAACGGCAAGAATTACGTCTGGCTCGACGTGCGCCCGGAATCGGTGAACAAGTACGCGGCGATGGATGGCCGCACCAATCCTGATGGCTCTCCCTATACTGTCACAGCCGAGCAGATATTGAAGAAACTGCCGGATATTATTGACTTCTGTCGCGTGTATCTCGGCGTGGACCCGGTCACGCAGATGATGCCCATCCAACCCACGGCGCATTACACCATGGGCGGTATTCCCACGAACAAATATGGTGAAGTGGTGATTGATAGCAACAATACGGTTTTCCCCGGCTTGTATGCCGCGGGGGAATGCGCCTGTGTATCCGTACATGGGGCCAACCGTCTTGGCACGAATTCTTTGCTCGATCTCGTCGTCTTCGGCAAACATGCGGGGCTCAAAGCCGCAGAGTACGCGAAACAGGCTGACTTTGAGAAACTGCCCCTCGACGCGGAGGCAGGCGCAAGGTCCCAGTTGGAAGCGCTGCGAAGCGGCTCCGGCAAAGAGAACGCGTTTGACATCTCCACTGAAATGAAAAAAGTCATGTTCGAGGATGTCGGAATCTATCGCAATGAGAAGGGTATGCGTGCCGCCATCGAGAAGATCCGCGAATTGAAGGAACGCTTCAAGCACATTCGCGTGTCCGACACGGGAAAAATCTTCAACACCGAACTCTTGAACGCGTGGGAACTCGGGAACATGCTCGATGTGGCAGAGGTTGTGGCAGAGTGTGCCTTGAATCGCACGGAATCACGCGGCGGACACGCACGCGAAGACTATCCCGAACGTGATGATCAGAATTGGTTGAAGCATACCCTGATTTGGAAAAAAGACGGCAAGACGACAATTGGTTACAAGCCGGTTGTCATCACAAAATATCAGCCGAAGATGAGGGTGTATTAGGTGAGGGGAGTGAGAGGAATCGGAGAATTGAGAATTTGAGAATTGGAGAAGTGGAGATTATGGAAGTCACACTCAAAATCTTTCGTTACAATCCGGAAAAGGATAAGCGCGGTCATTATGAGACCTACACTATCGAGGCAGAAGAGACCGATCGCGTTTTGGATCTGCTTGAGCATGTAAAAGGGTATAAGGACGGTTCGCTTTCGTTCCGTCGTTCGTGTGCACACGGGGTGTGCGGTTCGGATGCCATGCGCATCAACGGGCGCAATATGCTGGCTTGCAAGACTCTCGTGCGCGATGTGGGCAGTAAGATCACCGTCGAGCCGCTGCTTGGCTTGAAGGTGATCAAAGATTTGATCGTGGACATGGAGCCGTTCTTCGATAACTATAAGAAGGTGTTGCCCTGGTTTATCAATAATTCCCCGCTTCCCGCAGACGGAAGAGAGCGGCTTCAAACCCCCGAACAGCGCGCCCGCTTCGATGAAACAACGAAGTGTATTCTGTGCGCGGCGTGCACAACGTCTTGTCCCTCGTTTTGGGCAAGCGATCAGTATTACGGTCCTGCGGCGCTGGTCACGGCTCATCGCTTCATCTTCGATAGTCGCGATGAGGGCGCCGCGGAACGCTTGCACATCCTTGCCGAAACGGATGGTCTGGTGCGCTGCCATACCGCCTTTAACTGTACCCTGGCCTGCCCGCGCGAGATTCCCATTACAAAGGCGATTGGCGAATTGAAGATGGCAGCCGTGACAGGGAAATTAGAATAAGAGAAGAGAATTTTAGATTGGAGAATTGTGCAAGCCGCATCCAAGAGGATACGGCTTGCTTCATTTTTACGGCACAATTACACCGACTCTAGAGCGCGCCTGCTTCGGCGATGACGGTCGGGACGGTGTGTTGCGCATCTTCGTTTCCCAGTGGGAGAGGGGCAAAGGGATTAACGAAGAAACTGCACAAGGTAAGCGGGTAAGTTATGAAGTAAAATATGTGCGCAATCATTTGAGTTATCGAGGAGACGCGCCATGAAAGTGACTGTCCTTCAGGAAAATCTTGCTCGTGGTTTGGGAATTGTTTCAAAGGCTGTTTCGCCACGCAGTACATTGCCTGTGCTGGCAAATATATTGATTGCAACCGATGAGGGAAGGCTGCGCCTCTCGGCAACAAACCTTGAATTGGGCATTACTTGCTGGATCCCCGCACGCATCGAAGAGGAAGGGTCCACTACCGTTCCGGCGAGAACATTCAGTGACCTGGTCAGCACTTTGCCAAGCGAGCAGGTTTTGCTGAAACTCGATACAAAAACTCAAACATTGAATGTGCGAAGCGGGACCTCGACAAACGACATCAAATGCATTGATGCGCAAGAGTTTCCTCCCCTCCCCGTTCCCGATTTCAATGGCGCAGTACAAATCAAGGTGAGCGATTTTCGCGAGATGATTCATCAGGTGGCATTTGCCGCTTCGACCGATGAGGCGCGCCCAGTTCTAATGGGCGTGCTGGTGCAAGTGGAAAATGACAAAATTACCATGGCGGCCGCAGATGGATACCGGCTTTCCGTCCGAAAAGCGCTTCTTCCTACGCCTGTGCCTGCTCCCGTTTCCGCCATCATTCCCGCCCAAGCCTTGAAGGAACTTGCGCGCGTCGCCAGCGATGGTGAAGAACTGATCTATATGGTGCTTCCTAAAGGGCGCGGACAGGTCATCTTCCGCGTGAAAGATGTGGAGGTCGTTTCTCAATTGATTGACGGCACGTTTCCCGATTATCAGCAAATCATTCCACGCTCATACAAATCCCGCACATTGGTCTCAACGGCCTCTCTCTTGAAAGCCTGCAAACAGGCAGAGATTTTTGCCCGCGAAGGCTCGAATGTGGCACGCCTGAACATCAAGCCTGCCCAAAGCGATATACAGCCCAGTGAAGTGGAAATCTCCGCCACATCCGAAGAGACCGGCAAAAATGAGACGATTGTCGAGGCAACAGTTGACGGCAGCGGGTTGCTGATCGCTTTCAATGTCAAGTTTTTGCGCGAGGTTCTTGAGGTGATCAAAACTCCCAATGTCGCCCTAGAGACTACCGCGCCGAACGCGCCGGGTGTCATCAAGCCGGTGGGAGATGACAATTTCTTGCACGTGATTATGCCAATGCATTTGGGGTAAATTTGGAGATTTGAGGATCAGAGAATTATAGCGCCCGTCGAAAAGATGAGGCGCTTTTGTTATTTCGGTTCGCTGGGATTAGGTGAGGTAAAAAACGGCTTTACTACAGCGCATGGAGAACACAGAGATTTTCAAGATTCTTTCTCTGTGGATTTGGTGATCTCGGTAGTGAGAAGATGGACAACCCCACCACATCTCAAAGAGTTGTTATTTCATGCTTTCGGGAGCAACACCTTGAACGTTGCCCCTTTGCCCAGCCCCTCAGACTCTGCCCAAATTTTTCCCCCCTGTGCTTCGATCAGTCCTTTTGCAATCGAAAGACCAATTCCAAGCCCACCATAGCGGCGCGTATTTGGAGGTTCGATTTGATAGAACTCCTCAAAGATTTTTTGTAATTTATCCACTGGAATCCCTATCCCGTTGTCTTGCACCCATGCCATGACCTGCTTTCCCTGCTCAATGGCACCAATAACAATTTGTCCCCCGTCCTGCGAAAAGCGCACTGCATTGTTGAGCAAATTGACGAATGCAAGCGTTGTCTTTTCCGGGTCCACATTAACGTGGATGGGATCTTCCTGAAACGCGTACACCAGCTTCAAGTCCCGACTCGTCGCGAAGTATTTAATCTCATCGCAGGCAAAGCCCAATACATCCTGAATGGGAATCTTCCGAGGGCGCATCTCCATCTCATCGGTTTGAAGCAAAGTCAGGTTGTTCATTTGATCGAGGAGAGAACGCATCTGTGTTGCAGCAGTCAACACTTGATTGGCATGATCCGACAATTCTCCTTTTGCCCCCTCCTGCAAGAAAGTTGCATAGCCGATAATGATGCCCAGCGGCGTACGCAGTTCATGCGAGGCAAGGCTTAGAAAATTGTTTTTGATCTGATTCATCACCCTGACCTTCTCTAGCGCATCTCTGGTCGTTTTGAGCAGACGCGCATTGTGAATAGCAATGGCAGCATGTGCGGCGGTGACAGATAAAATCGCAATATCGCTTTCGGTGAATACCCCACTGCGCTTGTTGACCGCTTCCAACACACCCATAGTGCGATCTTTGATAGGCATGGGAACCCCCAACAAGGTTTTGACCTTGAAGCGAACATGATCGGCAACCAATGAATAATGGCGCGGGTCCTGTTCGGCGTTATTCAGAATGATAGGCTGATTAGTGCGAAAAATCGTCCCTGCCAAACTGCCTTCAATGGGAACAGGAATCTCTGCAAGTTGGGCAGGATCCGAGCCGGTGGCGGCGGCGAAGTACAGACGCGGATTCTTTTCATCATAGAGCAGGATGGACGCGGCTTCACAATCCAACAGTTCGGTAGCAGTAGTGGTAATGAGTTGGAGCAAAGCGTTCAGGTCAAGGGTGGAATTGAGTGTGACGCTCAACTCCACGAGCCGCAACAGTTGCTGATGTCTGCCTTCGAGATCGCGCAATTGGCCCGTTTTCGAGAGGGATGGCATGAATACAGTGTACTGATTTTAAGGTGAAGATTCAAGCCCCGCTTTTTGGATTTCGTAAACGATGAATCGCCGATTTTCCAATACTTCGTTTAGGGGCAAACCACAGGACGCGATCCGTTCGGGAGGAATCTGTCCCGTCTCACCCACCTTTTTGCTCAAGACAAGATAATCCCCTTTGTGTATCTCTTCGCATTCATAAATCATGAGGGAAAGATGACCCGTCATCAACCGCATGGCGCGCGGCTTAAAGAAAATCACAATGCTCTCTGGCGGCGTCTTCTCCTTGATATATTCATAAACTTGTATGCTGTACGGATCAAAAGGTCCATTGATTTGACGTCCGCTACGTAGATTCTCATAAGCATTGATGCCAGATTGAAACAGAAAGACTCCAGCCATCAAAACCCAAAAACCAAAGAATATTCCGCGACCCACACTTGCATAATTGCGTGGCAGCATGGCAACCACCAATTTCATCCCCTCGAACGCAAAATAAATAAAAATAGGGAGAAGGGGAAAAATATAGCGCGGTCCCTGCCAGTACGGATAGGGAATATGTACCAACATCCAAAGCACAAAGAAGACAATAAAGAACACCCCTTCCCTTCGATTTTTCCACACCCCAAGCAGAAAAAAGATGAAAACAAAGTAATAGAGATACAGCCAGCCCTCCCCCTCGCCAAAGAATCTGCCAAAGATTTTGAAATAAGCAATGGCAAATCCATACATCTGCTGGAGACTAGTGGTCGAATACTGTGCGAGATACGATTCTCCCCCACTGGGGAACAACAACATTGCGGCGACAAACAAAACCGCAAACGTCGAACAAATCACAAACGAACTTCGGAGAATCGAGAGTACCGTTTCTCGCTCCCTTCGATGGCGCCACAGTTGGAAAAACTCGAGGATCAAAAAACTGCCAAGCAAAAGAATTCCCGTTGCACGAAGGAATGTCGTAAAAAATACAGACACACCGATCAGCAAACCGTGAAAGATATTTCGCCTCTCCCCGACAGTCATGAGCAACAATGACAAAGTCGAGAAGAACAAGAACGGGATGTCAGAAAGAATCTGATCCTCGAACAGAATCAGCATCGGGTTGAACGCAAAAAGGGAAACGGCGAGCAGACTCTCGGTCCGCGTGAAGCGAGTGTTCATCCAAAAGTAAAGGCAGACCAAGAATCCCATGTAAAACAATACGGACGGAATCTTCAAGGCAAGCGGGCTAATTCCCCAGATTGCATAAAAAGGAACCAAAATCAGCGGATAACCCCAGGGATAGGCAAGTGGTCCCAAATGCATGGTAGATTGGGTATTGATGAACTCACTGGTCTCCATGAACTCATCTACCGCGCCATTCACAATGCTTTGAGCTTGCAGGATATACCATGCAAAATCATCGCCCCATTCATGTCCGCGCCGTAGCGTACCCACGCTAAGCGCGAAGGAAATTAGAACGATAAAGAAAAGTGGATGGATAAGTTTTCTCATATCTCGATTTTACCCTGCGAGGAGAACATGCCGCATCTCCCCCAGCCTCAGCCGACCTCCGTTATCGAAGGCTTTTTCCACCCTCATGCCTTCGACGCAGACATAAGATCCACCGCCTGCGGGAACCTCAGCCTCATTCTCAACACAATCCACAAACTCACCAATGCAAAGATCGCGATTAAACCTTCCGCCTGCAAAATACCCATGACCTGACCAATATAAACGGCAACCGCGTCCACCCAGGCATGCCAGAGTAAAGCCAGCCAAAACCAAAGTGGCTTTCCGCTTGCTAAGGCGTAAAGCACCATGATTGAAAGACTGAGATGCAAACACATTGCAAAGATGCGCTCGATGAATCCTATCAATGCCATGTAGGTTGGCGCCGACCAATACGCCGCGACCTGTGTCTTTGCCAATTCGAGTTGATCGGCAGGGATTCCCGGCACGGTAGACAAATCCACGTTACGATAAATTAGCATATTGACAAAGGTCAGCGCGGCAAAGATACCAAGGAGAACCGCCTCCGTTCCCCCATGCCCAAAACCAACCAATATACCCTCCTTCCAGGTCCGCGTGTTCCTAAGAATAAACTTGAACAAAATATAACGGGCAGTCTCTTCAAAGACGCCCGCCAGAAGCCCCAAGATCGCCGCATTGACCCATAACGGTATCTTTTGCAAAAACGATCCTATGCCCACAACCAGCGGAATGTGAAGAATTTGAGAGGCAATAAATGTCAGTCCTCCGGCCAGTACAAGTTTCCACGAAAGTGCAAACCTGCGCGTGAAGTACACCCATACACCGATGGGCAAAAAGATCATACCCAGAAAGCTGATCACGTATGCAACTGAAAGCATTGTTTCTCCTTATTGTGAAGGCATTGACCTAATCCGCCGCATACGTTCGGTCAATGGGCGCTTGGCAACAATAGTCACTCTGCCGCTGCCATGCGATAAGAACACATTGACTACCTCCCAGCCTTCCGCTCCCCATTCGTCCAATGTGGTTTGAAGGGTCTCATCTTTCGTTCCCCACATACTCCCAACCGTTTGAACTCGATATTCCCAGAATTTGTATTCTTCCGTCATTTCTACCTCCTGATATTTTGCGATTTAAGAGTGTCAAGTAACTGATGATCAAATTGATGCTACTTCCTCATTCGTCTCCCTGCTAGAAGGGGAGGCAAAGGGAAGAAACTGCACAGGACGAGTGAATGAAAGACGCCCAAAAGCCAAAGTCAAAAATAGAACTAATGTTCTATATAACAAAAGTACAGAGCAGGCCTACCGGAAACACATCACGCCATCAAGCGTCTTTGGCTTTCCTTTCTCTGTTTCACGTGAAACAAAACGCGGAAAGGATGCGTGACCCTTGCTCAGGTCTGAGCCTCACGCTGGTACAACACGTAGGAGTAGACGACGAGAAAGATCGCCGAACCGAGAATCGGGATCGCGATAAACCAGACAGCAGTCATGCCGTCGAAGAAACCACCGATGAACGCCAGCACGCCCGAAAGTATAAAAAGCACTCCCCCAACTTGATGCGTTTTATCCCAAACCGTCTCGCTCGAAAGCGTCCACGGTGTACGAATGCCGATGAACCAGTTGCGCTTTGCCTGACGAAGCAGATAACCGATAAAGATGAAGAGCAACCCCATAGCAGGCAGCATAGCGCGGCTCATCGCAAAGCCGGTGTACCCCAGATTCCAGATCAAGGTCAGCGCGTGGAGGTAGATCATGAAGGCAATGAGGAACGTGACAAAAAGATTGAACACACCGCGAAATTTGGCAATATTTGCCTTGAGCGGATCAATATGCGGAATGGCCAGAAAGAGCAGGAACATTCCCAGTGAAATCAGAGGGAGCAGAAAGACGCCCCAAAATCTGGACATGTAGCCATCCACCTGGTCGTTTGCATTCCAGTGTGAAGCCATTGGCTCGGGAAATTGATCCCAGAACAGAAGTCCTGCGGCCACAGCAACAAGGATGAGGAACAAATTAACGAGTGTAGTGACACGGGTGGTCATTCGATTCTCCTTTCGTTTGCGCTTCTGCAAGAGGCAACAAAGACGCCTCTTGCAGAAGTGGACACCTCTTACGTAGTTTACCTCACAGATAAGTCGCACCGTGAGACAAGAGAACCCTCGCCCAAAAACGAACCTCGGTTATTTCTCTCCCTTCGGCAGGTTATTTTGAGCCAGCGAGACCATGCCGCTCAAGCCACCCAGATTCATCGTATCTACGGCAGAGCTGGGAACGATCACCAACGCACCTTTTTCCTTTAAGCCTTCAAAAAGCATGTTCATGGCGCGCAAGTGAAGGGCGGTGGGATTGTCTGCGTACGAACGTGAAGCCTCTGCGAACGACTCAGCGATCTGCTTCTCGGACTCGCCCAAAATCACACGTGCCTGGCGCTCACGTTCTGCTTGGGCCTGACGGGACATGGCGTCCTCCAAATCCTGTGGAATGACGATATCGCGAATCTCCACCGACTGCACCGTAACACCCCAAGGCGTCGTGCGTTCGTCAATGATTTGCTGCAGTTCTTTGTCAATCACACTCCGACCAACGAGAATATCTGCCAGCATCATGCGCCCGATAATGTCACGTAGCGCTGTCTGTGCTGCCCAGTCCACGGCGGCGCGGTAGTTCTCAACCTCGAGCGCAGCTTTCTCCGCATCCCACACTACCCAGAACAGCACAGCATCCACATCCACAGGCACGGTGTCTTTGGTCAGGGTTTTCTGCGCGGCAAATGGTGTGACCATCACGCGGTGGTCAATCCAGGTTGGAATGGTATCCACAATAGGAATAATCCAGAATAACCCAGGGCCCGCAAGACGGTGGAATCTTCCCAGGCGCAATACAACTGCTTTTTCCCATTGCGAAGCAACCTTGATCGCAAACAACAGGTATGTAGCGAGAACCAGCATGGGGAATGCAAACAGTGTGATTTGTGCGCCAGTGGCGTCAATCATATCAAGGAAGAGGATGCCCACGATCATCCCTGCTAACAGGGCAATGAACACAAAGACCGCAATTGGTGGAATACGGTTGCTTGTTTTCTGTGTTTTTCCTTTCTCTAAGTTTAACTTTGCAAATTTTGTATCCATCACAATTCTCCTTTTTCGTTGGTTTCGTTTGTTTCCTGCCAAGCCTTGAGTTGCTCATTGACCATCTGCTTGATCTCACTCTTCGAAAATTCCAGCCGCATGGCTTCGCGAATGTAGCGCTGTGTAAGGGCTTCCAAGGTCTCCCAGCGTAACTTCTCGCTGACCTTGGGTGGCGGAATCTCGGTAATGTACGTGCCGCGTCCTTGCTGCGTTGAGATGATGCGGGCTTCGTCCAGAATACGATAGGCGCGTGCTACGGTATTGAAGTTGACGCGCAACTCCTCAGCAAGTGCTCGCACGGTTGGGAGCTGATCACCCGGCTTGAGGATGCCACTTGCCACCTGCGCCTGTATCTGGTTGACGATCTGCGTATAAATGGGCAGACCGGAGCGAAAATCAATTTGGAGATTGAGTCTTTTTATTGGCATAAATTGTATCTTTGTATTATTGAACTAATTGTATCATTGTAATAATTGTATCCACGCCTCGCATTTTGTCAAGGGGAGAGAAAAGATTTCCATAACGGAACCCATTGGTCATCTGGGCGCGAAGCGGAGCGTCTCTTTTCCAAAACCCCAACGTGGTAGAATCCATTTGCAACGAATCAAAGGAGTGAAAAGTTATGGAAGAACAAAAGACTGGCACCTTTGCCGTGAAGAAGGGCCTTGCACAAATGCTCAAGGGCGGCGTCATTATGGACGTTGTGACGCCCGAACACGCGAAGATCGCCGAAGACGCGGGGGCGTGCGCGGTGATGGCGCTCGAGCGTGTCCCTGCGGATATCCGCGCCCAGGGCGGCGTGGCGCGCATGTCTGACCCAGAATTGATTTTGAAGATCATGGATGCCGTGACCATCCCGGTAATGGCGAAGTGCCGCATCGGGCATTTCGTCGAAGCGCAAATTCTCGAAGCGATTGGCGTGGACTATATTGACGAGTCCGAAGTGCTAACGCCAGCCGATGAGGAACATCACATCAACAAACATTTATTCAAAGTGCCGTTTGTGTGTGGCTGCCGCAATCTAGGAGAAGCACTACGGCGCATCGGTGAAGGCGCGGCAATGATCCGCACAAAAGGCGAAGCCGGCACTGGCGATGTGGTGGAAGCCGTTCGTCATGCGCGCGCAGTATTAGGTGAAATCCGCCGTCTGACAACCATGGCGGACGAGGAACTGATGCACTATGCCAAGGAGATCGGCGCACCATACGAACTGGTCAAGGAAACAAAAGAACTTGGGCGACTGCCCGTCGTGAATTTCGCGGCGGGTGGGATTGCCACCCCC
>DATLZK010000070.1:0-10118 GCA_035574015.1 Anaerolineales bacterium
CGCCTGCCTGCCGTTAAACCGGAAGCGATCGAATACCCGGGCGGATTTCTGCTCCATACCGGTCTGCCGAACCCGGGCCTCCAGGTAGGATTGAAAAAATATTCCGGGAAATGGACACTCGCGAAATTGCCCATCATCGTCCACCTCATGGCAGATCGCCCCGAAGAGACCCAGCAAATGATTCGAATGCTCGAAGAGGTGGAAAACGTCATGGCAGCAGAACTCGGTTTCGCTCCGCTTCTCACGGACGACATCCTATTGCTCACCCTCGAAATGTGTTTGGGCGAACTACCGTTGATCTTCTCTTTGTATACCGAGCAGGTGCTAACGGTCGGACCGCGTCTGATTCAGGGAGGGGCTGATGCCATCAGCATAGCTCCGCCGCGCGGAAGTTTGACTACTCACGATGGGCAAGTGATTGGAGGGCGCTTATTCGGTCCCGCATTGTTTCCACAAACATTGAATGTCGTTATTTCCGCCGCAAAAATCGGCCTCCCCATTATCGGCACAGGCGGAGTCTGGTCGAAAGAAAATGCCGAGGCAATGCTTTCAGCCGGCGCGCTGGCAGTGCAGGTAGATGCCGCGTTGTGGAACCCAGCTTTTACTCACTTCGCTGACTGAAACAGAGTAATCTGCATGCCGTCAGGGTCTTGACGCACCTTGTAATCTCCCAAGGGAGTCATTACAGGCGGATGCACAAGTGTTGCGCCATCTGCAATGAAACGCTCATAGTCGTTAGTTGTGACGGCAACACGCAATTCCAAAACGGGTTGATTTACAGCAGACATGACTCCATCCTTCCATAAATTTTCTATTGCTTTGGCTCCAACACCATCACAGGGATGTGCCGAGGAGCAGCGCGTTGCTTGTACTTTTCATACCCCACATAAATCAAAACAGCCATCTGCCAATAGCGTTGATATTCCTCTCCGTTAGTCTCACGCGCCACATACTTTCCCGTTTTGCCATTGAGCGTTACCACACATTCCGGATTCTTCTTCAGGTTGTAATACCAGGCAGGATTGCGTTTACGCCCGAAGCTGGAAGCGATGAGAGCAATCTTTTCACGATCAAGGATGCCGATCAACGGTAGCGTACGCGGCAATCCTGTTTTTGCACCGGTTGCCGTAAGAAGGACAATCGTCCAACCAGCAAGCTGGGAAAACGTCCATTTGCCTCTTGTCAACTTAAGCATCAGCGCGTCCATTCGATGAAGCCTGCTCGCAAAAAACGCAGTGATGGGACGCATCATGACCAGGCGGTGGATCAATCTTTGGAGGATATTGGGTCGCCTGATTTCTCCAGCCATATTGTCACAGGGCCATCATTATGAATTTCCACCAGCATATGCGCGCCGAATTGACCGGTTTGCGTGGGGACACCCTGAACGCGCAGCAGTTCAGCAAAGCGATTCACCAGTGGTTCAGCAACTTCGGGCGAGGCGGCGTCGGTAAAGGAGGGGCGGCGCCCCTTACGCAGATCGGCATAGAGCGTAAACTGCGAAACGACAATTGCCTCTCCCTTTACATCCAGCACCGAAAGATTCGTCTTTCCCTGTTCATCTTCAAAGATGCGCAAATTCGCAATTTTCTCCGCTAAAAATGCCGCTTGTTCCTCCCCATCGCCATGGCCGACCCCCAATAAAATCAATAAACCTTTTCCAATGTTGGAAATGATTTTTTGATCCACTTTGACGCTGGCATGGGATACACGTTGAATCAGGGCTCGCATGGTGACCGCAATAAATCTACACGGTACATCTACTACCTTAGATGCCGTTGTATAAGATTTATGGAAGCTGCATGGCCTCACGCACTTCAGCCATCGTCTGCTCGGCAATCACGCGGGCGCGCTTTGCGCCGTCGTTCAAGACGTCAGTTATCAAGTTCGGCTTTGCGGCGAGTTCAGCGCGCCGGGCGCGGAAAGGCTCAAGGTGTTTGTTCAGATTCTTCGCAAAGAGCATCTTGCAATCCACACAACCAATGCCAGCGCGGCGACATTCCACATTCACCATTTCGATCTCTTCCTTGGAGGAAAAGATCTTGTGCATTGTGAACACATTACACACATCGGGATTGCCGGGATCAGTACGTTTGACGCGCGCGGGATCGGTAACCATTTCGCGCACTCGTGCAATAGTCTCCTCTGGGGTCGCGGCAAGTTCGATATGATTGTTCAGGCTCTTGCTCATCTTGGCTTTGCCGTCAATGCCCAGTACTTTAGGCACCTCGGTATGCTTGACTTGTGGTTCGATCAACACCTTCGTGTTGTACCGGTGATTGAACGTGCGCACGATCTCCCGCGCAAACTCAACATGCGGAGCCTGATCCACGCCGACAGGTACGATATCCGCCTTATATAAAACGATATCAGCAGTCATCAAGACGGGATAGCCCAGCAAACCATAATTGACGTTATCAGGCTGCTGTGCTACTTTTTCCTTGAAGGTTGGTAGATCGGTCAGTTTGCCCAACGCAGTGACCATCGAGAGGTAAGTGTGTAATTCCATCACTTGTGGCACATGCGACTGTACGAACAGGATAGACTCCTCCGGGCGAATACCTGCCGCCAGCCAATCCAGCGCCATCTCTCTTGTGTTCTGCCTCAGGTCGCGCGTGGTCTCGACTGTCGTCAGCGCGTGGACATCCACAATGCAGTAGATGCAATCATACTCATCCTGCAGTGCGACGTAATTCTGGATTGCCCCGAGATAATTCCCCAAATGTTGTCGTCCCGTCGGTCTTGCCCCTGAAAACACACGTCCTTTTTTAGCCATTCAACAACCTCGTTATTTTATTATGTTACCGCCAAGCACGAACGAAGTGAGCGATATAAGAGATTACCTCAGGTGGAAGGTCATCATTCACAATGACAAAGATCTCTATTCTCCAACCATCTTCCTCACCAAGCCCACGATCTCTCCTGGCTCGGCATGGCGGCGCAATTGCATCTTGGAAAACAGCAAATTTCCGTTCACGGTTACTTCGAAGCGACCACCGTCAGACGGCACAAGTTTGATCTCTTCAATCACATGCTCATAGTGTTTGAGCAATTCCTCAGCGAGGCGCACGGCTCGCTCCGTGTAGTGTCAGACTGCACAGTATACAATTTCGATCTTGAGCATAAGCCCTCCGAAAGCATACGGATTATATCATCGAGGCAGTTCCTGCCTCTGCAAAAGCAATTTTTATTTGACATTGCAATACCCCTATGATATAACTTGCCCAACAAATTGTATACCCGCTCATCCAGAGAGGCTGAGGGACCGACCCTGTGACGCCTCGGCAACCGTTCAGTGATCAGTGAAAAAGGTGCCAATTTCGGCGGACGATTGTCCGAAAGATGAGAGATGATATGCGTCTGCGTGTCGCCTCTCGTTCGGGAGAGGCGATTTTGTTAGTGATACAATCAAACAAGAAGCAACCATGGAACGAATTACTGTTGACCCAAAAATTCACTTCGGCAAACCCATCATCAAAGGGACGCGCATCACTGTCCAAAATGTCCTGGAACTGCTCAATGAAGGTTTGACCTTCGATCAGATGATTCAGGATTGTTATCCCGATCGTGCCATCGCTCTCGCGGCGGCGGAAGACATCCACATCTCCTCGGTAGCGGCATGAAATTCCTTTTGTACATGGCGCAGGAAGCGGTGTGATTTAGAAGATACTGCCATTCAACATGAGTACAGTTCACATGGAAATGAAAAAAGTAATTGAAACCTACAGCGAAACGGAATTATCCAGAGCATTTATAGTGGTTGAAGAAAATCGCCACCGTATTCGAAGGGTAGAGTAGAAACTCCGACCCGTTTTCGCTCTGAAAACGGGTTTATTTTTGATGTCGTGACATTGTATCCACAAGATAAATCTGTGGCTGAAAATTCAGGAGCAACATGAACCGTAAATACACCAACCGTCGCTACCTCGACGCCCTCGAGCAGAAAGTCCTCATCTTCGACGGCGCGATGGGAACGAGCCTGCAAAAGCAAAACCTCACTGCCGAACATTTCGGCGGTGAGCAATATAACGGTTGCAATGACTACCTCGTCATCACCTATCCCGAAGCCGTGGAAAAAGTCCATCGTTCCTTCCTCGAAGTCGGCGTAGACGCCATCGAGACGAACACCTTCCGTTCAAATCGAATCACGATGAAGGAATACGGACTGCAGGATCGCATCATCGAAATCAATCAGGCGGCAGCCTCTTTAGCAAGACGCTTAGCCGACGAATTCTCTAATCCCCAATCTCCAAAGTTCGTCGCGGGCTCCATTGGTCCTTCGGGCAAACTCCCCTCCGCGGACGACCCCGAACTCTCAAACATCACATTCGATGAATTAGTGGACGTCTTCCGCGAACAAGCCGTCGGTCTGATTCGCGGCGGCGTGGACCTGCTCCTCATCGAAACCTCGCAGGACATCCTCGAAGTCAAAGCCGCTATTCTCGGTTGTCACAAAGCCATGGACGAGACAGGAGTCTATTTGCCGATTCAGGCTCAGGTCACGCTCGACACGACGGGACGCATGCTCCTCGGCACCGACATCAACGCCGCGCTCGCTATCCTCGAGGGCATGGGCATTGATGTCATCGGTCTCAACTGCTCGACAGGACCCGAACACATGCGCGAGCCCATCCGTATCCTCGGCGAGAATTCCACACTCCCCGTTTCGTGCATTCCCAATGCGGGCTTGCCGCTCAACGTGGATGGTCAAGCCGTATATCCCCTCGAACCAGAACCATTCGCAAACGACCTCTACGAATTCGTAACCAAACATAAAATCTCAGTCGTCGGTGGCTGCTGCGGGACGACACCCGCACATCTGAAATTACTGGTGGAAAAACTCAAGGACTATCCTCATCCCCCGCGGCCGCATCGCGCGACGCCTAAACTTGCATCCGCTATGTCGGCGATCGCCATGCGACAAGACCCTCCTCCTACTCTGATCGGCGAACGTTGCAACGCGCAGGGCTCGCGAAAATTCAAGAGATTGTTGCTCGAGGAGGACTACGACGGCATCCTGGAATTGGCACGTGAACAAGTCGAAGGCGGCGCGCATGCCCTCGACATCTCCTGCGCGGTCACCGAACGCGCCGACGAAGCCGAACTCATGCGCAAGGTCGTCAAGAAACTCGAAATGGGCGTGGACGTTCCACTCGTCATTGACACCACCGAACTCGACGTTCTCGAAGCGGCTTTGAAGACCGCACCTGGAAGATGCTTGATCAACTCGACCCATCTCGAATCAGGCCGCGCCAAAGCCGACAAGGTCTTCAAACTCGCCAAAGAACACAACGCCGCCGTCATCGCGCTGACCATTGACGAAAGCGGTATGGCAAAAACACGCGAACGCAAACTCGAAATTGCCAAACGCATCTATGACATCGCTATCAACGATCACGGACTCAAGCCCGAAGATCTGGTCTTCGACGCGCTGACCTTCACATTGGCTACCGGCGATCCCGAATTTGCCAACTCTGCTATCGAGACCATCGAGGGCATCCGCCTCATCAAACAAAATCTGCCCGGCGTATTAACCTCTCTCGGCGTGAGCAACCTCTCATTCGGACTCGCACCACACGCCCGCCCCGTGCTGAACTCGGTCATGCTCTACCACTGCGTCCAAGCAGGACTCGACATGGCAATCGTGAATCCGGCCCACGTCACGGCTTACACCGATATTCCACAAGAAGAAAAAGATCTCGCCGAAGACCTCATCTTCAACCGCCGCCCCGACGCGCTCCAGCGTTACATCGAATACTTCGAAAAGGTCACGCCTACATCCGAGTCCACCCTCGCTGATCCCACCGCAGGCATGACCCCCGAACAACGCCTGCATTGGAAGATTTTGCATCGTAAGAAAGATGGCGTAGAAGCAGATATTGATGAGATCATCACGCGCTCCCTCACCCCTAACCCCTCTCCCGCTGGGAGAGGGGACGGGGGTGAGGGCAAACCCCGCAAATACAATCCCCGTCTTCCCGAAGACCTCAAAGCCCGCATTCGCGAATTGCGCCAGAACGCTAGCGATGCAGAAAAACTCCTTTGGAATATTCTCCGCAATCGCGGCGTCCACGGCGCAAAATTCCGCCGACAACATCCGCTCGCCGGGTTCATTCTTGACTTCTATTGTCACGAAGCAAAACTTTGTATTGAGTTGGATGGTAGCCCGCACACTGAAAGGGAACAGATTCGCTACGATGAAGAGCGCACGAGGATTTTGCGTGAGCAACATGGCATTCAAGTCATCCACTTTTGGAACAGTGATGTTCTGAACAGAACGGAAGAGGTGGTCAATGAAATCTGGAACGCACTCGACGCCCGCCTCTCTCCCTCACCCCTAACCTCTTCGGGGGAAGAATCGGTGGTGAGGGCAACGCAACACGAAACTGCCGTCCACATCCTCAACACCATTCTCCTCCCCGCCATGAAAGAAGTTGGCGACAAATTCGGTGCGGGCGAACTCATCTTGCCCTTCGTGCTTCAATCCGCCGAAGTAATGAAAAAAGCCGTCGCTCATCTCGAAAAGTATCTCGAAAAGAAGGAAGGTGTAAGCAAGGGACTGGTTGTCCTTGCCACTGTTTACGGCGATGTGCATGACATTGGCAAGAACCTTGTCAAAACGATTCTTTCCAACAACGGCTATGACGTGATTGACCTCGGCAAACAGGTCCCTGCAGAGACGATTATCACCAAGGCTGTGGAAGTCAACGCTACCGCCATTGGACTTTCGGCGCTTCTCGTCTCGACCTCGAAACAGATGCCGCTCATCGTCAACGAACTTCACCGCCGCGGACTCAAATTCCCCGTGCTGGTTGGTGGCGCGGCGATCAACCGCCGCTTCGGACGCCGCATCCTCCAAACCGAAAGCGGCGACCTCTACGAGCCCGGCGTCTTCTACTGCAAAGACGCTTTCGAGGGACTCGAAACGATGGACCAACTCATCGTCCCAGAGAAGCGCACGGAACTTCTCTCCCGCGTTCGCCGTGAAGCAGAACTCGAAATAGGACGCGCTTCGCAGATGCCCGAACAGCGAAAAACAACATCCCGCTCCCGCATCCAGCCTGCACCGATTCAGCATCCGCTCAAATGGGGGCCGCGCGTCGTCAAAGACATGCCGCTCGAAATTGTGCTGAAGCATCTCAGCATCAACGAGTTATATCGGCTGTCATGGGGAGCGAAGAACGCGCACGGCGCAGAGTGGGAAAAACTCAAAGCAGAATTCGATGCGCGGCTGGAAAGGATGACAAAGGATGCACTGCGCTTCAAATGGCTCAAACCACAAGGTGTATACGGGTACTTTCCTTGTCAATCGGATGGCGACGACCTAATCATCTACGATCCAGAAACCATCAATTCCGCCTCACCCGACGAGTTGATGCGTTTCACCTTCCCCCGCCAACCTTACGACGACCACCTCTGCCTCGCCGATTACTTCGCCTCCGTCGAATCGGGACAGATGGACGTCGTTGCCTTCCAAGTCGTGACGGTTGGGCAGGAAGCGACTGAACGCTTCGACAAACTGCAAGCGGCGCACGACTACACCGAAGCCTACTTCACGCACGGACTCGCCGTCCAGGCGGCAGAAGCGACAGCCGAATATCTGCATCGCCACATCCGCCGCGAACTTGGCATTCCCGAAGGGCAGGGCAAACGTTATTCGTGGGGCTACCCCGCCATCCCTGAACTCCAAGACCATCGCAAAGTCTTTGACCTCCTGCCCGCCGAAAAAGAACTCGGCATGAGCCTCTCGCCTGCCTATCAACTGATTCCCGAACAGTCCACCGCCGCTATCATCGTTCACCACCCGCAGGCGAAGTATTACAGCGTTGGCGAGTCACGCGTCGAGCAGTTGATGAGGTAACCATGACAAACAAATTCTTCGACCTCCTCTCCTCCCAAACCCTGCTCGCCGATGGCGCGATGGGCACCATGCTTCACGCGCGCGGCATTGGCTTCGATAAGTGCTTCGACGAACTCAACATCACCAATCCTGCGGCAGTTGCCGAGATCCATCGCGAATACATCGAAGCGGGCGCGCAATTGATCCTCACCAACACCTTTGGCGCCAATCGCTTCAAACTCGCCAAACACGGCTTGCAAGATAAAGTCGTCGAAATCAACACAGCAGGCGTAGAACTGGCGAAGCGCATTGTTGCCGCCTCGTTCAAGGATGTCCTCATTGCGGGCGACGTGGGTCCGCTTGGGGTGCGTATCGCGCCCTTCGGACGGGTACAGCCCGATGAGGCGCGTGAAGCGTTCGCTCATCAAATCAAAGCGCTGGCAGAGGCGGGCGTTGATTTGCTCGTCATCGAAACGTTCAGCGATCTGTACGAAATTCGCGAAGCGATCAAAGCCGCAAGAGAAGTCTGTCAGTTGCCCGTTGTGGCAACGGTCACCTTCACGCGCGATGACCGCACACTGCTGGGTGACCATCCCGCCAAAGTAGCGCACGCGCTCCATGAGGCAGGCGCGGATGTCATCGGCGTCAACTGCTCCGGCGGACCTTCGCAACTCCTGCGAATTTTGAAGCAGATGCGTCAGGCAATCGCTGAGCAGGATATGAAATTTTGGGTGAAACCCAACGCTGGCTGGCCCGAACAGGTGGGCGGACGCATCATGTATCCGGCAGATGCGGAATACTTCGGCGAATATGCGCTTTTATTCCGCGAGGCAGGCGCAAACGTCGTTGGCGGCTGTTGCGGTACAACACCCCAGCACATTGCCTCGATGAATAAGGCTTTGACTTCCTCCTCGCATTCTTCGGTCGTGATCCATGTTCCTGAGACCTTTGAGCCTTCTGAGATCTCCGAGTTAGAACCGCCGACTCGCTTTGCACAGAAATTGAACGCCGGCGGATTCGCCATCGCAGTAGAAATGGATCCGCCGCGCGGACTCTCCACCCATAAACTCATCGCCGGCGCCTCTCTCCTCGCCGAGGCTGGAGCCGACGTTATCAACGTCGCCGACTCTCCGATGGCGCGGATGCGCATGTCCGCCTGGGCGGTGTGTGAGGTGATCCAGAGGCAGGTGGGCATCGAGACCACGCTTCACTTCCCCACGCGTGGACGCAACCTGCTGCGTGTGCAAGGTGATTTATTAGCCGCTCATGCCCTCGGCATCCGCAACGTTTTCGTCGTTATGGGCGACCCGACTTCCATTGGCGATTATCCCGAAGCGATGGACAACTACGACCTCGTCCCATCGGGTCTTATCAAACTCATCAAACAGGGATTCAATGCCGGCGTAGATCACTCCGGTACGAGCATCGGTCAGCCGACTAATTTCTTCGTTGGCGCAGCGTTGAACTTGTGTCCACCCAATATAGAAAATGAAATCAAGAACTTGCATCGCAAAGTCAAATCCGGAGCCGACTTCTTCCTTACACAGCCTGTCTATAATGCTGACGACGGACTCAAACTACTCGCCGCCTACGAAGCCAAGTACGGAAAATTCGATAAACCGATCCTGGTTGGCATCCTTCCGCTGGTCAGCGTGCGACATGCCAACTTCTTACATCACGAAGTGCCGGGCATCTTCATTCCCGAAGAAACGCGGAAGCGCATCGAACAAGCAGGCGACAACGGAGCGCGCGTGGGGGTGGAGATCGCCGTCGAATTGATCGAGCAACTCAAGGGTTGGGCGCGAGGCGTCTATCTCATGCCGCAATTCCACAGATACGATATGATTGCCGAAATCATCGAGGCCATCAAAGTCAAAACATAGACAGGGAAACAAATACGCAGGTATACTTAATTCATGCTCCTCGTCATTGACATCGGCAACACCAACCTAACGCTTGGGTTGTACGATCTGAATAACCTCCTCGCCCACTGGCGGCTCTCCACCGATCATGCCCGCATGCCCGATGAGTATGGCTTACAATTTCAAGGTTTATTGAAACATTCCCATCACGATAAAAAGGAACTCACCGGTATTTGTCTTGCCTCAGTAGTGCCACAACTGACCAGCCGCGTCATCCAGGCTTGCCGCGAATATCTTGAACTCGATCCCTTCGTAGTGGACGTGGGCATCAAGACCGGCATCAAAGTCAAATACGATGACCCACGCGCAGTAGGAGCCGACCGCATTGCCGACGCTGTGGCGGTCATGTATCTCTA
>DATLZK010000071.1:0-26548 GCA_035574015.1 Anaerolineales bacterium
CGCCAACCGAGACCTGACGGAAACCAACCTGTTCGTCAACCGCCTGTTCGTCATCATGATGCCGTTCATGATGCTCATCTTGAACGGCGCCACCATGCTCATTCTGTGGGTCGGTTCGAATCAGGTGGCGCAGGCGCAAATGGAAGTGGGCGACATGATGGCGTTCATGCAATACGCCATGCAAATCGTCTTTGCCTTCCTCATGCTTTCCATGCTCTTCATCATGTTCCCGCGTGCCGACGTTTCCGCCCACCGCATCGCCGACGTGCTGGAAATGCCCATCACCGTCCTCGACCCCGCCCAGCCCAAACGCTTCCCTGAGCCCTTCCAGCCGACCATCGAATTTCGGGATGTCTCCTTCCGCTATCCCGGCGCCGATGACGACGTGCTGCACAACCTGACCTTCCGTATCGAAGCCGGACAAACGGTCGGAATCATGGGGACGACGGGTTCGGGCAAATCCACCGTAGTCAACCTCATCCCCCGCTTCTTCGACGTGACCGGCGGCTCGATCCTCGTCAGCGGCGTGGACATCCGCGACGTGCCGCTCAAGGAACTGCGCGACAAAATCGGCTACATCCCCCAGCGCAGCAACCTGTTCACCGGCACCATCGAAAGCAACCTGCGCTACGCCGACGAAGACGCCGACGAACAGGCGTTGATGCTCGCCCTCGAAATTGCCCAGGCGGCGGATTTTGTCCGGGAGCGAAGCGAGGGACTGCGCGCCGAGGTCTCGCAGGGAGGCGTGAACTACTCCGGCGGGCAGAAACAGCGTCTCAGCATTGCCCGCGCCCTGGTCAAGCGCGCCCCGATTTACATCTTCGACGATAGTTTCTCCGCCCTCGATTACCGCACCGACTCCCGTCTACGCCGCGCGTTGCTCAAATCGCTCAAGGGAAGCACTGTGCTGATCGTCTCACAGCGCATCGCCACCATCAAAAACGCCGACCAGATTTTAGTGCTGGATGAAGGACGCCTGATCGGGCAGGGAACGCACGAGGAATTGATGAAAACCAACGAGATTTACCGCGAGATTGCCCTCTCGCAACTCAAACAGGAGGCGCTGGCATGAACGGCTCGAATCCCAAAGAACCCAAACCCCAATCCACTTCGCTCCCGCGCGGACCAATGGGCGGGCGTGGAGCCATGATGCCTAACCCACATGCCATGATGGGCGCCCCTGTTCAAAAAGCGCGTGACTTCAAAGGCACGCTGCGCAAACTGATTTCCTACCTTGCGCCGTATCGCGCCAAAATTCTGGTGGTCTTTGCGCTGGCAATCGGTTCGACCGTCTTCATAATTGTGGGACCGAAGATTTTAGGCAACGCCACCACCGAACTGTTCAACGGCATTCTGGCGAAAATCGCCGGCACCGGCGACGTGCCATTCGACGTCATCGGGCGTATCCTGCTGACCGCCCTTGGCTTGTATACGCTTTCTGCCATCCTCAGTTACGTCCAGGGCTGGCTGATGACCGATGTCGCCATCGAGGTCACCTATAAACTGCGCCGCGAGATGATGGAAAAAATCAACCGCATGCCGTTCCGCTACTTCGACGGCACGCCGCACGGCGAGACGCTCTCCCTGCTCACCAACGACGTGGACACCATCAACCAGACCCTCAACCAGAGCCTGACGCAAATCATCACCTCGCTGGTTGCCGTGGTGGGTTTTCTTGCCATGATGATCACCATCTCCTGGCAGATGACGCTGGTGGCATTGACCATCATCCCCGCCTCGATGATGATCGTGATGATCATCGTGCGCCAGTCGCAGCGCTTCTTCAAGGAACAGCAGGAGTATCTCGGTCACGTCAACGGGCATGTGGAGGAGATGTTCGGCGGGCATCTTATCGTCAAAGCCTTCAACGGCGAAGAAAAGAGCATCGCCAAATTCAACGAATACAACAACACCCTCTACGGCTCGGCATGGAAATCGCAGTTCTTCTCCAGCATCATGATGCCGGTCATGCGGCTGGTGAGCAACCTGGGCTACGTGGCGGTGGTCATCCTCGGCGGCTGGCTGACCATCCGCAAAGCCATCACCGTCGGCGATATTCAAGCCTTCATCCAATACATCAACTCGTTCACCCAGCCCATCACCCAACTGGCGAACATCTCCAACGTGCTGCAAAGCACGGTCGCCGCGGCGGAGCGCGTCTTCGAGTTCCTCGAAAAGGAGGAAGAGACGCCCGAAACCGCCTCCCCCGTCAGACTGGAGCGCGTGCGCGGGCATGTCGAATTCCGCGACGTGCATTTCGGCTACGTCCCCGGCACGCCCGTCATCAAAGGGTTCTCAGCGGAGATTCAGCCCGGCCAGCGGGTGGCAATCGTCGGTCCGACCGGAGCCGGCAAGACCACCATCGTCAAACTGCTGATGCGCTTCTACGATGTGGATAGCGGCTCCATCCGCATTGACGGTCACGACCTGCGCGAGTTCACCCGCGCCGACGTGCGCGCCATGTTCGGCATGGTGCTTCAGGATACCTGGCTGTTCAACGGCACGATTCTCGACAACATCCGCTACGGGCGCGAGGACGCCACGGAGGAGGAAGTCATCGCCGCCGCGCAAGCCGCGCATGTGGATCACTTCATCCACACCCTGCCGGAAGGCTATCACTTCGTGTTGAACGAGGAAGTGACCAACATCTCGCAGGGACAGAAGCAACTACTCACCATCGCCCGCGCTTTCCTCGCCAACTCGCCCATGCTCATCCTCGACGAAGCCACCAGTTCGGTGGATACGCACACCGAAATCCTCATCCAGAAAGCGATGGACAAACTGATGCGCGGACGCACCAGTTTCATCATCGCCCACCGCCTGTCCACCATCCAAAACGCCGACCTGATTCTGGTGATGCGCGACGGCAACATCGTGGAGCAGGGCACGCACGCTGAATTGCTGGCAAAGGGCGGTTTCTACGCCGACTTGTACAACAGCCAGTTCGAGAAGGTGGAGGAACTGGAGGCGGTGAGTGTGTAGTTATTTGGTAATTGGTGAGTAGTAAATGGTGAATGGTGAATGCCCCTTTCCGTTTGGAGAGGGGCATTGATTTACGCAATACAATCCGCTTTACACGTTGCTAAAAGGCACTTTTCTGCATTCTGCAAACCGTTCGATGGATCTGGGCAGACTTGACATCTATCACTCCACTTATGGTATCCTTGCAACAACTTACCCTCTGGAGCGCAATCCATGTACGTAGCCATTGAAGGGGTCATTGGGGTCGGTAAGACGACCCTTGCCCGTCTCCTTCAACCCGCATTCGATGCCGAAATCCTTTTGGAGGTCTTTGAAGAAAATCCGTTCCTCTCCGCTTTTTACGCCGACCGCGAACGATATGCCTTTCAAACCCAAATTTTCTTCCTGCTCAGCCGTTATCACCAGCAGCGGCGTATTGTCCCAGACTTGCTCGCGAACGGCAAAAACCTCATCTCCGATTACACCTTTGCCAAAGACGCTCTCTTCGCACGCATCAACCTCAAGGGTGACGAACTCGACATGTACTACAAAGTCCACGAGGCGCTCGCCGAGAAAATCCCTAAACCCGACCTGCTCGTCTATTTACAAGCCTCCACCGACACTCTCATGCAGCGCATTGCTCTGCGCGACCGTCCCTATGAACGTCAGATGGAACGAGCCTACATCCACGAACTCAACATGGCGTATGAGGAATTTTTCTCGAAGCCATTTGACCATACGCCAGTTTTGACGATAGACACAGATCATTTGAACATTGTTCAAAACCCCGAACATTTGAAATTGATCGAAAACCGCATCAGACAAAGCCTCAACCTGCCTCCGTTTCAACAAACGTTGCCTTTACCCGAAAGTTAAACCCGCTTCCGCGCCGCCTGCGGCGGCGAAAGCGCGAGGAAACCATGCGAGTCACACGCGAATCCCTCATCCGAATTGCCAAAGAGACTGCGCAGGAGCGCGCCTTCAATGATCGCGACATCATCGCGGCCTATCTCACCGGCTCACTCGTCTCCAATGCCGATCCCATGCTTGGCGGCACAGCGGATGTTGATATCATCTTCGTCCATAACAGTGAACCCAAGCACAGGCGCGAATTCATCAAACTCACCCCCGACTTTCACGTGGATATCGGTCACCGCGCCCGCGCGGAGTTCAAACGTCCTCGCGAACTGCGCCTTGACCCTTGGCTGGGATGGGAAATGTACGATCCCATACTCCTCTATGAACGCGAGAAATTTTTCGAATTCGTACAAGCGGGCTTGCGCGCCGGCTTTGAATTCAACGCGCCCGCGCCTGCCTTACAACGCTCCCGCCTTTTGCTCAAGGAGGCGCGGCATATCTGGCGTGAATTAATCGAGATCAGCAGCGCGGTGACCCCGAGAGATGTGATCCAGTACATGAAATCCCTGTATCATGCGGTTAACGCAGTGGCGGAGTTATCCGGCCCGCCTTTGCCGGAACGTCGTCTCATGCTGGAATTTGCCGAGAGGGCCGAGACTGCTCAACGTCCTGGCATGGATGCGGCGCTTGTCGGCTTGCTGGGCGCTTCTAATCTGTCTCCTTCTGTTATTCAAACGTGGCTACCCGATTGGAAACTTGCATTTGAATCAGCGATGGAGAATAGCCGCGTCGACGCGCGCATTCACCCCGTGCGTGTGAATTATTATGAGAAAGCGATTCGCACCATGCTCGAAGGCGAAAAACCACACGCAGCACTTTGGCCCCTCTTGCAAACCTGGACCCTTGCCGTAGAAGTCCTGCCCGATCATGCCTTGGAAGTATGGCGCAGTGCATGCGCTCAATTGGGGATGACAGCAAGCGGCATGGAAGAGCGCTTGAACGGATTGGATTATTTTCTCGACGAAGTGGAAGCCCTGCTAGATGACCTTGCCACACAATATGGTCTAGAAACCTCGACGAGTATCTAAAAAACCACGGGCATCGAATTGCGCCAATAAATCGAGTTTTCGATGAATTCGTGTGAATTCGATGCTGATAATTACTATAGCAAATACACCAAACCCGGTTTACGAGAACGTTCGAAACATTTTACATACTGCGCTCAAAAAACAATACGACCCTCTCAGGAGCCCATGATGACCCGCGAGGAAGCTTTGTCGCTTGTGCGTGAATTCGTCAAAAATGAAAATCTGATCAGGCATATGCTTTCCGTCGAAGCCGCAATGCGCTTTTACGCGGAGAAATTTGGTGAGGATGTGGATGCCTGGGGATTGCTCGGCTTGATCCATGATTTCGATTGGGAAATTCACCCAACATTGGAGGAACACCCCATCAAAGGCGCACCGATTTTGCGCGCGCGCGGCGTCCCTGAAGACATCATTCAGGATATTTTGAGTCATGGCGTTGGCACGGGCGTGCCGCGTGATACCTTACGTCGCAAAGCCCTGATGGCCTGCGACGAAATTACAGGCTTGATCACGGCTGTAGCGCTGGTGCGACCTTCGCGCTCCCTCTATGACCTTGAGGTGTCCTCCGTCAAAAAGAAGTGGAAAGACAAAGCCTTCGCTGCCGGCGCCGACCGCGCTGAGATGGAGCATGCTGCTCAGGAACTTGGCGTCGAGTTGTGGGAACATGTAGGCAATGTGATTCAAGCAATGCGCCGCATTGCACCCGAACTTGGATTGGCGGGAAACATTCAACAGAATTGAAGAGGATGCCGCGCAAAAAGGTAGCGCCCCCACGATAGTTTTGTACCTGGGGGCGCTGTTGTTCATCCTCTACAATGCGGATAAGTTTTGCAGTGTTTAAGCGATACAATTGTTCATATGAGTTCGCTTGCGGATAAACTCAAAGCGCTAGGCGTGAAGAAGGGGACTTCACACCTCACGCCGCCTCTTGATTTTCCTCACGCCTCGCGCGGACCCGCGACCGGCTCCCGTTATGAAATTGCCTCCGTCGTCCCCGGAACCTTTTACCCCACCCCTCGCGGAGAAGTATTCGTCGCGGAGCAGGTTTACCCGGCCGATTCTGTTTATGGCTCCTCCTCTCTTCTTTCCTCCTCCCCTCATTTCTTGATCGCAGAGTGGGCAAACGATCTCCGTCTTTCCACCCTTCCGCTTTCCAAGTTTGCATTTCTCGATACAGAGACCTCCGGGCTTTCAGGTGGCACAGGAACATATGCCTTCCTGATTGGCGCAGCAAGGGTTAAAGATGATCAACTCGTCTTGAAGCAATTCTTCATGCGCGATCCCGCTGAAGAACCTGCCCTGCTCGAAGGACTGGCAAATTTCCTCGCGCCGTGCGAAGCGCTTGTAACTTTTAACGGTAAAGCCTTCGATACACCTCTTTTACGAACCCGATACACTTTGCATGGTACACCCTATCCATTCTCCGGCTTTGCGCATCTGGATTTGCTTCCCCTTGCGCGCAGATTATGGCGTGAACGGCTCGCATCGCGTGCGCTGAAATCTCTCGAGGAGCATGTGCTTGGTTTGAGACGTTCGAGTGAAGAGGTGCCGGGGTATGAAATTCCGTGGTTATATTTCGATTATTTGCGCACCGGCGACGCGCGTCCGCTGGCGGGTGTGTTCTATCACAACGCCATGGATGTTTTGACGATGGCAGCTTTGCTCGCGCACATCAACGAAATACTGGAGAATCCCTATAACGGAAAAGTACAACATGGTCTCGATTTCGTCGCGCTCGGCAAATTGTTCGAAGACCTCGGTCGCTGGGATGAAGCGGCGCGTCTGTTCGAGCGAGGACTCGAATCGAATTTAACGGAATCCGATTTCGGCTTGGTGATGAAGCGTTTGTCCATCCTGCAAAAGCGACGCGGGGATTTAAGTGAAGCCGTCCGCTTGTGGGAGGAGGCGGCCAAACAAGGTCATCTCTACGCGTTCATCGAACTTGCCAAATATTATGAACACAAGGAGCGCGATGTGAAAAAGGCGCTCAAGTGGACGAAGTCCGCCTGGCAGCGCGTAGAAGCCGACGACATGCCCGCTTACATGCGCCGTTATTGGCTGGGTGAAATCGAGCGCCGCATGAAGCGGCTGGAACGCAAAGCGGCGATATAATGGCTTTATTCTGCTTGTCGGAGAGAGATATGAACATTACAGTTTCAAAGGAAGCCGGGCGTGTACCTGTAACGATTTTACGCCTCGAGGGTCAGTTGGATGGACAGTCTTATCAGCAATTGATTGATAAAGCCAAAGAGGAGTATGAGGCGGGCGCGCGGAATTTTTTGATTGATATGTCCGATCTCACATATCTCAGCAGCGCCGGGCTGGTGGCATTGCACAGCATCGCATTGCTGACGAGCGGCGATGAACTTCCCTCTACAGAACAAGGCTGGCCTACCTATCGTTCGATGAAGCACATAAGCAGTTCGAGGCCGCAGCCGCATGTTAAGTTGTTGAACCCGCGCAAGGAAGTAAAGAGTGTGTTGGAGATGGTCGGCTTCACTGCCGCCTTCGAAATTTTCACTGACGTTGAGCAGGCGATCCAATCGTTCTGATGGGAAAATGCACGTTATGCCGCGCTGCCCGCAGGAGAGAAGTCGTCACAACACTCTTTGATCTTCCTCTGCATTGTCAAGAATCAATTTAACTACTTGCGGAGGTCCTATGAAGAATCTCGGAAATCTTTTTATCGTTTTATGTGTTCTGCTGACCATTGCAGTTTGGCTTATCTTTCCTCCTGTGAATGATGGACGCGAGAACTTTGTGCGCCAGTATGCTGGTGAGATTATTGGCTCAGTCAATATCGTGCTTATGGCTGCGGCGCTGTTTTTATCGGCGCGGCCGAAATGGGCAGAGCGATACTTTGGTGGATTGGACCGAATGTACATCACCCATCGGCGCTGTGCCACCGCCGCGTTCCTTTTGATCTTTGTTCACGTGCTTACCGTGCCGATTACGCTTTCGGGTTGGGCGCTTGGTAATTATCTCGCCGTCATTGCCTTTGTGGGCATTGTCTCCATCGTTCTCATCAGCCTTGCGCCACGCATTGCCTTTTTAAATCAACTCACCGGCGGCACATACGAAGGCTGGAAAAATCTCAAAAAATATATTGGCATATTTTTCATCATCGCCTACATTCATGCGCTCACTATCAAACATCCCCTCGATGCATTCATTGCCATCAACTGGGTGCAGATCTTTTTCATCATCGGCGCAGTGTCCTATCTCTATACGGAACTCTTCGGGCGCTTCTTCAAGAAGTATCTCCCTTATACTGTGGAGAGGGTCAGGCATCCCAACAACTCAACGACGGAAGTAACCCTGCGCCCAAAAGGGGAAGCCATCCCCAAACATCGCGCGGGACAGTTTCTCTTCGTGCGTTTTCCGGGCGACAAGACTTTGAACGAGTCCCACCCCTTTACGATCTCCAGTGCGCCTCAGGAGGACGTTTTGCGGATTACCGTTAAAGCGAGCGGCGACTTCACCCGCTACCTCTTCAGCAATCTGCGCGCCGGCACGGATGCTATTGTGGAGGGTGCATACGGCATGTTCGACTATAAAACCGGTGGGCAAAAACAAATTTGGATCGCGGGTGGCATCGGACTGACCCCCTTTCTCTCCTTCATCCGTGACATGGATGGCCACCTCGATAAGGATGTGGACTTCTACTACACCGTCCGTCACAAAGAGGAAGCCTTGTTTCTCGACGAGATCGAAGCCGCTGCAAAAAAGAATCCACGCTTGAAACCGCACATCCGTTTTTCAGCGACGGAGGGATCATTGAGCGTTGACGAGATTGTGAAGAACGCAGATGGCCCTCTAAACGATCATCATATTTACATGTGTGGACCCTTACCGATGGTACAGGCGTTTGAGAAGAAATTTCTTTCACTGGGTGTGCCGAAGCGCAATATCCATTTCGAAGAGTTCAATTTCCGTTGAGTGTGGGCTGTGTGGGAGTTATGTGAAAGGAAAGGTTAAATGGAAATTACGATTGCGCTCCGACAGGCAAAAGAACCTGTGGCGATTATGCACATAAAGGGGGAGATCAACGCGACGAATTTCGTCGAAGTGGTTGCGAAAGCGCGTGAGATTTACAATAACCCGGCGCGTTACCTTGTCATTGACTTGAGTGAGGTAACCAATATAACAAGCACAGGTCTGGTCGCCATTCACAAGATCGCCCTGCTTTATAGCGGCGTTCCGCATGAAGTGGAACCGCATGAAAATCCCGACTTTACGCACAGCAGTAATGCTCGTAAATACGTCAGATTGCTCAATCCGCAGCCTGCTGTGGATGCCGCTTTGGAACAATCCGGCTTGAAACTCTTTTTCAAGGTCTTCGATGATCTAGAAAAAGCCATTCGCTCATTTTGATTGGAACAAAGTCTTATGCGCAGAAGAGGGTCCCGCCCTCATCGTCGAAAAACCAGATTGGAAATTTACCGCCGCCGTACGATTTTGATGCGCCCCTCCGTGCAGATCAGTATATTGATCATTGCCGCATTGATTGTCTTCATTCTTTTGCAAAGCGGAGCGAGATAACTCCTTGCTCTATTCCGCCGCAACCTGATTCCGCCCGCGCTCTTTGGCTTTGTATAACATGCGATCCGCACGGCGCAGCACATCCTCAAAGGATTTGTCCTCAGGCGTTGCCTCTGCCACACCAATGCTCACCGTCGAACGGATCAATTCACCGTCTACATTTGTGGGGGTGTTTTCCCACGCCTTTTGAATGCGCTCTGCGACAATCTTTGCCTGTGCCAGGTTTGTCTCCGGCAGAAGCAGGCCGAATTCCTCTCCGCCGAGTCGTCCGAGCGTGTCTTGTGCGCGTTTTTGCTCCAACATCACCAGCGACATGCTCCTCAGCACTATATCGCCCGCGTGATGTCCGTATGTGTCATTGATTGCCTTGAAATGATCGGCGTCAATGACAAGCACCGAGAGAGGCCTTCGATAGCGTAAATAGCGGAGAAATTCGCTTCCGGCGATATTGAAGAAATGACGCCGCGTCAGACTTTCAGTGAGGGGATCTATATTTGAGAGATACGCAGCCACCTCACGTGCATCCTTTTCGTGAATATACGCGCGGTAGGATATTTTGCGGTGTCTCTGAATTTCGATTGCCGAGCCGCTTCCCAATGCATGGGCAATGATCTGAGCAACCAGGAATGTGCTCAATGTCGCCGGATCCCCGCTCGTTCTCAGAACATGATTTACGAATAAAACGCCTGTGGAGTAGCCGAGTGCAAATAAAAAGGTGTAGGACAAATTGAGGGGAGAAAGAATATAGATCGCCAATGGGAAGATAATGTCGAACGGGTTGTTTTGAATAGGGCGCATGTAATTCAGAATGTTCAGGAAAATAATACTTGCCGTCAACCAACCGATGATCATTCGGTCAAAGACTTTTACTTTTTTAGTCCTCTGAATGGTGAGAATAGTGGCGAGAGTTGCCACTATGAATCCCATGCGCAAGACAGCCAGGAGTGCCAAAACATGATGTTTGTCCCCAAGCAGAAGAGCATCCACCGGCAAAGATGCTAGAGTGCCAATTGCGATAACGCGTAGAGCAATAGTGCTTTGTCTGATGTCGTTTTGCAAATGGTAAACGCGATAATCTCCCTCGAGTTCCCCAAGGTCAATCAGGCTATTTCCAAAAAGCCACTTAAACATTCAATTCAGCCTCTTTTCCTCCAGAGTTACACAATATGATAATTGATTTCTTCTCTTTACAACCCCGCAAATTTGTAATGTGCGCGTTGCGCGAAGGTCACAAGTCGCCTCAGTGTCGGGAGGATCGGCTTGAATAGAATCATCGGCTCCCGAAAATATAGAGAGAATGCAAGAATTCCCCCCTATATATGCTATCCTGTTACATAATAAACTCAATTGAATGCCAGTTCGTGATAAAGACTTTCTCACCGCGGGACGCGGAGAGCACTGAGAAAATCAAAAACATCTTTGCGAACTCGGCGATAAATTTTGGGATATGAGCGTTTATCCCGAATTGAAGTCAATTTAGTTTTCTGGCCTCAATGTGTAAAGGTCCCTCCGGAAACTTCGCAGTAAATGAAACTCTGTACAAAAGGGAGGTAGGGAGTGTGCACTCGAATCTTATCAGCAGAGATCACAGGAGATGCAAGTTGTCCTTCCGTTAACTTTTGAAGTGGACACAAAATCGGGAATAACCTTGACAAGCCCTCTTTTTCTTCATATACTTATTGAAAATGATTTTCAATTTCAAAAAAAGGAATCTATGACTGCTGATGCTTGGCTTGCCCAATTGCAGGAAAACGGATACCGCCTCACTGCCGCGCGCCGTGCGGTTGTCGAAACGGTGTGGCAGGCTACGCGCGCCCTCACCCCTCTCGAAGTCTTCGATTTGGCGCGCAAAAAATACCGCGCCTTGGGATTGGTCTCTGTCTATCGTACACTCGAAAAGCTCGAAGAACTTCATCTCATTCAGCGTGTACATCAGCCGCAAGGCTGTCAGGCGTTTATCGCCGCAAGCCGCGGGCATGAGCATCTTCTCCTTTGCCAAAACTGCGGTAGGGTTTCCTTTTTCGAGGGCGATGACCTCGACGCGTTGATCAAAACGATTTCAAAAAAGACCGGTTATCAGATCCGCGAACACTGGTTGCAATTTTTCGGGTTATGTCAGTCGTGCCAATGAGGAATTATTCGTGAAGCGTTCGATTTTTCTCTTTATACTTGCCGCGCTGTTATTTTCTGCCTGTGGATTGCCGCCCGCTTCTGACTCAGGGACGGCTGTTCCCGTTATCTTGACCTCTACCACCTTCCTGGCGGACATCGCCCGCAATGTTGCCGGCGACCGCGCGCGAGTCGAATCACTGCTCCCGCTCGGAGCAGACCCACACACATACCAGCCAACCCCTCTGGATGTGGCAAGGATTGCGGAGAGCAAAGTGTTGATTCTGAACGGACTTGAATATGAACACTTTATCGAATCTCTGTTGGAGAGCGCGGGAGGAGAGCAACTTATCATTGTTGCTTCGGAGGGCATCGAGCCGCGTAAGATGGAGGAACATCACGGCGAGGAAAATGCCGCTGAAACGGAAGCCGGCGAAGGGTCCGAGCATGAAGCGGGTGATCCACATATGTGGCTCGATCCGAATCTCGTCCTTTTCTATGTGGAAAACATCCGTGAAGGTCTGACGCATTTCGATCCACATGGCGCGGCGATATATCAAGCAAATGCAGAGGCGTATCGTGCGCGGCTCAAGGAACTCGATGCGTGGATCGTCGAAGAGGTGGCGCAAATCCCGCCTGAGCGAAGATTGCTCATTACCAATCACGAATCGCTGGGGTATTTTGCTGAGCGGTATGGATTTAGGATTGTTGGTACGGTGATCGAGAGTTTCAGTTCAGACGCGTCTCCTTCTGCACAGCAAATGGCGACGTTGATCGGACAGATTCGAGCGAGTGGCGCGCCGGCTATTTTTTTGGAGGCTTCTGAAAATCCTGCGCTGGCTCAACAAATTGCCGATGAAAGCGGTGTGCGAGTTGTCACCGGCTTGCATCTTGAATCGCTGACGAATGGCTCACCCGCCGCGACGTATATTGATATGATGAAACATAATGTAACGCTGATTGTGAACGCGTTGAAATGATAAACATGTACCCTCACACGTACCACCAGCCCGACCAGCCTATCCTTGATGTGAGTCATCTTACCGTTCGCTACAATGGACGCGTTGCGTTGGAGGACATCACTTTTCATCTTCGCGTGGGGGAACGCGTCGCGGTGGTGGGCCCGAACGGTGCGGGAAAAAGCACGTTATTCAAGGTGGTAGCGGGCGTGATGCCTCCTACAGAAGGATGGGTGAACATCTTTGGCTCGAAGCCGGGCAGGCATGTATGTATTGCCTACATTCCGCAACGCTCGCAAGTGGATTGGAACTTCCCGGTCACGGTTGCGGATGTGGTGATGATGGGACGTTTTGCAAAACTCGGCCCGTTCAATTGGCCCCGCAAGAAGGATTGGGAGATTGTTTATCATGCACTGGAGAGGGTGGAGTTGTCGAATTTAGCCTCGCGTCAGATCGGTCAACTTTCCGGCGGGCAACAGCAACGCATGTTCATTGCTCGCGCTCTGGCACAGGAGGCGGAATTGATGTTAATGGACGAGCCGTTGACCGGGCTTGATGCGCCTTCGCAGGAAGGCTTGCTCTTGCTGTTGGACGGGCTTCAAGCAGAAAAGGTGACTGTCATGGTGGCGACGCACGATCTCGATCATGCTGCGCGTCACTTCGACAGAATCATGCTGCTCAATCGAAGGATTGTTTCATTTGGATCGCCAGAGGCTGTTTTGCTTACTGAAAATCTTTTGAAGGCATATGGCGAGCGTATGAAGATTGTCCCGCAAGGAGCGATGCTGGTGGATGATTGTTGTCCACCTGAGGAATAGAGTCTGCCAAGTGCTCTGTTGATAATAGATCGAGGCACTTATCCCCGTTTTCCCTCACCCCAACTCTCTCCCAGCGAGAGAGGGCAGGGGTGAGGGCGAACAGCAATGCCGACGTCAATTCTTTGTCTATGTTTGCAACAGAGCATCTGCCAATCTAAAATTCACACCATTGCACATCCAATGTCCTTTCTTCTCGAGCCTCTCTCCTACGAATTCATGCAGCGCGGTATGATCGCCGCGATCCTTGTTGGCATTGTCTGCGCGGTGATGGGTACATACGTTGTGCTGCGCGGCATGGCTTTCTTTGGCGATGCGCTGGCGCATACCATCCTGCCCGGTATTGCGTTAGGTTATCTCATCAGCGGTGGCATGCGCGAGGGGCTGTTCTGGTGGGCGCTGGGGACCTCTATCGTGGCCGCGCTAAGCATCGGCGCGCTCAGCAAAAACTCTCCAATCAAGGAGGATACGGCCATCGGGATCATCTTTGCAGGGATGTTTGCGCTCGGCATTGTCTTGATCTCCACCGTTCGCAGTTATGCTGTAGATTTGAGCCATTTCCTTTTTGGGGATATATTGAGTGTTTCGTCTCAAAGCCTGTGGTTGATTCTGATCTTCGGTGGGATCATCCTTCTCATCGTTTTCGCATTCTATAAGGAGTTTCTGACGTTGGCTTTCGATCCCATCCTCGCGGCTACACTTCGCCTCCCTGTCGGTTTGCTCAATAATCTTTTACTTGCCCTCCTTGCTGTGACTGTGGCGGTTTCGCTACAAACTGTTGGTGTGGCGCTGATGGTGGCCATGCTCGTCACTCCCGCCGCGACAGCCTATCTGCTCACGCATCGCTTGTCAACGATGATGATACTCGCAGCAATCTTTGCCTCGTTTGCGGGTGTCATCGGTTTGTATCTCTCTTATTACTTGAGCATTGCCTCCGGCGCGGCCATTGTGCTGACGGCGACGGTGTTTTTCATGCTTGCGTTTGCGTGGAAGAAGGTAAGGTAAAGCAAGTCTACAGGCTTGTCTTACCTCATTTCGGTTAAAATCCCTCCCATGCGCAAAACGGCCGCAAAACGAATATTGCTTTCCTGTTTTCTCTTTTTTATTGCTTCCTGTTCTTCCCCTACACCATCGCCCCTCCCTCCGAGTGAGGCGCCTGTTCTGCCCTCTGCAACTGCTTCACCAACGGCGCTGTCTATCTCCACCGAAACGCCGACGGCATTCCCCACACCGACGCCGGCGTTGGAACGTCCGCAGTATGTGATGGATTTGCAGTTGAACTATTCCACGAAAGCCGCAGTGGTGAATCAGACTATCATTTATCCTAACTGGACGGGCGAAACTTTGACAAACCTTGTCCTTGCGGTGCAGCCCAATTTGTGGAGCGGTGGCTTTAGCCTCAAGTCTCTGAGTGTGGATCAGCAACCTGTTACTGGTTACATCCTCGAACCCTTGAGTCAGCGTCTCGAGATTCCCCTCCCCCAGCCACTGCCTCCGAGTCAAACCACCACGATTACGATGAGTTATGGGCTCATCCTGCCGCGTATGCAGGCATATAGCAATCCCGATGAAGTGCGTCCCCAAATCTATGGCTATTCGGATCGGCAGATCAATCTTGTGGATTGGTATCCGTTCATCGTGCCGTATCTTCCCGGTGAAGGATGGCTTTTGCACAATCCCTGGTTCTACGGCGAACATCTTGTCTATGACGCGGCAGACTTCGATGTGACGGTCACGATCACGGACGGTTCGACTCCGCAGATTGCGGCTTCGGGGGCGGAGGTGGAATCTTTAACGGCGGGCAGTCGTCGGTTTGTGCTTGAAGCGGGACGCGCATTTGCCCTCTCCCTCAGCACGCTGTACAAGGTCGCCATGCAAAAGGTCGGCGATGTGACGGTCTTCGCTTATTATTTTGCATTCTACGATGCACCCGGCGAAGCGATGTTACAAACGACGGTCGAGGCACTGCAGGTCTTCGAGGAAAAGTTCGGACCGTACCGGCACAAGACGATGACGGCCGTTCAGGGTGATTTCAACGACGGCATGGAATATTCTGCTTTTTATTTCATCAGCCGCGATTACTTCAATCTATACGATGGCACGCCGAAGAATTATCTGGTGATTATCTCTGCCCATGAGACTGCACATCAATGGTGGTTTGACGGTGTGGCGAATGATCAGGGCATCGAACCATGGCTCGACGAAACGCTTGCGACATACAGTGAACGTATCTATTACGAATCGGTTTATCCTGATCTCGTGGAGTGGTGGTGGGGCTATCGTTACTTCGAGTTTCAGGAAGCGGGCTTTGTGGATACGCCGATTTATGACGGCGGCGGTCAGCGACCCTATTGGGATAAGACGTATCTCACCGGCGCGCGCTTTATGGAGGATCTGCGTCAACGCATCGGCGATGATCTCTTTTTTGCATTTCTCCGGGATTACTACACCCAATATGTTGGCAGACGTGCTACGGCACAGGACTTTTTCCGCGTTCTGCGCGAACATACAGCCGCCGATCTTTCAGACCTGATGGCAAAATACTTCAGGAATTCTTATTGAGGTGAGTTCTTTGATGCGAAAACGATTTGCGAGAGGTGCGAGGTATGGCGCTTTCCTCGCGTTTGGCTTCCTGCTCACCTCCTGCATGGCGCAGATAGCTACGCCTCCTTTTCCGAATTTTGTGCTGGTCACTGCAAACCCCAGCGCGTTGCCAACCCCCACGCCTTTTCAACCTGCCGATGCAAATTACATTCCCATCGAGGCGCCAACTCTCGCGGCAACTTTTACCTCCCTCCCGCCGACGAATACTCCGCTTCCCACACTTGAATTTACAGCAACGCCTCTTCCTTCGCCGACAGTTTCTCCATCTTCTTCACGGACTCAATACCTCCTCTATGCCCTGCTCGATTATTATGGTCATCAACTGGCAGTAGATGAAACTATCACATACACGAATCAGACAGGTGTTGCGCTCAGTGAACTGGTTCTTGCTGTATCGCCGAATCGTAAAGGGGGGTTCGTCCTCGAAAACCTGTTGCTCGATGGGACGCCGCTCAACTATGACTTGAGCGGGGAGCAGCTCACCGTTTATCTGCCGCAGGCGCTTCAGCCCGGCGCTCGATTGTCCCTTGCCATGCGCTTCCGTATTTCCATTCCGCCCAAGGTAAAAGAGCATCCGTATGGTTATGATGTGGATCAGGTCAATCTTACGGATTGGTATCCATTCATCGTCCCATACAACAATGGCTGGGTGTTGCATGAGCCATGGCATTTAGGCGAGCATCTCGTGTATGACTCGTCGGACTTTGAAGTGAACATCAAAACGACCGATGAGGGGATCCTCATCGCGGCGAGTGGACTCGGTGAACCTAACGGTGAGTGGACGCGCTACCGTCTCCTGGGCGCGCGTACGTTTGCCTTTTCAGCCAGCGATCAGTTCAAAGTCATGGAGGCGACTGCTGGCGGCGCGCAGATCCGTTCGTATTATTATCCGGGGTATGAAACCCAAGGGTTGGCCATTTTGAACGCGGCGGTGCGCGCGATCGGTTTGTTCGAGACGCAATTCGCTCCGTTTCCCTATGAGACTTTGAGCATTGTTCAGGCAGACTTGAACGACGGGCAGGAGTACGATGGGTTGATCTTTCTGGCAACCAAGTTCTACAATGAATACAACGGTTCAGCGCGCAGCAACCTGGTAGCCATTGGCGTACATGAGGTTGCACATCAATGGTGGTTTGGGCTGGTGGGGAGCGACTCGGCAATGGAGCCCTGGCTCGACGAAGCCCTCTGCGTTTATAGCGAAGCCCTTTTCTATAAATACATTTATCCAAATTCCTACGATTGGTGGTGGAATTTCCGCGTGAATTATTTTGGTCCCTCGGGCTATGTGGATACGACCATTTATGAGGGCGGGACCTTCCGCTCCTATGTCAATGCCGTGTATCTCAATGGAGCGAATTTCATGGAGGCATTGCATTATCGCATGGGTGATGAGGCGTTCTTCCGTTTTCTAAAAGATTATGCCTCTCGCTATGGACGTGGGCGCACCACTGCGTATGATTTCTTTGCTGTGGCGCGGCAGAATACAACGGCCGATATTTCGGATTTGATCGCGGCGTATTTCAAAGGGGAGTATTAGGGTGATCCAATCCCGCTTGGGATAGGCAAGGGTGAGGGAAAGCGGGGATGAGTACCCAGGTCTATTATCTTCGCAACAGAACACTCGCAACTCATTGTTTTTGTGTTAGGGGAGGATGAGAATGAACGACATGTAGAATTTCTCTGTTACAATCCCGCCTCGTTTGGAGGTTCATTTCTCATGAAACTCGAAAACACCTTTATCGAAACCAATGGGATTCGCTTACATGTCGTTCAGGCCGGACCGCAGAGCGGCATCCCTGTTATGTTATTGCACGGTTTTCCTGAATTTTGGTATGGGTGGAGGAAGCAAATTCCCGCGCTTGCGGAGGCGGGATGCCGCGTCATTGTCCCCGATCAGCGCGGCTATAACCTGAGCGATAAACCAAAGGGTATCAAAAGGTATTGTGTGGATGAACTGGTGAAGGATATTGTCGGTTTGATTGACGCGCTGGAGTATGAAAAGGTCAACCTTGTCGGGCATGATTGGGGAGCGGTCGTTGCATGGATGCTGGCAATTAGGCATCCTCAGCGTGTGTACCGCTTGGGGATTTTGAATGTGCCTCATCCTGCTGTGATGCGCAGATTTCTGCAGCGCGATCTCGAACAGATACGCCGCTCATGGTATGTGCTCTTCTTTCAATTACCGTGGCTGCCGGAGGCGATCCTGCGCGCGGAGAACTGGCGCGGTGCGGTGCGTGCCCTGCGCGGGAGCGGAAAGATTCACACCTTCACAAACGAAGACATTGCCAAATACAAGGAAGCCTGGTCGCAGCCCGGAGCGTTAACTGCTATGGTCAACTGGTATCGCGCAGCATTTTGGTATCCACCGCGCGTTGAAAGGAATATGCGCGTGAAGGTCCCTACGTTGATGATGTGGGGCATGAAGGATGTGGCACTCAGTCACCGCATGGCGCGTCCGAGCATGGATTATGTTGATGAAGGTAATTTGATTCTGTTTCCCGATGCCACCCATTGGGTGCAACTCGATGCGGCGGAGGAGGTGAATCATTACCTGCTCGATTTTGTTTTGGATAAGGCAAGCCAGGTTGTCATTCGATAATACGGCGCGCTCTCTTTGATGGGGCGAGCCGCGGGGCAATGCCTCGGGTTTTTGCCGCGAGACGACAAATTCGCTGTATTTTGCTCCCGGGGGTGAGGAGGTAGGCAGTTACTCTGGGGGAATTCGAGCCGTTTGTTTCATCTTTCCTTGATTATTGCTTGGTATTGAGCATTTATAATCGGCATTAGTCATATAGCCTCCTGGCAATCCACTCCCAACGTTGGCGACGTATTGATTATTGTAATAGCATGGAAACGGTTGTTTATGTACGATAACCTCGCTTTATCGGAGAGAGCGCCTCGATGGATCGGCCGTTTGTTTTCATCAATGTTGCCATGACCGCCGATGGCAAGATTGACACCCGCGCGCGCCAGGGAGCCGCGATCTCCTCGCAGCGGGATCGGGAGCGCGTGGATCGTCTGCGCGCGGAAGCGGACGCAGTGATGGTGGGAGGGCGCACGCTTCTGGACGAAGACCCAAAACTGACCGTCAAATCCGAGTCTTTACGCCGCGAACGCCTCGCGCGCGGACTTTCCCCGAATCCGGTCAAAGTGGCGGTCGTTTCAGAAGCAAACCTAAAGCCGGATTCGGCATTTCTGAATGCAGGACCCGCATCTATCGTAATATTCACAACCCAACGGACATCTAAAGACAAACTCGAATTCATCCGTTCGCGCGGCGTGCAAGTTTTTGTGCATGAGGGCGAACGGGTGAATTTGCAGAATGTGATGCACACCCTCAAGGAGATGGGAATCAATCGCCTCATGGTCGAGGGGGGCGCCACGCTCAATTTCGAATTGTTGCGCCTCAGACTGGTGGATGAAGTCATGGCTTATGTGGCGCCGATGATCTTCGGGGGCGAAACGGCTCCGACTCTGGCCGCAGGCTTCGGCTTGGAAAGAAGCGAAGCCATCCCCTTGGAACTTCTCCGAGCCGAAGCCTGGCAGGATGGCGGGGTGCTGCTCCATTATCGTTTGCGAGGTTGAATATGAACGACTCCATGCATAAAAAATTTGATGCACTTCTCGAAAAAGAGGGCGATCATTCCTGTGCTGGCTTGGGCAAGGATAAAATTTGTGTGCGCATCGTCGCCATGGCAGAATTGCCCACACGATTTGGCGATTTTCACATCATCGCATTCGGAAACAATCGCGATGGCAAGGAGCATGTTGCCATCACGCGCGGTGATGTGATCGAGGCGAGCAATGTGCCGGTGCGCTTGCATTCTGAATGCCTCACGGGCGACGCGCTTGGTTCCCTGCGCTGCGATTGTCGCGATCAACTGGAATCGGCTTTGTGGGCAATCGGCAAAATGGAAAAGGGAATAGTGCTATATCTCCGCCAGGAGGGACGCGGTATCGGGCTGATCAACAAAATCCGCGCCTACAGTTTGCAGGATGCCGGCCTGGATACCGTGGAGGCAAATCTCGCACTTGGCTTTCGCGATGATGAACGCGATTACGCTGTGGCCGCGCATATGCTCATGTCGCTGAAGGTGCATTCTATTCAATTGATGACCAACAACCCCACGAAGATTTCACAACTCACACAATATGGTATTCAAATCAACGGACGCATTCCACATATTATGGAGCCGAATGAATACAATCGCTTCTATCTCGAAACCAAAGCCGCTAAATCGGGACACCTCATTGACTTTCGCGGCAAGGAACATCTGCCTGAACAATACGACCGACCCATCATTGCAGGCATGAACGCAGAGCAGATCGGAGCGCTGAATGAGTAACGGGATGCCTTCTCTCAAAGCAAAGCCCCTTGTCATTACGGGGGTCACAGGCGCGCTAGGAAGTTTGACTGCGCGGACTTTTGCGCAGGAGGGGTATTCGCTTGTGCTGCTCGATTACGATCGAGCGAAATTGGATTCGCTTGTCATCAGTTTGAATCTGCCCGAAGAACGTCTCTTCTCTTCGATTGTGGACCTGCGTGATGGGGCAGCGGTTCATTCCACGGCGGAGGCGGTTTCCGCTAAATTTGGCAGCGTCCATGCCCTCATCCACCTCGTCGGCGGATGGATAGGTGGCAAGACGCTACCCGAAACGAGCGAAGAGGACATGACCTTCATGCTGGGTCAGCACGTGTGGACGACGTTTCATCTCTTTCGCGCCTTTGTTCCGAAACTTGTCTCCAACGGAGAGGGACGCGTCATTGTGGTTTCTGCCTCAACGGTGCCGAATCCTCCCGGCAAGACAGGAGCTTATACTGCCGCCAAAGCCGCACAGGAAAATTTGGTCTTGACCTTGGCGGCTGAACTCAAGGAAAAAGGCGTAACGGCAAACATTATTCAAGTGCGTGCTATAGATGTGGAGAACAAAGGCACAGGGACCACTCCGGCCGAGATCGTCGCTGCGATGCGCTATCTCCTTTCACAGGAAGCGGGAAAGATCAACGGCGCGAGGATACCGCTGTTTTAGAATGTAATTCAGGATAAGTGCTCTTGTCCGAGAATTTAACGCTGGGATGCCAAGTTCGCAGAGATTGTTGATTTTCTCCGCGTCTCTGGCGTGAGAAACTCTTTCTCCCGAACTGATGTTTATAAACGTGAATTCGGGATAAACGTTTTGAGGTAGCAGCGCTCTCCCTCACCCCTTCACCGGGGTGAGGGCGGGCAAGCGATGCGAAGCATGAGCGTTTGTTTGCAACAGAGCAAGGTGGAAAATTTATCGTCAAGTTACTCAGTGATGAAAAGTCCCTATCCTGAACTGACGTTTAAATGCAAGACCTCCGACGAAAATCATCGGAGGTCTTTTTGAAAAGGAAGGTTGTTGCAAATTACGGTTCGCTGATCGTGACCCAGTCTATATCCACGGTGACGGGAAGCGTATCGAAGGACGAAACGGAAACCCCGACTTTCCCTGATGAAAGTGCATATTTGTTGTCGGTCACGGTACGGGCTTCGCGTCCGTTGATGAAGAGCGACAGGGTGCGTCCTTTGCAGATGGCGGTGTAATCATTGGTCGCCTTGCCGGCTTTGATGTCATTGGAGCCGCCGTTGTAAACAAGCCCGTAACTGACCTTGCCGCTGGCATCCACACTGGCCGCAAAAATCCAATACAGACCGTTGTTAGCAATATTGAACTCATACCAGCCGCTATCGGTATAGCGGCAGATCAGGCTGACGTTGTTGTTGTTGACGCCGCGGTTGATGACATGCGCATCAATACGCACGTCCTCATACTCAAAGGGATCGTAGGTAACGTACACCCACAAATTGTTCCCTCGAAGATCAAAGGTCAGCAGGCTGTTCTCTGTGAAGAGATCCATAGTAGGAATATCTTCATCGGTAATCTCGCTCCTCGAACCATCTACGACAAAATATGTCCAGTTGTCATTGGTGTCGAATTCTTCGGTGAAGAATGCTTCAGCAGCGGGCGCCTCGGTTTGTTCCTCCGTCGGAGGGAGAGGGGTGGGTTGTTCCTGCGGGGGCTGGGTGGGCTGCTGCACTGGAGGCTGGGTCGGTGGTTGAGGTGGTTGTGTAGCACCTCCGCCAAGTGCGGCACATGCCATTCCAATAATTAGCAACAATGTGCTGAAAAAAAATAAAGGACGAAGCGTTTTCATACATTCTCCTTCTCGGGTGGGTTTTTGAAAGTATAGCATGAATTTGTTCTACCATCACATGGTAAACAAATCTTGAACATAGCAATTTCATTTGAAAGTGTGGGTGGAGCCAACGAACAGCGTATCAGGCTGGCGCAAGGGAATGGGATCTCTGAATGTGTACTCAGGGGTTTGGCGGACATGTAGCATAACTCCCAGGGGTTGTGCTACTTTGGTGTGGGCAAGAAACCCTGAATGACAGGAGGAATAGCGTTATTGCAGAGTTTTTATGGTAAATTCAGAACGTTATGTCTGCATTGGCTCTTCTTTTGCTGTTTGCCTCGGCTTTTCTCCATGCCGTTTGGAATCTGCTCCTCAAGCGTTCGCAAGAAAAATATATTGCCATGGGCTGGCAGGTGATCATCAGTGGGGTCTTCGCGTTGATTCTTCTTTTTTTTATCGGGTTGCCACCGCGCTCGATGTGGTTATTTGCCATTGTCAGCATGTCGCTGGAGGCAATTTATTTCATCTTACTCTCAAATGCGTACAGTGATCATGACTTTTCAGTGGTCTATCCGATTGCACGTGGTACCGCGCCCGCCTTTCTGATGTTATGGTCTGTGCTGTTCCTGCATGAAGAATTGACATGGGAAGGTATCCTCGGCATTGGTTTGATCGTTTGTGGAATGATCGTCATCGGCGCGACGAGTCTCTTACAGCAGCGCGGGAGACGGTTGAACTTGCGCGGTGTGGTGGTGGCGCTGGCGGTCGCCTTGACGATTTCCGCCTATACGCTGATAGATGGAACGGCTGTCAAGAACGGCTCCCCTCTCTCCTATGGCTTGACGATGTTCATAATGGTTCCTGTGCTAACTACCACGTACAATATTCGTCGTTTTGGGTGGGAACGTTTCGTCTCGGCGTGGAAGGGACCGCGTTTCCCCCTGATTGCCGCCGCTGTGTTAGGTGTTGTCGCCTATTTGTTTGCTCTCTTTGCGTACACAATTGCGCCGGTGAGTTATTCCGGTGCGATTCGAGAAGTGAGTGTGGTGATTGGGGCGTTTCTAGGTTGGCGGTTTCTGGGGGAAAAGATGGGCGCTGTTCGTGTGATCGGATCGGTTCTCATCTTTGCAGGGATCGTGGTGATCGCCCTATTTGGGTGATTATGGAATCACACTCAGCATCCACACAATGAATGGCGCGACGAGAAGGCCTGGTAGCATATTTCCCACTCGAATCCTTTTGATCTCCAGCAGGCTGCTGATCGCCAGACCCAGCAAAATCACTCCACCCGTTGCGGTCAGTTCGTTCATCATCGAAGGGGTGACGATTGCGTTCAATTGCGCGGCGAGCAGGCTGATTCCGCCTTGGTATACGAGAATCACAATTGTCGAAAACAGTACGCCTACTCCCAATGTAGAAGCAAAAGCCAGCGAGGCAAAACCATCCAACACGGATTTCACCGCCAGCAAGTTGTAGTCACCGGTCAGCCCGTCTTGAATAGAGCCGAGAATGGTCATCGGTCCAACGCAAAACAAAAGGGAGGCGGTCAGAAAACCGCGCACGAATCGATTCGAGCCATCATCGCTTTCTTTTGCAAATCTTTGTTCCAATTGTTTTCCCACGCTTTGTAAGCCGTCCTCGATCCTCCACCATTCGCCGAGCAAGGTGCCGATCAACAGGGAGCCCAATACAATCAGCGGATTTTCTGTCTTGGTGAACATTTGCAAGCCCATCGCGGCGGTGAAAAGCCCCATACCTGCGATCACCGTTGACTTTAACTTATCGGGGATGCGCGCACCAAATGCCAACCCGATCACACCGCCGGCGATGACAGTCGCAATGTTGAGGAAGGTGCCTGTCATGGTGAAGTTCCTTGGAGACTTGTGACGAAACTCAGGAGAGGAGCTCTCTAAGCGTTTACGATTTTGCCAATGTCGTCTTGTGACCAGCAGCTTTATTTTCCAATAGTTCTAGGACAAAGCACAAGGACGATAAACGATTCAAATAGCGCTGCAACTCAGGGTTGGAGAGTTGCTCCGCGTCGAACAATTCCACCACGCGGCGCTCCGCTCGGCGGACGATGGTGCGCGCGACGGACAGCGCCGCGCCCGCAAGCGAATCCCCCGGCAGAATAAATTCTTTGGGCATGTCCACGAGTTGGGATAAGGCATCGGTCTGCTCTTCGAGCCATTTCACGCGCGAAGCGTCAATGAAGCGAAAGCGTGCCGCGTTCTCTGGCGTTGCCGCCACTTCAGCCATCAACTTGTACAAGTCGCGCTGTACTTCGAGCAGGATGGAGCCTGAGCGTGGATCCAAACATTGTGCGCGCGCCAAGCCCAGGGCGGCGGATGACTCGTCCAGCGTTCCCACCGCTTCGATACGCGCGTGGTATTTCGTCACCCGTCCTTCTCCCAGCAAATTTGTCATACCGTCGTCACCTTGGGATGTGTAGAAGGTCATGCCGACATTATAACCAAAGTATGACGTATAATCGGGAAAATGCTTACCCGCTATCATATTGAGATTATCAGCCTGGCATTGTTCGACCGGTTCAGTTCGCGCGCACTGGATGTGATCATCACTGCCAACATCCGGCAAGATTCGCTGTGGGGCCAGTTCGGACATGATGAGTATCACTTCGATAATAACGCCTTTGAAAAATCCTATGCTTACATTGAGGAGCAACGTCGTCTGACGATTGACTCGCTACGGTCGAAGGATGTATCTGCCGCCTGGCGCGCCTTTGGGAGATTGCTTCACAGTGTGCAGGATTTCTATGCTCATAGCAATTACATTGACCTGTGGCTGGCGTGTCAGCCGGATGGTGCGCTTCCGACCGTCTCCGAGGTGGATCCTCTTGATCCGGACTTGATCCACACCCCGGCGTTGCGTTCCGGCAAAATCTATTTTCCGTTGGATGCGCTTTACTTCATCCGTCCGTTGCGTCGGCTCGTATTACGCCTTTTGCCGCGCAATTCGCATGGCTGGATGAACCTTGATTCACCCGAACAAGGATTCAAATTCGATTATGCCATGCAAGCGGCCATCAAGCGCACGAAGTTTGAGTTCGAAAAGACAATCGCCGGTTTGTCAGATGAGATGTGCAGGATGTTTTTTGATAAGTAGTTTGGCCATTAGGGGATGCGTGAACATAGATTTACGGGAAGAGCTGTTGCCGAGCAGTTTTGTCAAGCTGGAAGTTTGTTTTGGGGAATGAGTTTGTTGATCAGCGGGATTTTCTGTAAAACGTAGATGGAAATGAAAGACAGCCCAAAGACAAGAATTGATACACCCGGTATGGAATAGAGGGGATGTCCTTGGAATGCGCTAAGGGAGAAGCCGAAGGTGCCTTTTTCCAGCATGACCAGGAATATGGGATGGATCAGATAAATGCCAAACACAGCCGAGTCCATGGCTTGAAGCACAGAGGTTGCCCTGGTTCCTCTTCCAAACGATGTCCGTTCTACAAGTTCCTTCAGCAAAACAAAAGCGATGACCGAGAGAGGGATATAGCTTGGGCTCAAATAGCGGTGGAAATAATCAATATATCTTCCTTCCCTGAAGGTAAAGTAATAGGTTACAAGGGCAGTGAAACAAAGGAGAAATATCAATATCAATGAAAGGTAGATTGTCTGTTTTTTTGATAACGTTTTTCCGCCAAGAAAATATCCAATGACGAAATATCCTACAAAACCTGAAATCATTCTTAGATCAATGTTGCTGGTGATGTTTGCCGCATTTTCAGCAAAGGGAATAAGCGAAGCTGCCAGATACCACAAACCCAGAAAATAATAAAGAGACATGCCGTTGAGTTGTGGGGCAAGAATTCGCAGAATTGGCATGTAAAGGTAAATTCCGATAATTGCATAGAGGAACCACAGATGATAATAGGCTGGCGATAAGATTGATTTGATAGCGTCGGCCCACGACAAGGAAGTTTCGCCCTCGTAATACTTTCGCCATAACAGGTAAAAAGATGTCCATGCTGCTAGAGGAAGCAAGACGCGATTGAACCTTTTGCGCAAAAAAACCGTTATCGGCTCATGTTTTCCCAGGAGAAGATAGCCGGAAATCATAAAGAAGATGGGAACGCAGACCCTGGTCATGCTATCGTAAATGTTCGCTGTCCACCAATGATCGTCTGGGATTTGGCCGTAACTATACAAGAGAGGCAATCCTGCATGGATGCTGATCACGAAAAAGACTGCAATCAGCCGCAGAACAGGCACCCATAATAAATTGCGGCTATTCATAACTCTGTCCTTCCGTCACGCATTGGCTCTTTTTCTGGATTTGTCGGATGTGTTCCTCAAACTCGAGTTTAGACAACAGACTTTACCCTGACCGTTACGTCAGGGTGAGAAAAGCACCTTATCAATCCAATTTCAAGCGGTTTTGGCAGTGGAGACGCCCTTTTTGACCACTTTGTGACGTTCTTTGGGCGTTCTTGAC
>DATLZK010000072.1:0-85169 GCA_035574015.1 Anaerolineales bacterium
GTCAAGAACGCCCAAAGAACGTCACAAAGTGGTCAAAAAGGGCGTCTCCACTGCCAAAACCGCTTGAAATTGGATTGATAAGGTGCTTTTCTCACCCTGACGTAACGGTCAGGGTAAAGTCTGTTGTCTAAACTCGAGTTAAAGGGAATATAATCGGATAAGGAGGCTCCTATGAATACAATCGGAAAAGCCATGCAGGACGCCATGAACGACCAGATTAACCGGGAACTGTTTTCGTCGTATTTGTATCTTTCGATGGCGGCATATTTTGAGGAGAGGAATCTGCCGGGTTTTGCACACTGGATGCGTGTGCAAGCGGATGAGGAGCGCGGCCATGCAATGAAGTTTTACAATTTCATCCTCGAACGCGGTGGCAAGGTGATACTCAAAGCCATTGACGCGCCCAAGAATGAATGGAGGTCCGCGCTCGAAGCGGCGGAGGACGCGGCGGCGCACGAAGCGAAAGTGACCGCTTCTATCCATGCCCTCTATGAACTGGCATTGAAAGAAAAGGATTACGCGGCACAGTCCATGTTGCACTGGTTCATTGATGAACAGGTGGAAGAGGAGAAGAATGCCGCCGAACTCGTTGCTCATCTGAAACTGATCGAGGACCGCGCCACGGCTGTGCTGATGCTCGACCATCGCCTCGCCAAACGTAAGGAGGAGTAATTGAGGGGGCCCCTCGTAAGTTCCCCAAAAGCCTTTGATGTCTTTCGTGGAGGACTATGAGTTATACGATTCGCCGTGCAACGCCCGAAGACAAGCCGGAATGGCTTCGCATGAGAAAGGAATTATGGCCCGATGCTCCAATCGAATATCTCGATTACGATCTAGATGAAATCCTGGCTGACCCCGATCAGGCTGTGTTCGTCGCTGCCCGCGCAGATGGAAGCCTGGTCGCATTCATCGAAGTGAGCCTGCGTGAATATGCCGAAGCCTGCGAAACCAGCCCGGTGGGCTACATTGAAGCCTGGTATGTTGACCCTCACGTGCGTGGACAGAAACTTGGCCGAGAAATGATGCGCACTGCAGAAAACTGGGCGCGCGAGAAAGGCGTCACCGAAATGGCCTCAGATACCTGGCTAGAGAATGAAGTGAGCATTGCCGCACATTTGAAAATGGGTTATGAAGAAGTGGAGCGCCTCGTGCATTTTTGGAAAAGGTTGTAAGCCGTTTCAAATTTACTTCGTTGTTAAACGATCATGAATCAAAATCTGATTTCCCTTTCGATGGGATTGGCGTTTCTCCTCGCCGCATGTGCACCTACTCCTTCAACTGTCACCGAGCCTGTTGAAGCGGAGGTCGTTATGTCCATCCAATTGACCAGCAGTGCCTTCGAGAACGGAAAACCCATTCCGGTCAAATATTCCTGCAAAGGTGAGGATGTTTCTCCGCCGCTCGCCTGGGGTGAACCGCCCGCGCAAACACAATCCTTTGCGCTTGTGATGGACGATCCCGATGCCCCGGTCGGTGTATGGGATCATTGGGTGCTATACAACATTCCTGCCTCGGCGCGCAGCTTACCCGAAGCCCTTCCAGATGACGAACGCCTCTCCGATGGAAGCCTTCATGGGAAAAATAGTTGGGGCAGATTGGGTTATGGAGGACCCTGTCCTCCGAGTGGCACGCATCGCTACTTTTTCAAGCTCTACGCGCTCGACACCACCCTCGATCTCAACCCCGGCGCAACCAAATCACAACTCCTCAAAGCCATGCAAGGGCACATCCTGGCACAAGGCGAACTGATGGGCACCTTTAGCAAATGACCTTCTCCAATACGACAATCCAACGAGCAAAGCAATCGGGGAATCCGGTCATTCATGGTAACCGTGCCACCTTTATTTGGGAGGGGAAGACTGCCCCTTGGCTCGTGAGCGACCTCACCAACTGGACCTCACGCCCCAAGCCTTTCAAGCGCATCTCTCCCCAACCGATGCCTGATCCCGATAAAACGATCTGGTCCTGCACCCTGACCGTTCCGCGCGACGCGTATATCGAATATGCCTTCTACGATCCCGTCACACAAAAACAATTTCTCGATCCCTTGAATCGAAAGAGCGTAAGCAACGGTATGGGAGGGCGTAACAATTACTTCTACATGCCCGAAACCATGCCTTCGCCATTCGCCATGCGCCGCGCGGAGGTTGCCGGTGGCGCATTGACCCGTCACCGCGTAGAGGCGAGATGGCTGCGCGACGATTATGAGCGCGAAGTATATTTGTACCGTCCGCCGGTCAAAGATGCCGTTCCACTCCTGATCGTTTACGACGGACAAGATTATTTGCAGCGTGGCAAACTGGCAACCATTGTGGACAATTTGATTGCGGGTCATCGCATCCAGCCGATTGCCATCGCATTTCTTCCCAGCGGAGGAAGGTGGCGCAGCGTGGAATATGCCTGTTCTGATGCGACACTTCTCTGGCTCGATCAAATCATCTTGCCGCTGGCGAAGGAACAACTCAATCTGTTAGATATACGGAAACATCCCGGCGCGTATGGTGTCCTTGGCGCGTCGTTGGGCGGGACGATGGCGCTCTACACTGCCCTGCGCATGGCTGATATCTTTGGCAAGGCACTGATCCAGTCCGGCGCGTTCCATATCGAAGGTCTCGATTTCAGCGTGGTGGACTTGGTACGTCATGGCCAGGGGCGGTCGGTCAATCTCTGGATGGATGTTGGCACATTGGAATTCCTGCTGGAGGATAATCGCGCCATGCACGCTCTCCTGATTGAAAAAGGCTACCAGGTAACCTACCGTGAATATGCAGGTGGCCATAACTTTACTGCCTGGCGCAACGATGTATGGCGCGGTATGGAAGTTCTGTTTCCCTCACCCCTTCATCCCTCTTCGCGAGGAGATGAGAAAGAGGCATAACATCGCTTTCATTCTAAGGATCCGCTCCGCATCGTCAGTTATAATGACATTATGCAGTTGGGAGGGTTTTCCCTGACGATTGCCTTCATCACAGAAATAATATGCCAGTTGTCAATTGTGCAGAGGACGAAAATCGTATATAAAAGTTAGAGACACCATGAGACGGATTTTGACGCTTATTCTTTTGCGGCGCTCTCAGCCGGCCTGACGGGTATCCCCTCATACCTGTCGGGCTTTTTTCATCTATCGTCAAAGGAGAGAAACATGCAAACACCCTGGGAGTATCGTTATGCTCATCGCACACAGGTCATGAAAAGTTCGGTCATTCGCGAATTACTCAAACTGACCGAACAGCCCGAGGTCATTTCCTTTGCGGGTGGGTTGCCTGCCCCTGAAGTGTTTCCTGTGCAGGAGTTTCGCAGGGCATGCAATACTGTGTTGGAGCATTTTGGCGCGCAGGCATTGCAATACGGCACGACAGAAGGTTACATCCCTTTGCGCGAAATGATTGCACGCCACACCGCGCGCTACAGTGTGAAGGTGAGCGCTGAGAATATCTTGATTACTTCTGGATCACAACAGGCGCTGGACCTCATTGGACGCTTGTTTATCAATCGTGGGGATTACATCGTAGTTGAATCGCCGACGTATTTAGGTGCCTTGCAAGCGTGGAATGCCTACGGCGCACAGTATATTCCTGTCCGCGCGGATGAGGATGGGATGATCGTGGACGAACTGGAGGCGGCGCTTCGCGTCGGACCCAAATTTATCTACGTCCTCCCGAACTTTCAAAACCCAAGCGGCTCCACCCTCAGCCTGGAGCGGCGACAGAAACTCGTCGAGATCGCCGATAAATATGGCGTGCCAATCATCGAAGACGATCCCTATGGTCAACTACGCTACGAGGGCGATCATATTCCTTCCGTCGTCATGCTCGACAGTGAATATCGGCGCGAAGATGGCAGCCATTACAGCGGCAATGTCATCTACCTGAGTACGTTCTCGAAACTGCTTGCTCCGGGACTGCGCCTTGGCTGGGTCATTGCCCCTCGCGAGGTCATTCATAAACTTGTGATGGCAAAACAGGCCGCTGACTTACATACCCCATCCTTCAATCAATATGTTGCCTATGAGGTAGCAAAAGGAGGGTTCCTCGACGAACACGTCAAAGTCATTCGTGCCGTTTACAAAGAACGGCGGGATGTGATGATCGAAGCAATGGAAGAACTGTTCCCTGCTGAGGTCACATGGACAAGACCGAAGGGCGGCATGTTTTTGTGGGGCATTATGCCTAAGGGCATGGATGGGGCAGAGGTTCTCAAGCGTGCCGTGGAAAAGAAAGTGGCGTTCGTTCCGGGCGCGGCATTCCATCCCACCGGCGGCGGAGAAAACACCATGCGCCTCAACTTTTCCTACTCTTCACCAGAGACCATACGCGAGGGCATCGCGCGTCTGGCTGAAACACTGAAGGAGTTGATTCACCAAATGGCGTGAAACTTTGTAGAATTTCAATTCGGGATAAACGCTCATGTCCGAAAATCTACTGTCGAAACGCCGAGTTCGCAAAGATTTCCCGGAGTGTTCTCAGCGCTTTCCGAACGAACGTTATTTATGGAGAACCGGTTAGGCGGATTTTGTTCCATCCGGCAATACAGCCCGTCTGAAAGAGGATGTCCCGATTGACGGGCTGATCGTTTTCATAGAGTTTCCCTTCCAGATATTCGGGCCGTAAGGAGAGGGCAATTTGAGGTCCTCTCGTGTTCGATTGTTCTGAGCGGATGGTGAGCAAATAGAATTTTCCTTTTGAATTCCAACGTGGCTCAAACTTCAAAGAAAACCAATCGCCGGAGGGTAATTCAGAATTACGCACATTGACTCGCAACACTTCTGAACCTTCTTGAACATCAGCCAGGATGAATTGGGTGAAGGCTTCCGGTTCTGCCTCTTTGGCATTGATCCAGATGCGCAGCTCGGTCATGCCATCGCATTCGGATACAATCTCTTGTCGAAGTGTCAGTTGGGCGGAGATAGGGGAGGAGTATAGATCATTCGGTGACCAATTTTTGTAATTAGGCTGATAACACAAGTCAGTGCGATAATACTGGGATCCACATACCACATAATAAGAGAGATACATCCCGGCGGTGTAGAGGAGCAAACTGGTTCCACCCAGAAGAGGGAGAATCGAAGCCGGGATGTGGATCCGCTTGAAGGCAGGGAGGCCGACAAGGGTCAAAAACAGAAGCGGCATGACTGTCACAAAGTATCTCCCCTGTACGCCTTCGATCCTTTCAGACCCAACTGGATTGAATGTGAGGTAAAGGGAAATAATCGTCGCAAGGTAAGTAATGAGAAAAGTGATCAACAAGCCGCGACGTGTGTCTTTGTTTATTTCGCTTTTTTCGACAAAGAGTGTAGCAATGAGGGCAAGGATATAGATTGGATACACAAGGGTTGGCACCGGCCAATAAGAGAAACCATAGATGGCAATCCACGCAAAGAAGTAATCAAGGCCTTGCGTCCAGATATTCTTTGCGAGAATCGAAAGAAATTTCAGCGGATGCGAAAGCATGAAGCCCACTTGACCAAGAGGACTCGTCCCTTCTGGCGGTGTGCTCAATCGCGAATAAGCGAGAATATTCCACCCAAGCACTTCCACCAGAAACAGGATGATGGTTGCGGCAAGCAGAGCAAGATAGGCACGGCGGGATTGAAATTGTGAAGGACGGATGATCAAAAACGGAAGAAGGGCGAGCGGCACCAGGTTGAGTTTTCCCCAGAACAGAATGAAAAAGAGAACAGCGAGAGCCATCCATTCCCTGCGCCCCACTTGTTCACGATTTGCAATGGCGAGTGTGGCTGCAATGAAGAGAAACGCAATACCGTTCGAGATGGCATCTGCGCTGATGCTGGATGCTTGAAGGATAGCCACTGGCGAGGAGGCAAGGATGGCCAACGTCCATTTGCCGAATGGGATGATGCGGACGGATAGCCATGCCAGGAGCAAAAAACTCAACAATCCAACAAGGCGAATGGCGTAATAAACAGTGAGGGCAGGAAGTTGAAATTTTCTGCCCAAATAGCGCATGATGATTGCCTGTGGCAGCAACAGCGGAGGTGAATATACCGAACGCGTTTCTACCCCTCTGTAAATATAGTCATGGGCGTCGAGTGAGAGCCTGCCATATTTTTGCCAAAAGTCGCGTTCGACCGGTCTCACGATTGCCTGCCTGCGATAAGACATTTCCCAATATACTGCTGGGAAGGGCAACGCCTGCCCGAGCGCGTCGTTGGGAATGAATTTCAATGCCGACATTTCCCAGATACGCATCAAATGGGTCTCTTCGTCGTATCCTCCGCTGATGGGAAGTAGAAAGCAGACAAGCCCGCCAAAGAGAAGCAATACAATGACGAGATAAATTTCTGCAACATGAAGTGATTTTATGAGGGAAAAAACTTTCTTGTTCAATTTCACCTCATCGGTCGCGCCAAGATTAGGATGTTGTGTATTGTACCTTGCTTAAAGTCGCGAGTCCTCGTTGGGCTTTAGGGGTAATAAGCACTTATGCCCTGTTCATTTGTCAACCAATCGCCGCATTCCTTTTACTTCTCCTCGTTCACCGTCACTTGAATCACGGCGCTCTCTACGCTTTGATCGCTTCTCACCACCTGTAACTGTATAGCATATAAGCCGCTTAAACCCTCTGTGTCCCACTCTGCCAGCAGTCCGCCTGTCACAGGCTCGCTACCTTCCGCAATTTGAATCCACTCGCGCGGATTCAAACCACGTCCCACCAACACACGGTAAGAAGTAAAACCCTCACCGGCGGCTGTACCCTCGATGCGCACAAGTCCATTTACTTCGCTGAACAACACCGGCGCAGAAATATTTACATCGGGATTGGTGGGGGGCATTTGAATCACATCATAAGCAGAAGGGGGAATCGCTAACCCTGCACTCTCCGCCCAGGCACGCGCCTCCGGCGGAACAACCAAGTAGACGCGTTCTTCGATCAATTGCGGAAGCGTGAATACCGTTGCTAATAAACCTGTCTCGCGATTGATAGCATACTTGCGGTACATGGTATCTGCCTGTACTGGCTCATTACCCTGCAGGAACACTTCGTTCACAACATTCGGACATTCCGCTGTGGGTAGCATTCCCGATGGATCGCATACATTGATGACCGAAACACCCGGTGGCAAAGTCCAGCCTTCGCTTGGCAGCCCTTGTGAAGCGAGTTGCATCAGCGCGTTCCACAGTACAGCCGTAATGCGCGGCGACAACTTATTCGATTCACGCGCGCCCGTCCACACGGCAACAGCACGTAGCGGCGAATAACCGATAACCCATGTGTCGAGTGCGTCTTCGGTCTGACCCAATTTCACCGCCGCTGGTACGCCCACATCCAATACGTTCGAACTTCCCAACGCTCCTTGTCGTGCCGACTTGTCACTTAGCGAATGATTGATCAGGTATGCCAGCGCGGGTGTTACCACCGGTTTTGCCTGCGGCGTCGTCCAATCGAGCCATATGCTTCCATCGTTCCCTTCCACGCGCAAAATCGTTACAGGTTGAAGCGCGTTGTCCACCTCCTGCCCAAAATACACGCCCTGCCTCGCAAACACCCCATAGGCTCCTGCCACTTTCAACAGCGACAAAGGCTCCCCGCGAACCACACCGAACGACTCCGCAATATGATTCACATTCTCCTCGCCCATTTGCATCAGCACTTGTGCGGCAGGAGCAGGATAATCGTTTACCAGCGCAACGCGCAAACGCATGGGACCATGATATTCGCCATCGAAGTTTTGGACCTCGGTCTTGCCGGGAATATCCCAGATCAATGAGGCAGGACTCAAGCCTCGGGTGAAGCCTGTGAGATAAATAAACGCATCGAGCGTGGACCCGGGTCTGTGCGCCGCGAAAAGGGGCGTTTCCTGCGCCTGAAGCGTTTCCCCCACCACCGCAAGCACTTGTCCTGCTTTTGGATCAAGAATGATTGCACTTGCAGAAGTATCTGGAACAACGACCCCAGGCGGCAGCGCAGGAAGAAAACGCAGCGCCTCACATTCCAGGAGGGGATCGGGCAAGCCTGCCAACCGCGCGGCGTAAAACGTGGTGACACACGAGGCTTGTCTTTGAACGTTATAATCCAGCGTCGAAATGATCGTCAGTCCGCCACGCGTGATCCTTGCGCGTGGGAATTGCGTATCCAATTGGGTGAGGAGAAGGTTGAGGAACGCGGGAGCAAATTGTGGCTGAGTCGGAGGCGGAGTTCGGAAGGTGGGAGATTCTTCGAGGGCGTTGGCGGTCGCTTCATCCGATAAAAACCCAAGCGCCGACATCTTCCGAATCGTCTCGCGTCCGCGCTCGAGGGCAATCTGCGGCGCGTCGTGCGGATTCAGACTCGGTGTATCGCTTACTGCCGCGAGGATGGCCGCTTCGGCAGTCGAAAGTTGCGCGGCGGATTTTCCAAAGTAGAGCTGTGCCGCGCTTTCCACACCGTACGCATAGCGACCGAAGTGCGCTGAGTTGAGATACCACTCAAGGATTTGCGTGCGCCCGAATCGCGAGGTAATTTGCGCGGCGAGGAGTCGTTCACGCAGTGCGCGGCGGAGCGAAGGGGGTTCGTTGAAGAGGAGCAATTCGTAAACGAGTTTTTGCGCAAGGGTATTATGTAATTCGTAATTGGTGATTGAAGCGAGGGTGTAGCCTGCGTGATTGTAAAAATTTGGATCGGAAGTGGCTATAACTGCATCGGCAAGGGATTGGGAGAGATGTTGTGGATTGGTTTCGCCAATGGGAATGTAGCGGCGTGGAGTATCAGTTGGCGCAAAGGTATACAAGAGATGCTCACCGGTGCGGTCATAGATGCGTGTGGGTTGGAGGAGAATCCCATCGGGAGGATTGAGGAGAATCGGGAGGGTATGAATGGAGGGTAAGTCACGTGTCAGGTTTGCATACGCCAAAGCAGTGAAGAGGATGAGCGCGGCAATCAAAAGAGAGAGTATCGTTCCCACGCTGAGGAGAAAATTGCGTGCGCGGGCTTCGCGGGCGCGTTGTTTGGCAAGGCGGCGCTCACGCCGTGCGCGCAGGATGGGAATGGTGGAAGGCATGGGGGAATTGTAAAGGAGAAGGGAGGAAAGATGAAAGAGGGAAGAAGGAAGAATAAGAGTAGAGGAAGGCGTCGAACGTCACTTTGTCTATGGGCTTGCACAAACATAGTGGAGGAGTAAAACGTCCCGCCTTGCTTCTCCATTGACCCACAGCGTGCCGGAGTATGCCTCCGAAGATGTGACCGCGATCTCGAACGCTTCCGAGGGGGATAGATTTATCGGTTCCAGTTGGATTTCATAGTGTGTACTTTGAAAATCGGCGGGCAAATTAACGGGGAGGCTCAAGTACTCTCCAATAATTATCTCGCGTGGGGCAAAATCTTGGCTTGCCAGGAGATGATGATCGTCGTCGAACAGTAAAAATCTTAGGGCGCCCTGGCTGTTTTCGGGCATAGAGTTTACGAACACTTGCACTGCTTCCAATTTCCCACACAGATTGGTAAAAGTTTGATTAACAAGACTTCCCTCGTGTAATGTTACCCCCGGCAGGTTCTCTTTCTCCAGATTTTTGTAGATTGGCAAAATGCACTTTCCGCCAGCATAAGCTTCGTAACCGCAATAGGTGTAATAGGTGGTGTAAAGTCCCAGGGAATGATAGAGGGTGACGAGCGCGAAGGAAACAATCACAAGGCGTTGCATAAAGCGCAACACATTGTCTCGTACTTCAAACCAGCCAGCCACGCCAAGAAAGAACAACGGCGTAAAGGGGATGTAATAGCGTCCATGTTTTGCCAGAGCAAACAACCCGCCTGTAGCATAATTGGGGATAAAAGCAATGGTGTAAATGGAAACACAGCAGAAGAGAAACAAGCCAATCCAGAACAACCGTACTTTTGCAGGAATCTCCGCGCGCCGTTCGGCAAGAAGCGCCGCCACCAGGAAGATCACCGAAAAGAAGTAAACTGCTTGCGGCACTTTGCCGGCTCCGTATCCATATGCCGCCACCCAGCTTCGCAATTGATCGGGAAACGTGAGCATCATCCCTTGAAGGAGGATACCGAGAAAACCAAGCGGATCGGAAAGAATGATGTCCAATTGGCGCGAAACGCTTTGCGCACCTTCTCCCGAAAATGTTGTCCTCTGCGAAGCGACCATCCACCAGCCAATGTTCACCGCCGCCGCAAACGTCACGCCGGCGACCAAGACGATCATCCATTTTCTGGAGGGCAGGGGATGTTTTGAGAGAATCAGGAGCAAAGGCAGCAGGATGATCGAGCCCGGCTTGGCAGTTCCAAGGAGAATCGAAAGCAGAGCAAGGATCCAGATCGAGCGGGGACGAATGCCCGCTTTTTCGTTCACATACACCGAGACAACCGCGCCGATGAATGCAAAGCTGACCGCGGCAGTGAAACCGTCCGCGTTCAAGGTGGATGCCTGATAGAGCGCCGCCGGCATGAGCGCCACTGCCGCAAGAAGCCATTTGCCAAACGGAGCGATGCGGATCATGGCGTATGCTCCGGCGATATATATCAACAGCCCTGCTACTCTTTGTACAATGATCGTGGGCAGAATGGGAAAATCATATTTCCACCACAAGAGTCGCCCGATCAAAGCCTGAGGCAAAAAAATGATTGGTGAGTAGATGGACTGGGTCTTTTGACCATAGCGATATTCATCGAATGTACTGAAGCGCCTCAGGAAGATTTCCCTGCCGAACATGTCGAACGCAGGCGTTTGCACGAACCTTCGCTGATAAGAAAGTTCGAACACATCCTCGTGAACGATTTGATTGGGCAGGTTTGGCATGAATTCATATTTCGACATCCAATAGATGCGGACAAGATGTCGCTCCTCGTCGAAGCCCGCGCCATATGGAATAGCAACACAATAAAAAATCCCCACCCACATAGCGGCGATGAGAAAGAAAGTATCTGGGCGGATCGAACGTTCTCGCTTCTCAACCATGCCTGACAATCGCATCCGTCATTTTTGCCACGCGCGTCATTTCCTTCACATCGTGCACGCGGATTATATCTGCGCCGCGCACAATGCCGACGGCAACTGTCGCGGCAGTGCCTTCGAGCCGCTGATCGGGAGGCAGGTCGAGCGTGAAGCCGATAAACGATTTGCGTGATGAACCAAGCAGGATCGGATATCCCAAAGCGCGGATTTCATCGAGACGGTTGATCAATTCGAGATTGTGTTCCCGCGTCTTTCCAAAGCCGATGCCGGGATCGAGGATAAGGCGCGTTTCCTCCACCCCAGCGCTGAGGGCGATCTCCACGCTGGCGAGCAGTTCGCGTTTTACGTCTTCAATGAGGTTCTCGTATTGTGCGCCGACGTATGCGCTCCCCAGCCGTTCGCGCACTTCCACACTCGCGGGGTTGCTTCGGTTGTGCATCAGAATCACAGGGGTGCGATAGGCTGAGGCAACGGAGGCAAGCTCAGGGTCCGCGCGAAGCGCCCACACATCGTTTAGGATATGCGCGCCTGCCTCGAACGCCTCCCGCGCTACTTCGGCTTTGTACGTATCAATCGAGAGAATGGCTTCAGGGAATTCTTTTGCAATGGCGCGAATGACAGGGATGACGCGTTCCTTCTCTTCCTCCACAGAGATAGGCTGTGAACCGGGGCGCGTGGATTCTCCGCCTACGTCGAGGATGTCTGCTCCCTCTTTGAGGAAACGTTCTGCCTGACGAAGCGCCTGCTCGACGCGGTCTCCACTCGCCATAAGCCCGTCGCCCGAAAACGAATCGGGCGTGATATTGAGAATGCCCATGATGTAGGTGCGAGAGCCCCACTTGAAGATGCGATTCCCGATTTGCAGCGATTCGGATTTGAGTTTCATATGGAGAGGAAAGATAATGGGGTAAATTCTTCCCGCCGAGGCGAGAACGCTGTTTCGCTTCGGTTATTCTTTGCGAGGCGTGCTGATCTTGATCGAGTGTCACGCGAATGGAAATGGGCTACGGTATCTGATCCAGCGGACGCGAGAGCCAGGCTTCTGCTTCGTTGATGTCGGTGAAGAGTTTGACAGCGGCGGCGGTTTCTGGCAAAGCCAACGCAGTTACTTCGCGGATGGCATTTGCTACCTTTTCATTCGCAACCACGACTGCCACACGAATATTGCGTGCCGAGGGATCGCTGTTCACCTCCACTGCCAGTTTGATGGCTTTTTCGGGAATTTCATTCACAGCGCGCAAGTCGTAGAGGTTGCGCGTGCGGCGGTCGGCTCCGAGCAAATGCTCCATGGCAAACTCACGCCACGCAGCGAGTGTTGCTTCCGAAACGTCGGTAAAGGTCAGGTTCATGCCGCCGTCCTCGCGGCGTACAACGGACATGCCCACGCCGGGTTTGGGTGTCCAGTTGAGGGGTTTGATTTCGGTCATGGGGTGCCTCCGGTGGTGATTAACTTCAGTTCGGGATACGCCGAAGATTTACCGCGGAGGCGCTGAGTTCACGGAGATTTTTGATTTTCTCGGTGTTCTCTCAGCGTTCCCTGCGGTGTTAAGTCCTGCTCCCGAAGTGATGCTGATTATATCCTACACCGTTTAGCGAATTGATCGAATAAATTCGTCCACCAATCTTTGATCCCATTGCTCGATACTGCCCATGATGATGAGCATGGCTGTTCCCTTTTTGGCAGGGAAGGAGGTGACCAATTGGCGGATGGAGTCTCCTGTGCTGTCTGTGCCTTCGTAGATGACGATGGTGGTCTGTGCGCCTCGAATGGTAGCGTCTTTGGTTTCCACCAGGTGCATGTTCATACCGCGGCGCCCGGCCTGCTGTTCCACAGAGCGGCGAATCTGTTCCTCCATTTCCTTCGCGTTTACGTTGACGGTTTCGAATTGAGCCAGCATGATGAGAAGTGCGTTTTCTTCTTCCGTCGAGTCCGGCCCGATCATGACAAAGGAATAGAGGATGAAGTCCATTGCAAGTTGTTCGCGGTAGCCTGGCGGGAGGTCATAATCCACAATTTCATGAGCGGCTTGCGCGGCGGCTTCGGGATCAGTTTTCATGCCTTCCTGAAATTTCCGACCGGCTTGGAAGAAGAGGAGTCCCGCGGTGAGCGCGGCACCACAACAGAAAAGCAAAGCCGCGCCCAGCCCAAGCCACATCCATTTGTTTTTGTTTTGTTTGGGTAGGTTGAGGTTGCTTGTCATATGTTCTGTTCTCCTTATCAATCTTTATTCCTCGTTGCTCTGTGACGAAGATAATAGACTTGGGTGCTCATCCCCGCTTTTCCTCACTCCAACTCAGGGGGATCAGGGGTGAGGGGGCCAGGTAGTTCCTATTCTTCTTTCTTTTGCGAGGCTTGCCAGAGCGTAGCAAGAAAATCTTCGGCGGCATTTGTATCCATCGAGGGCGGAGGCAGGTTGAGGCGCGCGTGAAGCGTATTGACGATCTTCAAGGCGAGGGTGTGGCGGTTAGTCAATTGATCTCGACGCAGGAGAAAATCTTCGATCAGCCCCCAATCGTCGGCGGTGAGGCGTTCGAGAGGGAATCCATCCAGTGATGTCGCTTCGAAAGCGGGCAGGGTGAAAGAAGCCGAGCGCCTCTTGCTCAGTGCTTCGATAGAAATCGGCGCGCGGTCATGGACGACGAGCGTGCCGGCAGCGAGATCGCCAAGTCGACGCGACTGTTTATCCAAAAACATACAGATAAGTCCCACTCCGTATGCGAATGGAAGAAAATCCACGACACGCGCTAGATTTCGCACAAGCGACTCGGACAATGTGATGGGCGTGCCATCGCGGCGAATGACGCGTAGCCCCATCCAGCGTTTGCCGGGGGATTGTCCGTTCCAGAGCATTTCAAAGAAAATATAATAGCCCCAGTTGACAAGAGACAAGATCAGCCCAAACAATGCTAAGACCCAGCTAGTTATCTGGTCACTGAATTGACTGGAAACATCAAGTGTGACAACAAGAACCACAATGATCACCGCTTGAAGGAGGCCGATAATCAGGGTGTCTGCTAGGGTGGCGAGGAAGCGCGAACCGATGCCCGCTATCTGATAGCCAAAGGCGACATTTTCGGGCGTTTGAATGGCAAGAGTTTCTTCGGTGTTCATAGGTCGGACATAGTGTGTTGGGGAGTTTGGATGAGTATAATAAATGTCAGTTTGGGATAAGGACTTTTTCATCGCAAGAATGCAGAGAATGCGAAGAAACCCAAAACCTCTGCGAATTCATCTTCTCGGCGGTAGATTTTCGGACACGAGTGTTTATCCCGCATTGAGGTTCATCACTTTTATGAAAGTAGAAGAATTTTACCAGTCGCGCAAGGCTGAGTGGGAGGCGATCAGCAACTTGCTCGATCGAAGCCAGAACAACATCAAGGCACTCTCTGAGTCAGATGTGCGGGAGTTGGCGCGCCTGTATCGCGCCATTACTTCTGATCTTGCCCTGGCGCAGCGCGATTTTCCACGCAGCGAAGTCGCCGCGTACTTAAATCAACTGGTGGCACGGGCGCACGCGATGGTCTATCAGAGCGAGCCGCTGTCATGGACGCGTTTATGGCATTTTGTCACGGTGGAGTTTCCGCGTCTCTTCCGCGAAACATGGATCTTCACGCTGATTGCGGCATTGTTGTTCCTTCTCCCTGCTGTAGGATCGGGAATAAGTGTCTATCTGTGGCCAGAGACAGCTGTCCTTTTCCTGCCACCGGGCGCGCAGAGTCTGATTAGCACGGTGGAGGATAAGGAACTCTGGGTTGAGATTCCTGTTGAAGAACGCCCTTATGCATCATCGTTCATCATGCGCAATAATATTCAAGTCGCGTTTTTTGCCTTTGCCAGCGGATTAAGCGCGGGCTTGCTAACCCTTTGGGTTTTGTTTCTCAACGGTTTGATCATTGGTTCTCTCACGGGTCTGACCGCCTTTCATGGAATCGGATTCGAGTTGTGGACGTTCGTTATTGGGCATGGCGTGATCGAGATGACGATTATCTTCCTCTCCGGTGGATCAGGGCTCATGCTGGGTTGGGCAATCCTCCAGCCGGGCCTGATGCGCCGACGCGATGCCCTTGCTCAGGCTGCGCGCAAGGCAGTGTATTTGCTACTTGGCGCGGTGCCCTGGCTGGTCGTCGCGGGAACCATTGAGGGATTTGTCTCCCCAAATGAAAACATTGCCGTCCCTGTGAAATGGGCAGTGGGAATCGGAAGCGGAATTGCGCTGTATAGTTATTTGTTGCTGGCAGGGCGAGAGAAAAAGAAACGCAAATACAGAATTGCAATTGACAAGGCGACTGAGCGCCGTTCGGAACTATAGAAGGTTGAAAGGCAAGCAGGAAAATTCCATTAGACTTTGTCGGTAATAAGCAAGAGGTTTTGATTTTCGCATCGAATTTGCACGAATGACCTGAGGGATTCGCGCGAGACATTCGATGCCCAAAAATTATTGCCGATAAGTTTTGCTGGATCACAAACTTGTCCGGCTCACTTCTATAACTGCATTCTCCCTTTCAACTCCAGATAGCGGTTAATCACCGACATCGAGAGTTGATTGGCCGGTACATCTAGAGTCAACACCCCACGCTGACGCAGTGAATCCAATACCAGGCGCCGCTCATCCAGCAATTGACTTGCCGCCGCGCGCTGATAGACCTCCAGCGAATCACGCGGCTTCATGCGCGCGGCCGCCACGACATCCGGATCACTGATCGTCACCAACAGCGGAAGACTGCTCCGCGCCAGCCTGGACAGTTGCGCCACCAATGTATTCAAACTGATTCCGCCGGTCAAATCCGTGAACAGCACCACCAACGCGCGCCGTCTCTGCTTCAATGCCAGATAAGTCAACGCCTTGCGATAATTTGGTTCCACAGGCTGCGGCTCTACTGCGTACAATAACTCCAGCATCCGATAGAACTGACCGCGCCCCTGCCTTGGGCTGAGATAATGCTGCACATCGTCCGCAAAACTCATCATGCCGACGCGGTCACCTTTACCTGTTGCCACATACGTCAGCAACAGGACAGCGTTCACCACATAATCCAGTTTTGCCATCTCTGCCACCGGGCTTTGCATCATACGTCCCGTATCCAGCACAGCCATCACCTGCTGACTGCGCTCGGTCTGATATTCCGTCGTCACCGGAAAATTCCGCCGCGCCGTCGCCTTCCAGTTGATGCGCCGATACTCATCATCCGGCAAATATTCTCGCAAACGCTCGAACTCTGTCCCTTCGCCAAATTGCCGCGACGTACGCAAGCCCATCTCCTGCAAGCGATTGCGCCTGAGCAGCAAATCATAGCGCCGCACATCCAACAGATTCGGATACACCTTCACCACTTCCTTCGCCTCCACACGCCCCTGGCGAATCACGAACCCCAGCGGACCCGTCCAGCGCAGATTCAAATCCCCAAACTGATAATCGCCTCTTCGCAGTGGACGAACGTGATAGAGAGATGACCATTCCCCGCGCGGCGCAACCTGACCCTCTATGAGCCGCGTCTCGATTTTGAACTGCTCCGGCGCTTCATCTCGGATCGTGAAGCGGATTCCGCGCCAGGAGCGATTCCGCACCCGAACGCGCACCGGATTCTCAGCCCCCAGCGATAACTTCGTATCATGCTCGCGCACCAATTCGAATTGTTTGATGTCCCCTGCAAAGCGCCAATCCATATACATCATGGCGAGGACAAACAGGAAATACCCCCATGCTACCCACTCCAGAACGGGAATCCACGCACCGAACGCCATAAGCGGCGCGGTTATAAGAATGAACAGTAAAGCACGAGGAGTAGGTAACATAAATTCAGCCGGAGGAACGATGAGGAATGAATGTTCCTGTTTGTTCTTCCCTCTTACCTCGGCACCTCAACACTACCCAGAACGCGTTGAATGACTGCATCGGGGTCCAGTCCCTCGATCTCCGCTTCGGGTTTCAGCAGGATGCGATGCCGATACACTGGTGGAACGACAAATTTGACATCATCCGGTATGACATAGCCGCGGCCCTGCAACGCGGCAAAGGTCTTTGCGGCGAGTAAAACGTGAGTAGAGGCGCGTGTACTGGCTCCTAGAACGATATCCGGCGATTGCCGACTTGCGACACCGATCTTGGCTACATAATTCAGGATGCCATCTTCAACCACAACACGCTTAATCGCCTCGCGTATTTCAACAACCTGCTGCGCAGTTAGCACAGACTTCAAACCAGCAGACACCAGGTCATGTGCGTCAAAGCCGTGATGATAACGCCGCAGCACCTCCACTTCATCGTCCAGGGGAGAATATTGCACAAGTACCTTGAACATGAAGCGGTCCAACTGCGCCTCGGGCAATGGATACGTCCCCTCGTATTCGATGGGGTTCTGTGTGGCGACTACCATGAACGGTGCCTCCAGAGGATACCGCTCACCTTCGAGATTGACCTGTTTTTCCTCCATCGCCTCCAGCAGTGCAGATTGTGTCTTGGCAGGCGCACGGTTGATTTCATCGGCAAGGAGCAGTTGGGTGAAGATGGGACCCTTTTTCAAATGAAAGCGCGAGGTGGAAACGTCGAACACGCTGGTGCCAAGGATATCGGAGGGCATCAGGTCTGGCGTAAACTGGATGCGCGTAAACTTTGCCTGCACCATATACGCAAGAGTCTTTGCCATTAATGTCTTTGCTGTGCCTGGCACGCCTTCCAGTAAAACATGTCCGCCGGTGAAGAGCGCGATCACGAGTAACTCAAACGGCTCTTGCAGTCCTACGAGGACCTTGTTGGCTTCAGCGCGTAAATTCTCAAAAATATTCTTCAATTCTGTTGGATTCATGAGTTCTCCTCATTTGAGTCGCAAGGGGTTATGTGTCAATCCATCTCGCCGCCTCCGCCGCCAGATGGACCATCTCTGCTTCGCTTATATCCTGTTTTTTCAGACGCTTCAGCAAAGCGAGTAATGCTTTCTCGTCGAGCGAGGAGTTGTAGGTTGCCAGAGTGTTCACATACTGTTCGTCATCCATAGACGGATCGAGGCGGTAGCGATGACCCAGTCTGCGTTTGATTTGATCGTGATAATACTGCATCACTGCTGAGCGATGACCAGCACGGCGGCTCAGATTGGCGATGCCCGTAACGTGTTCCAGTGAACCGCGTCGTTTGATTTCCTGTGGCAAGGGAAGCGGCCTCCCAAAGGAGCGCCCCTGCAGAAAGAGGGCGATGAAAACCACAAAGACGACAAACAACAATGCGCGCCCCACTGCATTACGCTGTAGAAATGCGGCAGGTCCTATCACCTGTCCCCCGCCTTGCACGCCATGATGCCACTCATCGAACCAAACCGCGCCCTGTGTCCGCGCGAGCGCAAGGATGTTCAAGACCAATTCAGGGTTGCCTGTCAGCTTTAGCCCGGCATTCGTAAATGAATCGGAGAGGGTTCCCAGGATGACGCGTCCTTTGCCTATTTCGAAGGCAACCAATACTGCCTTGCCCTGAGATGTCGCCAGGGTGACATAATCGTTGCGTTCGCTTTCGAGAGCAACTTGAGGTCTGGCATGGGTCAAATTGACCTGTGCGGGCGAAAGTAGAAGCGGCGCGGCAACTTTTGACGTATCCTCCTCCATATCCAAAAAGACGGGGTAAAAGTCAAAATATTCGGCGGCTGAAAGCGTCCCGTAATTTTCACCGATCAGAATCAAAGTGCCGCCTTGCTCCACCCACCTTTCCGCGGCGCGCATTTCTCTTTCCGTTGGAAACAATGGCTCCAGCATCAAGAGAATGACGACATCTTCGGGCGGAACAAAATCCACCAGCACATCTTCTCGCACTTCATACCGTAATTCCCGCAGCCACATCTTTAACGCTAGTGCGCCATTCGGCGCGGCGGAGAGACTGGATAAACGTGGATACTGCGCTTGTGCGCGCTGCTGCGTCGCGGCAAAAACGGTTGTGATTACCAGCAGGAGAACAATCCCAATGCCCAGTTTGACTTCGTGCGAGAGTGACCTCATTCCTTGCTTCTCCGCAATTCCTCCACATGCGCCACGTACGCTTGAAAGGTTTCCTTGTCCACCGGCTCGAAGCCATACCAGGCGCGGTCGAACACCTCTATGACGCTTCGTAGCGGTCTCTCCAATTGGGGCTTGGAGGCAACACTGTGCAGCACCTCGCGGTTTGTGCGCGAACGATCGTATCGCAGCAAGCCGCGTTCATCGAGGGTGAGCAATGCCGATAAGTACAAGTATCGAATGGCATTGCGATAGTCTCCCGCATTCGAAAGGGTATGTGCGTGCTGCAAGGCCTCTGTTGAAGTCAACATGCCCTTGCCTCCCTGCGCAGTCAGCTCTGCCTCGCGCACAAGACTGCGCGAAAGATTCCTGGAAACAAAATACAGCGCGAGGAGAAAGAGCAAAATTGCCGCGATGGTGAGAGGAAGTCTTCCGTAGCGAAAGATAGCATTCGCAATACGCCTGCTGAGGCGGTCCAACCAGTCGAGGAAATTTGCCAGCCAGTCAGGCATCTCGATGACCTGCGCTTCTTCCCATTGAAATTCGGGGCGCGTCAGAATTTGTTTTAGCGGGACCACATCCTGAACCGTAAAGAGATTTTGCGGATATTGTTCATGTGCCGCCAACAGTGCTTCGATACGGCTGAGTAAACGCTCGAGGTTTGGCGGAGTCGCCCTTAGGTCCGCGACGAGAGGCGTGGTATCTATTTGTTGAATCACGCCCTCGTTGGGAAATTGCACCGCTGTGACTTTTTCCCATTCCGCTGCCAGATTTTCCAAACCGCGCCGAATCTCGCCCTCGGGCAACGTTGCCATCGTGAGGAGAGCTTGTTGTGTCTTCTCAACCAGTGCCCAATACGCTTCGAACGTGATGGGGGGCTGATCTTGCGCCGCGCGCGCAGGCAGTGCTGGTGAAAGGATGATCAAGGCAAGGGCAAGTAGGCAGATGATCAAGAAAGCGGAGCGCATCGGTGTTAACTGAAAAGCATCATGATGAAGACTGCCCCTGCAAGGATTACGATGTAATACAAAATGAAAATGCCAATTGATACAAAGGTGAGGATGGCAAAATTGCCCAAGTCTTGCCCTGTAATCAATCGTTCATTCGCTGGCGGTGGAGGGGTGACGATTTGAGCCAAATCGGCTGTGGGGGCATCCAGAGTCTGCAAGGCAAGATCGAAACCTTCCGTGCGCACGCGCAGATCGAAGTAGATCAGCGTGAAGGCGGTCATTTGCACCGGATAATAGATGAGCGAGGTGATCAGCTGCACCAACGATTGGATGAGAGTAGTGACCGCCACATCCATAGCCGAGTTGACAAAGGGGATCGTAATTCCCAACGCGGCGTTTGCCACCATGCTAGGTCCGATAACGATAATCAGGCTGAACAAATAGAGGACGAAAGCGTAGCCAAGCAGGGGCCAGAAACGATAGCGCGCTAAACTCCACGCGCGACGTACCGAAGCGATTGCACTTTGCTTCTCTAATACAACGATGGGTGGCACAAGCGGATGGATTGCTGCCAACAGAAATACCATCATGCCCAGGCCAGTAAACCATCCAAGGCAGGGGACGATCAGCCACCAAATTACCATAAGGAGATACAAAAGTAAGATGAAAAGTAAGGCGCCCAATAGCGAGAGCCATGCGCGCCCTATGCTTTTATACGCGTTCAGGATGCCGCTCTGCCGTCCAAGATAAATATCTGCCACAGCGCGCGTCAAGGCGCCGGTGGCAATTCCCTGCACCAGAATGAATTGGACGATGAAAAGGATGAGTCCGGAGCCAATGCCTGCCCAAAGGCCAGTATTTGAAAAGATTTCATCGAGTGAATCGCTTTGCAGGAGAGTGCTGGATGTGAGCGCAGAGATGGCCGCCTGCAAAAGAGTCAAAGGCACATGCACCAGGGCAATGATTCCAATAAAGGTGATGAAATTGCGACGGTATAAGCGTAATGCCTGATCGAGCAGTTCGCCGAGGCGCAGCGGACGAAGAGTGGGAAGAGCCTGAGTTTCCATGCGATCTCCTTGATTTTGAGTCTCCCTGACAAAGAAGTTAATCGTGCTCTGTTGCAAACATAGACAAGGGATTGTTGTTGGCATTGCTTTTCATCCTCATCCCTGCCCCTCTCCCAGCGGGAGAGGGGTTAGGGGTGAGGGAAAGCAGGGATGAGTACGCGGGTCTATTATCTTTGCAGCAGAACAAGTTGATCGAATCAACAGGTTCTTTTTAGCGCACCAGTCAGCCGACCGGCGTAATGCCACTTGTATCGCAAAACGCAATCAATTCCCGAATGCTTTTCTTCAGCGTCGGATGCAGCAAATCGGGGGCAATATCCATCAGTGGAAGAAGTACAAAGCCACGTTTGTGCAATTGCGGATGAGGGATGACCAGCGAGGCTGTGTTCAGGATCAAATCGTCATAGAAGAGAATGTCAATATCAATTAAACGCGGGCCGTATTGGAAAGTGGCTTTACGTCCAAGAGCGATCTCTAATCGTTTGAGATGCTTAAGCAACGCTTGCGGGTCAAGATATGTTTCTGCCTTGATCACTTGATTGAGAAACATGGGCTGGTCCGTGTATCCCCAAGGCGGTGTTTCGTAGATACGCGATTTCGCCTTCACTTCCATTTGAGGAGGCAAAGAGGCAATAGCCTGCTTCAAATTGGCAAGACGATTGCCCAGGTTTGAACCCAGAGAGAGATAAACAGTGTGGATGTCCACGTCTCTGATGGCAGATTATACTGCTTTTCCAGGAGCAAATTTTGTTTGTTATACTTCATGCCCGTTATGAACGAGACCTTGGGCCCAAACTTTTACATTCGAGATATACCCGTGTTCGGAGATCGTCTGCTTGCACCCATGGACGGCTACTCGGACTGGCCCTTCCGATCCATTTGCCGTGCTCTTGGTTCTGCCATGAGTTATACCGAGTTCGTGAAGGTGGAGAAGATTTTGAGCCGTTCGAAGGAACCCGCCAAACGGTTGTATTTCGAAGAGGCGGAGCGCCCCATCGTGTTTCAACTCTACGGCGATGACCCGGACCTCATTCTCAAAGCCGCGCTCAAGGTGCAGGAGTTGAACCCGGACATCATTGACATCAACATGGGTTGTCCCGCCAAAACCATCGCAGATCGCGGAGCGGGTGTGGGCATGATGCTGACGCCGGTCAAGGTGGCGCGGACGTTCCGCAAATTGGTGCGTGCGCTGCGCGTACCGGTGACGGGGAAGATGCGCCTGGGCTGGGAACGCAACAAGAACTATAAGTTGATTGCCCGCATCGTGGAGGAAGAGGGCGGCTCGCTGATTGCCCTCCATGGGCGGACGAAGGAACAGCGTTACAGCGGGAACGCGGACTGGGACGCGATTGCCGAGGTCAAGTCGCTGGTGAAGATACCGGTCATCGGTTCGGGCGATGTGAGAACCGTCGCTGACATTCAACGCATGAAGAGGCACACGAACTGCGACGCGGTGATGATCGGGCGCGGTGCCATTGCCAACCCCTGGATCTTTGCAGATTTGGACCGCGAGCAGGTGCCGACCGAGTGGGTGCAGCAGATCGTACGCGAACATTTGCAGAAATGCATTCAGTTCTACGGCGAAGCGGATGGTCAAAGACTCTTTCGCAAGTATGCCGTGCAATACCTGCTGATGAAAACCCTTGATCGCGACGCGCGCAAGGAGATTTTGAAGGAGCGCCCCGCAGGGGAGTTTTTGGAGTTGTTGAATCAGGTCTATGCGGCGATGGAGTGAATGAAGGTGCTATAATACCTTTATCTGTTATCGTTCGTGGAGTTTTCATGCCTGTTGTCCTTCGCGTGGCTGGCTACAAGTTTTTCTTCTACCAGGCAGATGTGGCGAATGAACCGCCTCATGTTCATGTCACCAAAGAGGGGAACGAAGCCAAGTTCTGGCTTGACCCTGTGAGAGTGGCGCGTGAAGGCGGATTTCGAAAAAGCGACCTGCGCGACATTGAACGAATTATCGAAAATCATCTGGAGTTTCTCTTGAATGCTTGGAATGAGGAGAAAAGAAAGTATGTTAACAGTTAAAGCAAAGATTCCTGCCCATGCAGGCTACGAACCTATCCTTCCGCTGGCAGTGCCTGATTTGAAAGAGGTCAAAGCCTTCGCAGAGCATCTTCACAAATTGGGCAAACATTGGCGGGGGGAGATTTTTGGCTGGCAGGCAGAGTACACACCCGAAAGCGACAAGAAGCCGGTCGACTCGAACATGACCTTCACTCCTGCCGATTTCTGGATCGGTGAAAGCGGTATTTGGTTTTATTCCCTCATGTGGGAACACGGCAAGGATAAAGAGCCGGTTGAATTCCTGGATGACAGAGGAATTATCAAATAGACAGTTCGACGATTTTCTCTCTTTGAGAGAGGGGTAAATTGACATGCCCAAAACTCAAACACGTTACGTCTGTCAACAATGCGGGCGGGTTGCCGCCTCCTACATGGGGAAATGCCCTCAATGCGGATCGTTCGACAGCATGGTGGAGGAGGTCATCCACGATGAATCGGCGCAGAAGGCAAAGGCGGTTCGCGGGCTGACGGGGAGGTCTGCCCCTCGTCCCATCGGCGAAGTCTCCGCTGACGCCGAGGACCGCATCCACCTGCCCATCGGCGAGTTCGCGCGGGTGCTGGGCGGCGGGATTGTGCCCGGCTCCATCGTGCTGGTGGGCGGCGATCCGGGCATCGGCAAGTCCACGCTGATGCTGCAAATGGCGATGGAGATGGCGCATCAGAAGCGCGTCTTGTACGTTTCGGGGGAGGAATCGGAGCGTCAAATCAAGATGCGGGCGCTGCGCCTGAGCGGCAAACGCGACCTGCCCAAAAACCTCCTGCTCGTCACCGAAACGAATCTCGAAGTCATCCTCAACCACATCAACGAAGTCAAACCCGAACTGTTGATCGTTGACTCGATCCAGACCGTGTATCTCTCCGACCTGGATTCCTCAGCCGGGTCGGTCAGTCAGGTGCGCGAGTGTTCCTCGCAGTTGCGCGAACTGGCGAAGACCAGCGGCATCTCGGTCTTCGTCATCGGGCATGTGACCAAGGAAGGTGCCATTGCCGGTCCGCGCGTGCTGGAACACATCGTGGATACCGTCCTTTACCTCGAAGGCGACCGCTTCCAGGCGTATCGTTTATTGCGTTCGGTCAAGAACCGCTTCGGTGCGACCTCTGAGGTGGGCGTCTTTGAAATGCACGAGAACGGGCTGGTCGAGGTGGCAAATCCCTCCGAGGCGTTTCTGGCGGAGCGGATGGTCAACGTGGCCGGGTCTGCCATCGCAGTGACGATGGAAGGGACGCGTCCCATCCTCGTCGAAATTCAGGGATTGACCTCGCCCACGCAGTTCGGCAACGCTCGCCGCACCGCCAACGGCGTGGACTTCAATCGTCTGTTGCTCATTGCGGCTGTGCTGACGCGCCGGGTAGGTTTGAAACTGGCAGAACAGGATATTTTTGTCAATGTGGTAGGCGGTATTCAAATCGAAGAGCCTGCCGCAGACCTTGCCATCGCCGCGGCAATTGCCTCCTCATGGAGGGATATTCCGGTCAAAGCAGATGCAGTGTTGATCGGTGAGATTGGGCTAGCAGGGGAACTGCGCATGCCCGGCCAAATGCCAGCGCGCTTGAAAGAAGCCGCCAAACTGGGATTCAAGACGGCTATTGTTCCCAAAGCCATTCGCAAAGGCGAAGGCTGGATCAAGGACATCGAGATCATCGAAGCGCGGTCACTGCAGCAGGCCCTGGATGCGGCGCTGGCTGATACAAGGGAATTGCCGCGAGGGCGAAAGGTAGCATAGCCCTGCCTGTGTAAAGATGTATATCATTCCGTGTACACTCAAGAGTTTCGGCGGTGTGGCCCTGTAGCAAAACTCCCAGGAATTATGCTACAACTTTTACGCAGATACATCATTCCTTCTCAAGGAATGTCACAGATTGAAGCGTAAAATCTATGATCAGGTGGATAAAAGGTTTCAATCACAAGTTGCCGAGGAACTATTTTTTACCGCGAAGTCTCAAAGAGCGCGAAGAGAAACTCAAAAGTGCTTTGTTGCAAACGTGGACAAAGGATTGTCACCGGCATTGCTTTTTGCCCTTATACCAGCGGGAGATGGGCAGGGGTGAGGGAAGGTGAGGATGAGTACCGAGGTCTACTATCTTTGCAACAGAACAACTCAAAAACGTTTTGGTCACTTTGAATCTTTGACCCGGATTTCAGCCGGCAATGGATCTGTTTATGCTCCAAACAGCTGGATGTTCTCCAGGTGTAAAACCGTCCCTCCACGCGACCCCTGTCTTTCTCCTTACGTATACTTCGCAGAAGGAGATTCCCTATGAATGTAAAAGTCATTTCAGCAATTCTTGTGCTGGCATTGGCAGGCATGGCCTGCGGCTTCGATGTGAACCTACCTCAGCGCGCAACGCCCGGGGCGGAGGTTACCGAAGCGATAACGGTGGCAGTCCCAGGGTCCGAAGAGACGCGCTTGACCCTCTTGTTCGGCGCGGGCACGTTGAAGTTATCCCCCGGCGCAAAGAATCTGGTCGAGGGCGTCGCCCGCTACAACTACACAGATTTGAAACCCAACATCATTCAAGAGGGGGAGCGTATCGAGATCAAACAGGGAAACCTCGATAACATCATTGTGCTGGACGACATCAAGAACGAATGGGATTTGAAATTGGGAAGCGCCCCAATGGATTTGATCATTCAGGCCGGCGCCTACGAGGCTGAGATGGAACTGGGTGGTCTTTCGTTGCGAAGCCTGACGGTACGGGATGGCGCGGCGAAGGTGGAGGTTTCGTTTTCGGAGCCGAATCGAATTGAAATGTCTGTTCTGCGCTATGAGACGGGCGCCTCAAACGTGACCTTGAGCGGACTCGCCAACGCGAACTTTTCCACCCTGATGTTTTCGGGCGGTGCGGGCGATTACACGCTCGATTTCAGCGGTGAACTGCAACGTGACGCGACCGTGACGATTGAGGCGGGTTTGGGCGATGTAAATCTCGTCCTTCCCAGGGATATGAATGTGCGCGTGACGGTGGAAAGCGCGGCTGTGGACATCAATCACGGTTCGGGTTGGACTCAAAGCGGCAATGTGTATTCGCAAAAAGGTGAAGGTCCAACGCTGACGGTGGTTGTCAAGATGGCAGCGGGCAGTCTTTCGCTTACGGATTAATCTCTCGTTTCAATGCCCTCTCCCTAACCGGTGTTTTTCCTGCCGCAGTGGGAGAGGGCATTATTTTGGAGTAGAAGGTCATCCTTTCTCGATGACCTCCATCACTTCCCTTTGACGTGTGGGGAACATAAAATCGCGTTAAGAGACAGAGATTATCTGTTTTTTCAAGATAAGGTAATTACCTGCCCTCACCCTAATCCTCTCCCAAAGGGAGCGGGGATCGGTAGCCAAAATAAGATTTTGTGGAAAACGAAGAATTTTTTGCACCTTGCTCCCTTCTCTGCAGGAGAGGGGGTGGGGGGTGAGGGTGGGTAGGCAGTTATCAAGAAAGAAGGTTGTCATGCAAATCACTCGACAGGCTGATTATGCTGTACGCGCTGTGCTTTATCTGGCGCGCATGGGAAACACAGAACGTTCAGCCACCAGCGTCATCGCAAAGGATCAAAAGATTCCACCCTCCTTTCTGGCGAAGATCATTTCGCAACTTTCGGTGGCAGGACTTCTACACACCTCACGCGGCGCACGCGGCGGAGTGATGTTGGCGCGGGACCCAAAAGACATTACCTTGCTCGACGTGGTCGAAGCCATTGACGGTCCTATCCAACTCAATGAGTGCGTTGGAGAAGAGGGAGTCTGTATCTTTGAGAAGAATTGCCCGATTAAGTCCGTGTGGTGCGACGCACAGGAGGAATTGGTACGACGCTTGAAGAGTACCAATTTTGCCGATCTGCTGGCGAAAACTGCTTGATCCGCTACATGTCAATAAGATGCTTCCGGTTGTAATGCCGGAAGTTTTTTATTATTATCGCGATTGAACAGCGCATCAGCGTAGGGCGGATGCCATGCGCTTCATGCAAGAGCACTTGTCTTTCTATTGAGCGACAAACTGATCTCGTTCAGGTGACAACAGCAAAACAATTTAGCGAAGATACTCTGTTGCGAAGATAATAGACCGGGGTACTCATCCCCGCTTTCCCTCACCCCAACCACGGGAGAGGGGTTAGGGGTGAGGGTGAAAAGCAATACCAACGCCAATCCTTTGTCCATGTTTGCAACAGAGCATAGCGCAGACATTTTGAGATCACACTTTCCATCGGCAGAACGATTCAAATATTTCCTGGCTGGTTGAAGCATTTCTCAAATTCCTCCCGTCGTATAATTGTCAAGAGGGATTTTTTCATCTGACAAGGAGACGCATCATGTCTGGACCTAGAACTGTTCGCGCGCCGAGGGGCACCACGCTCACCTGCAAGAACTGGCTTATAGAAGCTGCTTATCGCATGATTCAAAACAATCTCGATCCGGAGGTCGCCGAAAAACCGGAAGACCTCATCGTTTACGGAGGGCGAGGAAAAGCCGCACGCAATTGGGAATGTTTCGATGCTATTCTCGAATCGCTCAGAAATCTCGAAGAAGATGAAACGCTTCTCGTACAGTCCGGCAAGCCGGTGGCGATTTTCAAAACACACAAGGACGCACCCAGAGTTTTGATTGCCAATTCAAATCTTGTCCCCCACTGGGCAACATGGGAGCACTTCGATGAGTTAGACAGAAAGGGACTCATCATGTACGGGCAGATGACCGCCGGCTCGTGGATTTACATTGGCACCCAGGGAATCTTGCAAGGCACATACGAGACATTTGGAGCCTTAGCCAAACTCAAAGGGTGGAGATCGTTGAAGGGAAAATTTATTTTGACGGCAGGCCTGGGTGGAATGGGCGGTGCACAGCCGCTCGCGATTACCATGAACGAAGGCGTGGGTCTCATCGTAGAGGTGGACCCCGAACGCGCCGAACGCCGCCGCGCCATCGGTTATGTGGATATGGTGGTGGATAACCTCGAAGAGGCGATGACGCTGGTCGAAGAATTCAAGGACAAACAGGTTCCCAAGTCCATCGGTTTGATTGGCAACGCGGCAGATGTGTACCACGAACTGGCAGAACGCGGTGTCGTCCCCGATGTGGTGACCGACCAGACCTCGGCGCATGAGGCGTTGATGTATGTGCCCTCGGGGTTGTCGGTCACGGCGGCGAACGAGTTGCGTAGGACCGACCCTGAGAAGTACAAGAAGATGGCAATGGACTCGATGGCTCAACATGTGCGCGCCATGTTGAAGTTCCAGCGCGCCGGGGCGGAGGTGTTCGACTATGGCAACAACATTCGCCAGCAGGCATACAACAACGGCGTGACGGATGCCTTCGAGTTCCCCGGCTTCGTGCCTGCCTACATTCGTCCGCTGTTTTGCGAGGGCAAAGGACCCTTTCGCTGGGTGGCGCTTTCGGGCGATAAAGAGGATATTTACACCACCGACCAGGCAATCATGGAATTGTTCCCCGAAGACGAACATCTCCGCCGCTGGCTGACGATGGCGCGCGAGAAAGTGCCGTTTCAGGGATTGCCCGCCCGCATCTGCTGGCTGGGATACGGCGAGCGCGTGAGGGCGGGACTCAAGTTCAACGAACTGGTCGCCAGCGGAAAGGTCAAGGCGCCGATCGTCATCGGGCGCGACCATCTGGATTCGGGGTCGGTCGCTTCACCCAACCGCGAGACCGAAGCGATGAAAGACGGTTCGGACGCCATCTCCGACTGGGCGATCCTCAACGCGCTCATCAACGCCGTCGGCGGCGCTACGTGGGTGTCGTTCCATCACGGCGGCGGGGTGGGGATGGGATACAGCCAGCACGCGGGACAGGTCATCGTGGCAGACGGGACGCCCGAAGCGGCTCGGAGGTTGGAGCGCGTCTTGACCACTGACCCAGGCTTGGGCGTCGTCCGACACGCCGACGCAGGCTACGAGATCGCCATCGCCGCGGCGAAGCGTCATGGCATCAAGATGCCGATGTTGAAGTAGGCGAAGTGCTTCTCTGATGACTTATGCTTTGCGCGAGCGCGCGGCAATGTCTGTCCTTGCAATCGGTGGGGGAAATTTTTCTTCATGGCTTGAAGGCCGTTCTGCACGGTTGGCTGTCGGATCTTAAATCTCGTTTGCTTTGATTACATCTGCACGTTCTCTTCTTTTCGCCAATAACTTCTGTATCCGCCCGTGCTTTTCACGTGAGAGAGGGAACAGCCAAGCAAGAATGATGGTGCCACACAATATCATCGCTCCCAAAGGGGAAACCAGCAAACGGATCATTTGAAGTGCCGAAGGACTCTGATCGAATTGAAGCGCGCCAGCGGGCGGGGCAAGATAACCCGACCAGCCAAGTAATTGCAGCGTGATAAAGATGACCAGCGCGCCGGTCAATTTGCGGATGAGGGTGCGGATACCGTAGAAGATGCCTTCCTGTCTGCGACGAGTGCGCAGTTCGTCCCATTCGATCACGTCAGCAAACATCGCATCGGGCAGCACATACGCGGCGGAGACACCGATGCCGGCCAGCGCAGCGATGAGGAGTAGAAAATCCGTCTGCCCGGGCTGGATGGTGTAAGCCATCAATTCCACCGTGATCCAGAATGCCATGCCCAGTATATACGCCTCGCGCTTGTTCCGTATTTTGGAGAGCCACAACCAGAACGGCACACATAGAATGCAAACCGACATCAGGATGCCGAAGAAGGCTGATTCGTAGGCGAGTTCAATGCCAAAGATATTGATCTTCGCAAGTAAATCTCCTTGCGCGACCCAGTAAAGAAGAAAATACGGGAACGTCACAGCGACCATATCCACAGCGGACCAATTGAGCATGTGAATTCCAACGGCATAGCGGAATGGGATGTTCTTCCACGCTTGCTGTAGCGTTTCGCGGAACGATAGAGATTGGGTCTGTTCGGGGATGGCGCGTTCGCGCACGAAGATACCAATGAGCAAGAGTGGAATGGCGCCCAGGGAGCCAAAGATTGCGCCAACGAGCATGAAGCCTTGCTGTTGTGTGCCGCCAGAGGCAAGTACTGCATCCACGATGGAGGGTGCTGCAACGACGATGGACAAGGCACCAATCAACTGAAAGAACGAGCGAAAACTTGTCAGGGTGGTGCGCTCGTCATAGTCGGGAGTCAGTTCCGGGGTCAGGGAAAGAAGCGGCACAGAGACCAGGGTAGTCAACGTATCTGAGATCATAAAAGAAAGGGTTACGTAGATCAGTAACGCGATTTGATTGTCCCATTTCGGTGCAGACCACAGGATGACGAAGCTTAATCCAAACGGAATGGCAAACCAGATAAGGAAGGGGCGCCGTCTGCCCCAGCGCGTGTGCAAGCGGTCGCTGATGAGGCCGATGAGCGGATCATTGACCGCGTCCCAGATGATGCCAATCAGCGCGCCGAATGAGGCGAGGCGCGGCTCAAGCCTTACCACATCAGTAAGGTAGATGGCCAGGAAGATCGAGCGCATCATGCTGATACTGGAGATGCCCCAATCACCCGAGCCGTACAGCACTTTCATCCATAGGGGAATGTAATTGGCAGAGGAAGGTTTCATAGAAAATGTAGATGTTGCAAAATATAAAACGTATCGCCATCGAAAAAGTGACGCGGCGAGGATGGGCTGTTATACGTCTGTCGCTCGATTGGCTTTGGGGAATTTTGTCGCTGTAGTTATGCAAGTCTGTTTTACTGAAATGCGAGGATAAGCGGCTCTTTTGCGCTATCAGGCGTTGCAGCCTGCTAACCCATCAGTTCATTTCGCAATCTGGATAACCCTGCGGAAGTGCTGAACGCGGAGCGGATGTTCAAACGCGTGTATTTTGGCGAACGGCATGTCACATTTCAGATGTGCATCGAGGCAAATGGAAATTCAAGTTGGGGGCGTTTGTTTGTGATCGCTGGGCCGAAGACGCAAGAACTGTCTTGAATGTTCATTGCCCTGCACTTCTTCCGTACTTCGCTCGATCCTCCTCGCAGGGACACAAGGCGCGCAGGTAGTGCCAGTTGAAAATGCCGTAATCATGACCGTCCTCCCACACAATGGTGATTGCATATGATCCCACCGCGACGATATTGACAAGGCGCGTGGCAGGACTGTCGCCTAGTTTTTTGTCAAACACATCCGCGTCCGGTTCAGGTTTCATATGTTCGTGCCCGCCCCGGCAGGAAGCGCACGGACACGCCGCGCGCAGCAACTCGAACGGATAGACGCTTGTGTGACCATCATTCCATGTGATGGTCAGTTCTCTCTTTGTTTTGTTGGCTGTGATGCCGGAAGGTCGCTCATTCATGTTGATCTCAATCTTCCTCTCCTATGCTTTCCTCTTTCTTCTCGTGGAAGAATTTATGGCGCTGGAATGTAACTCAGAAAATCCGCCGCCGCCCAGCCCGCGCGCGCATCGTCATACGGTGCAACGATGTACCACCACACGTATCCATCCGCCTCGCGCGGACCATCCTGCACAAGAAAGACCTCTGAATCAAACCCGAGGAATTGCGGGGTTCCATTCAAGCCGGGTTCGGAGCGGATGCGCAAGCCTTCGCCGTTCGTGCCGGTGATTTGTACATAACTTCCCACTGCAATACCGGTGGGGATAGGCGTGGGAGCGAAGGGGTCAAGGGTCGGTGTGGGTGAAGCGTTGGGGGTGACGGTCGGAGCGGGGATCACTGTCAAATTGGAGGGAGCAAACCCTACTTCCGAGGAAAGAGGCGGGGTGTTCCATCCAAGGGCAATGAAGGTGATGAGGGTCAAGCATCCCGCGAGCATCAAGGCGCCCAGTATGACCCATTTGTTGAAGAGCTGGCGAACGTTCATTTTCTTCGGTGTCAGCTTGCGTGTTTCAATAATTCTAGACCGCGCGGGGGCACGAGCATTTTCAAGGCGCGGGCTTGGACTTTGATTTCGATGGTCTGTGCAGTGCCGCGCGGTTCACCGTCAGTTTGAATCCAGCATGGGGATTCGGCTTCGATGCGCAGATTGTTGAAGCGGATACGCCGCACGGCACCCGAGTTGACATGTCTGCCGCGCCACAGGTCGTAAGCATGTCGTAAGGCATCGCCGAGATGACTACCACTAAACAGCCACATATCAAGCAATCCATCATCGAGGTAAGCGTCGGGCGACAGCACAGATAACCCTCCCATGTAGTGACGGATGTTGGTGGCGACGGCGAGCAGGAAATGACCTTCCACTTCCTGATCCCCTGCCCACAGCCTCAATCGAATGCCGCTCCATTGTGCTGCGTTCCAGATGGTGCGCGCTGTGTATTCTGGCATGGTGAAGAATTTTTCGAGCCGCACGCGCGGTTCCAGGGTGTGAATGGTCAGCGCATCGAGACCAATGCCTGCCCACATCATAAAAGAAAATTGATTGCACGCGCCGACATCCACTGTGTAGCAGGGAGCATTGGCCAGGAGCGCGGCGTTCTTTCGCAATGCCCAGGGATGAGTCCATGCGAAGGGGCGCAGACCGAGCTCGATGCCCCAAACATTGGCAGTTCCTGCGGGCAGGACTCCAATGGCGGTTTGCGTGCCTGCCAATCCATTGACGACGTTGCCGATCGTTCCATCTCCGCCGACGGCAAAGACCGCATCTTTTTTCTCAGCCGCCGCCTGCTTCGCCAATTCAACGGTGTGCGCGCCGCTCTGAGTCTCTGCCGCTTCCACCCGCCACCCGGCCGATTCCAACTCGCGCAGGACGGACTTGATGAACGGTTTAACGGGAAACCGTCCCGCGGCGGGATTGTAGATGACTGTAGCGCTTCTCATGACAGACATTATACACGTTGTCATTTTTTACTGACGTTACGTCCCTACGCCCGACAATTCCAAATCTGAATCTGGTCACCGCAAAGTTGGTTGTCTGGTCCCACCCACCATCCATGAACCGCGAATGCTCGAATTGCGCGGCGCTATTCGTGAAGTCGTGGACGGTTCGACAAACCAGCAAAATATCACTTGTTGATTAGTGTCAGAACCTGGCTCTTTAGGATGTGGCAGGTTGCCCATCTTTTCACCACTCAAAGTCTACAGAGAAAGAATTTTGAGGATCTCCGTGTTCTCTGTTCGCTCTACGATAAAGCGGTTTTTTTTCCGCTCTAACTCTCTCACAAAGAGAGGGGAAACATCAGTCAAGCAACTTTTCAGTGGACAATAAAACGAAAGAGTTTCTTTGCGATGGGCAGATGATATAATCTTTTCAAATTATGGAAGAAGGAACCCTGCTCAACAATCGTTATCAATTGCTCGAACGCATCGGTTCAGGCGGTATGGCAGATGTATTTCGCGCCCGCGATCTGATGCTCGAGCGAACGGTGGCGATCAAGGTCCTGCACGAAAACTACTCGGATGATAAAGCCTTTCAGGAGCGCTTCCGACAGGAGGCGCGCGCTGCCGCAAACCTTTCACATCCGAACATCGTCACCGTTCATGATTTCGGATATGACCAGGGGCAATTATTTATTGTGATGGAATACATCCCCGGCAAGGACTTAAAAACCCTCCTGCGCCAGCGCGGACGGTATTCTGTGGAGGAAGCCATTCCCCTCATTGTGCAAGCCTGTGCGGGGATCGGCTATGCCCATCGGGCGGGCCTTGTACATTGCGATGTCAAGCCGCATAACATGATCGTCACGCCGGATGGACGTCTCAAAGTTACCGATTTTGGAATCGCGCGTGCCCTCTCCACCATCATGCCAGATGAACGTGCTGATGTAGTTTGGGGATCACCTCAGTATTTTTCGCCTGAGCAGGCTGCCGGTGAACCACCCTCTCCTGCGTCAGATGTGTATTCGTTGGGTATCGTCCTTTACGAAATCATTACTGGCGCTCTTCCCTTCACTGCACCCACCAGTGAAGAACTCGCCCGTCTGCATCTCGAAGCGCCGCCTATCCCTCCCAGCGAATATGTTCCCGATATTCCCCCCGCGCTCGAACAAATCATCCTGAAAGTGCTTTCGAAGGAGCCTTCAGCACGCTACCGGACTGCCGATCAACTTGGACGCGTTCTACTCCGCTTTGGGACACAGCGCGAAACGACTGCCGCGCCTGCTCTTAGCCTGACCCCCGAAGCAGTAAGCACTTACCGACAGGTGGACCCGCCTCGCTCTCAGCCTGAGCCTGTTGCCTCTGTCCCCGAACTTTTCCTCCCCGAAGTTGACATTGATTGGGTCGCTGTGGGTTTAGGTCTACTTGCTTTGATCGCTGTGGGTGGTTTGATTCCCTTTTGGATTTACATTTACTTTTTGTACAATCCGCGCTGACGTTGTCTGGAAATTGAGGTCTTGCACTTCTCGATTACATATTCGTGCAACCGAGCGGAATAAAAATCATTTTGCGCAATTCCCAATCGGATATAACACACCCTCATGCCAATCCCAAAATACATCCTCGCTCCCTCCATCCTTTCCGCAGACTTTACGCGCCTCGGCGAAGAGATTCTCGCCTGCGAATCGGCCGGCGCAGATTGGATTCACGTGGATGTGATGGATGGACACTTCGTCCCCAACATCACCATGGGTCCCTTTATCGTAGAGGCATGCAGACGCATCACCGCTCTCCCGCTCGATGTGCATTTGATGATTGAAAAGCCCGAAGCCCATCTTGAAGCGTTCGCAAAAGCCGGCGCGACGCAGATCACTGTCCATGTGGAGACCTGCCCGCATATCCATCGCACCCTGCAACACATCAAATCGCTCGGTTGTGGAGCAGGTGTAGCGTTGAATCCCGGCACACCTATTGTCGCTGTTGAACCTGTTTTGCCTCAGGCTGATTTGATTTTAGTGATGAGTGTCAATCCGGGATTTTCAGGACAGGCTTTTATACCGGAGACGATTGGTAAAGTCGCAGAAGTGCGCAAAAAACTGGATGCCTTGGGTTCCCCTGCATGGATTGAAGTGGATGGAGGCATTACAGTCGAAACACTTCCCAAGATGAAGGAAGCGGGCGCCACGGTTTTCGTCTCAGCCACGGCAGTCTTCAAGCATCCGCATGGTACGAGAGAAGGAGTTCGTGCATTGCGAGAGGTAATGGTGAGGGATTTGTCAACAGATTGATCTTCTTATCCTATGATAGAGATGTTTCGGTGCCACGTTCACCATGACAATCGGTGAGTGGAGGAAAACATAGGCAACGTCGGTTCGGGAGAAACGCGCATATCCGAAAATCTACCGCTGAGACGACGAGTTTGTAAAGATGTTTTTGATTTTCTCAGCGCTTTCCGTGTCTTTGCGGTGAGAAAATCTTTATCTCGAACTGGGGTTATGTTAAACAAAAATCACGGCGTGTCTCACACCGTGATTTTTGTTTTTCGATCTCCGCAGTCTACGCGGCAGATTTTGCCAGCGCCTTGATGCACTTGGTGCAAAGCAATTTATGCACCTTGCGCCCTTTCTCCATCACCAGCGTCTTTTGCAGGTTGGGTTTGAAAGTGCGGTTGGTGGCGCGCTGGGAGAAGGATCGGTTGTGACCAAAACTCGTCGTCTTTCCGCAATTTGCACACTTTGCCATACCGTGGGAACATCCTTTCTTGCTATAATTCCGAACTCTCGTGCGCCTTCCTCAAAAGGCAGGGCATTTTACCACGCGACTGAACTGCAAGCAAGATGTTAAAATAGACACAAGAAATGTTATTGTGAGTAGAACGACCAGAGCACGCCTGGGCAGCAGGAGTTTTCACGCTTCAGTAACCTAGAGAGGAATCTATGAGCGAAGAGAGGACATCTTTGGGCGGGATCCATGTCTCGCCAAATGCTATTGCCACAATTGCCTATCGTGCTACGCTGGAGTCATATGGCGTGGTGGGGTTAGCACCCAAAAACCTTGCGGATGGCATTGTCCGGACGATCACGCGCGAACCCGCGCGCGGCGTTTCGGTGCATTACAACGGAGAGGATATTGACATTGAGATTCACGTCATTGTCGAATATGGCACACGCATCACCAGCGTGGCTGAGAGTGTAGCCAATACAGTCCGCTTCCATGTGGAAAAGGCGCTGGGCCTCAAGGTGAACAGCATCCATGTCCATGTGGCGGGATTGCGGGTCAGTAATATTGATTAGGAGATAAAAAATACCCATGTCTGTAAAGATTGCACGCGTGGAGAAATTACGTAAACGCCAGATTGATGGACAATCCTTGAAACACCTGGTGGAAGCGGGAATGACCTGGCTTCGCACAAACCAACAGGTGGTGAATGCCTTGAACGTCTTTCCCGTGCCGGATGGCGACACCGGCACGAATATGCTTCTCACTATGAATTCAGCCTACAACGAGATCAAGGATTCGGGCGAGAGGCATTTTGGACGCATGGCGGCACTTGTGGCAAAAGGTGCGCTGATGGGGGCGCGTGGAAATTCGGGTGTGATCCTTTCACAGTTGTGGCGCGGATTTGCACGCGCCACGCAGGATCACGAAACGCTCGACGCGCCGCTTCTGGTAAAGGCATTTGCCGAAGCGCGCGATACAGCCTATAAGGGTGTTGTTCGTCCGGTAGAGGGGACGATCTTAACCGTCGCACGGGAAATTGCCGCAGAAACGGAAGCAAGCCTGGGGTCCGCGCAGGATGCGATTGATGTTCTCGAACGGGCTGTCCGCGCCGCGGATGAAGCGGTCCAACGTACCCCGGAATTGCTTCCCATCCTCAAACAGGCGGGTGTGGTGGATTCGGGTGGCAAGGGTTTGTTTTTCATCCTCGAGGGCATGTTGCGTTATGTCTATGGAGAGCCGCTGGATACGCCATTGTTAACTGTACAGCCACTCTCAGCAATGAATTTGGAAAACGCTATGCAGGAGGTGGAAGAGGGACAGGATTACGAAGTGGTGGTGGATTTCTTCCCGAACGATAAATTCGAGTTGCAATCGTTCTACAGTAATCTTGAGAAGATGGGGACTTCGATTCAAGTGGGCGAAGGCGATGGAATGTACCGCATGCACATTCATGTGCCACTCGAAAAGCGATACGAGCCGATTGATTACATTATGAGCATAGGTACGATCAGCAAGGTCGCCATGGAAAACCTAATGGCACAGATGGATGGCATTCAAAAATCTGCAACCTCACAGATTCAATTTAGTGCGGTGGAGCCAGGACAGATCGCTGTGGTGGCCGTTTCACCAGGCGCGGGGTTGAGCCGTATTTTTGCCAGTCTCGGTGTGGCGGCGGTCGTGGCAGGTGGGCAGACGATGAATCCTTCCACGCAGGATATTTTGAGCGCTTTCGAAAACCTGCCAACCGATAAAGTGATTATTCTCCCCAACAACAAAAACATCATCATGGCGGCGAATCAGGCAAAAGAGGTGACGGTCAAACAAGTTGTTGTTGTGCCGAGCCGCACTGTTCCACAAGGACTTGCCGCAATGCTCGCCTTCAACCCGGATGGCGAACTGGATGTTGTTTCGGAGAAAATGACCAAAGCCCTCAGCACGGTAAAATCCGGCGAGATCACCGTCGCTACACGTTCGGTCGAAATTGATGGCGTAACGGTCAAGCAAGGACAGGTCATCGCTTTACTGGATGGAAAACTGGTAGCATCTTCCTCCTCGTTAGAAGGTGCCTGCCTTGCACTGCTCGAACAAGCCAATGCGGAGGAGCGTGAGTTGATCACTCTGTTCTATGGGCAGGATATGGAACACGTTGAAGCCAATCGCATTGCTGATCTCATTCGCGCAAGGTATCAAGGGCAGGAAGTGGAAGTGCAGGAGGGGGGTCAGCCGTATTATCACTTCATCATCTCAATCGAATGAGCCGTTGGGACTTCGAGAAATACAACGTTGCGGTGGTGATTCCCTGTTACCGCGTGGAAAAGGAGATTCAATCCGTTTTGCGCGCTGTGCCGCCATATATCAGGCATATCATCGTGGTAGATGATGCTTCGCCCGATTCCACCGCGGACCTCGTGACGGCCGCCGCTAAAAAGGACAAGCGCATCATCCTGATGCGTCACTCGTCCAACCGTGGCGTGGGTGGCGCTATGGTGACAGGTTACCGCAAAGCCCTGGAACTTGGCGCACAGATCGTTGTAAAAGTGGACGGCGATGGTCAAATGGATATGGCACATTTGCCCGCGCTCTTAATGCCTTTGATCAAAGGGCAAGCAGATTACACTAAGGGAAACCGCTTCCGCGACCTTCGCTCCTTGCAAGTCATGCCATTCATTCGCCGCATGGGCAATTTGGGGATGAGTTTTCTTTCCAAAGCCGCCACCGGTTACTGGAATCTCTTCGACCCATCCAATGGATTCATCGCCATCCGTTCCAACGTGCTCGCCCAACTTCCTCTGGAAAAGATTGACCGCACGTATTATTTTGAGACCTCGATGCTTGCACATCTTTACCTGATCGGTGCAGTCGTCAAAGATATTCCCATGCCCGCCCGGTATGGCAATGAGGTTTCGAGTCTGTTGATCCATCGCGTCTTGGTCGAATTTCCGCGCAAACTTCTCGCCACGTTTATTCGCCGCCTGGTACTCAAATATTTCATCTATGATTTTTCAATGGCAAGTATTTACCTGATCACAGGCTTTCCCTTATTGACTTTTGCGCTGATTTTTGGAATCACCAAATGGATTCAATATGCCAGCCTGGGCATTCCTGCCCCTACGGGAACGGTGATGCTTCCCACCCTTTCGCTTCTACTCAGCATTCAATTGCTGCTCTCTGCTATCGAGATTGACTTGCGCTCCGTACCACAGGAGCCATTATCTCCTCCGCTTTGACCCAACCTGTTCTCCGTTCTCCACAATCCTTGCCGCACCTCCTGCTCGTGCAATCAACACGTTCGTGACCCCCTCGATCTCTCGCAGACGCTGTTCCACCCTTTGCGCGTCGTGTGCGAGGCAAATGACATGAACGTTTGGACCCGCATCCACCGTGTAGCAGGCATGGATTCCCTCTGCTCTCCACGTGCGGACGGCTTCCATTATCTCAAGCGAAGCCGGCTTCCAGTAATGCAGGGCAGGCGTGGAGGTCATCATTACCGCGTGCATCATGTCTGAGTCCAGTTCGACGATGTGTGCCAAGGATTCAAAATCCCTCTCCAGAATGGCTCTGCGACATATCTCAAGTCGACGCGGCGCATCTGCCACGCGCGCTGCTTGAAGTGGACTGGTCGGTGCGAGGAGATGTCCTTCGGTTGAGCCGGTCTTTTTGCGCGAGGCGCTAACCACGGCAATACAGTCCACAAGTTCCCAGTGATCGGGCGGAGCAATCGAGAAGGCGAAAGAGTCCTCGTCGCCACTCCCCGCCTGCCACTCGACAAATCCGCCAGGGATGGATCGCGAAGCGGAACCGGAGCCACGCCGCGCGAGGCGCGAAAGGTCTCGCTCGCTCAAGTCGAGCCCGGCGGCTTTGCTTCCTGCCAATGCCAGCGCCGCGAAAGCCGAAGCGGAAGAGGCAATCCCCGCGCTGGAGGGGAAGTTGTTTTCTGTGATCACCTCGGCGCGGTCGGAGAGATTTGCCATGCTGCGAATGATGTCGAGGATGGCTGAGACGCGCTCCAGCGCCGCGCCGGTCACTTCGTGACCGTTAATGATCAATTCATCGAAAGGGAGGGAGGGCTGAAAGCTGACCGTCGTGCGCGTGAACAGTCCCTCGAGATTCATCGAGATCGAGCCATTTGCAGGGATGCGAAGCGCGCTGTCGCGATTCCCCCAGTACTTGATGAAGGCAATGTTAGGATGAGCTTGCGCAGTGGCTGTGGACATATCGTGATGATACCATTGCCCAAGGCTGTTTGGGAATTTATCCGGCGATCATGGCATGGGCAGTGAATAGATTGAACCTTTTCTTATTGTCGCAAAAATGAATGGAGAGTTGCCCAATTTACTCTTCTCAGCGCTCAAGAACGAACCCACCTTTGCGAATGACCTCTGCATACCACTTTGCGCTGGATTTTGGAATCCTCTGCTGCGTTGTGTAATCCACATAAACCAGCCCGAATCGCTTGGAATAGCCATACGCCCATTCGAAATTATCGAGCAACGACCAAGCAAAATATCCCTTGACCGGAATGCCGCAGAGGATGGCACGATGCACCTGTTGTAAATGACGTTTGAGAAAAGACAATCGCCGCGGATCATCCACCTGTCCATCAGGACCGACCTCATCGTGATATGCCGCGCCGTTTTCAGTAATATAGTAGGCAGGAAAATCATAAGAAAAGTAGAGCCGTCCCAACATCTGATACAACCCCTCGGGATACACCTCCCAATCCATTTCTGTAATTTCCTCTTCGCGAAAAACCGTGCGCGGAGCATTTTCCGCTTCAGGAATTTGATTGGAGCGGACGATCCAGCGCGAGTAATAGTTGACGCCAAGAAAATCAATCGGTGTCGCTATCTGTTCCAGGTCGCCCTCCTGCACGCATTTCATATGGTAGCCATAAGCCTGCACAGCATCTGCCGGATAGCCGCGCGAGGCAAGTGGATCGAGAAACCAGCGGTTCACACATCCATCGCTGACATAGGCAGCTTGCCGATCTGCCGGGCTAGGCGAAGCGGCAACCATCGGATATAGATTCAAGGTAATTCCCACTTGTGCACCAGCGCTGTTGGCGCGCAGGATTGGCACTGCCCGTCCATGAGAAAGAAGCAGATGATGAGAAGCGTCAATCGCCTCCTGCAAACTTATATGTCCTGGTGCATGTCGTCCATCGGCATATCCCACAAAAGCACTCACCTGCGGTTCATTAAGCGTGATCCAATTTTTCACCCGGTCCCCCAACGCTCGGCTAACAACATCTGCATACTCAGTAAATATATCCACAATCATCCTGGCGCTCCACCCCCCATTGTCTTGCAGATGCTGTGGCAAATCCCAATGATATAAGGTAATAAAGGGTTCGATGCCTGCCTCGAGCAAGTGATCCACCAGGCGATTGTAGAAATCCAGGCCGGGTTGATTGACCTGTCCATATCCTTTAGGTAGGATGCGCGTCCACGAAATCGAGAAGCGATAGGCTTTCAAATTCAACGCTTTCATCAGCCTCACATCTTCCTGCCAGCGGTGATAATGGTCGCAGGCAATATCGCCGGTGTCGCCGTTCTCGATTTTCCCCGGCGTATGACTGAACCGATCCCAGATGCTTTCACCTTTTCCGTCCTCGTTCCATGCCCCTTCGATCTGATACGACGCTGTGGCTGCGCCCCAAACGAAATCTTCGGGAAACTGCACAAAATTACTTTCCGCCAATGACGCGGGGTGAAAGTTTTGTTTTTCCATATCTTTGCTGCCTCGTTGTGTCAGGATGCTACTTTAACATCGTTCAGGTTAAATATTATGACGAACATGACGATTGCTTTCTCTTTATTCAGCACTCAATTTCGCATCAGACTCCCCGCAGCCGATTCGCTGTCCCCAAGCCGCTCCACCCTTTGATCGTCTCTGCCTGTCGCGGATTTCAGCATAGGGAGCACAAAAACACTTAAGGACAGTGCTCTGAAGTTTTTTGGGGAACCATAGCAACATACCAACGCCTCGACAAAAGATTTATTTTGGTGTAATGACGAGCAAAGTCATGGACTGTGGTGGTAGCGTGATAGGGCCACCCAGAGAAATGGGATGGACTTGTTCCGCATTGTGGGTTAAGTCAAAAAGCCAGGTTTCAGAAACAGATGCGGAGGAGATGTTTTCGATAGTCAAAGTTTGCTGGATGGTCTCAGACGCAAGATTCACCAGCATAAGGGTAAACTTGCCATCGGCGCGGCGGGCGGCAAAAACAGAAACATTGGGATCGCTCGAGGAGGCATAAACGAGTGTTTCGCCAAAATGCCGGTACATTCGATACACATAGTACATGGGCTTTACATCGTAATTGCCCATGATGCCCCAGTCGCCAATGATGGCAAACTGATTGACCATAAAGACACCCTGACGAATCATACGTCCAAGCGAGTCACCCCACCAAATGGCATTGAAATGCGAGTCGAGAGTGGCTTCGCCGCCGCTGGTTGGCACCCAGGATGAATTGACCTCGGTGACAGCAATGGGCAAGTCGCGTCCCGCGTATTGGCGTACGATGGCGCGCATGGCTGGGATGAGTTGATCCCATTCGGCGGAATTGGCGCGCAGTTCCTCAATTGTTGGGGGACCCGAGCGCGCACTCTTGGGAAATGGATAGCGGTGAAATGAGACAATATCCACCATGTCTCCATTTGCTTGTAGAAATTCAATAACCCAGTCAGTCAGCCCTTGTTCATAAGCGTTCGTTGGATGTGCATAAAATTGATTGATTTCGGGACCGATGAGCAGGATAGTGGGGTCAACAGCGCGCATGGCTGTTGCCCATTCACGCCAGTCCCTATTGAAACGCTCAATGCCGTAATCAGCAAACAGATTGGGTTCATTGCCGATGGTCCAATAACGGACTCCATATCCCTTCTCAATATTCACATAGTGGACAAGATCGGCGGCTTTTTGCGCGGTGCTGTTCTTGAGCCGGACGTGAATGTTGACCTCTGCGCTAAGCTGTCTGGCGAAAGCGATGAGTTGATCTACATTCCACAATTCGATATCGTTGTTATCTCCCCAATTTCCTCCGGGATAGCGCAGGATGGTGAGGCGGGCATCTACGGCATATGGTTGCATTTGCACAGGAACGAAGAGCAATGGACCGTAATTTGTGCCATAGACAAGCGGACTGATTGGACCTTGAATTTGGGCAGCGTCAACGTAAAGCCCGCTCACAGGCGAAGAGCGTACTGGTGTGAGAGTAGGCAAGGGCGTCGCGGTGGGTGTGGATGGGGATGGCGCTTCTGTATGGATGGGTTCCCCAGGCGCGCAAGACGCAAAGAAAAACAACACCATCAGTATTGCAAAGTGTACACACAGATACGGTAATCCATCGGCAGGAGAGGATTTCATTTCTCCACCCCTGTGATGACAATTCCCTGCATGAAAGCGCGCTGCGCCAGGAAAAACATAAGCACAGGAAGTGCTATGGTCATCATCGCTGCAGCAGTAGCCAGCCCTGGCTGAGTGTTGAAAATGTTAGCAAATTGGGTCATGCCGATCGAAATCGTGTAGAGGTCTTCACGTCCTTGCAGGTAAATGAGCGGTTCAAAGAAGTCGTTCCATGCAAAGAAGAAGTGAAAGAGGCCCACTGCGGTAATAGCAGGCACAGATTGTGGAATGATGACATACAGAAGGGTTTGCAGAGGGGTCGCCCCATCAATCATTGCGGCTTCATCCAGATCGCGCGGGATGGCGCGGAAATATTGCCTGAGCAGGAACACGTTATAAGCGTTGGCGAAGAAGTGAGGAATGATGAGTGGCCACCATGTGCCTCCCCACCCAATGGCGCGGAAAAAGATGTATGTTGGGATAAGGGTAACCTGCCGAGGAAGAATGATCGTGGCAATCAGAATGATAAACATGATCTCAATGCCGGGAATGCGAAAGCGGGAAAATCCATAAGCGACAACAATGGATGAAAGTAAAGTGCCGATCGTCCCCAGAATGGCGATGATCAAGGTGTTGCGAAACAGACGCCCCAGATTGATTTGTTTCCATGAGGCAGGAAAATTGTCGAAGGTCGGGTCCCAAACGTATACCGGCTCCAGTACGCGCCAGCGCCCCACCCAGTGGATCAGGCCTGCCTCGGGATTTTCAGGGTCAACAAAATCGCTTGCTTCTCGTCCTGCCTTGACCAGCGCCAGTTGCTGCATGCCTTTCTCGGTTGGTACATTCAGAATGGGATAGTTCCTCCCTTGGTAAGTATAGGTGGCTGGGCTGACCGGAAGGATTGTCGAATCCGCGATCTGTTTTTGAGTCTTGAGCGAGGTGAAAGTCATGTATGCCAGCGGAGCGAGGAAGATAGTTAGAACTGTCAGTCCCAAAAGCGTGACGAGGGCGGTCGCTGTCAGTTTACGTAGGGCCCTTTTGGAGGACCAGGTAAAAGGGGCGCGGGAAGCGCTTTGAGTCTTCATGGTCACTCACCTCCGGCGTAGTAAACCCAGCGATTCTGGGTTTTGAAGAGAACGATGGTCAGGATGAGGACAATAATGAACATCGCCCACGCTAGCGTCGCACCATAGCCCATGTCGAGAAAGTTAAATGCAACGCGATACAAGTACAGATTGTAGAATAATGTCGCGCCGTTGGGGTCTCCGCGACCGTTTCCGATGATATATGCTTGTGTGAAGTATTGGAAAGAGCCGATCAGCGAAAGCATCAATTGATAAAAAATAACCGGCGAGATCATGGGGAGGGTGATATGAAAGAACCTCTGCCACCCTGTTGCACCATCTACTTTAGCAGCATCATACAGTTCGGTAGGAACACCTTGCAAGCCCGCGAGCATAACCACCATGGCGTTGCCCACCCCCCAGAATCCCATGATGGTAAGCGCCGGTATTACCCAAAACTCATCCTGATACCAGCGCGGTCCCTGAACGGGAAGCAAAAATTCGATAGCGCGATTTAGCCAACCTGTTTCGCTGTTCATGATACCTCCCCAAATGATTACGCTGACGACAATGGGAATCATTGTGGGAAGGTAGAACAAAGTGCGGAATATATTTTTGGCGAAAAGATATTCGGAATTGACCAATACAGCCAGCCCAAGCGGGAAGAGGATGGAAAGCGGAACAGAGATGAGCGCAAAGCGTAAGGTAACCTTCCAAGCCTGTGTCATAAACGGATCCGTGAACAGGCGCAACCAGTTGGTCAAGCCAATAAATTTAGTCTGTCCAGGATGGATGGGGTTGTAATTGGTGAAAGAAAAAATCAGAGAAACCACCATCGGTATAAGTGTGAAGACCAAAAAACCGAATATCCATGGGCTGAGAAATGCCAAGCCCCAATGAATTTCACGACGCGCCAATTTTGAGAGGGATTTGCGCTGCATAAAAGTGCGGCCAGCAGGGAAAATATGATTGGTCGTGGTCATAAGTAGCCACTCCGTTTGCAGTCTGGCAGAACCCATTCGAGGTTCTGCCAGACTGTATAGATAGACGGGATTACGTGTGTGCGCTGTTCATTCCTGAGCCTCTTTATAGATGGCGGTCAAATTGGTGAGGAATTCTGCAAGCCGCGCGTCCAGATCGAGGTTCGGGTTGCTGCGAAGGTCGCTGCCCAATTGCAAGAAGGCATCGTGAGATTTGGCAATGTTTGGCAGGGGTTTTTCATGTGAAGGCACTTCAAGGTAGGAAATCATGTCAACAAAGACCTGCCAGTCCACCTTATTGGGTGCAAACTTTTCATCAAGGGACTTGAAGAAGTCAGCCTGCTGACTTTTGCGTGCCGGTAAACCGCCGTAAATCTTGTAGAGTTCTGCCGAACCCTCGCCAAGCATGTAAGCGTAGACCTTAAATGCTTCCTCGGGATGGGCGGTGGTCTTCATGATGCCGAAGGTGTCGCCGTGCATTTTGGCAGTGATCTTGCCGTTATAAGATGGGACAACGGCTACATCCCAATTTGGCACTGTTACATTGGGATCGGACGGAGGCGTGATGCAGCAGGTGTACCAAAGATGGGTAAGTGCCATCGCTACATGACCGGAATTGAACGAGTTGCTATGACCGAGATAATCGGTATCCATAGCGGCTTGAGTGGGAAGGAAGGGCTGCTCTCCCCACATAGCATCGTAATACCATTTGATAGCCTCCACCTGTCCGTCGGAGAGAACCGCCTCACCGTTTTCATTCACGGGATAGAAAGGTTCGAAGTAGGCGGAGAACCAGCGAGGGCTGTCTTTCACCCATTGAAAGTCGAAGCCGTATTGTACGATGTTGTTCCGGTCAAAGTCTGGGCTTGTGGCGTCATTACCGTTTGCATCCACAGTGAGTCGGCGGGCGACTTTGGCCAGTGTATCGAAGTTCCATTCGAGTTCTTCCCCATCCAGCACATACTTCTCGCCGACTTTGTGTGGGGGATAAGCCAAGCCGGCTTCATCGAACAGATCTTTGTTGTAGTACAGCGCTGAAGGGAAGATAGCAAACGGCAGCCCCACAAGTTCTCCCTGATCTTTGTAGAATTCAAGGAAGGCAGGATCAATATCGCTCAAGTCGTAATTGAATTCATCAACCAGGGGCTGCAGATCAAGCCATGCATCCTGAAACCAACCACGCCCTTCAGTCCCCATCGGTCCGACAATGTCGGGCGCATTGCCAGCTGCGATCTGTGCAATCAAATTGTCACGGGCATATTTGTTATCCACGATAATGGGAATGAGTTGAATCTCATCCTGCGAGTTGTTGAATTTCTCGACGAACTCTTTTTCCAGGGGGATTTGCGCGGCTTGCGCTCCGGTTCCAAGACCAATGTACCAGTAGATTTGAACGCGGTCAGGTCGAGGCACATCGGTCGGGACTGTAGTTGGTTGAGGAGCAGGAGGTTGCGTAGGTTCCGGCGCCTCGGTGGCTTGAGTCGCCGGCGCGCCGCATGCCGTCAGGATAAAACTGAACAGAGCCAACAAGGCGGTAAGGCGAAAGAGTTGTGTTTTCATAATTTTTCTCCTCTTAGAAGGTTAAGTTTCGGGTTATGGTTTGTTAGTAGAACATGTGGAATTTTGGAAAGGACCTCCTTTCTTTAGATATGAACAGTTTTTGAGAGCGCTCCCAAAGCGAGGTAAAAATTAATGCGACAACCATCGCGTCGCTTAACTTTGCAAGGATGCACCGCAGGAATCCCGAACGATAAGTTCTGTGTCCATGATGACGCGGCGCGGGGGATTCAATCCGTTTTCAATTAAATCAATTAGAAGTTCCACTGCCTTATAACCAAATTGAACAACTGGTTGACGGACGGTGGTAAGTTGAATGTCCGAAAGCGTAGCAATCGGCAGATCATCGAAGCCTACAAAAGCAATGTCATGGGGGATGCGCAAGCCTGCTTCACGTGCAGCACGCATGGCGCCAATTGCCATGATGTCGGATGCGGCAAAGACTGCATCGGGCTTGGCAGGCAGCAGGCTCTGCATTGCAGAATAGCCGCCAGATTCTGTGAAATCTCCTTCAGCGATCAAAGATTCATTTACTTCGAGTCCATGCTCATAAAGTGCCTTCACGTATCCTTCTCTACGATCAAGCCCCACGGTGCTGTGTGCAGGCCCGGCAATAGTTGCAACGCGCCGACGCCCCAGGCGAATAAGATGACTGACGGCATTGTAAGAGGCTTTCACGTTGTCTATATCAATGTAACTGACACCGTCGGAGCGGAAGGGACGCCCTGCAACAACTAGAGGCATCTTTGAGTTGACAAGACGCCAGATGATTTGCTGATCTCCATGATGGCCGGACTGAACGAGCACGCCATCAAGCAGACCTTTGCGCGAGATACGCGGAAAAATTTTTTCCTCGTCTTCTTTTGTGCCGACGAGGAAAAGAGCTAAGGTGTAGTTATATTGATTGCAAGCCTGAGCAATGCCTTTGGTGAGGTGGGGGAAATATGGGTCGGTGAAGAAAACGCTTACGCTATGCGGAAGAACTAACCCCAACGTCCAAGAGCGCTGCGAGGCGAGAGTACGGGCAGCAGCGTTCGGGTGGTAGCCTGTTTGTTGTATCACCTCCAGAACGCGTTTGCGAACACTCTCCCGGACGTTAGGGGAGCCGTTGATCACGCGCGAAACAGTCGAGCGTGAGACTCCGGCCTGTCTGGCAATATCTTCGAGCGTTAGTTCTGCCAAAGGATGCTCCTTTTTTTGGCAGCACTCTCATTCTCTAGTGTTCAACGGACAAGAATGTGGTAAGATTTTGGGAGCGCTCCCAAAATGATTATATGGCATTTCGAGACATATGTCAACCATTTTTACCCTCACCTCATCCACTCTCCCGTCAGGAGAAGGTGCGCGAGAGATGGATTACACAAGGTGAGTTTAGGAGGCTCCTTATGAACATGTTTTACGTTCCCAATATTCCATGGGAGGAACGCCCTGCAGGATGTACGGATGTCGTTTGGCGATACAGTGCCAACCCAATTATTCCTCGCAATCTGATCCCATCTTCGAACAGCATTTTCAATAGTGCTGTTGTTCCGTTTCGAGGAAAATTTGCGGGTGTATTTCGCTGCGATAACAAGAAGCGCGAAATGAACCTGCATCGCGGCTTCAGTGAAAATGGGATTGACTGGCAATTAGATAATGACCCCATTAGATGGCAGTGCAATGATCCAGAAATAGGGCGCTATGAATTTCGCTATGATCCGCGTGTGGTTTGGTTGGAAGATCGTTATTATGTGACCTGGTGTAATGGGTATCACGGTCCTACCATTGGGATCGGTTATACATTTGACTTCGAGCACTTCACGTTTCTTGAAAATGCCTTGCTGCCGTTTAATCGCAATGGCGTTTTATTTCCCCGAAAAATCAAGGGAAAGTATTTTCTGCTCAGTCGTCCCAGCGATAACGGTCATACCCCCTTTGGTGATATTTATGTGAGTCAGAGCCCGGATTTGATTCACTGGGGTAGCCATCGCTTTGTGATGGGCGTTCGAAATGGATGGCAAAGCACAAAAATTGGCGCAGGACCCGTTCCCATCGAGACCTCGGAGGGATGGCTGTTGTTCTATCATGGTGTGCTAACATCCTGCAACGGCTTTGTGTACAGTTTTGGCGCGGCTTTGCTCGATTTGGATCAGCCTTGGAAGGTGATTTCTCGCGGTGGTCCCTACTTGCTTTCGCCACAGATGCTTTATGAATGTGTGGGCGATGTTCCAAATGTGGTTTTTCCTTGTGCGGCTTTATATGACCAGCCGACGGGACGAATCGCCATTTACTATGGATGCGCGGACACGGTGACCGCTTTGGCGTTTGCTCGCATTGAGGAGGTGATTGATTTTGTGAAGTCCACGAATGAAACTTGCTCCACAGTGTAACGCCTGTCTGATGGAATGCTTACCTGACGATATGACTTTATGTATTGGGACGCGCTAAGAATCTGTTTCTAAACTTCACATTTGTACCAGCAGATGATAGCGTAAGCAACTTAAAAGCAACGACAAGTAATTCGATGCCCCTTTTTTCGAAGAACCAGTGAGCGGCGAAAGCGGTTGATTCATGCATGAGTCGCTTCCACATTCAACGAAGCGGCTTTCGTCGGCTGCAAATGTGTTTTCTCTGCCAACCATGTCCGCGATCCATTGATTTGAGTTTGGAGGCAAGCGAGCAGCCTGTTCCCGCAGGCTATTCGATAGTTCCTAATTCGCTACATTATATGCATAAGGCATTTTCTGGGTTCCTTTCACGTCAATATTGTTTGCTCCCTTTACAGGTTTAGAGATAGGCTCTTTTAGTAAAAAAGACCCATTGATTTATCGGTAGGGCGATAAATACAATCCCGCCGATGCTAATTATTTTGATGCCGGAGTTAGGTAGCATTTATCTCGAACTCGGCAATAATTCAAAATTGATTGGATGATGGAGGTTCAGGATGAAGAAAAAGCGACAACCCCTTTTTTGGATTTTACTCGTCATTATCTTGTGCATTCTTTGCGTCTGTGCCATCATCGCATTTATGTGGTGGAGAGGGCAGGGCCTCATCGAAGGGCTTGGCAATCCGCTCAACCTGATTCCCAATGTCGCCCAGCCGACGGCAACCGCCCTCCCGTCACTTCCAGCGATCGCTGTGACCGATGTGCCAACCCAACCTGTTTTCACGCTTGGTGCCGCGCCGGTGCTACATCTGGCAGGTCGCTCTGATATTGTCATCCCTAAGTTAGGCGAACCATCCGATAATCCTATCTTCGGTTGTCCAGGCCTGGCCATGGAGCTCGTTCAGGAGACCTATCCAGCGGGGTATCGCATCACGCCGGGCAGTGAATTCACCTTCAGCGCCAGCGGACGGGTAAACTATTATGGTGGTCCAGTTGAAGAAGGTGTTCTGCCTGATGGCAACCCAAATGTGATGGCCAATATCGAGCCGTATGGTGGCATCAGCGGCTATACGGGGCCATCGGGCGCGCTGGTAGGTGTGTTCCTGGATGACGCTATCCCCAATAGCCAAACTGCCCCCGAGCGCATCAACTTCAATGCCGACGGCGTCGGCGTGGATTTCGAGCGGCTCGAACCGCAGATCGGGCAGGTGTTCTTCATCGGCGATGGCAAAAACGCTGCGGGTAAGACGCAGGTTTTCGTAGCGCCTCTTACCGCCACGCGCCTGTACATTGGCCTGATTGATGCCCCTGATTTCCAGGGTGTGTCAAGTTGTTATTCTGATAACACGGGTGGCTTCGAGTATACATTGCAATCGAATCAACCTTATCAGCTGCTGCCACCTGGAACGCCGTAAAGCATTTTGGAGGAAATGTTTGTTTCGTGCGCGGGAGAATGATGGTCACATGGAAGTTTATAGCGTCTTTGAGTTGGTCGCAACATATCACACCAAAGGGAACGATGCTGATTTTTGATCAATACCGGGAAAACGCTCGGACGCTGAAATGCAGCGCTTATAGTTCAAGAACTGGATTGATCTCCATGCCTTGCAACATAACGCCTGCGGATGGGGATCTTTTGCGAGGTGGTTTTGGGTATGTCTGCACTTTGCTCCAATTGACACTCAAAGCGCAACATATCAGCCATTTGATTCTGGTGTTCGACCGCGATCCATCTTATCCATAGTTTTTTCGATGCCATGTTCTGGAGGAGGATCTTATTATGAATTTCGACTGGATTTCTTACCTTTTGCCGGCGCTGTGTTGTTTCTTCATGATTGGGACGGTGATTCTAGCGGCAATAATGGGTTATCTGAGCAGCCAAAAGCGCGATGCTGCCTGGCAGGAACTGGCTGCCCGCAATGGGTTGCGCTTCGAGCCGGGTGGAATGTTCTCATATCCCAGCCTCAGTGGGCTGTATCGCGGGCACAATCTGTGGCTGAGAAACATCCGCCGTACGCACGGCAAGAAGCATGCCAGGACTTACACCCGTCTTGTGCTTTCTCTCAACAACCGCGCCAATATCCGCTTCGGGTTGTACGATGAGGATATCTTTAGCGGTGTGATCAAAGCGCTGGGTGTACAAGATGTCCGCACCGGAGATGAGACGGTGGACGAGCGTTTTATGATCAAGAGTCAGCCGGAGACGTTTGCTCCCAGTTTGTTCGCCTCAGCCAGCCTGCGCGAGCGCCTGCTACGGGTTAAACCTATGAATCTGACCCTCGAGGGGAATGAACTGGTTTTCGAACAGAATGGTATGTTGACTGACACAGAACAGTTACAATTCCTCTTTGACCTGCTGGTGGATGTGGCGGATAGGGTGGAAAGAGGATAAGGATGTGTTTTGAACATTTGATATTGCCATGAGCATTTTTGCCAGAGATAAAGGAGAGGGCTTGCCAGGAGGATGACATGCTTACAGACAATATCATCCTCTCAATCGTTTTAGCCAAGTTACAAGCAATGAGTGCATACTTGAGTGTACAGGTGTCGCGTGGCTTGTCGAACGTTTAGAAAATGTAGAGAAAACTATTCGCGACAATTTAGTCCAGGTGCATTTTACAGGTAATGGTCACATGATTTCAAATCTGTTGCTTTCGCTAGTAGCCCTTGCAGAAAACAAACAAATCGGATTGCAATAGATAGCAAGTCTATGCCTGAGTTGAAATTCGGCAATCCTATCCCCTTCTCAATGGATATTACAATTATTTTGCCCTATCGTTGGTTATCGTTCCATTTGATCTCAGCAGTTGGCTCTTAATATATTGGTTTGCTGTAGGGGCTTGTATGCTTTTGCCTGTATTTCTCGCTTGGAAAGGCGTCAAAAATCCTTACCGATTGATAACATAGAAGCGACTCTTTGAATAATGTAGAGTCGTTGGCATTGCTTTTCACCCTCACCCCTGCCCTCTCCCAGCAGGAGAGAGGTTAGGATGAAGGAAAGCGGGGATAAGTACTCAGGCCTATTATCTTCACAACAGAGGAATTTATGCTTTCTGGCCCAAACACAAAAGCGACGGATGAAACGCGTCGCCTGTGATTTGTTAAATTGAGACTGAACCAATTATCGGCGGGGATGGTTACGGTCAAAGTCAGCGATTTCCTTGTGCATCACTTCGGCAGGGAAGTCCATGCCATGCGCAGGATAAATTCGTTTGATTCCCAACGGCAGGATTTTCTTCCAACTCTCGACAACCATGCCGATGTCGTCTGCCAGGATAGGCAAGCCCGGCGTGAGGCGGAGGTACCAGTCGTTCATCGCCATATCGCCCACGAAGGCATCACCCGATTCCGCCAGAATGCTGACATGCCCCATCGAGTGACCGGGGGTGTATACCACTTTAGCAGGGATGCCATATCCGTCGAGCGACATGCCGTCGTCATCGAGGACGATGTCCGCTTTGACGGCGGGAAGTTTAGGATGGATGAGGGTTTTTGCCAGCGCGCTCATGGCGCGCCCATAGGCGTTGACGCCGGCGGGAAAGGGCGGCGCTCCGCTCTCGACCCAGGGCTGGTCGCGGTGATGGACGGCGACTTTTGCGCCCGTGAGTTGCTGGATGGGGTGCAGGGAACCGATGTGGTCCCAGTGTCCATGGGTAAGGAGGATGAGGGAGATTTCCTTTGGGTCGAGGCGCAGGCGCTCCATGCCGCGCACGAAGGCTCGGATACCACCTTGTGCGCCGCCATCTATCAGAACGATGCGCTCGCCGCGCAGAAGGTAACAGTTACAGATGCCAACAGGGATGCGGTGGAAAGTAAAAGTCATAGGTTCTCCTGATGGCTTGATTATATTGCCATTTATGTATCGCGCCGCGTTCCCTGTTTGTCATCCCATTATCGCGTGGCTGAGGAGACAATCATGGTGTGCAACCATTGGGCGGCTTCCATCATCGAGGGGCCGTCGTGAATGATGTTGTGCGGTGGAGAAATATCGGCTTGAATGGTGCGATAGTTCCAACCGCGTTCGCGTTGCAAGTCAACGGCTTGAACAGGAAGTTCCGGCTCGGAATAGACGAGGAAGATGTCGGGTCTGCGGCGTTCTACTTCGGCGAGATCAAGGTCGAGATAACCTTTGCGTATGTCACCGAAGATGTTTTCACCACCAGCAGTTTCGATCAGATCGTGGATAAAGGTCAAGCCGCCAGCCATGCGGACGTGTTTGCCGAACCAAATTTCAGCGTAGATGCGCGGCCGGGGGATCCGCGCGCCCGCCTCGAGGTCCGAAAAGATGCGCTGCCAGCGGCGGATGAGGGCGCGCGCCGCAGCGAGGTCATCCACTAGGGCGCCCAGCGTCATCACGTTTTCAAAAATCCCATGCAGGCTGTTGGGCAAGGGCAGAACATAGACGGGCCAACCGGCTTTGTGGAGTTTGCGCGCCAGGCCGCGCTGCACGCCCGTAGTAATGAGAATCAGATCGGGCTGCGCGGCGCGCAGTTTTTCCTCATCCACAGTCAGGTAATCACCAACGATGGGAATGTTGAGACCTGGCATGAAGTTTGGACACCAGATCGAGATGCCTGCGAGGGAGTCGCTATATCCCATGTGGACAAGGGCTTCAGTTAGGCCGGAGGCGAGGGAGACGATGCGGCGTGGATGTTCGGGGATTTCGACGAAGTCGGAGAGGGGATCACAGTAGAGTTTCATCTTTATTGTCTCATTGTGCCGGTTGTGAGGAAGACTGGATGGCAATGAGGAGGGATTCGAGTGTGGTGTGTTCACTTTTACCTTGCGGGGTGAGGAGCTGCCAGGTATGTTTGTCGAGAATTTCAACATGTAAGGGCAGACGAGTTCCCTGATTATGGACTTCATAGCCGAGGCGTTCCAGAGCGCGCCAGGTCCATGCCAGGGTTACGCCTTCCCGGTCACCGTGCAGGCTGATGGGCCCGCAAGTGGGTTGATGGACTTTGAAGGCGCCCGTGGTATGGTCGAATTGCACCCCTTCACTCTGGAAGAGAGACGCGACTGCTCCATTGAGCGCCAGTTCTTCCGGGATGCCGCTTTGAAATTCTCCAGTGGATGAAAGCAGCCAGAGACGATCGGCGATGCGCAAGGCGAGGTCAAGGTCATGTGTGGAGAGCAGGATAGCCGCGCGCGTCTCACGGGCGAGGCGCTTGAGGAGTTGGAGGAGCTCCACACGGCGAGGGAGGTCGAGAAAGGCAGTGGGTTCGTCGAGGAGGAGGATGGTCTCCCTGAGCCTTGTTCCCTCACCCCTATCCCCTCTCCCCCTGGGAGAGGGGAGCCCCTCACCCCCGCCCCCTCTCCCAACGGGAGAGGGGAGAATCTGGGCTAGGGCGCGAGCAATCATCACGCGTTGACGTTCACCATCGCTGAGTTCGTGGATGAAGCGATGGGCAAATGGGAGAGTATCGGTGAGGCGCATGGCACGCTCGATAGCGGCTTCGTCGTGGACGGTGAGCCGACCCAGCCAATCGGTGTGTGGATGTCGCCCCAGTGAGACGAGTGTCCAGGCTGTAAGGTTGTTCACATCCACGCGTCCGGTTAGGACGATAGCGAGGTGTTTTGCCAGTTCAATGGGAGGTATGGCGTGGATGTTCATTCCAGCGAGTTCAACTCCTCCTGCGAGAGGCGGCAACATGCCCGCCAATGTGTGCAACAAAGTAGATTTGCCTGCACCGTTAGGGCCAATGAGACAGACCAGTTCTGCGGGGCGCAGTTCAAGGGTCAGGTTGGAAGCGATGATGCGACGGGGGTAGCCAATGGTGAGGGAGGAGGCGATGAGCATGGTTTGTGAGGCGTGAAATCAAGAGAAACGGAATTGTCGCTGGCGGAGAACGATCCAAAGGATGATGGGAACGCCAAAGAGGGACATGACGACATTGAGTGGAAGAACATGTTGACTGCCAGGCGATTGGGCGATGACGTCGGCAATGAGGGCAAAGGAGGCGCCCATCAACATCGAAGCGGGGAGCAAGGTGCGGTGATCGGCTGTGTGGAACAAAATACGCGCCACGTGCGGCACAGCAACGCCGATGAACCAGATAGGACCGCAAAAGGCAGTAGAGGTGCCTGCCAGGAGGGAGGCACTGAGGATGATCCAGAATCGGGCGCGACGAACATTCAGACCGAGGGAACGGGCGTAGTCATCGCCGAGGAGGAAGGCGTTGAGGGGTTTGATCATCACAAAACCGAGCAATAAGCCCAGCATCGCAACCGGGGCAAAGATGCGCATCTGACTCCAGGTCACGCCACCAAAACTGCCCGATGACCACAGACTAAAGACTTGCACGCGTTCCGGTTGGCTAAAGTAGATGAGTAAGGTAACGATGGCGCTGGCGAGATAGCCAAACATCAAGCCGATGATTAACAGCGAGAGGGTATTTTGCACGCGGCGCGACAAAATGAGCACCGCGCCCAGTACCACTCCTGCGCCCAGGCTGGCAGCAATGGCAAGGGTAAGATCGCCAAATGTGCTCAAGCCGGAGACAAAGGTCAACGCTCCGCCTACCCCCATGCCAAGCACCACCAGTGCCACGCCGAGGCTCGCTCCCGAACTCACACCGAGGATAAACGGGTCAGCAAGGGGGTTGCGGAAGAGAGTCTGCATTTGCAAGCCGGCTACCGAAAGCGCCGCGCCAACCAAAGAGGCAGTTACAGCTTTAGGCAGGCGAAACTTGAAGAGGATGTCTGCCCAGGAGGCTCTTTCGGGAATGCCGCCGAGAAGAATCCGCACGATCTGTTCGGGGGGGATGTTCACCGAACCGAGGGCGAGGCTGAGGGCAAAAGCAAGGATGAGAAGGAAAAGGAGAAGGAGCAGAGAGAGGCGCATGAGAGAATTGGTAGTTGGTGATTGGTGAGAGGGATTGAGCAGGATGGCGATGAGCAGGGCGAGGAAGGAAGACTTTGTTCTTTTACCTTATGCATTTTTCTACCTCACCCCAACCCCATTGAGAGGAGGAGATGGGGTGAGGGTACGTAACATCAGTCACTATTTGTAACTGCCTACCCACCCTCACCCTCGGCCCCATTGGGAGAGGGGAGCAAAATGCAAAGAAATTTGTGGTCTTCCGCCACAAAATCGCATTTTGACTACCGATCTCCTCTCCTTTTGGGAGAGGGTTAGGGTGAGGGTAGGTAATTACCATTATTTCAACTGACGATAGTACACCAGTTCATGGTCGGGGAGTAAATCAGGGTGGAAGATTTTGATGAGATCGGCAAGCACGATTTCGGGATGTGCCACTGCGCTTTCGTAATAGTCATTGCCGCCGTTGGGTGAGGTCTTCGCATCGTTGTTCCAGACGTTCCCGTTCTGGAAAGCGGCGAAGTCGGCGTAGCGAGCGTCGAGAGATTTAAGGTCTTCGAGTGAACCGACAAATCCTACGTTCAACCAGTAATCAGCATCTTTGGCTTTCTCGAACACGGCTTCAAAAGAGAGAGGGAGACTGCCCGTCGAGGTGTCGTCTGCCCAGAGGTAGGTTGCGCCCGCATCTTTCAAGAACGCGGCGGCAAAACTGTTCCCACCCGGCACGTTCCACGTCCCTTGATAGGCAGTAGCAGTAAAAACGGTTGGCTTTTCGGCAACGTTTGCAACAAGGGCTTTCAATTCCTCGTATTTCTGCGCCTTTTCAGCGAAGAGTGCTTCGGCATCGGCTTCTTTGTTGAAGAAGGCGGCAATGAACTTGCCCCATTCGGCGCGCCCCAGTGGAGAAGTATCCATCCACTCGGCGTTCAACACTACCTTCAAGCCCGCATCGAGCAAGACGGGATGAGCATCATATTCCGGTGCGCCGGAGCCATAGGTCATGATGAGATCTGGGGCTAATTCGAGCGCTTTTTCCACGTTAACGCTCGAGCCATAGCCAATCATGGTCAATTTGCCTTCTTCTGCCATCTTCAACACGGTGGGATTGCTGACATAGGTCGCGTCATCCAGGCCGACCAGACGATCAAGCAGACCGAGTTCATCGAGGAAGGGCAGGTAAGTGGTGGACATGGTGACGATGGTTTGCACGGGAACCTCGATGATTTGCTGTTCGGCAAATCCTTCCGGCGCGGGTGTACCACACTGCACCAACGCATACTGCAAAGGTTCAGACGCGCCCGGATAAGGCATGGCGATAGTCACCACTTTGTAGTTGTTGTGATATTCGATGCTGAAATTTTCAGTATAGGTGAGGGTCGCCTTTTCGGGGAAATAATCCACATTGGGATCGAACTGCCCTTCGGGGACGCATCCATCGGTAAGATTATGTTCCGGCGCGGCGGGCGCTTCAGTCGGGACCTCGGACTGGGTAGCCGTTTCGAGGGGCGCCTCCGTCGGGACAGCAGTCGCTGGCGCGCAGGCAGTAAGCAGGGCGATAAGCACAGTCAAAATCAGAGTCTTTCGTAACATGATCTTCTCCTAAAATAGATATTGGCGTAGAGGACGTTAGAGCATACTGAATACACTGTGAGAATCAAAAACCCCAGCCGAGGCTGGGGAGGTTGGAGAGTCAATCCGATGGGGACCGTTCTCCACCTCCTTTCCGCGAGAAGTGGACGAACCGACCAGGGCGGGCGACCTGACTTAGTTAGTCTTAGAACCTGATAGTCCTATGGAATCATGGTTTTCTATACCGACTATCAGACTGCTCGACTAACATCACAGTTGCGGGACAGCGCCGGACTTGCACCGGACTTCGCCGCTACCTGATCGTATGAAGTTGTGGCGTGATTTTATGACGAGCGTGCAAAAACGTCAATGTCGAGATTTTTCAGTGTCCACAAAAGTTGTAGTACACCCTCGTGTGCTACAGAGTCACACTGCCAACGACTCTTGAGTGCATACCATTTTTCATCCGAACATAAAGAAGAAAGCCCATGACCAATGTTGCTGCGAGCAAAGAGATATTTCCCTCTCGTCCATAAAGTGCAATGGCCAGGGTTGGCACGAGATAGCAAAATATGATAACAATTCTTTGTATGAGGGTGCCCTCTCTCGCCAGAATAGCGAAGGGAACGAGCAGCAAAATGAAATCGTAGTTGTAAAGATAGGGGCTGGTAAGTAGGGTCATCAGCAGGGCGGCGGTCAGCAGGAATTCGGGAGTCTTCGAGAGCGCATTTCGCCGTGTAAAAAATATCCCGACGAGGATGCTCAGCAACAGAACGGCGATGAGCGCCGCGGTTGCCAATGATCCATCGAAAAACCACCGCGAGAACCAAACCGGCAGGCTTGCACATTCCGAGCACAAAGCCACATTGCCCTCCCCTTGATAACCTAAAAGCATTTTCGGATAACTCACGATCCATGTGGGGTCGGCAATAAAACTTGCGATGAAAAGAAAGAATCCTGCTATCAGCATGGAATGGATTGCGTGCCGCTTAAACGCACCCCCCTTCTGTATCAGCCATACCAGCGTCGCAAGCAGAACCAGCGCGCCGATGTGCGGTTTGAACGTGAGCAAGACCGCGCCGAGCGTCGTCAATATTATGTTTTCCCTCTGCAATGCATAAACAAGTAAAGAAGTGCCAAGTAAAACGGGGAAATCATATTGACCCACAGACAATGTGCCTAATACAGGAATAAAGGTCAGCGCGAGGGGGAAAGCGATCAATCGCATTCGCTCATTCCATCCATCTGTAAGGAGCCAGATGGAGAGAAACAGCATGAAGAGATTGAGTTCAAACCAGAGAGTCGCGGCGACTTTCACGGGAAGAAAGCCGAGATAGAACGTGCTGAGTGCATACCAGGGTGGGTAGGGAAAGCGAGCCAGGAAGAATTTTTCGGGAGGCAAGCCCGAGGCTTTCACAGCCACGGCTTCCACAGCCTCGAGGTCGTAAATAGGTACACCGTTCACAAGGGCAAGATTGGTATTATAGATAGCGCTGAAATCCGAATGAACCGGCAGGGAAGCGGGAACATACAGCGCAATCGCAAACATCAGGCCGAAGAGGAGAAAGGGGAGAAGAAAGAGCAGGAAGATGCGCTTCATGGGCTTTCGCTTTACAAAGCAGTGTTGTGAGGGCACAGCACTTCCAAATCAAAAGTTTTTAACGCCAACTTGCTCTGTTTCAAACATGGACAAAGGATTGTCGTCGGCATTGCTTTTTACCCTCATCCCTGCCCCTCTCCCGCTGGGAGAAGGGTTGGAGGGAGGGAAAGCGGGGATGAATACAGGTCTATTATCTTCGCGACAGGGCAACGCCAACTAACAAGTGATATTCCATTGTTTTGTCGAACCATCCACGATGAACAGAATCGCCTAAAGTCGAACTTCATGCCGTATGTATGTTTCGTGGATGATTGGTGGGGCAAGATGGCCAAATTTGCATTAACCAAGATCAGATTTGAAATTACTGGTGAGTATAAGAATTGTAGTCTACCTGTTCAAATTTGTGCTATGATGAAAACATCTTATGCAGGCGGCTCATCTTTTTCCATCCAATCGCATACAGGAACAACTTGCCACGCGTCTGCCGCTGATGTGGTTTTCGCTCGTCTTTCTTGGGGGGATCGTTTTGGGCAGTTTGATTTCACTTCCGATTTGGGTTTGGATGAGTTTATCGGTTCTTTTCCTTCTCGCTGCCCTCTCTGTACGCATCTTTCCTCGGTTTGCTATTCTTCCTCCTTTCTCCTTCGTGCTTCTCTTTTCCTTCTTTCTCGGCGCGGCGCGTTATCAGTTGAGCGTCCCTCAATTCGACGCGTTCCATATCGCCTTTTACAACGACCGCAATTATGATTTGCTGATTACAGGCTATCTCGTCGAACCCCCCGATTATCGCGATACTTACACAAACCTGCGTGTACGCGTCCGCGCAGTGGATACAGGAGAGGGGGATTTGCCTGTTGAGGGGTTGATTCTTGTGCGCGCTCCGAACAACCGCACCTTTCATTACGGTGACCGTCTGCGCTTGCGCGGTAAGTTACAGACCCCTCCTGAGAACGAGGACTTTTCCTATCGCGATTATCTTGCCGCGCAGCACATACATTCCTACATGAGCAGTGCTCTCATCACCGTCCTGCCGGGAACAAGCGGTAATCCACTCCTGCGGGCGCTTTATGCATTCAAGGACAGATCGCTTGCCAATGTTTATCGTCTGTTTCCCGACCCCGAAGCCTCTCTGCTCGCGGGAATTTTGCTCGGTGTGGATACGGGTATCTCGCGCGAGTTGCAGCAGGCGTTCAAGAACACCGGCACTGCGCACATTATTGCCATTTCGGGTTTCAACATTAGCATTATCGCCGGGTTGTTTGTTACGTTCTTCAGTCGTTTTCTGGGGGAACGGCGTGGCGCGGCGCTGGCGATCATGGGCATTGCTGTTTATACGATATTGGTCGGCGGAGATGCGGCCGTGGTGCGCGCAGCCATAATGGGAAGCCTGGCGTTGCTGGCCCGGCAAGTTGGCCGCCGTCAGTTTGCGTTGAACACACTTCTTGCGGTTGCTTTTCTGATGTGCTTGTGGAATCCGCTGTATGTGTGGGATGTCGGTTTTCAGCTTTCGTTCTTCGCTACACTTGGGCTTATTCTCTACGCGGAGCCATTTTCGCAATTTGCGAATCGCCTCATCGCGAAATACTTCCCCGCGTCCACAGCAGAACGCGTCGCCAAACTTTTTTCTGAATTTGTCTTGCTTACCCTTGCTGCACAGCTCACTACGATTCCAATCATGGCATATCACTTTCAGCGCATTTCCCTGGTCTCCTTTCTTGCAAATCCGTTCATCTTGCCTGCGCAGCCTGCGGTGATGATCCTCGGCGGCATTGCTGTTTTGCTCAGCCTCGTCTGGTTTCCGCTTGGGCAACTTGCCTCTTGGGTGGCGTGGCCCTTCGTCGTGTACACGATTCGCATTGTGGAGATATTCGACCGCGTCCCGCAGGGGACCCTCCTTCTGGGAGATTTCTCCATCTGGTTTGTGATTCTGTTCTACGCGGCGCTTCTTTCCGCGACGTTTGGCGGGTCCCGTTTCAGGGAGTGGATTCGCTCCCTCGGGCGGCGTGCCGGCATGGTCGGCGCGGGAAGCGTTCTTCTTGTCTTGTTCATCGGCTTGCTATTGGCTTGGCGTGCGGCGGCTGCCATCCCAGATGGTCTTCTGCATCTCACTTTTCTGAATGTCGGCTCGGCGGAAGCGATTTTGATTCGAACATCATCGGGAAAGAATGTATTGATCAACGGCGGACCGAGCGCTGTGACGCTTTCGGATGAATTGGGCAGGCGGTTGTCGGCATTCAATCGTAAGGTGGATTGGCTGGTCGTTGCCGGGACCGATGAGGAGCAAGTGGCCGCGTTGCCGCGCGTCATTGAGCGGTATCCACCTTCTACCGTGCTGTGGAGTGGGAATCGTCAGGCTTCGGTTTCATCGCGCGTGCTGAGCGAGTATTTGACTTTGCAGGGTATTCCGGTGATCGAGGCGAAAGCAGGACAAGAATTGGATTTGGGAAGCGGCGCAGTTTTGCGTGTGCTGACGACGGGACCGCGCGGGGCCGTGTTGTTCATCGAATGGCAAAATTTTCGCGCGTTGTTGCCGGTGGGTATGAGTTTCGAAGCGTTGGATGAATTGCGCTACGGTGAAGAGGTGGGACCGGTCAGCCTGTTATTGCTTGCCGATTCCGGTTATGCTCCCTCGAATCCGCAGGAGTGGATTGCGAATCTGAATCCTGAATTGATCATTTTGAGTGTTGCGGCAGGGGATGAAAACGGCATGCCTGATGCGGAGGTGATGGAATCGGTACAGGATTATGAGTTGTTACGCACCGATCAGAATGGCTGGATCGAGGTGGCAACAGATGGTGAACGAATGTGGGTGAATGTAGAGCGAAAGCAGGAGGGTGTTCCATAAAATCGGTACGGGGAGCAAAAATCTCATTCGGCTGTTGATTTTCCTTTTCTGTTGGGGAGGGCAGGTAGTTACGAATAAACCCGAGTTGCATGCTTGCGACAGGATACGTTGGAAGTCGAGCCTGCAGACACCTTTTGGGTATGATCTCTATAGCACAACTCCTGGAAGTTGTGCTATTTTGCATGGATACTGATCGCCATGGTCTTTGAGCCGCATTTGCGCGCCTGATATAATCTTTTCGATGCCTATCCTCGATGCTCATACGATGGATTTCTTCAGCCGCAGCCCTGAGCAAACGCGCCGTATTGGCATGCGGTTGGGTAAAATCCTGCAAACTGGTGATCTGATCTGTCTGCAGGGCGAACTCGGCACAGGCAAGACGACCTTCGTACAAGGCATTGCACAGGGATGGGAAGCGCAAGATGCTGTCAGTAGCCCGACATTTATTCTGGTAAATGTTTACCGGCGCGCCGATCATGCTCGGCTTTTTCATCTGGACGCTTACCGCATCGCTTCTGTACCTGAGGCGGAGGAACTCGACTTGGACTGGATGCTTGCCCAGGGACCTCTGCTCATCGAATGGCCTGAACGACTTAACGGGTTGCTCCCGCCCGAACGTTTGTGGATATGTTTCGAACACGTGGACGTGGAGGAGCGCGAGTTGAAGTTCAAAGCCAGCGGGAAACGTTACGATGAACTGCTCGAGGCGATTCGTCATGCCGCGTTCGGAGGAAATTGATGTTGCTGGCTGTGGATACTTCCACTGCGCAAATTGGCTTGGCGCTGTATGATGAGTCGCAGGTGATTGCGGAATACATGTGGCAGAGTGCCCAGCGTCATACCATGGAACTGGCTCCCGCCATTTCAGAACTTTTGGCGCGTTGCGGTTCGACGGTGAACGATGTGCGCGCGCTGGGTGTGGCGTTGGGTCCTGGCTCGTTTACTAGTTTGCGCGTGGGGTTGGCTTTGGTGAAAGGGCTTGCGGTTGCGCGGCATATTCCGTTGATCGGCATCCCGACTCTGGATATTCTTGCTGCTGCACAGCCCGTTGCAAGGCACAAATTGATCTGTTCGCTTCGCGCTGGCCGCGGCAGACATGCCGTTGTGCGGTATCGAGGCTCGAGACGCGGCTGGCAGGCTGAGAGTCCCGCGCGAGCCGTAACGATTGAAGCGCTGATCCAAGAGATCGAGGGTCCCACCCTTCTCTGCGGTGAGTTTACGACCGAGGAGCGGCAAGTGCTGGTGTCGGCAAATCCTCACATTCGCCTTGCTTCGCCTGCTCACTCGGTGCGCAGACCGGCCGTGCTTGCAGAGCTGGCATGGACTCGCTGGCAGGCGGGTCATACCGACGATGAGGCTTCGCTTGCGCCCATTTATTTACATATGGTGGAGCCGACTGCTGCATGAACCTTATCATCCGCAAAATGACATTGGACGATTTGCCCTCGGTCATCGCTCTGGACAAGATGTCATTCAGCCTGCCGTGGCCCGAGCGTTCGTTTCGCTATGAATTGACGGATAATCCAGCTTCGCGTTGCTGGGTGGCAGAAGTGGACGGAAGAATCGTGGGGATGCTTGTGGCGTGGCTGTTGGTGGATGAAGCGCATATTGCCACGCTTGCTACGCATCCCGATTTTCGCCGTCAGGGCATTGCAAAGCGATTGCTGGCTCACGCGCTGCACTCCTTGAGAAAGGAGGGTGCACGCAGTTCGTTTTTGGAGGTGCGCGAAAGCAACATAGCCGCGCAGGAGATGTATCGCAAATTCGGTTATGAAGTGGCAGGGCGAAGGCCACATTATTATAAGGATAACGGCGAAGATGCAATCTTGATGACGTTGAAGCACTTGGATCAATGGGAAGGAGAGTTGGCCGGTCGCTCTGACAATCTGGAAAATAAAATGGATTTTTAACCGGTGCGCTTTCCTTCTTACCTTTGACCTCTTTTCTTAGGAGAGAGGCAGAGTGATTGAAGGGATGATAAATTTTAAACACGGGAAGGTTTTGAGATGAACGCTGAAGAAACGCTGGCGCAGATTGCAAAGGAAGTGTCGGTCTGTACGAAATGCCCCTTGCATCACTCGCGCAAAAAGGCTGTGCCGGGCGAAGGACCCGCCAATGCCGAAATCATGTTCATTGGCGAAGGTCCCGGCTTTCATGAAAATGAACAAGGGCGTCCCTTTGTGGGCGCGGCGGGACAATTTCTCGATCAATTGCTCGCGCAGGCGGGCGTGACGCGCTCCGAAGTATGGATCGGGAATGTGGTCAAGTGTCGCCCGCCCGGAAACCGCGATCCCCTGCCAGAGGAACTGGCCGCGTGCGACGAGTATCTCGAACGGCAAATCGAAGCGATCAATCCAAGTATTATTGTGACGTTGGGGCGTTTCTCGATGAGCAAATTCATGCCGGGCGCGAAGATCAGTCAGGTGCATGGACAGATGCGCAAAGTAGGAAATCGTTTCGTGATCGCAATGTTCCATCCCGCCGCGGCGCTGCATCAAGCCTCGCTCAAACCTGCCATTATGGCAGATTTTGCGAAACTTCCTGAACTTCTCAAGCAGGCGCGCGCCGCGTTGGGTAAATCCGCGCCTGAAGCGAAGAAGCAGGGAGAGGCGAAGGAAGAACCGAAACAGTTGAGTTTGTTCTGAACCGATCATTCCAATTCTTTGCACGTCGAAAGCCCGTGCAAGGTAAGCATTTGCTTCACTTCGACAACCATGACAAGCGATAAGGAAAATATGTCAATCAAAGAAGAATTGATCAAAAAACTAAAAAACAAGGAAGCGCGTGTGGGGATTCTGGGGCTTGGCTACGTAGGACTGCCTCTGGCGGTTGTCTTTGCCGAAGCGGGATTCCATGTAACCGGCATTGATCCAGACACCCGAAAAGTGGATTCCCTTCAAAAGGGCGTTTCCTATATCCCGGATGTGAAGACTGCCGTCGTTGAGAGACTCGTCCGATCCGGGCATTTGAGTGCAACAAGTGATTTTTCTGTTTTGAAAGATATGGATGCAGTCAGTATTTGTGTGCCGACGCCGCTTCGTCAAACTGGCGATCCGGACATGTCCTACATCATCGCCGCGACCGATGAACTGGCAAAGTACATGCACAAGGGGATGGTGGTTGTTTTGGAATCCACCACTTATCCTGGCACCACGCGGGAGCTCCTCTTGCCCAAACTTGGCAGTGAACGCGGTTTGACCATTGGCGAAGATTGGTTCCTTGCCTTTTCGCCCGAACGTGTGGACCCGGGGCGAACGGATTGGACAACCGTCAATACGCCGAAGGTCGTGGGCGGCATTACACCGGCTTGCAACGAAGTGGCGATTGCCTGGTATCAAAGCGCAATTCAGACCGTTCATCCGGTCAGTTCGACGGAAGCGGCTGAGATGGCAAAACTGCTCGAAAACACGTTCCGCATGATCAACATCGGCCTGGTCAATGAGTTGGCGATCATGTGCCATCACCTTGGCGTGGATGTATGGGAGGTGATTGAAGCCGCGGCGACCAAGCCCTTTGGTTTCATGAAGTTCACACCCGGTCCCGGCTTGGGCGGACACTGCATCCCGATTGACCCGCTCTATCTTTCCTGGAAGATGAAATCGTTTAACTACAACGCGCGCTTCATTGAACTCGCCTCAGAGATCAATACGAACATGCCACGTTATGTGGTGCAGCGCGTGATGGAGGCGCTCAACGATCGCGGTAAACCGCTCAACGGTTCGAAAATTCTCGTGTTGGGTGCCGCTTACAAACCCGATATTGACGATGTACGCGAATCCCCTGCCCTGGATGTCATCGGACTCCTGCGGAAGCGTGGTGCCGATGTTCATTATCATGATCCGTACATTCCACACATTCATCATGAGACCGAAGGATGGCACATGAACAGTGTGCCAGACCTCATGCAAGCCGTGCGCGAGGCGGATGCGGTGGTCATCATCACAAATCACACCGTCTACGATTACAAAGCCATCGTCGAAGCGGCGCAGTTCGTCTTTGACAGCCGCAACGCAACACGTGACTTGGCCAAGAACAGTGGCGGCAAAGTCGTCAGGTTGTAATGCGCAGTACAAAATCCAAACTCTGCAAGGACAGCGGCACAATATGTCACACTATTTGGTAACCGGCGCGGCAGGCTTCATCGGCGCGCGCACAGCGGAAATGCTCCTCGAGCAAGGACATACCGTTACAGGTGTGGATAACCTAAACGATGCCTATGATGTGCGCATGAAAGAGTATCGCTTGAGAAAACTTCAAGCGATGAACGGATTCACCTTCCACAAATTGGATATTTCGGACAAATCTATCATCGAAGCCTTCAAGGATCAAAAATTCGACGGCATCATCAACCTCGCCGCGCGTGCCGGCGTTCGCTACAGCGTGGAAGACCCCTGGGTTTTCGTGCAAAGTAACGTTATTGGCACATTGAACATGTTGGAATTATGCAAGCGCACCGGCACACCCAAATTTATCTTCGCCTCCACTTCCAGCATCTACGGAGGAAACCCGCCATATCCAACGCCGGAAACAGCCTCCAGCAGCGAACCGCTCCAACCTTACGCGGCGAGCAAAAAGGGAGCAGAGGCGATGTGTCATGCATACCATCATTTGTATGGGATTGACGTGACCATCCTGCGTTATTTCACTGTTTACGGCCCGGCGGGGCGCCCCGATCTGGCGCTTTTTCGCTTTGTGCAGTGGATCAGCGAAGAGCGACCCGTGCGCGTCAATGGCAACGGCGAACAGTCGCGCGGCTTCACGTACATTGACGACATCGCGCGGGGAACGATCCTTGCTCTGAAGCCGCTCGGTTATGAAATCATCAATATCGGTGGACATGAAGTCATCACCATTAACAACCTCATCAAACTGCTCGAAGAGGTCATCGGTAAAAAAGCGCACGTTCAATACGGACCTCCCAACCCTGCCGATATGTTCACCAACTGGGCAGATGTGACCAAAGCCGGTCAACTGCTCGGCTGGGAACCACAATTCAACATGCGCGCCGGCGTCGAAAAACTGGTCGAATGGTATAACGCCGAACGCGAATGGGCACGCGAGATTCTGACCCCCTGATGTTTCGCGAACGATTGACTCGCTGGCGCGAGGATAGTCTTTTGCGCCGCGTCCTCCGCAACAGCAGTTACCTGTTCAGCAGCAGCGTTTTTTCAGCAGGCTTGTCGTTTGTGCAAGCCATCCTTGTTGCGCGCCTGCTTGGCGTGGATGGTTATGGATTGATCGGTACGGTCACCGTTTGGGCATCGAACGTCAACAACCTACTTTCGTTTCGCATGAGCGAAGCGGTGGTCAAATTCTATGGCGACGCGCTGCAACAAAAAGATCACGAACGCGCCGTTTCCATCGTCAAAAGTCTAGCCCTCGTCGAAGCTGCGACCTCCATTTTGACTTACCTCGTTTGGGTTGCGCTCACCCCGCTGGCCGCTATCCACCTCGGGAAAGATTCACAGACCGCACCCCTCTTTGCATTCTACGGACTCGTCATTCTTTTCAATCTGATGTACGAAACCTCGCGCGGCGTCCTGCAAACTGCCCGCCGTTTTGACCTGCTGGCACGCTTGACGTTGTTCCAAAGTATGATCACTGCCGGTATGATCATCGTCGCGTTCCTCTATGGGGGAGACATTTTGCATGTTCTCGCGGCGTATCTTGCCGGGAAAGCCTTTGCAGGTGTAGCCATTGTCGTACTGGCTGTGCGCGAGTTGAACGCCACATTACCCAAATCATGGTGGCATACGCCACTCGAGAAAATCCGCAACTGGCGCGAGATCGGACGCTTTGTCCTCCACACGAATCTGAACGGAACGGTCAACCTCATCGCGCGGGATAGCGCGCCTAGCATCCTTGCCTTCTTGCGTCCGGCGGAGACTGCGCTCCTGGAGGTGGGGTACTTCAGGCTTGCCCTTAATTTGATCAACCTCGCCACACTGCCCATTGAACCTTTTATCTGGCCCACTTACGCTGAAATTACGCGCACGATTACCGAGCGAAAATGGCGTGAAACGAGAGTCCTTTTGCGTCGCATCAGTCTTCTCTCAGGGGCATGGATGTTGTTTGCGGGCGGTGGACTGGCGCTTTTAGGCTGGTGGCTTATCCCGTTCCTTTACAAGCCTGCCGCACTTCCTGCATACCCGGCGCTCCTCATTCTCCTCATTGGCTATGGGTTTGGAAGCATCTTCACATGGAATCGGCCACTTCTCCTCGCATTGGGAAAGCCAGGCTATCCCCTCCTCATCGCCGGCAGCGTCGGCACGATTGAACTTGCTCTGGCGTTCCTCCTGGTACCGCGCTTTGGCTATCTCGCACAAGCCACTCTGCTCTCCGCGTATTTCGTTGTTGCCATTGGACTGATTGCGCTGCGCGGCATCCGCGAGGTCCGCGCGCAGGAAGCGAGGGACAAATGAGCAAAATCGTCGCCATCGCCGGTTCACAAATCCCCTCCGATACTGCCAACAGCATCCAGGTCATGAAGGCTTGCAATGCCCTTGTGCAATTGGGTCATCATCTCATCCTCCTCGTACCGGATTTCAATCTTCGACCTTTGACCTTCGACTTTCGAAGCCATTACGGCATTCAAACCGACTTTCCCATCGAGTGGCTAGCCTCCCCAAATCGCCGCCTGTTCACATGGCAAGCTGTCCGCCGCGCCCGCCGCTTCAAACCCGATTTGATTTACACATGGTTTCCCCAATCAGCAGTCTTTGGATTGCTTCATAAAATTCCCACCGTTTTCGAAATCCACCTTCAACCCACTGGCGCTCTAGGACCTGCATGGCACCGCCTCTTCGCAACTCTGCGCGGACGTAAACGCCTCGCATCCATTACACGTGCATTGGTGGAAATTCTGGAAAGCAGATACAAGATTCGCTTCACAACCGACGACGTGATCATCGCGCCGAACGGTGTCGAACTGGAGCGCTTCGCTTCGCTTCCCGCGACGCCCGAGCTTGCTCGCCGGGCCCTGAACCTTCCCCTCGCCCCGACCGTGATGTGCACGGGTCATCTCTACGCGGGGCGTGGTGCAAACCTTTTCCTTGCCCTTGCCAAAGCCATCCCGCACGCGCACTTCGTTTGGGTTGGGGGAAGACCCGAAGATGTTGCAACATGGCAACAGCGCGCCGTGACCGAAAACATCTCCAACCTTACCTTCACTGGCTTCATCCCCAATCGCGATTTGCCACTTTATCAATCTGCTGCCGATATTCTCCTCATGCCTTACAGTTATTCCATCATGGGCTCTAGTGGAACGGCAGACTCAGCCCGCGTGGCAAGCCCCATGAAAATGTTCGAATACATGGCGACGGGACGTGCCATCGTTACGGCGGATTTGCCGGTGATACGCGAGATATTGAACGAAAGAAATGCGGTGTTTTGCCAACCCGATGATTTTGAGAATTGGAAAGCGGAGATCGAGGGATTGCTTGCGGATGAAGCACGCAGAGACGCATTGGGAAGGCAAGCGAGAGAAGATGTGAAGAGTTATACTTGGGTGATGCGTGCCCGCCGCATCATGAATGGATTCCCATGAAAGAAAAACGTTTCCTTACCAAAGACCTTGTGCTTTTTGTGCCGCTTTCCCTCACCCTGAGCGCGTGGTTTTCATCCCTTCAAGAGGGCAATTGGCTGCTTGGGTTTTCTGCCTTCTTTCTCCTATTTTTTCTTTCCCTCATCCTTCTCCGCTCCTCGCATCGCTGGTCAGAAGGAGGAAAAAAACTTGGGCTCATCCTCACCCTCGCCTTTGCCATTCGCCTCCTCGTTGGTGTTTCACTTCATCTTGCGCTTCCCGTCTATGGACATGAGGATGAGGACGACCGGGCTGGTTTCGTCTTTACCGACGCGCACCGCCGTGATGTACAGGCTTGGGAATTGGCGAGTTCCGATTCTCCCATCCTCAACGCCTTCAGCCAGAAATTTGCCTACGATCAATACGGTGGGTTGTTAGCCTTCAGTGCATTGGTTTATAGATACTTTTCTCCCGATGCGCATCGCCCCCTGATGTTGGTTTTACTTTCCGCTCTCGCCGGCACGCTGGGTGTCCCATTTTTGTGGAGGGCGATCGGGCAGGTGTTCGGTGAACGGGTTGCTTTTGCCTCCGCCTGGATTTTTGCTTTGTATCCCGAAAGTATTTTGCTTGGCAGTTCTGCCATGCGCGAACCTTATCTGCTGATGTTTAGCGCGATGTCTCTCTGGGGATTTGTGGCGTGGCGCTTGCACGCGGAACCAGTTAAGAGAAAAGGCGGTCAAAGCGCGCCAATATGGCTTGGCTTTGGTTTGCTTGGCATGCTGCTCATCTCTCCCTCCATCGCGATAATTACATTGGTCCTCTTCGCTGGCTGGATGTTTTTCGCGCAAGAAGGGCGAAGTCTTCCCTGGAGGGCGATCCTTATCTTTGTCATCATCTTTATAGCGGCGCTGCTCTTTCTTTCTGCCTCATTGGATCGCTCTGGTGAATTCGAAACCTCCTCGCCTCTGCGCGTGGTCAATGACTGGCTGAGGCTGGCGGTCAAATGGAATGCGTATCAAATCGAGCGCGATTCCGGCTGGGTACAGAAACTCTTCGATGAAATGCCCGATTGGATGCGCCTGCCTTTCGTCGCGGTGTACGGAATTTTTCAGCCGGTCCTGCCGGCTGCGTTCGTTGCGCCTGCCAAGGTCATTTGGAAAATCATCTATATTTTGCGCGCGCTGGGCTGGTATACCCTGCTTCCGCTTTTGATTCTGTCCTTTATAGCGGGATCAGGCTCAGGCTTCGCGGCGAAGCGTGCGCATCGAAACGTCATCTTGTGGCTTTCGCTTCTCGCGTGGACCTGGATTCTGTTGTCCGCTTTGCGCGGCGGCGGCGACATGTGGGACAACCCGCGTTATCGTACAATCCTGCTTGTGTGGCAATCCATGCTGGCTGGAGTTGTGTGGGTGTGGTGGAGGGAAACGCGCAATCGGTGGTTTATGCGTGTGCTGGCTTGCGAGGGTGTTTTCTTGCTGATGTTTACGCAATGGTATTTGAGCCGTTATTATCACATAGGTGGGCAGTTGCCATTTGCCGTGATGGTGGCGCTGATTTTGGGGTTGTGGGGGGGTATTCTGGGCGTCGGGTGGTGGCTCGATAAAAGCCGTGCTTGACAGGGGCAGATGCAAGTTTATAATTCAGCCGCTGAATTTTGTTTGAAGGAGAAAACATGCCAACTGCTTTGATCACCGGGATCACCGGTCAGGATGGATCCTACCTCGCCGAGTTGTTGCTGTCGAAAGGGTATCGGGTCGTCGGTGTGGCGCGTCGCTCCAGCACCGTCACATTTGAACGTATTAACCATCTGCTAGATGACATTACAGTCGTGCAGGGAGATTTACACGATCAGGGCTCCTTGCTCTCTTTGCTTGAGGAATATCAGCCGGATGAAGTGTATAACCTGGCTGCCCAATCCTTTGTGCCTACATCCTGGAATCAACCTGCTTTGACGGGAGACATTACTGCGCTGGGTGTGACGCGTCTGCTCGAAGCCATTCGCTTCGTGAATCCAAAAATTCGCTTCTATCAGGCTTCCTCGAGCGAAATGTTTGGTAAAGCAGTTGAAGTTCCGCAAAATGAGAACACACCGTTCTATCCGCGCAGTCCGTATGGTGTGGCGAAAGTATATGGGCATTGGATCACAGTGAACTATCGTGAGTCGTTTGATATTTTTGCTGTTTCGGGCATCCTGTTCAACCACGAGAGTCCCCGTCGCGGCCTGGAGTTTGTCACGCGCAAAATTTCAGATGGTGTGGCGCGCATCAAACTTGGCCTGGCCAGCGAATTGCGCCTCGGCAACCTGGAAGCAAGACGCGATTGGGGCTTTGCCGGCGATTATGTGGAAGCCATGTGGCGCATGTTACAGCATGATAAGCCAGATAATTTTGTGATTGGTACAGGAGAGACTCATTCCGTGCGTGAGTTCTGCGAGATTGCGTTTGCTCACGTTGGATTGGATTACAAGGACTTCGTCGTTCAGGATGAACGCTTTTACCGACCTGCCGAAGTAGATCTATTGATCTCTGATCCCTCGAAGGCGCGCAAAGTGCTGGGATGGGAGCCCAAGGTCGGCTTCAAGGAACTGGTGACGATGATGGTGGAGGCAGATCTCGAACGACTGAAACAAAGTCAGCGTGTGTGATTTGTCCGGCATGCTAACGTGAATTCGGGTTAGACGGTCAAAGCATTTCAACATGATACATTGTCTGTCCGCTTCTCTTGCATCTGCCCCTCTCTCAACAAAAAGGGTTGAGTGCTGTGCTGAACCTATCGAAGCGATGAGGGCAGTCAGACGAATTTTCCAGAGGGTGGAATATTCGAACTGACGCTATACTGGGAACGTATGGGATCTCAACCATCGCCACGGAAAGAATTGGCCTTCAGAATTCATCTTGGCTTTTTATCTCTTTTACTTGGAGGAATTTTTGGTTTATCCATTTACAGTTATTGGCTGATAGACCTGTTTCCACCAACCAGCCAACGGATTCTCCTCTATACTTTTCTGGCAGCCCTGGTCGGTGCCGCAGGATATTATGCTCTTCTGGATTTCTGGATTGTCCCGCGTTGGAGGCTTCTATCGAAAGCAGAGAAGCGAAGGGCAGTAGTATGGGGGTGGCTGATCGGTGTATTGCTTATGTATGGAGGAACGAGCGCATGGACTACACCCACGCGTTACCTTTCCTTTTTGCTGCCCAAGCAGACTCTGGAAATTACTGCAAGACCATTAGAAAATGGAGAAACGCCCGAAGTTCGCGTGCTCTGGATTTCGACCTCTTTGGGTGATGTGTCATTTGATGAAGTGACTGCGCAAGGCTGGGAGCGAAGAGAAAATCAACTCGTTCTAACTAACCCAACGGATAACTTCGTTCAATGGAAAGGAAGGACGGGGGAGGATACACTGGTTCTGCTCAACAAATCTCCACAGGGCGGTGTGATTACCCTCTCCTGGAATCAAGATAAAGAGGTTCTGGATCTGCGCTCAAATACGTCGGATACCTTTGCCTACAAACGTCAATTCGAGGTTCCATTTTATGCCTCCACTGCCATGGTGCAGGCATTGGTGTTGATCAATTTTGTTCTGCTTGGACTTGCTGCGTATTTGTTGTTTCTAAAAGAGCGGAATTTGGTTGACGATCTTCTCGTCAAATCTTTGGCGCATTCTTCACTCCATGTTCCAGAAAAGAAAGGCAATAACACGGTTGCTGAGTATATTCCCGTAATGCTTTTGTTTTTGGTGGCAGTGCTCTTGCGCATATTTAATTTGGATCACCTCTATCCATACGCCGATGAATATCAGCATCTCATCGCTGCAAAGCAACTTTTGCAGGGGATGTCCCTGAATGCTGTATATGACAGATCGCTTTACATTGTCACGGTGCCGGTAGTGGGTTCTTATTTGCTTTTTGGTCAGGCGCTCTGGGCGGCAAGGCTTCCAGGGGTATTATTCAATGCTTTAGGGATTTTTCCTTTGTATCTGATTGGAAGAAGAGTCAATCGCTCTGTGGCTTTATTGTCATGCGTCCTTTTCGCGACCAGCCCCTATATGATTGCCTTCTCAAGGAATGTTCGAGAGTATGCCTATTACCCTTTTGTCTTCTATTGGCTGACATATTTTATGATCCTTCTTCTGGAAAGGATGCCAGCCTCCTTCGTCATTTCCAGAGATTGGAAAACGCTCATCAGGCGGGATAGGGTACTTGCGTTAATGTTCATTTTGTTCCCTCTCTATGTTATCTATATTGATCCATATTCCACCTTTAAAAGTTTTTTGGTCGCGTATGGGCTTCTGTTCTTCCTCCTTCTGCCGAAACTGGATCTTCGAAATACAATAAACAGACTGTTTCTTGCCATGCTTGGGGTGCTTGTCCTTGTCATTTTTTTCGAGGTGGCCAAGAAGCTTCTATTGGGGATCGCATTGGATTTTCGATCCCTTCAGTTCTTTTTCCCCAATCCGCCTCAACAGTGGTATTATGATCGGACAGGGATCGTTGCCATGGTTGCTTTAATGATGGGAGTGTATCTGGTGTATGTGACACGCCGACTCAATCCTGTGCCCTTGCTCCTGCTTGTTTTCTTCCTGGGGTTTATGCTCTTTTTTATGGTTTTCTTCAGCGCCACCCGTTTCAACATCCATCCTCGTTTTACACTGAGTGTTCAAGTGTGGTTTATCCCCTTCATGGCTATGGGCGTCTATGCTCTATGGCATCTTCTGCGTGCGACCTTTAAAAAATGGGCATTCCTGCCCGCATTGCTGCTCGTTGTTTCTTCCTTCAATATCTCACAGAGTCTTTTGCCCACTTTCTTTCGCGGCGAATACATGCCCATTACAAGATTGATCCATGATGATTTCGACGCTGTCCATGCCTATTTGACCGAGCATGCCAACAAGAGTGACACGCTCGTCGGTGGGGTGTATGTCGAGTACATTACCTGGACAGGAGATCCCGAATTTGAGAGGGTCTATCCGTATTCCTTTGCAGCGCTGAGGGGAAAGGAGCCGACCGAGTATATTTCTTCGATCATTGCCCAACACCCTTCGGGTTGGATCGTTCTAGATGAACTGAGGTTGGTACTGCTCCCCCACGCCCTTGTAGAAAAAAACATGACCATTTCCGGGAAAGAAGTAATTTTTGTAGGTAGGTTTACCAATCAATACGTATGGCGATGGAAAGCAAAATGAGTACAAACCATGAGACGACAAAGATCCCTCTCCCTCATCATACCCGTTTACAACGAGGAACAAAACCTGCCTATCCTCTTTAATGCTATTCGTCAATCCCTCGCTCCCATAAAGCAAACCTGGGAAGTTATCTTCGTGGATGATGGCAGTACAGATAACAGTCTCGACACCCTGAGAAGACTGGCGAAAATGCATCCGCAATATGTGCGCGTGATCTCCTTTCGACGAAACTTTGGTCAGACGGCTGCCATCAGTGCTGGCATAGACTACGCCCAGAGTGACATCATTGTCCTGCTCGATGCCGATATGCAGAACGATCCGGCTGACATTCCTTTACTGTTGAGGAAACTCGATGAAGGATACGATGTGGTCAGTGGGTGGCGCAAAGACCGCAAGGATAATCGTCTTACGCGCACTCTCCCTTCGAATATTGCCAACAAACTGATCTCCTGGGTGACCGGTGTGCATCTGCACGATTACGGATGCACGCTCAAAGCCTATCGCCGCGACGCGCTCGAGGGCTTTCGTCTGTACGGAGAAATGCATCGCTTCATTCCGGTTTTTGCCCACTCCGTCGGAGCGCGGATCACGGAGCTCCCTGTCCGCCACCACCCGCGCAAATTTGGAGAGGCAAAATACGGCTTAGAAAGAACCGTCAAAGTCATCCTCGACTTGTTCACGGTCAAATTCCTGCTCGATTATTCGCACAAACCTATCCGTCTCTTTGGCGGCGCGGGTGCGGTCTTGATGTTGCTCGGCGCGCTCGACCTGTTCTATCTCTTCATCCGCCGCTTCTACGGTATTCCTGCCGCTAATTCTCCTCTTCTACTTGTTGGTGTCATGTTTATCATTATCGGTTTTCAATCTATCTTGATGGGATTGATTGCTGAATTACTTGCTCGCACCTATCACGAGTCGCAAGCCAAGCCTACCTACACCATCCGCGAGACCATCAATATCAGTTCGCGGAGGGGGTGATGCGCATTTTGGTTTTGAACCACGAATTCCCTCCCATCGGCGGCGGTGGCGGGCGGGCGGCTGAAGATATTTGCCGAGTTCTTGCCAAACGAGGACATCACGTTGAAGTTTTGACCTCCTGGCTGAAAGGATTGCCTCGTCAGGAGGAAAGAGATGGTTACCGCGTCATTCGAATTCCATCCCTTCGAAGACAACCTTATCGGGCAAACCTTCTCTCGATGAGCGCATACGTTCTCGCGGGACTGTGGGTTGGATTCCGTTTAATTCGCGCTTTTCAACCCGATGTCATCCACGTACATTTTGCCGTGCCTGCAGGCGCGCTGGCGTTCATGCTTTCCCGTCTTACAAATATCCCTTATGTTCTGACCGCCCATCTTGGTGACGTGCCGGGGGGCGTTCCTGAAAAGACCAATAGATGGTTTCGATGGATTTTGCCGTTCACTTATCGTATTTGGAACCATGCCCATCGTATTGTTGCTGTGAGTGAGTTTACGCGACGCCTTGCCATGAAAGCATACCATGTGACGATTCAAGTAATCCCCAATGGCGTGGACACGAAAGCGATGATGCCCGCTCAATTACACTTGAATAATCCTCCGCGCGTTCTTTTTGTGGGACGTTTCATGCCGCAGAAGAATCCCCTGCAAGTCGTGCGTACCATGAAGGAATTGGACGGCATCGCCTGGCAATGTGTGATGATTGGCGATGGACCCCTCATGAAGGACGTCAAACTCGCCGTCGCGGAAGCCGCTCTATCCGACCGATTCCATTTCACCGGGTGGATTGAAAAGCGGGATGTCTTTCACTGGCTTGAGCGGTGTGATATATTGTTTATGCCGTCTCTCTCCGAGGGGTTGCCCGTTGTCGGTGTGGAGGCGCTGGCTAAGGGGCTGGCAATTGTTGCCAGCCATGTCGGTGGATTTGTTGATCTTGTGGACCATGACAAGAACGGCTATTTGATTCCCCAGCAGAGTCCAGACCAATTTTCATCAGCCTTGCGAGCCTTGCTATCAGACCCGGCTCGGCTGCTGGCCTTCCGCGAGGCCAGCCTTGAGAAAGCCAAGTTATTCGATATCAATCGGATTGTAGATGAATATGAAAAAATATTTGTCGAAGTTTCCCGAACAGGTTGCTAAGGTTACAGTCTCCCATTCATGTTCCGTAAAGCGGGTAAAATAGTTTGCGTTCGTGCTCGCCAATCAAACACTCCAACTTTATCGTTGAAAAGGCCAATATGGATCGAACAACAGTTATCATCACTGGCGGATGCGGTTTCATCGGCACAAATCTCGTACGCCTGCTGATCGAGAGTGGCCGGTACCGTGTGGTCAATCTGGACGCGCTGACCTATGCGGCCAATCCGCTTTCCCTTGCCGATCTGGAGGGTCATCCTGATTATGTTTTTGTAAAGGGGAGCATCACCAATCGCGACCTGGTCTCTTCATTGTTCAGAGAATATCAGCCGGCAGGCATTCTTCATCTTGCGGCCGAGTCGCATGTGGATCGTTCTATTGTCAATGCAGAAGACTTTATTCAGACAAACGTCATCGGCACGTATACACTACTCGAAGCAGCGCGCGCCTATTGGAATGACCTGCCCGAGGAAAAAAAGCAGGCGTTTCGCTTCCTGCATGTCTCAACCGATGAAGTGTTCGGCTCGTTGGGGCCGGAGGGATACTTTCGCGAAGATACACCTTACGCACCCAATTCTCCATACTCCGCTTCCAAGGCGGCGAGCGATCACTTTGTGCGCGCCTTTCATCACACCTATGGTTTGCCGACCATCATTACCAACTGCTCGAACAATTATGGGCCTTATCAATTTCCTGAAAAGATGATTCCCTTGATGATCCTCAACGCCTTAGCTGGCCGAACGCTGCCGGTCTACGGTGATGGTTCGAACGTGCGAGATTGGATCTATGTAGAGGATCACTGCCGGGCGGTGAAACTGGCATTCGAGAAGGGCAGGCCGGGCGAGGTTTATCTGATCGGCGCGAATAATGAACAGAAGAATATCCATCTCGTGCATCGGATTTGCGCTCTCCTCGATGAAATTGCACCGCCGGAGGAAGCACCCCATCTGCGCGAACAAGGTATAAAAAGTTATCGCGAATTGATTCGTTTTGTGACCGACCGTCCGGGACATGATCGCCGTTACGCGATCGATTCGGGGAAGATTCGGCGTGAGTTGGGCTGGCAGCCTGAGGTGGAGTTTGAAGCGGGATTGCGTAAAACGATCGAGTGGTATTTATCCAATCCCGAATGGGTAAAGCAAGCCAGCAGTGGCTCCTATCGTGAATGGATTGAAAAAAATTATTCCTGGCGTGCAGAGAAGGAGAACCAATGAAAGGAATCATTTTGGCAGGCGGGAAAGGCACTCGCTTGTATCCGTTGACCATTGCCCTCAGCAAACAAATTTTGCCGGTTTATGACAAACCGATGATTTATTATCCACTTTCGATGCTGATGTTGGCGCGCATTCGAGAAATCCTCATCATCAGTACGCCGGAAGCCCTTCCTCTTTTCAAACATTTGTTGGGCGACGGTTCGCAATGGGGACTTCGGTTCGAATACGCTGTTCAAACCGAGCCGCGCGGGTTGGCAGATGCCTTTCTCGTCGGGCGCGAGTTCATTGGGGACAGCACGGTCTGCCTGATTTTGGGGGATAACATACTCTATGGCGAAGGCATGATCCGCTTGTTGCAGGAATGCGCCGCGCTCAAGGAGGGAGCCATTATCTTTGGATATAAAGTTACGGATCCGGAGCGTTATGGCGTGGTCGAATTCGATGAAAATGAGAATGTCATCAGTTTAGAGGAAAAGCCAAAGCACCCCAAGTCCAGTTATGCAGTGCCGGGTATTTATTTTTATGACAATCAAGTAGTCAGCATCGCCGAATCGCTCAAACCATCGCCGCGCGGTGAACTCGAAATTACCGATCTGAATAAAGTCTATTTGCAAAAGGGTCAGTTGAAGGCAAAGCTCTTCGGGCGCGGTGTGGCCTGGCTGGATGCCGGCACACATGAATCTCTGCTTCAGGCTTCGTCGTTCATTCAAACCATTCAGGAACGGCAGGGTTTGATGATTTCTTGCCCAGAGGAGATTGCTTATCGCATGGGCTTCATCTCGAAGGAGCAACTGCGCAAACTGGGTGAGGCGCTGGCGGGAAATTCTTATGGTGCGTATTTGCTTTCTCTGGCAAAGGATGGATGGTAACCCTCCAGCCCTTTAACCGTCCAGATAGATGATTGATCCGATTGAAAATTCCCAGGAGTAGGTATGATTCCCTTCAACAAACCTACACAGGTTGGCAAAGAAGCCGAATATATGCAGCGGGCTTTGCAGAATAATCACATTTCTGGCGATGGGCAATTCACAAAAAAGAGTCATGCGCTGCTCGAGGAGATTCTCGGCGTACCCAAGGTGCTTCTCACTACCTCTTGCACTCATGCGCTCGAAATGTCAGCGCTTCTTTTGGATTTGAAAGAGGGCGACGAGGTGATCGTCCCTTCGTTCACGTTCGTCTCGACGATTAACGCTTTCGTTCTTCGCGGAGCGCGTCCGGTCTTCGCGGACATTCGGCCGGATACCCTTAATCTGGACGAATCCAAACTCGAGGCGCTGATCACCCCAAGGACGCGCGCCATCGTCGTCGTCCACTATGCCGGTGTCGGTTGTGAGATGGACGCGATACTGGAAATTGCCAATCGTCACAACCTGCCGGTCGTCGAGGATAACGCGCATGGGTTGTTTGGGAAATACAAGGGAAAGTATCTTGGCACATTTGGCGTCATGGCAACGCAGAGTTTCCACGAGACCAAGAACTTTACATCTGGCGAAGGTGGCGCGTTGCTCATCAATGATCCAAGGTATATTGAGGAGGCTGAGATTCTGCGCGAGAAGGGGACCAACCGCAGTCGCTTCTTCCGTGGGCAGGTGGATAAGTACACCTGGGTTAATGTGGGGTCGAGTTATTTGCCCTCCGACATCCTGGCGGCGTTTTTACTGGCGCAACTGGAGGCGCGCGAGCAAATTCAATCCTCGCGGCGCCGCATCTGGGAGACCTATTACAAAGAGTTGAACGAGTGGGCAGAGGAGAATCAGGTACAAATGCCTTTCGTCCCTGCTTACTGCGAACAGACCTATCATATGTTCTACATGCTCTTCCCCAATCTGGAAAAGCGGCAGGCCGCCATTGCGCATTTGAAAGAACGCGGTGTTCATGCCGTTTTCCATTACTTGCCTTTGCATCTTTCTCCCATGGGTGAAAAGTATGGCGGCAAAGTCGGCGATTGCCCCGTGACCGAACGCATCAGTGATCAACTCTTGCGCTTGCCTTTCTACACCAATATGACGGAGGAGGAGCAAGCGCGCGTGATCGAGGCTGTGAAGGAATTTTCTGTTTTGTAGAGGATAGGGGAACAAGATTGCCTAAAGGGGATGTTGAAGTGGGGTCACCGAGGAGCAGGGTGGACGATTCGTGAGTGCACCTGGCTAACGAAAAATATTCACTTGACAGATATTCTCTTCCATGCGAGAATTCAAAAACTGAATGCTCAAGCGATGACCGATATCAAACAACACGAATACGCTCTCCTCAACGAGATTGCGCAAGATTCTATGGTCACTCAGGCAAATCTTTCCAAGCGCCTGGGTATTGCCGTGGGAAGTGTGAACTGGTACATCAAGCGGTTGATTCGCCGCGGCTGGGTCAAGGTCTCACACTTGAATCGCACCCGTCTCAAATATGACCTGACGCCCGAGGGCATGAGGGTCTTCACCCAGCGGGCTATGCTCTATGCACGAGATTCGCTGAAGGTCTACAGTCAATTCCGTGAAAAGGCAAAAGCGCTGGTTGCGGAATTGCAGCAGCAGGGCATTTGCGAAGTCCATCTGGCTGGTAACGACGAAATGATGGACATTATGCGCCTGACCTGCCTCGAGGCGGGCATCAAATTGAGCAGCAATCCAGAAGCGCCCACCATTAAGGTTGTGGGGCAAGATTATCAGGTAAAGCGGCTGAAAGGAAAACCGGGATGAAAAATTTCGCTGTGATTGGCGTTGGCGGTTACATTGCCCCTCGTCATTTGCGCGCCATTCGCGATACTGGCAATCGTTTGGTCGCTGCTGTGGATCCGAAGGACTCGGTGGGGATTCTCGATCAATATTCGTTCGAGGTGAAATTCTTTACCGAAATTGAGCGCTTTGACCGCTACCTCGAAAAACTACGACGCGGTCCAGAAGAGGAACGCGTTCATTACGTTTCGATTTGTTCGCCAAACTATTTGCATGATGCACACTGCCGTCTTGCGCTGCGTGTGGGGGCCGATGTAATCTGTGAAAAGCCTTTGGTGATCAATCCCTGGAATTTGGATGCACTCGAGGAACTGGAAAAGGAGACCCAGCGACGTATCAATACTGTCCTGCAATTGCGCGTGCATCCGGAACTCATTCGGCTTCGCGAGGCAATTCAAAAGGAAAATACAGTTCACGACGTGGACTTGACGTACATAACCAGCCGCGGACCCTGGTATCACGTTTCATGGAAGGGAAACCCGGAAAAATCAGGCGGTGTGGCGACAAACATAGGCATTCATTTTTTCGATCTCTTATTATGGCTGTTTGGACCCGTCACAGGAGCCATCAGGGTATATCATGCTGACGCGCAACGCATGTCCGGTTTCATGGAACTGGAACGAGCCCGCGTACGTTGGTTCCTGTCTGTAGATAAAAACGATCTACCCTATCCCGCCCAAGCGGGTGGAAAGACCACTTATCGTTCGATTACGGTAGATGGCAAGGAAGTCGAATTTTCGGAGGGTTTTGCCGACTTGCATACGCGCGTTTATGAGGAGACCCTGGCCGGCCGGGGATTCGGTATCAAAGAGGCCCGCCCTTCCATTGAATTGACTTACAAAATTCGGACGGCGGATATTTCGCCAAAGGATGAGATGGCTCATCCTTTCCTGAACAAGTGACGAAAAACAGACCAGGAGCTTATGGCAGATTATTTTGTACATGAATCGAGTTATGTAGACGAGGGCGCACAAATTGGTGCTGGCACAAAGATATGGCATTTCTGCCATATCATGCCGCGTGCAAAAATTGGCCAAAACTGCAACATCGGTCAAAATGTCTTTGTTGCCTCAGAAGTGATCGTTGGGAACAATGTAAAAATTCAAAACAATGTTTCCGTCTATACCGGTGTGATTATCGAGGATGATGTGTTTCTGGGTCCTTCGATGGTTTTCACAAATGTCGTCAATCCGCGCAGTCATGTGAGCCGCAAGGATGAATACCAGACTACATTGGTCCGCAAGGGGGCAACTATAGGTGCCAACGCGACGATTGTGTGTGGCGTGACGTTGGGTAGATATTGTTTTGTGGGCGCCGGTGCGGTCGTCACGAAAGATGTCCCCGATTATGCGTTGGTGTATGGGACACCGGCTCGATTGCGCGGCTGGATGTGTCAGTGTGGGGAGCAGTTGATTTTTGAAGGCGAGCGGGCAGTTTGCTCAAGGTGTGGAAATGCCTATAGAAAACAGGACCAGGTTGTTCGTCCGGAGCGAGGCGAAGAATGATCCCGTTGGTTGATTTGACCGCCCAATATCGTTCCATCAAGGATGAAATTGATGCGGCTGTTGCCTCTACCCTGGCATCAGGCCATTTTATTCTGGGCCCTCAGGTGGTCAAGTTCGAGGAAAGTGTTGCTTCGTATTTGGGCGCGTCATATGCGGTGGGATTGGCTTCGGGAACCGATGCATTGGTCATTGCTTTGCGTGCCTTGGATATTGGCGTTGGCGATGAAGTCATTGTTCCTGCTTATACGTTTTTTGCCACAGCCGGCGCGGTGATGTCTGTTGGCGCGAAGCCTGTGTTTGTAGATATTGACTCACAGACGTATCAGATTGACACGAGCAAGATCGAACGTGCCATTACGCCTAAAACGAAGGCAATCATCCCTGTTCATTTATACGGCCATCCATCGGAGATGAAGCCGATTTTGGAGATTGCACGCAAACATAATCTGAAAGTGATCGAGGACAATGCACAGGCATTTGGCGCGGAATATCTGGGAAATAAAACGGGTACTCTGGGTGATATTGGTTGTTTGAGTTTTTTCCCCACAAAGAATCTTGGCGCGTATGGGGATGGCGGTATGGTTGTTACGCACGATGCCGCGCTAGCCGAAAGAATGCGAATGTTGAGGACACACGGTTGGAAGAAGAAATATTATTCTGAGGAAATTGGATACAACAGTCGTTTGGATGCATTGCAAGCCGCGATCTTACAGGCAAAGTTGCCCCATGTGGAGGCATGGAATGAAAGACGCCGTGAACTGGCAAAGCGTTATAGTGAATATCTTGCGCCGTTAGGGATGACGGTTCCTGTGGAATGTGAATGGGGGAAGCACGTGTATCACCTGTATATTATCCGCACGAAGCAGCGCGATGCGCTACAGGCGTTTTTGAAGGAGAAGGGAATTGCTTCGGAAGTGTATTATCCACTTCCCCCCCACCTCGCGATTCCTTGCCGCAGGCTTGGCTATCAGGAAGGTGATTTTCCTCAAGCCGAGCTCGCTTCGCGCGAAACATTGGCGCTTCCACTTTATCCAGAGTTGACGCTTGAACAACAGGACCAGATCATTGAGGCGGTGAGGGAATTTGAAGCACAATGAAAGCCGAATCCAATCTTCCCCTGTTGAGGCGCGCTGTGCTGACGTTTGTCAGCAATGTGTTAAGTCAGGGCACTAAGTTTGTCACAGCCTTCCTGATCACTCCCATCCTGATTAATGGGCTTGGAAAGGAATTGTATGGAATCTGGGGAATGCTCGGCCAGATGGCCGGCTATTTCTCCTTGAGCGATTTGCGCCCTGCAGGCACCATGAAATTTCTGCTGAGTATCAAACAGTATCATCCCGATATTGACGAGAAAAAAAGGTTGATTGGCGCCACACTTATCTTGTGGGTGATCTCCTTGCCCTTGATGATCCTTGCAGGGCTCGTGCTCGTTCATTTTTCACCGCTTTTCATTAAAACGGATAACTCGACCACAGTGCAGGTGGCTTTGGGCATCGTGATCTTCGGGGTTGTTTTGGAACGCTTAATGTCAATTCCAGCGAATATCTTACGGGCACAAAACCTCGAATATAAAGGCATGGGGCTTAGCGCAATGAGTGTGCTGCTAAGCGGTGCATTAAGTGCCTTTGCTGTTTTACAAGGCTGGGGGCTCATTGGACTGGCTGGAATGTCTTTATTAGGAATGGTAATTTCAAACCTGATCCGAATGCGTGTTGCCATGAATGCAGTTCCCTGGATAGGAATTCAGAAACCCATGAGGGATGAATTTAAATCCTTCATCAGGACCAGCACATGGCTGACATTTTCGGCTTTATCGTTTCTGCTACTCACTTCAACCGACATCTTGTTGATTGGGATGCTTTTAGGTCCATCTGCCTCGGCGGTCTATTTGACTACTAGTACGGTTCTGCGGTCAACGACGGATCCGCTTTCGATGCTGTTTAGTTCTGCCAATGCCGGCATTGCAGGATTATGCGGACGGGGGGAATGGGAGCGAGTTGAAAAACTCCGTAGAGAGATGTATGTCTTTGCCATCGCAACTATGACAATCATTGGGACAGGTGTGCTTAGTCTCAATCAGGCATTCCTGAAGTTATGGGTAGGACCGGGGTTATTTGGCGGAAGTCTGTTGAACTTTTTGCTTGTTTTGGGATTTCTGTTGATTGTTCTTGTGCGAATTGACAATACGATTGTCTCATCCATCTTGCTGTTTCGTGAACAGGCAGGTGTATTTTTTGTTGGCGGGGTAGCCAGTGTTCTTGTTGGCATTTTGACAATGCCTACCTTAGGCATAGCCGGCATGGCATTGGGTCTCATTATGGGACAAGCCATCCTGCTGATGTTCTCCTGGAGATTGCTGCGGAAGCATATTCGTTTCAATGTGATGAATTATGTATATGATATAGGCCGCCCGTTGTTGGTAGGTATGGCGCTCTTTACCGTGGGCGCTCTGCTTGGCACCAGAATCATTGTGGATACCTGGCAAAGTTTTATACTCTGGGCTGGTTGCATAGGTGTTGTTTCAGTGATGATGATGTGGTTCGTGGGTTTGTCTAAAACATCCAGAGAGAATATCTGGGAGCGCCTGCTGGCCAGTGGGCTTGATCGTTTTTTCGGCTCGCGCGATCGCCTCGACAATATCCCGTCGTAACAGGTTGGTTTGAGCGCCTCATTCTGACCCCATCCCATCGCGATAAAGCAAATAACTTTCATGAAATGAGTCAATGTTATCTTCCATGAAGTATTATGTTCCTGAAAGAACAACATTCTGGAAAAAGAACTATATTACCTACCGCCGTCTATGGCTAGATTCCTGCTTGAACGCCTTTGCTTCGGAAATGCGCGGTGTGGTGGTGGATTTAGGCGGTAAACGCGAGAACAAGCGCGGCTCCTTTCAGCCTCCCGAGCATCAAGCGCAAGCATGGTGGTATGTTAACCTTGATCTAACAACCCACCCTCATATTTTTGCAGACGTTCTTTTTGTCCCTCTAAAGTCTCAAAGCGTGGATTGCGTCATTTGTACCGAAGTTCTGGAGCATCTCTCTGATCCGCAAGCATGTGTAAATGAGATACATCGCCTCTTACGCGACGGTGGACTGGTTCTAGCCTCCACACCTTTCCTTTATCCAGTCCATGCCGATCCGTACGATTTTCAACGTTTTACAGAAGATGGCTTGCAAAACCTTTTCAGGAATTTCAACTCGAGTTTAGACAAAATTTGGGGCGGTTTTGCTCTTGAAAAAAACCGCCCTTTGGTAGAAGCTTGGGGTTATGAGAAACCAAGTTGCTACCAAAGAGAACATTAACAAACTTATCGCATTTCGTCAAGAGGTATACA
>DATLZK010000073.1:0-14275 GCA_035574015.1 Anaerolineales bacterium
AGCGCAAAGGGAAGACCTGGGTGGGCGCGTCATTCTGCCCGGCTTGATGGATGCACACATTCATCTAAAACACTATGCCTTGAACCTGCAAAAAGTAAATTGCGAAACGAACACAAAGGAGGAATGTCTGCGCCGCGTGGAGGAACGCGTCAGAAAAGCCAAAGATGGGGAATGGATACTGGGGCATGGCTGGAATCAAAATGTGTGGGGTGACTGGCCCTCGGCAAATGAACTAGATGCTATTGCGCCGCATCATCCGGTTTATCTCACAGCCAAGTCCCTGCATGCTGCGTGGGTAAACAGCGCCGCCCTTAAGCGCGCAAACATCACCGCACAAACCCCGAACCCGCACAATGGACAAATCCAACGCGACGCGCAAGGCAATGCAACCGGCATCCTGCTCGAAAGCGCCATGGAATTGATCAGCCGCATCATTCCTGAACCGACCGTCCATCAGATCGCCGATGCCATCGAACACGCTCAATCCATCCTATGGAAAATGGGATTGACCGGTGTCCATGATTTCGACCGTCGCGATTCATTCATGGCTCTGCAAAAACTTCACGCAGAGCGCAAACTCAAATTGCGTGTGCTCAAGAATCTTCCTGTCGAATTGCTCGAACAGGCTTATGAACTTGGCCTTCGCTCAGGCTTCGGTGATGATTGGCTTCGCATTGGCGCGATCAAGGTCTTCATGGATGGCGCGCTGGGACCACACACTGCCGCGATGTTTCAGCCTTACCTCGGCGAAGAGGAAAATCGCGGCATTCTCAACATGGATGGCGAAGGGCTTTTCGAATATGCGCGCAAAGCCGCGCAGGTGGGGCTCGGCATGACCGTCCATGCCATTGGCGACCGCGCCAACCATGAAGTACTCAACGCCTACGAACAACTGCGCGCCTACGAAAGGGCAAACAACTTGCCTCCCCTGCGCCACCGCATCGAACACGTGCAAATCATCCACCCTGACGACGCACCGCGCCTTGCCCAACTCAATGTCATCGCTTCCATGCAGCCCATCCATGCCATCTCCGACATGGCCATGGCGGATCAATACTGGGGCGAACGCGCCAAATATTCCTACGCATGGCGGACACAATTGAATCACGGCGCGCGGCTTGCCTTCGGATCGGATGCGCCGGTGGATTCCCCGAATCCGTTTTGGGGATTGCACGCCGCCATCACCCGCCGCCGCGCCGACGGTTCACCCTCCGCCGACGGCTGGTACCCTGAACAAAAATTGAGCCTCCCCGAAGCCTTGCACGCCTACACGTTCGGTCCCGCCTACGCGGCATACATGGAAGACCGCCTTGGAAAACTCGCTCCACATTATCTTGCCGATTTGATCGTCCTTGACAGCGATCCCTTCCACTGCCCGCCCGATGAATTGCTCCATCTGAAATCCTCGGCTACAATGGTGGGTGGAGAATGGGTGTATCGCTCGTTCTGAGCAAAGTGTCAAACGCAGTAAAACCATGGCACAGGCACCGCCACGACTCACTCCTGAAATGCTCGTTTCCCGCCTGGGGGATTATTTAGTTCACAAGGGATTGATCACGAATGAGCAATTGCAAACCGCGCTTGCTTATCAGCAGGAGCAACTCGCGAAGGGCAACTCAATCCTCCTTGGACAAGCACTGATAGACCTCTCTTTCATCAGCCGTGCCGACCTCGATCAGGCTGTGACCGAGCAGATTCTGCAATTGCGCGCCGCCTTGCAAGCTGCCAATCGTTCCCTCGAGCGCCGCGTAGAAGAACGCACGGCAGAATTGCAAAAAGCCCTCGCCCGCCTCTCCGAACTCAACCAACTGAAAGCCAACTTCATTTCCAACATTTCACACGAATTGCGCACTCCACTCACCCATATCAAGGGATACATCGAACTGCTCATTTCCGAAACCTTGGGCAAGATCAATGATGAACAACGTCATGCGCTACACGTCAGCCAACAGGCTGCCACCCGCCTCGAAAACCTGATCGAAGACCTTATCATGGTTTCCCTGGCAACGCGCGGCGAATTGAGTGTGAAATTGGAAAACGTGGATATTCGGCGGCTTGTGAATCTGGCCATCAAAGGATATCAGCAAAGGGCGCTGGATCGCGAGATCAATTTGCGCGCTGAGATAGATGAAAACACCCCCCTCGTACAAGCCGATTCGCAGAAAATCGCCTGGGTGTTGAATCAACTTCTCGATAACGCGATCAAGTTCACGTCTGCGAAAGGAAGCGTGACAGTCAGCCTCAAGCGCGAAGGGGAGAATCTGGTCATCGTCTCCGTCAGCGATACGGGCATCGGCATTCCAGCAAACCGCCTCGAGGAAATCTTCGAACCGTTTCATCAACTGAATGGCTCCTCCACGCGCCGATATGGCGGAACAGGTTTGGGTCTTTCTCTCGTGCGTCAGATCATTGAAGCGCATGGTTCGATGATCGAAGTACGATCCAGCGAAGGGCACGGCACAACCTTCAAATTCCCCTTGCTTGCCGTGGTGGATAAATGAGTATGGATGCCCAGGCTTTCTCCTACCTCCGCAAATTGACAGAGATCATCTCCAAATCCGGCGATAACCGCGCCGAGATCGAGAAATTCTTTCAAACGCTTCGCGAACAATTTGTGTTCGATAATGTAGCAGTCTATTTGCAGGATAAAGAGACCAACATGCTGGAAATCGCCTATGCGCGCGCGCTGGGACGTGCGAAACATGCTGAAGCCGATGCGGCATGGGGGGAAGACTTCGCCGGTCAGGTCTTCAGCCGAGGGACAGTGCTGACACAAGACCCGGAAAACAGTTCACCCACTACAGATCGCTTACAACAGGCTTACTTGCTTGGCTTGCCACTCCGCATAGAGGACACCGTCAGTGGAGTGATGGTCTTTGTGCGTTTTGGCGGTCCCCCTTACACAGAGGATCACCTCATCATTGCCTCGCTTGCAGCAGAACTTTTATCCATTCATTTTGAGCGCAGAGCAGCGCGGGAAATGCGCAACGAACTGCGCGAACTCAAACGGCAGGTGCAATTGCAGGAAGATTTTGTCAGCACGATCTCACATGAACTTCGCACGCCCCTGGGCTTCATCAAAGGCTACAGCACCAGTCTGCTGCGACAGGATGCTGCATGGGATAAAGAGACCCAACAGGAATTCCTCACCATCATTGACGAAGAGGCAGATCGCCTTACAATGTTGATCGAGAACGTGCTTGAGTCAGCGCGCCTGCAAAGCCAGACTCTTCCGCTTCGTTTCCAACCCCTCAGGCTAGACGCCGTCGTACGAGACGTTGCTACCCGCATCCGCTCCCGTTATAGAGACCTGGATGTGACGGTAGATGCACAGCCCGTGCCTCCCATCCAAGGCGACGGTGTGCGCATTGCACAGGTCTTCGAAAATCTGTTTACGAACGCCATCAAATACGCACCCGGTTCGCCCATCACTGTGCTGCTGCGGCAGAGCGGTCAAAAGATCACCGTTTCCTTTTCGGATCAGGGTCCCGGCATACCACCTGACGCGCTCCCGTTCATTTTCGAGCGCTTCTATCGCGTCCGCAGCGAGAGAGCCACCGGCACAGGGCTCGGACTTTACATTTGCAAGCAAATTATCGAGGCACATCGTGGTAAGATTTGGGCAGAATCCACTCCAGGTCAGGGAACCACGTTCTTCATCGAACTGCCCATCAATCCCACCGTCACGTGAAGGAGGCTGTATGGCAAAACGTATTTTGATCGTGGATGATGAACCTCGTTATTTGCGCCTGCTCGAAGCCAACTTGAGAACGGAAGGATACGAGGTTGTCACCGCTCAAGACGGGGTGCAGGCTGTGGATGTATTCTCCAATCAGCCGATAGACCTTGTTTTGATGGACGTGATGATGCCTAAACTGGATGGTTTTGGCGCCACACAACGGATTCGCGAATTCTCGAACGTTCCGATCATTATTCTTACAGCCAAAGGCGATGAACAGGATCGCGTGCGGGGTCTTGATCTGGGAGCAGATGATTATCTCGTCAAACCGTTCTCTGCCACCGAACTGTTGGCGCGCGTCCGTGCCGTGTTGCGCCGCGCGCAAAGCACTGGCACCGAAATCGGCGGGCAATCTCGCTTCTTCACACACGACAACTTGAAAATTGATTTCGCTCGTGCCGAAGTCTGGAAAGGCGAAACGCCTGTTTCCTTGTCTGCCACCGAATATCGGCTGCTGTTGCAATTTGCCCATAATGTCGGAAGAATCATGTCCTCTGAAGAATTGCTGACCAGTGTATGGGGACCTGAGTATCGCACAGACAAGGAAATCCTGTGGGTCAGCATTGCCCGCCTGCGCCAGAAGTTGGAGGACGACGCGCACAATCCAAAACACATTGTCACGCGTTCTGGTCTGGGCTATTTCATGCCGCCCATCGAAGAATGAGCGGCCGAGGAGGCTCGCTTGAGCGGTAAGACCATCCTGCTGTTGGACGAAAACGAAGCCAGTCGTAAATTTCTTGCTGCCACATTACGGCAAAAGCAATTTAACGTTATCGAAACATCATTGGGCAAAGAGGCATTGATCTATGCCTGGCGTGATCATCCGGACTTGATTCTCTTCGATCCTGTCATGTCCGATCTCAGGGGTGAGGAGTTCATTCAAAAATTACGGCAGGATGCACGCACGCAAAAAACACCCATCCTGGCTCTCTCCAGCGATCCCTCCCCTGTACGGCGGCAGGCATGCCTCGAGGCAGGCGCTACCGAATATATGGTCAAATCACCGGATGCGCTTCGTTCGCTCGAATCGGCCATCTGGCAAGCCTTTAGCGAAGAGACCGCCGCTGAAGAAATCAAAAGGGAGAAAGCCCTGATGATCGTCTTCCTCAGCGCAAAAGGCGGCACAGGAACCTCTTCGCTGTGTGCCAATCTGGCAATGAACTTTACCAAGCACCAGCCCGAAGCGCAGGTCGTTGTGGCAGACCTTGTTCTGCCCATCGGTTCCATTGCTCCTATTGTAGGGTATGAGGGAGATTTGAATCTGGTCACGGTAGCCGACCTTCCCTCCGCACAGACAACCGGCAAATATTTTCTCGAAAACCTGCCCCGACCTGAGTTGTGGCAATTCCAGTTGCTCGCCGGCTCCCCCGATCCCCGTCAGGCAAACAAGCTCAACATCGGACGCGTGCACGAAATCATGGAGGTGCTTCGTTCCGCGTACGATATCGTCGTTGTAGACCTGGGGCGCTCGCTCTCGCGCATCAGCATGCCCTTTATTCAACATGCAGACCTCATCTGTCTGGTCGTCGCCACCGATCTCAGCACTATTAAACTGACGAAGACGGTATGGGATTATTTGCAAACGCAGGGCATAGATGAGCGGAGGGTTTATGCCATTCTCAATCGCGCGGTAGGACTGGAGGGACTGACCAAAACCGAGGCAGAGGCCATCATCGGCATACCCATCAAGACCACCGTGCCGTATATGGGGGGTAACTTTACACTGGCAAACAACCTCAATCAGCCAATCACCGTCAAATATCCAAAAGATACCTCATCCATGATCTTCAATCAAACAAGCGAGGATATGCTAAAACTGGCGCGCCAATTGCGTATGCAAGCACGCTAATTAAAGTGCAAGGTCTTTTTTCGTTCATTTCGGCTACACTTTGTATAACTTTGCTCTCAGGAATGGCACCCAGCCGGACGCAATTCATGATCCCAGGCGTTTGACTCGATACGTTGTAATTATGTGAATGAGAGGCTGTATGACCATCGAATACGACGAAAAAGGAAAGTTCTACACCGATGTCGTCTCCAAAGTTTCAGTGCCGGTAACCATCCAAACCACCACCCACTTAGTGCATGGCTATATGCATGTGCGCCGCAACTTGCGCGTGAAAGATGAACTGGACCTGGATGAAAAGTTCCTCGCCCTGACGGATGTGGAGGTACTTGGATCAGACGGGCAAGTGCTCTTCCGTTCACCTTTTATGGCCGTGCATCGCGCTCATATCATTTGGGTAACACCCACTGAGGAACAGTCTGCAGAGAAAGGATCTTAATGGCAACCCCTATCTCATCCAATTTCACGCGGCTCACCTCAGCCGACCTCCTGAAATTCAAACGCTATCTGGTCGAAAACGTCAGCCGTTCGCTCGAAGGTGAACCTTTAATCATCGGGGATCGAAACGAATTGATCAAACAGCGCCTGAACGAAGTCTACGCGCAGACGAAAGTGAAACTGCCGGACGATATTCGCGGGCAAATCTTTAATGAGATCCTTGATGAGTTGACCGGGTTTGGTCCCATTCAGCCTCTGTTGGACGATCCGGAGGTCAGCGAAATCATGGTGAATGGACCCAAAAAGGTGTTCATCGAAAAAGGAGGGAAGTTAATGCGCAGCACAGTAACCTTCGACGACGAAGATCACGTCCTGCGCATCATTGACCGCATCATTCTCCCCCTGGGCCGCCGCGTGGATGCTGACAACCCCACCGTAGATGCGCGCCTGCCGGATGGCTCGCGCGTCAACGCGGTCATTCGTCCCGTTGCGATTGATGGTCCGTGCATTACCATCCGCAAATTCAAGAAAGATAAACTCACCATTGATCAACTGATTCAGCTTGGTTCCCTGACGAAGAACATGGCGGAATTCATCCGCGCCTGCGTCATCGCCCGCTTGAACATCGTCATTTCAGGAGGAACGGGTTCAGGCAAAACTACCCTGTTGAACGTTCTCTCCAGTTTCATCCCCGAAGGAGAGCGTATCATCACCATCGAAGACGCGGCGGAATTACAGCTCCAGCAAGATCACGTTCTGCGTCTCGAGACAAAATCTCCAAACGTGGATGGTACTGGCGCAGTGACCATTCGCGATCTGGTGCGCAACTCTCTGCGTATGCGCCCGGACCGTATCGTGGTGGGTGAATGCCGAGGCGGCGAGGCGCTGGATATGCTGCAAGCCATGAACACCGGACACGATGGCTCACTGACCACGCTGCACGCCAATTCTCCACGCGATGCCATTTCTCGTTTAGAGACGATGGTGCTGATGGCAGGCATGGATTTGCCTCTCAAAGTGGTGCGTCAACAAATTTCTTCGGCTGTGGACCTCATCATTCAGCAATCCCGTTTGAAGGACGGCTCGCGCAAGGTAACCGCTATTACTGAAGTAGCCGGCATGGAGGGCGATACCGTCGTGCTGACCGACATTTTCAAATTCGAACAAACCGGCATTGGTCCTGATCAGAAGATCATCGGTGAACTCAAAGCGACTGGTATACGCCCCCTCTTTTCGCCGCGGTTAGAGGCGGCTGGCTTCAAACTCAGCGGAGAGATTTTCATGCCGCCCGGTGGTTTGGGCACGAAACGGTGAAAAAACCCTCTTGCGCCTCTGCTATAATCAGGCAAAATGAGGAGACATGGATATTAAGACCCAGATTACGATTCGCACGAAGAAACTTGGTGTCCTCATTAAGGACGCGCGCATCGCCGCGCGCCGGAAAATCTCCGAATGTGCAGAGGCGATTGGGGTAAAGACCAGTGTATTTCGTGCCTATGAAGAGGGGCGTAAGGCTCCCTCGCTGCCAGAACTGGAAACTCTCGTTTATTTTCTCGATTTACCCATAGATCATTTCTGGAGTCGGGAAATTCGCTCCAATGCACCGGAGCGGACGGACACCCTTGACTTGCCGAAACTTCTGGCTGTGCGGCAACGCAAGATCGGTGCATTGCTACGACAGGAAAGGCAGAACGCCAGTATTTCCATTCGTACACTCTCGCTTAAGACAGGCATCTCCGGCGCGCGCATCAAAGCCTACGAATTGGGCGAACGCCCCATCCCTCTACCTGAACTCGAAGTGCTGGTGGAGACACTGGGCGGGCGCATCGAAACTTTCTTCGACCGCAGTGGTCCGGTTGGGCAATGGTTGAAAAATGAAGAAGCCATTCAACATTTTCTCGAACTGCCCGAAGAATTGCGAGAATTTGTTGCGCGGCCGGTCAACCGCCCCTATCTTGAACTCGCTATGAAATTGAGTAGCATGTCCAAGGAAAAACTGCGCTCGGTGGCAGAAAATTTGCTCGATATTACCCTTTAGAAACCATGACCGCCTCACCCACAGCATTCGCCGATCAAGGCAAACAGGAATACGAAAGAGGAAACTTTATCGCCGCGGCAGAGTTGTTCGCGCGCGCTGCACAGGCATATGTCGAAGCGCACGATGAGGTAAACGCCGCAGAGATGAAGAACAATCAAAGCGTTGCGCTTTTGCAGGCGGGAAAAGCAAGAGAGGCGCTGGAAGTGCTCGAAGGAACCGAGGAAATCTTCCAGCGCGCCGGGGATTTGAAACGTCAGGGCATGGCGGTGGGAAATCGCGCTGCCGCGCTGGAGGGACTCAAAAAGTGGAAGGAAGCGCTCGCCGAATATGATCGGGCAGCGTCTCTCTTCGAGCAGGCCGGCGAGGGAGACATGCATTCTGTGGTACGCAAAGCCGCCGCAAATTTGAACCTCAAACACGGACGTGTTATTGCCTCCCAAATGGATGTATACGATTCGCTGAGATTGGTCAAAAAGCCCAGCATTGCCCAGCGTCTCATGAAATTCCTGATGCGCATCGGTTTAATTCGATAACAACCACGCGCATGGGTTGCTCCTTCGCCGAACAACGCAAGAGGCAATCTCTCAAGGCATAATATGGTCCACGCACTCGTTCGTCCGGCCGAGTTTGCCGATCATGAGCAGCTTTCGGATTTGCTCTATTCTGAAACGCGCCTGCATCGCCACTTGGATTGGCGGCCGCCTTTAGATTGGTTGGGGAATCGCTTCTTCTGGACCTTAAAAGAGGAGGGGCAAATCACTGCCGCGCTGGCTTCCCCTGTGGAAGTGCCGGGCGTCGCCTGGGTACGACTTTTTGTTTATGCGGGCAGATGGACGGCAGATCAGGCATGGAATCTTTTGTGGGGGATCGCGCGTGAGGAGATGAGAAACACACAGAGGACCGTGGTCGCGGCAATTGCCATGCAGCCCTGGTTTCAAAACCTATTAGCCGCGAGCGGATTCCAAAGCCGTCAGCAGATCGTCATGCTCGAGTGGCAGGGAAAGGCTCCGGCTGCGCATGAAGCGAGTGGAGTCCGCATTCGCAGAATGGAGTCATCTGATCTCCCCGAAGTCGAAAAAGTGGATGCCTCGTCTTTCGATCCGTTGTGGCGCAATTCGGGGGAGACTTTGCGTCGGGCATTGGCGCAGGCATGGCTTGCCACCGTAGCAGAGGACGAAGAGGGACGATTGGTTGGTTATCAGATCAGCACAACCGGCGCATTACGTGTGCATCTGGCTCGTCTGGCGGTCCATTCTTCGGCACAGAGACGCGGCATAGGCAAGGCGTTGCTGAGTCATCTTTTTGGGCGGCTTGCCGCACATGGCATTTTTCGACTGACGGTCAATACCCAAAGCGATAACGAGGCTTCACTGCATTTGTATCATCGCATGGGATTCGTCCGCACCGGAGAGGCTTATCCCGTGTATACGTTTGACCTGCCAGCCACGTCCTGACCTTGTACTTGGTGAACGAAGGAGCAAAACCATGAAAGCCAGAGAAAATACGATGATCATCAATTCGCTTGTGCGGCAGGCGCTTGTGGCAGCACAGGAGGTGATGGGCGAGAACGGATTGAATGCTGTTCTGCGCGCCAGCGGGCTGGAGCGTTTTATCGGCAATTTTCCACCCAACAATCTCGAGCCATCCATTCAGGCATCACAATATGCAAAATTGAACGAAGCCATCGAGGCATTCTATGGACGAGCGGGGAAGGGAATGCTGCGACGTATTGGCAAAGCCTCTTTTCAATACGGTGTACGCGAACAGGCGGCATTGCTCGGCATTGCCGGTGTTGCACTCAAGTTATTGCCGGAAAGGCAACGCATCAAGTTCATCTTGAACGGCATGGCTGACGCCCTGAAGAAAAGCAATCCGCAAGTCCAGGCTTGGGTGGAGGACAGTGGCGATCATATCGCTTACATCGAAGCGACGTGCGCCATTTGTCACAGCCGCCAGAGTGATACGCCCATTTGTCATGTTTATGTGGGTTCGATTGCGGAAGCTGTGCTTTGGGCAACCGGCAAAGAGTTCGATGTCATTGAAACTCATTGTCTCGCCAAGGGTGACGAGTATTGTCGTTTCGAGGTGGGAGAAGCGCGCCCGTGAGTGACGTACAATTTTCCAACCGCATTCTTCGCCGTTTTGCAGAGATGACCGCGCTCGAACTGGGCGCAGACCAATTCAATGCCATACTGGCGTTGGCAAACCTTCCCTCCACGTGGGCGAAACCGCATACCTTCCTTGAGATGAGCGCATCGGACTCTGCCCATGTTTACGCGGCGCTTCAAGCCGCGCTGCGCGCCTACTTCGGGCGCGGCGCGCGTGGAGTGTTGCTACGTGTCGGTCAGCATTTATGGGATCAGTTGCTGGAGGATGCGCCTCTTGGCGACAAGGCGCGAGCAGCGTTTATCAGACGATTGCCTCTTTCCACGCGTCACAAGCCAACCCTCGAACTGCTGGCGCGTTTCCTTGGCGTTCAACCCGGCGATGTCACGGTTCACACGCTGGACCTCGACCTGCTTCTTGTGGACCATGCCTCTCCCACCACCCATGACCAAAGCGCTAACACCCCAATCTGTTTTGTGACCCAGGGCTTGATCCGCGCCAGTCTCGTTTGGGGAACAGGACGGGAATATGATGTGGAGGAGACCTCTTGCAAGGCGATGGGAGAGAAAGCCTGCAAATTCAAAATCACAATTGGAAGAGAGCCATGAAAACTTTTGAAACCACTTTTGAAAGCAGAGATGGAATCAAATTCTACGCGCGCGGTTGGGAGCCAGACGGGAGCCCCAAGGCATTGATTGCCCTCCTGCACGGTCTCGGCGAGCACAGCGGACGTTACACGCATGTTGCCGATGTGCTGACCGGGGCAGGATATATCCTGGCAGGGTTCGATTTGCGCGGTCATGGAAAATCGAGCGGCGCACGCGGGCATTTTCCTTCGCTCGATGCCGTCATGCAGGATATTCGTCGCTTTTTTGGCTTTCTCTCAGAGCGCTATCCAACATTCTCACCATTTCTGTATGGACACAGTCTGGGTGGTTTGTTGGCTCTGACGTATACGCTTCAGTATGAGGAGAATTTGAAAGGCGTAATAGTCACCGGGGCAGGACTGCGTTCAGCCTTGCAGGAGCAAAAGGCGAAGGTCATGCTGGCAAAAGCGATGGGCTCGCTTTTTCCTACAGTGACCATCCCAAGTGGATTGGAGGTTGATGGGCTCTCGCGCGATCCGAATGTCGTGGCAGCATATCTTGGCGATCCCCTGGTGCATGACAAAGCCACCTTGGGATTGGGCAAGTCTGCGCTGAACGCCATTGATTTATGCTTCGCGCGTGCAAGGGAGTTCAGACCTCCCCTGCTCATCATGCATGGCAAAGCAGATCGCATTACGTATGCGAGTGGCAGCGAGGAGTTTGCACGGCGTGCAAGTGAAACGAACAAGGATGTGACGCTAAAGTTATGGGACGGTTTGTATCACGAACTTCACAACGAGCCCGAAAAGGCTGAGGTGTTCAAGGTGATGATCGAGTGGTTGGAAAAGCATATATAAAACATGATCGGCAATGATTTTTTGGACATCGAACGTCTCGAATTGCGCAAATTCTTCGGGTCATTCGGGCAAATTCGATGCGAAAATCAGAACCTCTTGCTTATTTCCGATAAAGTCTAGTGAAGAACTTACGCCTCAACCACGATTGGCTCAAGGTCTGTTACGACCACAGACTTTCCATTGGCAAAGATTACTTCCGTTTTTTCTAACCCTCTAATAACTTTCAGCCCTCTGTAGCGAATCGTGACTTCCCAGGGGAAGGGATTTTTTCCCTCCAGTTTCACACGACGGGGAGAGAGGATCTCCACCCCCAAAATCTTCATGAACAATCCGAGAGGGGCAAGGCCGCTGAGGGCATTGCGTTCGCCGATGCCGATCCCTTTTTCAGCGTGGTAACGCGCGTAGAAAGCGCGGCTTTGTTTCAGGTTTTGGGTAATGGCGTTCATGAGGTAAGCGAACAAGCGCGCCGCATCCGAACGAAAGCCGTATCTCAGCAAACCCTCACAGATCAACAAATTCCAGGGCAGGTGAACGGCCTGGGCAACGGAGTCAGCCTCCGGCTGGGTAAGAAGCGGACAGGCCGGCACGCCAAACGGACGGTGGAAGCGTCTCGAATCCAACAGCGCGCGCCCGATCATGATTTGTGCATGTTGCTCATCGGGGATGCCCGCCCAAAGCGGGGCAAAAAGCGTGTGATCTTCAGTCGTGAGATCGAGTGTGCTGATCCTGAGGGTGTCCTTCTCGCCCAAGCCGCGCACCGAAATCTTTGCAAGTTTGGAATAGACTCTTCGAGTGGTATAAGTCAGCCCATTTTTATGCCAGCGAAAATCGCCGCTTTCGATGACCTCATCCGCAGGCTTTGAGGCAAACTGATGGATACGAATGGTGGGGCGCTTCGCCGCGGGACTGTGGGTCTGCACCTCGATCAACAAGCGGGTCGGCTGCTCGAAATTCAATTTCACTGCCGTCGTGCCTGAACCTTTTTGCCTGAGCAGCATCTTGCCTGCCGGGCTGAGACCGGTTTCTCGATCACGGTAGTGATATAAGCCCGTGCGCGGCTGCCAGGTGCTTTCGATGGATTTGCGAAGTTTCGCGGCTTGCCCGTGGAGCAAAGACAAAACATCGCCCTGGTCAAGATGTTCTGCTATTTTGATGAGGCACATGGCTTCGTGATAGAGCATCGCTTCGAGCGCCGGACTATGGACTTGTGTAATATCCACGCCTAGTGACCATTCGTGCCATGCGTCGAAGAGGGGATTGTCCTCAAAGCCGGTTTGCAGGATGTGCTTCCACTGTGGCAACCCATCTCGATCTTCGTCATATTCGGGTGAAAACCACGACCAGAAGAACTTGTGAAGTTGTGGAAAGACCTTCGCGAGGAATTCCCTGTCCTCCGACCTTTCGTAGAGTTTCCAGGCCAGGCTTGCGAGAAGGGGCATGGCAAGGTAGCGCCCGCGCTGGCCAGCAAGACCAGGCTTGCCGTCAATCAAACCGTCTTCTTTTTGAATGGCAAGGAAGTTTTTGAGCAGGTCTTGCGCGGCTTGCGAAGCAGGTAAAACCTCTGCGAGGTAATAGGCTTCGAGTGGGGTTTGACCATTCCAGGAAGAGGGATAATCTGTTCCGTCACCTTTGGGTGAGTATCCGTGATCGGGTCTGCGCGAGGAGACGATGGAAGGGTAGGGTAAATGGTCATTGGGCGGGAAGAACAGTCCGAATGCAGCAGTTTGGCTCAAGGCAAATGCCGCGTCCCAGTTCTTGTCGCCTGTGCGAATGTCAATCATCTGAGCGGTGTTGAGCAGTTCGATACGGGTGCGTTCAGCCTCCCAGGGACGCGCGGCAGTCTGGCGCGCGAGGTCGAAGGAGGCTTCCAGTGAGTCGAGCGCGGCTTGTGTCCAGGTGAGCTGACGCGTCCCGCCGGGACCCAGTTCGAGGTCCAGGAAGAGCGAAGCGTGAGGACCATTCCCGCGCGCGGGTCCACCGGTCATGAAGAGCACAGGGACGAGTCCGCTGGTTTGTCCTGCCAGCACGTTGACCAACTGCATTTGCACGGGGGTCATTCCTTGCCCATCTATCGGAGAAAGAATGGCACAAATTTCCAGACGGATTTTGCGTGTGGCGGTGCTTTTGTTCGCGATGCTGATTCGTCCACCGACTGTGTTGGAACTCGGAACCCAGTACTCGCTCGAAACGTCAATATTGGGCAATGGAGAGTATTCGATGACAAGGAAATTCGGATGGAAGCGACAAACGCTCGGCGGAAGGGTAAAGGCGGCGGGATCGCTCACTGTTTTGCCGTTTTCGCCGAAGCGTGGAAAGATGCGCATCGTGCGGGCACGCAACCCATACGTGGTACGAAGCGAGAGGGCAGGTGGTTCTCCGCCACCAAATTCGAGTTCCCAGATATGATCGTTGAGGTAATCGGGAATGGAAAGACGTGAATCCGCCGCAATGGTTAAAAAGAGTGGATCGCCCGGTGTCAGTGACCAATCACGCATAGGTTGTATTGTACGAGCAGAAGGTCAAGAGCTCGAGTTTAGACAAAATTTGGGGCGGTTTTGCTCTTGAAAAAAACCGCCCTTTGGTAGAAGCTTGGGGTTATGAGAAACCAAGTTGCTACCAAAGAGAACATTAACAAACTTATCGCATTTCGTCAAGAGGTATACA
>DATLZK010000074.1:0-26617 GCA_035574015.1 Anaerolineales bacterium
CCGAAGAACGCCCTGTTCCTCGTCATCACCGCCGACCCCGAGAAGGACATCGCCATCCCGAATCAGGGTCTGACCTTTGGCACGCTTCTCCGCGCTCAGGCGCTGGGCGATTACGAAGCGCTGATCGAGGCAAAGCGCAAGGTGATGCGCGTCCATTTGCCGTCTGTGAAGGATGTGCAGAAGGTGATAGATGCACTTAGCGAATAACGGGATCGTTTGAGCAGATAATGAAGTGGTTGCTATGGCATCCTTTGAGGAACAATACCTGGATGTTCTCCAAAATATTGAAATGGCAATTGTTAGTGTCTATCGCGAGCATCATGATTTGCTGGATTATGAAGTGGACAAAGTTTTGAATTTGATTTGGACGGAATATCGAAACGAAAAAGCGGGAAAAGCAACGCCTATGCCAAAACTTAGCGAGAATGCTCAAAGGGTTTATGATCGAGTTAAGGAAATATGCGAGTGGCGAATAGGAAGAAAGGACATATTGGAAGACAAATTTACTGACATGAAACCCCGACCAATTTCCCTTGATGAGATCATGGCCTGCTTGAAGCGCATTCTTAAATCTGTGAAGTTGTGGAATAAAGAAGGAGGGCGTCAGGGATATTTGTATTTTATTGATCATCATATTGATTGATCTATTCGCGGAGACTCCCTATGAATTCTCTTGCTCGACAAAAATGTGTTGCCTGTCGTGGTGGTGAGCCAACCCTCACCGATGCCGAGATTGCCGAGTTGCAGCCGCAGGTCCCTGAATGGCAGGTCAAAGAAGTCGAAGGGATGAAGCGACTGGAACGCGTCTTCAAGTTCAAGAATTTTGTTCAGGCGCTAGAGTTTGCGAATAAAATCGGAGCCATCGCCGAAGAGGAAAATCATCATCCCTTGCTCATTGTCGAGTGGGGGAGGGTAACGGTCAGCTGGTGGACGCATAAGATCGGGGGCTTGCATAAAAACGATTTCATCATGGCCGCAAAGGTGGATGAACTCTACAGCCAGTAATATGCGAGGACGAGGCACATTAACGCGCCGCGATTTTCTGAAATTGTTGAAGGTCGGTATCATTGATCTAACCTTGCTCACTGCCGGCGGGATGGGGTATGGTTTTCTTGTTGAACCCAGCCTGCTGAAGATCGAAAAGGTCAATTTGAAATTGCGGAGGCTTCCTCCAGCCTTTTCCGGCTTGCGCCTTGTTCAGATTAGCGACATTCACATGGGTGGCTGGATGAATGCTGAACGCCTTCAGCGAGTCGTGGAAACCATTGCTGCCCAAAAGCCCGACCTCCTTGTGCTTACCGGAGATTTTCTGATCGGACACATCTTCGACTGGCGTTCCGAGCAATCCCTCCAGGATTTGATCGAAACGCTCTCTCCTCTTACCAAAGCAATCCCCTCCTTTGCCGTTCTCGGCAATCATGATTACTGGACAGACCCGCATGCAGTCCGTGAGATGCTGCGTGCATGCCAGATCACAGATTTGACCAATCTTGTGTTTACCCTCAGCCGTGGGCGTGAAAACCTGCATCTCTGTGGCGTGGACGATGTTTGGGAGGGAGAGGTTCGGTTGGATGTAGTTCTCGACCAATTGACTGACTCTAGCGCGGCAATTCTGCTCGCTCATGAACCCGATTTCGCTGATGAAAGTGCAACGACGGGCCGCTTTGATTTACAACTCTCCGGTCATTCACATGGAGGGCAAGTGGTAATTCCTTTCGTTGGTCCCCCTGTTTTGCCCTACCTTGGACGGAAATATCCAAGTGGACTTTATCGGATAGGGGACATGTTTCACTATACCAATCGCGGCGTAGGAATGATTTATCCTTTTGTTCGATTTAATTGCCCGCCGGAGATTACCGTCTTCACTTTAGAGAGTTATCTGTGAAATCTGCTTTCCCAAATGGCCGGCAGCGCCTGATGCCAGATCACCTTCAACAACCCTGTATTCTTTGCCAGCCAGACGGGGATTTCCATATTTGAAGTAGATATGGGAACGACGTTGCGGAAATCCACCTCCCTCCCGTCAATTTGAAATTCATAGCGCTTCTTTTTCCGGACCTTCGGCTCTGCGAGGAGAAATTCCCGAACCTTTTCCCGCTCCGACGCGCTCCACCATCCTGGCAAATCGGACGTGGCTTTGAAGCCTGTAATGATTCCCAAATCCTGCAACAATTGATTTTCCCGCGGCCTGAGCGCGTTATATTTCGAACGAAAGAACATCACGTCGGGATCAATGTTAACCAACGGTTTCAACCATAAGCGATGAAGGCACGTGCGAATGGCGTTCTGTGTGGCTGGGTCATTGGGGTTGTTCAACCATATGCTCAATGCCTTGTTGATCCAATAGGGTGTGACATCGGGTCCGATGCGCATACCATCGCACAAGCCAAGCGAAGGAAGGATCGGCGCGCCACAGGCGAGAAGATAAGCATCGCCTGCCGCCTCCCGCATAACTTTCAATGCCTGACGATATGCCTCCTCGCGAGGAATGTCTTTATATCGTTTGCCGATTGTGGCACCAGCATAGAGAAAATCAAGTTTGAGATATTCGAAGCCCCAGCCAACCACTTTGCGGATCAATTGATAGAGCCATTCCAACACATCGGGACGGGTGACATCGAGCGCATAAGTTGTGCCACTCCAATTCAAGCCCGCTGTGACCAAATTTCCCCGTTCGTCGCGAAGAATCCAATCGGGGTGTTCGCGAAAGATGCGCAAGTTAGGTGTGACAATCAACGGGGACAGCCAAATGCCCGCTTTGCGGCCGGTGGCTTTGATCTTTTCTGCAAAGGCGGCCATCCCAGAGGGAAAATTTTTGCCTGCCTCCCAGTATCCGCTTTCATCTTGCCAGCCGTCATCAATTTGAAAAACGTCGAAGGGAAGATCGCCAAGTCCATGCAGGGCTTTGGTAAGGATCGACTCGTTGATCCATTTGTAGAGGCTATACCACGAACACCACACGCGGGGAGGTTGAACGAAACGCGTTTTACCAAATCGTGGTTCGAGCAGGGATGCGTAGTGAGCAAAGACCTCCTCTTCTGTGCCGCGTGCCACCAGCCACTCGCAGGGCGCAGCATAATCTGTAGACTCATAAAATCCTGTGAGTGTTTGACCTTCCAATTCCACACGTCCCCCCAAGCCTAAAGCACCGATAAGCAGGATGTCGTCCTCTGCCAGTTCCACCGCGCCTACCCACGCGCTGATGTGATTTTTGTGAAAGGCGTAAGCGGGGTCTTCGTCTTTGGCGCGAAATTCCGGCGCGCGAATGGGCAGGGGCGGCTCGGAAGGATCGAGCCACGTGGCGAGAGTCCAGGAGTGCCAGCCGTGGCGGAAAAAGCGGATCGGTGCGCGCGGCAGGCTGAGGTCCACGCGAGAAGCGATGAAGATCTGATAATGGGTGGAGGCTTCGGCGAGCGCGTCGGCGTCGAGGTGGAGAATCTTCACAAGGCAGATTATCCCGCAAGGCAGGCTTGCGCGCAAGCGTTGACCCGCGTTTCAGTTTGTGGCATAATGCGTCCATCCTTATAAAGGCGATGATGGGAACGAGTAAACCGCTGGAGTTGTCAGCGAGCCTGGAATGGGTGTGAGCCGGGTCAACGAAGCGGGTTGAAAATCCTCCCGGAGCCGCAATCTGAAATCAACTCAGGTTGAGAGTAAGAAAGCCGGAGTTGTTCTCCGTTATCAGGACAGGATGATGATGGTCATCCGGTGAGTGCCCTGTGTGTGCAGGGAATCAGAGTGGTACCGCGGGAATTCTCTCGTCTCTGAGGAGATGAGAGTTTTTGTTTAAATGTCGTGTTTGTGAGTCCTGGCGAGGCAATCTCCTGCTTGTGGGAGAGATTCGGCGCTGTGCCCCTCGCAGAGAACTAAATCCTTTGGAGGTAGAATGTTCAAACCTGTTTCGCCCAAACTCAATGTGACTTCGATGGAAGAGAAGGTATTGAAGTTTTGGCGGCAAGCGGAAATCTTCAAGAAAACCGGTGAACAGCGCAAAGGGGGGCCTGAATTCGTTTTCTATGAAGGACCACCCACTGCGAACGGCAAGCCCGGTGTGCATCATGTGCTGGCGCGTGCCTTCAAGGATATGTTTCCGCGCTATAAGATCATGCGCGGTTATCATGTCTCGCGGCGCGGCGGCTGGGATACGCATGGTTTACCCGTCGAACTCGAAGTGGAGAAACAACTCGGCTTCAATAACAAACAGCAAATCGAGGCATACGGCATTGATAAATTCAATGAACTGTGCAAGAGATCCGTTTTTACATATATTCAAGACTGGGAAAAACTGACCGAGCGCATCGCTTTCTGGGTAGACCTCGAAGATGCGTATGTGACGTACACCAATGACTATATTGAATCGGTCTGGTGGATTCTCAAACAGTTTTGGGACAGAGACCTTCTCTACAAGGGTTACAAAGTTGTGCCGTATTGCCCTCGTTGTGGCACGCCTCTTTCAGACCATGAGGTGGCTCTCGGCTACGACGAGGCGACCGACCCCTCGATCTTTGTGCGCATGCCGCTGGTGGATAAGCCCAACACCTCTTTGCTGGTGTGGACGACGACGCCCTGGACCTTGCCCGGCAATGTGGCTGTCGCCGCGCATCCAGATGTGGAGTATGTGACGGTCGAGCGCGCCCATAACGGGAGCACTGAAAAACTCATCCTTGCAAAACCGCTTCTCGAAAAAGTCTTTGGCGGGGAGGAGGTCAAAGTCCTGGATGTCTTCAAAGGCAAGAAATTGAAGGGGATGAAATATCATCCTTTGTTCACCTTCCTGCCTCCCGATAGGCCCGCGCATTATGTAGTGCTGGGTGACTTTGTGACGACCGAGGACGGCACAGGACTGGTTCACATTGCTCCTGCATTCGGTCAGGAAGATATGGAGGTGGCGAAGGAATACGATCTGCCTGTGTTGATGACCGTCCTGCCGAACGGAACTTTCGTTCCCGAGGTGACACCCTGGCGCGGACAATTCGTCAAGGAGGCTGACCCGCTCATCACAGAGGATTTGCGCGCGCGCGGTTTGCTCTACAAAGCGGGCACCTATACCCATACCTATCCTTTCTGTTGGCGTTGCAGCACGCCACTGCTCTATTACGCGCGCGAGTCGTGGTACATCCGTACGAGCAAATTCCGCGACCGGCTTGTGGAATTAAACAAAACCATCAACTGGGTGCCAGAACATATCCGGGATGGCCGCTTTGGCAACTGGCTGGAGAACAACGTGGACTGGGCGCTCAGTCGCGAGCGATATTGGGGAACGCCGCTTCCCATTTGGGAGTGTGAGACGTGCAAGCATCGCGAAGGGATTGGCTCGGTGCAGGAACTCTCTGAAAAAGCCGGGCGCGATCTGCGCGATTTGGACTTACATCGTCCCTTCGTAGATGAAATCCGTTGGGCTTGTCCGAAATGCGGCGGCACTATGTCGCGCGTCCCGGATTTGATTGATGTGTGGTTCGACTCGGGTGCCATGCCGTATGCCCAATGGCACTATCCGTTCGAGAACAAAGAGGTGTTCGAGTCACAGTTCCCGGCAGATTACATCTGCGAGGCAGTAGATCAAACGCGCGGCTGGTTCTATTCGCTCCATGCCATCAGCACCCTGCTCCTGGATTCTGTATCATTCAAGAACGTAATTTGCCTCGGCCTGATCCTGGATGGCGAAGGGCGCAAGATGTCCAAGTCGCTGGGTAACATTGTCAACCCTTGGGATGTGCTGAACGTTCATGGCGCCGATGCCTTCCGTTGGTACCTCTATACGGCAACACCTCCCGGAAATGAGCGCCGCTTCTCTTCGGACTTGGTGGGCGAGGTCGTCCGTAATTTCACCCTCACGTTGTGGAACGTTTACTCGTTCTTCGTGACGTATGCGAATCTCGACAAACCCACCCTGACGACTCTGCCAATCGCGACCAGCGATCTTGACCGCTGGCTGCTGTCTGAACTCAATGTGCTCGTCCGCGACGTAACGGAAGCATACGAACATTATGACGTGCCGAACGCGACGCGCCCCATCGAGGCATTCGTGGAGAAGATGTCCACATGGTATTTGAGGCGCTCCCGCCGCCGCTTCTGGAAATCCGAGTCCGATTCCGATAAACAGGCTGCATACTCCACTCTTTATACGGCTCTTGTCACCCTCTCGAAATTGCTTGCGCCTGCCATGCCGTTCCTCGCCGAGGAACTGTATCAGAATCTCGTTCGCTCTGTGGATGAGATGGCTCCTGAATCGGTGCATCTTGCCGAGTGGCCCCAAGTCCTGCCCGAAATGATAGACGAATCGCTCAACCGCGACATGGCGTTGGTGATGAAACTTGCCTCGCTTGGACATGCCGCGCGGCAAAAGGCGAATCGCAAAGTACGCCAACCGTTGGCCGAGGCGGCGTTCTCTGTAGGGAACGTGGCTGAGCGCAAGGCCGTCGAAGCCTATGCCGACTTGCTCATGGATGAGTTGAACGTCAAGCGCGTACGTCTGTTGGATGCCTCGACGGAAGCAGTATCGCATACCGTCAAACCGCTACCCAAGCAACTGGGACAGAAATATGGGAATAAATTCCCGGCCATCCAAAAAGCAATCCTTTCCATGGATGCGGAAGAAGCCGCGCATGTTCTGCTCGAAGGTAAGACCCTGAAGGTGAGCGTCAACGGTGAGACTTTTGACATCTTGCCCGAAGAAGTGGAAGTGAAGGCTCACGCGAAAGAAGGATTTGCAGTTGCTGAGGAGGGCGCTTATGTCGCCGCGCTCGTCACAGACCTGACGCCTGAACTCGTTCGGGAGGGGCTGGCGCGTGAGTTCGTCCGCCACGTGCAGGACTTGCGCAAGAGCGCAGGGTTGGATGTGGCAGATCGCATTGAATTGTTCGTCGAAGCCTCGCCGGGCTTGAGGTCCGCGATTGAAGCGTATCAAGAGTACATCAAAACCGAGACGCTCACGACCCATCTCGTTTTTGGAAACCCACCGGAGGATGCATCCATCGAAGACGATGCATTCGATGGCGAAACAGTCCGTTTTGGGCTGAGGAAAAAGTAACGCTTCAATGCGTCGAGCGCTTTGTGGGCTGTTGTTTTGAAAAGGCGTGTCAAGCGGCGCGCCTTTTCTGTTGCAGGTCTATGCACAGCATGTATCCGTTTATAATTGGAAGGCAAAGTGAGGTGAACCTTGTTCGAACGACTTCCACTCTGGTTGAAAAAGACGCTTGCATGGAGCGTACACTTCTTTACTGCCACCGGCGCAGTCTGGGGATTTCTCACTCTGCTGGCAGTGTTCGAGGAAAACTGGCGCATGGCAATCGTTTGGATCATCGTCGCCATGTTCGTGGATGGTTTCGACGGCATGTTGGCGCGCTGGTTTCATGTGAGCGAATACGCCCGCAAAGTTGATGGGGGACTGATGGATAACATTATTGACTACTTGAATTATGTGGTCGTGGCGGCACTGATTTTGATCAAGGCACCAAACCTCATGCCGGAGGGTTGGGAATTGGCGGCTGCGCTCTCCATTCTGTTGACCTCCGCCTATCAATTTACGCAAGTAGATGCCAAGACCGATGAGCAATCCTATTTCTTCAAAGGTTTCCCCTCGGTCTGGAATTTTCTCGTGTTGTATATGATGGTGCTGGGGTTGAATCCGTGGATCAACCTTGCCGTGTTGATCGTTTGCAACATCCTCGTATTCATACCGATTAAGTACATTTATCCGACTCGCAATACCCGCCTGCGTAGATTGACACTGGGTTTGACCTATGTGTACGGTGCGCTCGGTGTATGGGGGCTTCTACAATATCCGAATGTTCCCCAATGGGTGGTGTGGGTTTCGTTTGTCTATGTGTTGTATTACGCCCTGTTGAGTTTCTTCCCAAAGATCGGAGCCATGCGTTCTGCCTAGGTTGTCATGTTCATCGAAAAGGTCTCTCGTGTAACAGATGATCTCTGCCATGCCTTGGAGCATTTGATCCCTCAATTAGGTGTTCACAAACGTCCTCCCTCCCGTGAAGAGTTAGAAGCACTTATACACTCAGGTTCATCCCACCTCTTGGTTGCGCGCTATCCTGATGAACATGGCGAAATTGCCGGGACGTTGTGTCTGACGGTGTACCGCGTTCCGAGCGGTGTTCGCTCGATTGTGGAAGACCTTGTGGTGGACGAGAAAATGCGCCGGCTTGGAATCGGGGAGGCGCTCATCCGCTACGCCATTGACCTGGCGCGAGAGGCGGGGGCAAATGGAGTATCGCTTACCTCCAATCAACGCCGCGTGGCGGCAAACCTTTTTTATCAGGCACTCGGATTCGAGAAGCGCGAGACCAACGTGTATTTTTACCGACTCGAATAAATCTCAGTTCGTGACCAACAGCCCGAGTTGGAAATTTCATCTTTAATTTCGGGGAAATGATGGTTTGCTGAAATTGTCTTTGCTGATCTGCTCACCCGGTGGCACGCGGACGTGTCCGCCGATAATCCTCCGGCGTATCCAGATCGGCAAGAATGCCCGCATCGTTTACCTCCACATACTTGATCTCAGCGGCATGTGCATTCAAAAACTCACGCGGCGTATGAGGTGGTTTCAACTTGAGAATCTCCCCCCACACTGTTTTTGCCGCGAGCCAGGGATGCCCTCTTCTCATTTGGAAACTTGGTACAACGATGGGCGCTCCCGTTTTTCGGAATGTATCGCACACCTTGCGCACGCTTCCCGCGCGGACCTGAGGCTGGTCCCCGAGACCGATCAGCGCCGCCTCCGCCTTAGCCGATAGCGCGCGCAGTCCGCATTGTAGCGATGAAAGCATTTCGCCGTTTGCATACTCTGCATTGAACACACTTCGCACAGGATACGCGGCGATGATCTTTTCCACCTCCTGCCTTGCTCCACCGGTGATGACGACGATCTCCTCAAGTCCACTCTCAATATAGGTCAGGAGAACATGTTCGAGCACAGTGACACTCCCCCAGGGCAGCAGCAATTTGGGCTTGCCCATTCGCTTCGATTCGCCCGCGGCAAGGATAATGGCTGAAATCATAGCGCATCGTCCGCAATCAGGCGCTGATACATCTCCGGCGTATCCACATCGAGCAAAAGCCGCTTGTCATGCCAGGGGAGATATTCAACGGGATATTTATGAAAAATCGCACGTCCACCCACATCCCCTTCGATGGCAAGCAGATCGGAAAAGGTAACGCGGTCGAACAAAACCGGATTGGCGCGCCGATCCGCCACCATTGGCGCGACGATGGGGGACAATCCCTCCGCATGACGCTCGATCAAGGCGCGCAGAACCGAGACAGTGACATGAGGTTGATCCACAAGGAGGAAAATCGCGCTACCCCATTTTCCCTCCGTCTTTTCCTGCTGTAAAAGAAATTCGACGCCAGCCCTGATGGAACTTCCCTGACCACTCTTCCACGATTCATTTCTCACGATGCACACATTCAAATCACGGATTGCTGCTTCCGTTTGTTCCGCGTTCGCACCCGTCACCACAACCACTGGCGAAAGACCGGCTTCCAGCGCTGTGCGGCTGACTGCTCGAATGAACGGTTGCCCCTTCCAATCCAATAATTGCTTCGGCTTTCCAAAACGAGACGATTCGCCCGCGGCAAGAACGACTGCCGCGGCACGCTCATGCGCGGCAAGGATCATCCTCTCTCTCAGACTTGCAATGATCACGCCTTGATAACTCTCGAGCAATTCATTAGTCATCCCGCGTGCCATGGATTGCCTATCGGATGTGTCTGCCTGATTGAGCAGTACCACGCGGCGGGCTGTATCAGGCATATTCTTCAAGCCTCCTTGCGGATGGGTCAGCACGCGCGTTAGGGCTTGGGGAGATATTCTCTCGCCGAGTTGCAAGCCGCTCAGGCTTGAAAAGATTTCAGGGCGGTGAACGTACTCTCCCTGTAAGGGTTGCTGCAAACCGCTCAAGCCTGCAACCTGCACCACCTGCTGCACAAATTGTGGGATGGGAGGTTCGTGTTCAGCCCATGCTTTCAACGGCTTTTGACGTGAGCCATCCGCTTCGATGAGCAGTGAAATGGCATGGGTTCTGCAAGCCTCAAACAACCGATTGAGTACATCGTTGCTAATAGGTCTTGCGCGTTCATCCTCGATTCCTCCGGTAATCAGCGTCACACCTTTTTGTTCTAAAACATCTTGCAAGCGTACGAACGATTCTGCCGTGATATGCCGATCGGCCTCCCCTATCTGCCACACACCCAGGTGAGTAGTTGTCGTGACAATGACCGGCGAATCCTCTCTTCGCTTTCTTAATTCCCTTGCCAGTTGGAACATGGCCGTTGTCTTGCCCCCCGATCCTATAAATGCCACAGTCGTAAAAAAATCCATGCGCAGCGCGCGTGCAAGCGAAAGGCTCATGGGCGAAGATTATACATCCGACATTTACCCGGTGGGACGCGTTCTGATTGATTGTGTGCATTCAAAAATTGTTATGGCTTACGGAATAACCTGTCATCATACGAGAGGGCAAACCGTCAACAGTTCATGAATGCTCGAATTCAGGGCAGCGCGCCCTCTCATCATCGAAAACAGGCTGATAGATAGGTGTATTCGTACATTCGTGGTCGCTTCGACATCACAGCGAAACATCACTTGTTGGTATCAAAAACTTTAGATTTGGAATTCCTGTGTGTACACTCAAGAATTTCAACGGTACGGCTCTGTAGCACAACTCCTAGGAGTTGTGCTACTTTTGCTTGGACGCAATTACTGTCAATTCAATATACTGCCTTGAGCAAGTAAGGTATAATAGGTGCGCTCTGAATACAACTTCGGGTGCGATCAACAATTCAACAAGGCATTCTGATGGCAAGCGAATCCTTCATTTCTTCGGATTATTGGATCAACCTCCAGATCACACGACAAGACGTCGAATATCTCTACAACTATCTTTTTGAGAACGAAACGCCGCTGACTGCGCGCGAACTTGCCGCGGTTTTGGTCAATGAGCGAATTCGTCTTGAGCGTCTTGCAGAGCAGCAGCGCAGACAAGCCGGAGGAAAGGCTTATCTGCCAAAAGAGATGTATCAGGTGGGCGATTTTCTCACCTTTCCTGCCCTCAAGTGGAAACACGGCAAAGTGATCGCCGTGCGTGACGGCAACAACCCGGACATCGGACAATTCAAAGTTCTCACAGTGGAGATGGAAGACGGTACCCAGCGACTTTTCGCCTCCAATCTCCCGCATCATGCCCTGAACAATCAACCTGTTGCCGTTATGGACGATGAGGTTGACCCCGACGCCATTTTGCGCGAATATGGAAGCCTGATCGAGAAGAAAATCGAAGCCGCTTTCAAGGCGGATGAGGGCTTGGTGCGCATTGCAGGACGCTGGTTTCCCCGCGCGCTGTTGGTGGATGTCAATGTGGGAAACCTCAATTTAGCGGAAGCCGTTTTGGACGTCGCGGGAGGCGAGCCGCTTCCCACCTCTGCACTGCTCAAGGATGTATCCCTGCCTGAAGGCGTCAATCCCAAACTCGCGGAATTTTCCCTCAATCTGGCTTTGCAGGAAGATGGGCGCTTTGATGAAGTGGGTCCTGCCGGACAGGTCTTGTGGTGCCTGCGTCGCCTTGAACCCCCAGAGGTTCAGGAGGTCCCGCTTTTTCTCCGCTATTCTCCCATTCCCTATGATCGCAGTGTGTTGAGCGATCAGATGATTGCCCTCGAAAGGCAATTGGATGATGAACTGAGCGAGATCGAATTTCAAGACGGTACAGATGAAAACGAAGTTACCCTTGCGCTGATTTATCCCCATCTGCGAGCGGGGACGCTTCCGCTTTCGCCGCGCGTTCGTTCGCTTTTCCCCACCGCCTACGAATCGCCTCGCGTGCGTTTTACGTTGGTAGATGGCAGAACCAAACAAAAGATGCCCGGTTGGGTGGTGCGCGAGCATAAGTACGTCTATGGTTTGCGCGATTGGTACAGAGCAAATGGATTGATGCCCGGCAGCCTCGTGCATATTCGGCGCGGCGATCAACCCGGCGAAGTGATCATCGAAGCCAAAACCTATCGCTCGACAAAAGATTGGGTGCGCACTGTCATCGTCGGTGCGGATGGAGGCGTGGTCTTTGCCATGTTGAAGCAATCCATTTCGGCCGAGTTCAACGAGCGCATGATATTTTCCATTCCCTCCTTCGATGCGGTGGATCAACTCTGGACACAAGGGCGTAAGCAGTCTTTCGATCAATTGGTTTTGAGCCTGATCCGTGAATTATCCAAGTTGACGCCGCAGGGGCATGTCCATGCGCAGGAATTGTATTCCGCTGTGAATATCATCTGCAGAGTCCCGCCGGCTCCCTTGTTCGCCCTGCTGGCGACCCGTCCCGGCATCAAACACGTCGGTGATTTGTACTTCCGTATCAGTGAGTAGGAGAGGAACAAAGATGCCCGAAGGCAAACGCACCAGCCTTGTCAAACCGACTTTGGATACCCCTTTCCACATTGATTTCGATTGGTGGCAGAAAAACGAACGCGATTGGAGCGTATATTTGTATTCCCTCTTGTGTGCCGAGCATCAGAAGGCTTTTGCTAACACGGAGGAGAGTCCAACCATTGATTGGGTGGATCCGGTCACTGCGGAAGTAAAACCTGTGGATGGCGTTCAAAATGCCCTCATGACGCATTGTGTCAAACAACCTGATTTTCTGACCGGACAAACGGCTCTTGTGGAGGCGGTCTTTCGTCTGTTTCTCTCCAACGGAAATGTTCCCATGAATTCCAGAGAATTAGGCGAAAAACTCAACCGTCCACCAGAAACGATTCTGAGAACGCTGGCGGGGCCTCGCGTTTATAAGGGAATACGACCGCTGAGCAATTAATAGTGCTTCACCCTCACTCTGCCTCCTTTCAGAGGGAGAAGGGGCGAAATTGTGCAAGTAAGAGACTAACATAACGTCAGTTCGGGATATTGCATATTTCTGAAAAATTGCCTGAACACTCTCACTACTTCGACAGGCTCAGCGCGCGCTCCAACCCAGAAGGGCAGAGGTGAGGGAAAGTAGCCAGGAATGCAACATACCGAAATGCTTTGATGATCTAACCCGAATTCAAGTTAACGATAGAGTGAGGCTGGTTTGCCTCTTTGACGAGTACGTAATAAAATTGCCTTGATGCCCCTGTAGCTCAACGGACAGAGCACCAGCCTTCTAAGCTGTGGGTTGTGGGTTCGAATCCCGCCAGGGGCGCTGTGGTCAATGTTCAGGAGAAGTGGCGTATGGCAATGATTATCCGTAAAACATTTCCTGCCCTATTGGATACCCGCCGCGAGGTTTTCGCGGCCGCTGTCTGGCAAGTCCGTTCTAACGTTTGGAGCCCACCCACTGATATCTATGAGACCGAAGAAAACCTTGTTGTCAAAATGGAGATTGCCGGGACACGTGAAGAGGATCTCGAAGTGGCTCTCCAGAAAAACCTGCTTCTTGTCAATGGGAGTCGCTCCGATACATCGGAGGAACGCCGGGCGTATCATCAAATGGAAATCCCCTTCGGGAAGTTCTCCACAGCCATCGAGTTGCCACTTCCCGTTGATGTCGAACAAGCGCATGCCGAATACAAGGATGGCTTTTTAACGATTATCTTGCCAAAGGCAAAACCCAAGCAAATCGAGGTTGAATAACAATGACTGCATTCCGGTGGCAGACCGGTTATACCGATTTGGCTCAATGGATGAGCGATGAAGAGCAGGAATGGTTGTCCTGGATGGCGCCATCTATCTTATCGAAATTTCGCACGAAGGATGATCCTTCTTCTGAAGAATCTGCTCAGACGATGAACTCAAAAAAGTACCCTGATGTGCTGCCTATCCTGCCGCTGCGCGGTGTGGTGGTGTACCCGCAAACGGCTGTCCCGCTGACGGTTGGTCAACCGCGTTCCATTCGTTTGGTGGATGATGTCGTAGCCGGGGACAAACTTGTGGGGCTGGTGGCTGCCAAAAATCCGGAGATGGAATCGCCGGGTCCGGCGGATTTGTATACAGTGGGGACGATTGCCATCGTTCATCGCTTACTGCGCGCGCCGGATGGCACTATCCGTCTGCTTGTGCAGGGATTGGATCGCTTCCGCCTAGGAGAGTTCGTCCAGGAGGAGCCTTATCTCAAAGCAAAGATCGAACTTGCTCCCGAACATGTCGAGGAGGGCATCGAGATTGATGCGTTGGCGCGCAATGCGCGCGATCAATTCCAGCAGATCACACAAATGATCCCCTCCTTCCCAGAGGAACTGGTCGTCTCTATCACCGCCATAGAAGATCCCCTGCAGACGGTGTACACGATTGCTAACTTCCAACGCATGGATTTAAAGGACGCGCAGGAGATTCTCGAGCTTGATTCCGTCGTCGAAAAACTCAAGAAATTGATTGGTCTGCTCGTGCGTGAAGCGGAAGTTCTGCAACTTGGTCAAAAGATCCAAAACGAAGCCCGCGGTGAGATCGAAAAAATGCAGCGCGAATATTTCTTGCGCGAGCAGATGAAAGCCATCCAGAGGGAACTTGGTGAAAAGGATGAGCAGGCGGCGGAGGTAGAGGAGTTCCGCAAAAAGATCGAAGAAGCGCACATGCCCGAAGAGGCAGAGAAACAGGCAAAGCGTGAATTGGATCGCCTCTCGCGCTTGCCCACCGCCGCGGCGGAATACGGCGTCATTCGCACCTATCTCGATTGGCTGGTCTCCCTCCCCTGGTCGAAAGTCACGGAAGACAATCTGGACATTGCGCACGCCCGCGAGATTCTCGATAAAGATCACTATGGCCTGGAGGATGTGAAGGAACGCATCCTCGAATTTCTTGCCATTCGCAAATTGCGCGTCGAACGCAAAGACGAGGAAAAAGAACAGTCCAGGGATGCCATTCGGCGCGAGCGGGAAGGCGTCATTTTGTGCTTTGTCGGTCCTCCGGGTGTAGGTAAGACCTCCCTCGGTCAATCCATTGCGCGCGCTATGGGACGCAAATTTGTGCGCGCTTCATTGGGCGGTGTGCGCGACGAGGCTGAGATTCGCGGTCACCGCCGCACCTATATTGGCGCCATGCCGGGGCGCATCATTCAGGCACTGCGACGTGTCGAGTCAAAGAACCCGGTCTTCATGCTCGATGAAATTGATAAACTTACCTTCGATTTTCACGGCGATCCTGCTTCAGCCCTGCTCGAAGTTCTCGATCCCGAACAAAACAGCGAATTCCGGGATAACTATTTGGAAGTTCCCTTTGATCTTTCGCAGGTATTCTTCATTACCACCGCAAATACACTGGAGACCATTCCCGGTCCATTGCGCGACCGCATGGAAATTATCTTCCTCTCCGGCTACACTGAGAACGAAAAGATCGCCATTGCCAAAGGCTATCTCATTCCAAGACAAATCCGCGAGAACAGTCTGCGCGAAGATGAAATCACTTTTACGGATGAGGCGCTGAGGAAGATCGTCCGTGAATACACGCGTGAGGCAGGTGTCCGCAACCTGGAACGAAAGATTGGCGCGGTGTGCCGCAAAGTTGGCACGCGTATCGCCGAAGGGAAACTAAAATCTGAAACCATCACCCCTAAACTGGTCGAAGAATATCTCGATCATCCTATCTACCTGCCTGCCGAAGAACTCAACCAACGCCTCTCCATTCCTGGCGTTGTGCCGGGGCTGGCGTGGACGCCCTATGGAGGCGACGTCCTCTTCGTAGAAGCCACCAGCATGCCGGGCAACAAAGGCTTTCAAGTGACCGGCTCAGTGGGAAACGTAATGAACGAATCGGCGCGCGCCGCCCTTTCCTATGTCCGTTCTCACGCGCACAACCTGGGCTTGGATGATGATTTCTTCAACAAGTCTGACATCCATTTACACATCCCCTCCGGCGCGCAACCCAAAGATGGCCCTTCCGCCGGTGTGACCATTGCCACTGCCATCGTTTCGCTTGCTTCGGGTCGTCGTGTCAAACCATATGTTGGCATGACCGGCGAAATCACCCTGCGAGGTCAAGTTCTGCCCATCGGTGGTGTCAAGGAAAAAGTGCTTGCGGCTCATCGCATTGGCTTGAAGACCGTGATCTTGCCGCGCCGCAACGAACAGGACCTCGACGACGTGCCGGATGAAATCAAAAAAAGCATGAAGTTCGTTTTCGTGGATACGGTAGATGAAGTCCTCAATGCCGCCCTCGAACCGAATCACAAATCGCCCAAGAAAACCAAATCTGTCGCATCCGAAAAGAAATCCACCTCAAGGAAAAAGAAGACAAATGACAAAAGTCCTTCTCGCCGAAGATGATCGCACCATGGTCTCGCTTCTGACCACCCTCCTCCGCATGGAAGGATATGATGTAGCAACTTTAAGCGCCGATATGGACGTGCTGACTGCCCTTCAGCATGAAAAACCCGAAGTCCTATTTATGGACGTGCATCTAGGCAAACAAAATGGCATGGAGATCATTGATGCAATCCGTAGAGACCCTGCGCTTGCAAAGGTTCGCATTATTATGGCTTCCGGCATGAACCTTAAAGAGGAATGCCTTCAGCGCGGTGCTGACCACTTCATCCTCAAACCTTTCATGCCCGATGATCTACTCAGCCTTCTAAAGCAGAACAACTCCTCATGACGATACGATTCGGGATTCTGACCCTCTCCGATCGATCTGCACGAGGGGAACGCGAGGATGCTTCCGGCCCTGCCCTCACGCATCGCATCCAAGCCGAAGGCTGGTCGGTGGTCGAACACTCTCTCCTCCCCGACGAGGAATCTGCGATCCGCCAAACCCTCATTGCCTGGGCAGACAGCGGCAAAATGGATGTGATTCTCACCACTGGCGGAACCGGCTTCTCCCCCCGTGATGTCACGCCTGAAGCCACGCGCGCGGTTATCCAGCGTGAAGCGCCCGGCCTTGCTGAAGCCATGCGAGCCGCGAGCCTCAAGGTCACACCACATGCCATGTTATCACGCATCGTGAGCGGTATTCGCGGGCGTACGCTGATTATCAATCTGCCCGGCAGCCCCAAAGGTGCGTTGGAAAATCTGGAAGTCGTCCTGCCGGTGATCCCCCACGCGGTCCAACTCTTGCGCGGCGACCCGACTGCAGAGACCTCCCATTGAATCAATACGAATGCCGCGTACTTTATAGTATAATCCCGCCGCTTCAACCATATCTCAATTGAACAAACAAGGAAAGTGCAGGCATGATTGATGTTAATGAACTTCGCAAAGGCGTAACATTCGAACTGGATGGCGTCCTCTACAAAGTCTTGGATTACAGTCACAACAAAGCCGGGCGCGGCAATGCCACCATTCGCATCAAAGCGCGTAATCTGCAAACCGGTGCAAACATCGAACGAACATTTACCTCTGGCCAATCGGTACAGGAAGTCAATCTCGATTTCCATAATGTCTCCTACCTCTATAATGATGGCGAGTTCTATTACTTCATGGATAACGAAACCTTCGAGCAACCCGCCATCAAAGCCGAGATGCTTGGCGACAAAGCGTTCTACCTCAAAGAGGGCATGGAAGTCAAATTGACCTTTTACAAAGGCATCCCCCTCGATATTGAAATACCCAGTTCTGTGGATTTGAAGGTCGTGGAGGCGGAAACGGCCATTCGCGGTGACACAGCCACCGGCGTCACGAAAAAAGTCAAAACCGAAACAGGGCTTGAAGTGCAGTGCCCGCAGTTCGTAAAAGTAGGCGATGTGATTCGCGTAAACACCGAAACAGGCGAATACATCACCCGCGTATAGATGTGGAGCCAACGCGTTGCGAACAACCTGCCACAAATTCCCCGCCTGTTTTTCGGCTCAAGCGGAATTTCCCAAATCGAGCGAGCGTTCATGGGTAATAAAACGAGCGGCTCGCTCGTCGTTTTTCAAGGTCTACTGCAACCATGAGAACACCTGCCGGCACTGAATGCCCTTATTTCTATGGAGATTACTTCCGCGGTCGCAGCACGGAGGAATGCCGCCTGCTCAAAGCCGCCGGTCAAAGATGGACACCAGACCTGTGCAAGAGCTGCCCGGTGCCGGCGATCAGCCGCGCCAATGCCTGCCAGCACATGCACTTGCGCGCCAGGGTGGCCCGACCTCTCTCAGCCGCCTTCCTCAGAAGAGTCCAGATTCAGGCGTTTTGCAAAAAGACGAACAAAGTGGTGAATGAACCGCATATCGGCTGTGGCGAGTGCCATGTGCTGCCCTTCGAGTTCGAAATCAAAACTTGAGGCTCCATAAAGGAATAACCGATCATCATGACACTGACCTTGTTGCTCGATCTCGATGACACATTGCTGGATACCCATCTTGAATCATTTGTTCCTGCCTATTTTCAAGCGCTTTCGAGTCACATGGCAAAAGTCGTATCGCCGAACATCATGCTGCCGGCGCTTATTGCCAGCACCCGTTTAATGACCGAAAGCGAAGATCCCACGCGCACATTACAAGAAGTCTTCGATGCAGAGTTTTATGCGCGGCTTGGGATCCCCAAAGAAGAATTGACGGAACTCATCGAACAGTTTTACGACGAAATCTTTCCGGAATTGCGCGTGCACACTCAACCCCGTCCTGGTGCTGTGTCGCTTATCGAATGGGCTCAGGCGCGCGGCTATCGCATTGCCATTGCCACCGACCCACTCTTTCCGTGCAAAGCGACCTCTCATCGTTTGCGCTGGGCGGGCTTCGATCCTGATCAATTCGAACTCGTTTCCACTTATGAACATTTTCATTTCAGTAAAACGCATTCTGCTTACTATGCGGAAATGTTGGGAAGATTGGGTTGGCAGGATGGTCCCGTTCTGATGGTGGGAAACGATGTCAATCGGGATATGATCCCCGCGCAAAGGCTTGGGCTGAAGACCTATCTGGTTGATGAAGACTCCGCTTCGGGTCCGGGAAATGAAGCGGGGCGCGGCAAATTGGAGGATCTTCGCCCCTGGCTCGAATCCGTTGACCTCTCCACCCTCGAGCCTTCCTTTCGTTCCCGCGAGGCGATCATGGCGATTTTACTTTCCACGCCTGCTGTCTTACGTGGACTCTCCTTTGGGTTGAGTGAAGAAGCATGGCGACACGAGCCTGCGCGCGAGGATTGGGCATTAAATGAAATCGTTTGTCACTTGCGCGATACGGAACGCGAAGTTCATCAAGTGCAGTTGAAGTTGATGATCCAACAGGCAGATGCATTCCTTCCACGTCCTGATGCCGCCGTGTGGGCAAGTGAGCGAAATTATTCGCATGAAGAGGGTCCTGTGGCGCTCTCAGCCTTTGCCGCCGCGCGGCTGGAGACCCTCGAAATCTTGAAGAAAACAGATGAGGAAATCTGGCACCGCCGCGCGCGCCATGCCATCTTCGGTCCCACGAATTTTCTCGAAGTGGTTGGCTTTATTGCCGATCATGATCGGCTTCACATTCAGCAAGCATGGAAGACGTTGCAGAGCGTGTAAGCGACGCGTCCGATTGTTGAAATGTGGGTTTAAACCCTAAAACGTGCAGGGCCGGAGCATTTGCCTGTTATCTTTTTCGAGGAGCAAAGTTTTTATGAGAAGAAGAGTTGTGGTTACCGGGCTGGGATGCCTTTGCCCGGTTGGAAATACTGTAAAGGAAGCCTGGGAAGCGTTGCTTGCCGGTAAATCTGGCGCAGGGTGGATTACCCATTTCGATGCCAGTAGGCACAAGACGCGCTTCGCCGCGGAAGTAAAAGGATTCGATGGCGTAGCGTTATTTGGTGCCCGCGAGGCGCGAAAGATGGATCGCTTTACGCAATTTGCTGTGGCGGTGGCTTTGGAGGCGCTCGAACAATCCGGGTTGAAAATTGATGAATCGAATCGCGATCGCGTGGGCATCGTCATCGGCACAGGTATCGGAGGGATCGGTACGCTTCTGGAGCAAGTGGAAGTGATGCGTGAACGCGGACCGGAGCGCGTCAGCCCGTTTCTGGTCCCGATGATGATTTCGGACAGCGCGGCTGGCATGCTTGCCATTCGCTTGGGCGCGCGTGGACCGAACATGGCGCTGGCGACTGCCTGCGCCTCCGGTAATAACGCCATTGGAGAGGCCGCGGAAATGATTCGACGTGGAGCGGCAGATGTGATGCTTGCTGGCGCCTCAGAAGCGGCAGTGGTGCCTCTTGCCATGGCGGGCATGAATGTGATGGGCGCGCTTTCTACGCGTAATGATGATCCGCAAACGGCCTCGCGCCCGTTTGACAAGGATCGCGATGGCTTTCTGATGGGGGAGGGTGCGGGAATGCTGGTTTTAGAGGAGTTGGAACATGCCAAAGCACGCGGCGCCAAAATTCTCTGTGAACTCACCGGCTACGGCACAACCGATGATGCCCATCACATCTCGGCGCCAGCAGAGAACGGCGCGGGCGCGGCGCTCTCGATGAAACTGGCTTTGGAAGACGCCGGCTTGGGCGTGACAGACATTGGATACATCAACGCGCATGGTACGTCCACGCCGCTAAACGACAAAAGCGAAACCGCCGCCATCAAAACTGTGTTCGGTGAACACGCGTATAACATTCCCGTCTCCTCTACAAAATCCATGACGGGACATTTGCTTGGCGCATCGGGCGCAGTGGAAGCGGTGTTCTCCATTTTGGCCATGCGTGAGGGCATTTTGCCTCCCACCATCAATTATCAAACCCCCGACCCCGAATGTGATTTGGATTACGTTCCAAACCATCCGCGCCAGGCATCGCCGAAACATGTCATGTCCAATTCGTTCGGTTTTGGTGGGCACAACGCCACGTTGATTTTCTCCCGCTTCGATGAATAGGAAGTGTTTTGTTTCATGGTAGAGAAATTTTGATTCTCTGGTATTAAGTGAAGTAAAAAAATTGCTTGACCACAGGGGAACGCGGAGATGTTCAAAATTCTTTCTCAGTGGACTCCGTGATCTCGGTGGTGAGAAGATGGACAACCCTGCCAAATTCCAAAGAGCCGAGATTTAAAGAAGCGTGAGTTCGGTTAAGGAATTGAAGACTCGGAAGAACGCCTCAGCGCGCTGATTCAAAACAAACAAATCCTCGTTTTCCAAGTGCCTCAGCGTTCACTTGGTAGGCTAGCCCATATCCCGAACTGACGTTGAGAGTTTTTGGCATTGCCTGACATAATCAGGAAGATGCCAACTATCAGGAGTAAGTTATGCCATACGCACATATTACCGGCTGGGGAATGGCTGTGCCTGAACCCGTTCTAACCAATGACGATCTGGCGAAAATGGTAGAAACCAGCGACGCTTGGATTCGCGAACGAACTGGCATTCGTGAACGGCGCATCGCGCGCGAGGATGAGTATCCCTCCACGCTGGCGGTGGAGGCATCGCTCAAAGCGCTTCGGGTTGCTAACCTTCGACCCACGGATCTGGATTTGATCATTTGTGCCACCTCTACTCCAGAATATATTTTTCCCGCTACAGCCTGCCTGATTCAGGATCAACTCGGCGCGACCAGAGCCGGAGCCTTCGATCTGCTTGCAGCCTGTTCGGGATTTATTTATGCAACAAACATGGCTGCGCAAGCCATTCGCAGCGGTTCTATCAAAAACGCGCTGGTGGTTGGCGCCGAAACACTTTCTCGATTTGTGAATTGGAAGGATCGCAATACTTGCATTTTGTTTGGAGATGGAGCAGGCGCTTTTGTTTTACAGGCGAGTGAACGCCCCGGCGGTGTACTTTCGGCTGTGATGCATTCGGATGGCTCCGGCGGCAATCTGCTCGTCCTCCCGGCCGGTGGAAGCCGTTATCCCGCCAACGAATCAACTGTTCACGATGGTAAACACTACATTCACATGGACGGGAAGGAAGTCTTCCGCTTTGCGACGCGCGTCATGGCACAGGCGACCTACGAGGCGCTCGACGCGGCAGGCTTGACCGTAGAACAAGTGCAGTGGATCGTTCCACATCAAGCCAATATCCGCATCATCGAAGCGGCTGCGCGCGGGCTCAAACTGCCCATGGAACGCTTCATCGTCAACCTTGACCGCTATGGTAATACCTCGACCGCTTCGATTCCCATCGCAGTGGTGGAAGCGGTTGAGAGTGGGAAGATCAAAGCCGGCGACAAGATAGTCTTTGTGGGCTTTGGCGCGGGGCTGACATGGGGTGCGCTCGCGGCAGAGTGGACGGGTCCATTGCCCACCAAGCGCCCTGTCCATCTCGAGCAATATCGCTGGTATGCGCGAGTTCGCTCTGTCATCCGCCGCTTTATTCGCTTTGTAGAAGGCATTCTCTTCCGCCGCGAATTGTAAGTGCCCGCGCAAAAGGCGACAGATTGGCATTTTATGCCGTGTGTGGTAGCATTTGGGGTGAAAGGAGTTCAACATGTTTCGTTTAGGCGGCTGGGAATGGATCATCATTCTCGTCATCGTTCTGTTGCTCTTCGGTCCCGGGCGCATTGGAAAAATCGCCGGGGAATTGGGGCGCAGCATCAAGGCTTTTCGCGAAGGTTTGAGCGGCGGGGATAAGAACGATAAATCAACTGATGCGAATGGCAATATCGAACCCAAGTGAATCAAAAGGCTCTCGAACTGAGAGCCTTTTGATTTTGCGCCTCATGGATTCGAGCAGTCTAATATGTCAATTCCTTGACATCCTTGTCTTTCAACATTTGCTCCACGAATTTCTCGTGATTCTTTGGCGAGCCAATTGCCCGCCACGTGCTAATGATGGATGTCTCGGATTTTGTTTGATGATGCTCAAGAATGTGAAGCGAGCAGGCATTCAAGGCCTGTTGAATTCTTTCAACCTTCTTGATGTTGGTAGAGGAAGTCGTAATTCGATAGGTGCGTGCTTCGCGGATGCGATCAATCCGTTCCTCAAGCCGGGGAAATACAAATAAGACGGTGATAATCACAAGGCTGGCAATGGTCACAAAGATCAGTTCGCCCGCACCAATGCCCATACCCAACGCGGCGGAAAGCCAGATGGTCGCCGCGGTTGTCAGACCGCCAATGCGCCCATGTTCGCGCACAATCGCGCCAGCGCCCAGAAAACCGATGCCTGTCACAATATTTGCGGCGATGCGCGTGCGGCTGTCCTCCGGGTCTATGCTCATGGAAAAAATCGTGAACAGTGCTGAGCCGACGGTGATGAGGATGATCGTGCGAAAGCCGGCGACTTTATCCTGATATTCCCGCTCGGCGCCAATCAGACCTCCGATCAGGACGGCCATACCAAGTTTGAGGAGATTTTCGGTGAGTATCGGGTCCATGCGAAAATTTTACAACAACTTTTCGAGTTCTACAATTTCAGTGACGGGATTTTTACAGATGAACCCTTCACAAACATATGCAGTGGCTTTCTTGTCTTTCAGGGGACGATCCTTTAGCAGAGGGGGAGCGTTTTCGGCTGGGGGATAGGATGACGCGGCAATGATAAGGTTGGGTTTGAATTGGGAATGGACGACTCGAATCAACGCTGAGGCGTGGTCCTCATCCGCTTCGTACACGACCGCGACTTGCTTCGTGTTCCCCAAGGCAAAATCTGCCGCGGAAAGCCAGCGCGCAAAGGCGGTGGGGTAGCGCGGGGCAATGTTTGCGGTAAGCCCGAGGGCGTTTTCTGCAAGATCACGATATTTGCCTTCGTCTGTGAACGCGGCGAGTTTCAACAGGGCTTCACAGGCCATCGCGTTGCCGGAGGGTGTGGCGTTATCTTGCAAGTCTTTGGGGCGGAGTAATAAGGGTTCTCCATCTTTGGGTGTATCGAAGAATCCACCTGCAGGATCGCTGAAGAGTTCGATCATTTCCTCTGAGAGGTCTCTTGCGAGGGAGAACCATTTGTTGTTGAAGTCGGTCTGATAGAGTTCGAGTAAGCCCAGGATGAGGGCGGCATAATCTTCGAGGAAGACTTCGCCGGTTGTCCTGCCATTGCGCCAACTGTGTTTGAGTCTGCCGTTGGGGCGGAGGTGGGAGAGAAGAAAGCCTGCGTTGCGCATAGCCAGATCGGTGTATTGGCGCTGTAATTCGGGCTCATCTATAACTCTGGCTACTTCTGCCAGTGTGGCTAGCATCAATCCATTCCATGAGGTGAGGATTTTATCGTCTGTCGTGGGGCGAGGACGCGCGCTGCGCGCCGCGTACAGTCGGGCGTGGCAATCGGCTAATTTAGCGGAAACAGTTTGAGGGTCGAGTTTGAAGCGGGCGGCGAGGGAGGCATCATCCAGTGCGCGTTGAAGGACTGTTTTTCCCTCCCAATTCCCGCGCGCCGTAATTCCATATGCCGCTTCGAAGAGTTCCGAGTCATTTTGGAGTGTTGTGCGAATTTCGTCAAGTGCCCAAACATAAAACTTGCCTTCTTCGCCTTCCGAGTCGGCATCGAGGCTGGAGTAGAAGCCTCCTTCTGGATGCATCATCTCGCGTTCGATGAAGCGCAGGGTTTCGACGACGATTTGTTTGAAGAAGGGATCGCGGGTGATTTGCCAGGCGTGCAGGTAGGCGCGTGCAAGCAGGGCGTTGTCGTAGAGCATTTTTTCGAAATGAGGTACACGCCAAAAGTTATCGGTGCTGTAGCGCGAAAAGCCGCCGCCGATCACATCGTATATGCCGCCACGCGCCATGGCGCGAAGTGCGTGCAGGGCTGGTTTGAGCAGTGTGGAGGTTTCTGCTTCTCCTTTGTCATTCCCCATGTTTCCGCTTTGTACTGCTCGCCTCAAGAGAAATTCAATTGCCATTGGTTGCGGAAATTTGGGCGCGCTGCCCCAGCCGCCGTATCCCCAATCGTAGGTCTCGATGAGGTTGTTGGCGGCTGCGTTGAGGTGGGCTTGTGTGTATGCTGATTTTTCGATGTTGATGTGGAGCGCTCGGACGAGATGATCGGAGACTTGTGTGCTCACGCGAGAGATTTCATCGGGGTTTTCTTTCCATGTGCGGGCGATCGCCACGAGCACATCGCGAAAGGAGGGCATGTTGTAGCGAGGCACAGGTGGGAAGTAGGTGCCAGCGTAGAAGGGTTTGAGATCGGGGGTGAGGAAGACAGACATGGGCCAGCCGCCGGAGCCGGTCATCGCAACGGTGGCTTGCATGTAGATGGTGTCGAGGTCGGGACGTTCTTCACGATCCACTTTGATGTTGATGAAGTGTTCGTTCATGAAGGCGGCAATTTCAGGGTCTTCAAAGGATTCGTGCGCCATGACGTGACACCAGTGACAGGCGGCGTAACCGATGCTGAGGAAGATGGGTTTGTTTTCGGCGCGGGCTTTGGCAAGCGCTTCTTCACTCCAGGGGTACCAGTCAACAGGATTGTTTGCGTGTTGAAGGAGGTAGGGGGAATTTTCGTTAATCAGGCGATTGGGCATATGTTACCTCTAAGTGCCTATTTCTAATCGGTCATTCGTTCTCGCGCGCTGTCCGAGTTCTCGTTGCGTTTGCGGCTTGTGTTTTCTGGTCTCTTCCACGCTGATATTTTATCGCTCAATTTGTAGATTTTGCATCGAATTGCACGAATTTCTCGAAATGGGGTTTTTTGTGTGCATCGAATTGTGCGAATTTCTCGAAATGGGATTTTTTATGTGCATCGAATTGCACGAATTTCTCGAAACGGGATTTTTATGTGCATCGAATTGCACGAATTTCTCGAATTGTGTGTTGTTTCAATCCCCTAAATCAGAGCAGGGACAACAAGGCTGAAGGCTGAAAAAACTTCCGCATCCCGTCTTTCATTCATCCTTCATCATTCATCCTTCATTTTTCCCAATAATCCCCTACATCGGGGCAATGGGATTCTTACTCACGGGCGGTTTCTATGGAGCCTTCACGGAAGGCACGTTTCAATCCCCTACATCGGGGCAATGGGATTCTTACTTCTTTGTAACCACATCGATCGTCGTAGTGCTTGGGAGTTTCAATCCCCTACATCGGGGCAATGGGATTCTTACTGGATGAGTGGCGCGTTGACAGTGGGTTAATCGGCAAGGTTTCAATCCCCTACATCGGGGCAATGGGATTCGGGCGTGACCCTGGGGGTTCTAATCCCATTCGGGGTTGATATGTTTCAATCCCCTAAATCGGGGCAACCCCACTCGCTGCGCTCGGGGGCGATGTGGGATTCGGGCTGATCATCCTCACCGAGATTCCGTTGCGCGGCGAGATGAGTTTCAATCCCACCTGCCCCGCCGCTTTTTGGCGGGGTAAATCGGGGCAATGGGATTCGGGCGTATCAGATATGCTCAGGTATGTTAAAGAATTGCGGGGTTTCAATCCCCTAAATCGGGGCAACCCCACTCGCTGCGCTCGTGGGCGATGTGGGATTCGGGCTGATCATCCTCACCGAGATTCCATTGCGCGGTGAGATGAGTTTCAATCCCACCTGCCCCGCCGCTTTTTGGCGGGGTAAATCGGGGCAAGGGCTGTAAGGCTGAAGGCGGAAGGATGAAGGCCGAAAGAAACTTGCACATCCCGCCTTGCATTCATCCTTCATAATTCATCTTTCATCCTTCCTCATCAATCCCCTAAATCGGGGCAATGGGATTCGGGCGCAGCTCAGAATCCTACAACAAAATGGTCTATGCGTTGAGTTTCAATCCCCTAAATCGGGGCAATGGGATTCGGGCACGTACGAGTTGTACACCCTCCTGTCCGAACGCATTTGTTTCAATCCCCTAAATCGGGGCAATGGGATTCGGACTGGCTTCGCTTGCCTGTAGCATAACCCCTCGCAACGCTCGTTTC
>DATLZK010000075.1:0-32440 GCA_035574015.1 Anaerolineales bacterium
AAGCATTGGCGGCATTGCCCTCGTAATTCGTCATGAATTCACGAACGATGCGCAAACGCATGAGCGGGCTATTCGTTAGTTTTGGACCACCCCAGTAGTGAGTGAGGGCATCTTTCACCCACTCCACCAGATCCGCCTCTTTAAAGGTTGGCTCGGTCGTCAGGGCGGCGTTCATATCGTATCTGCCTGCGGCGCGAATCTTCTGTAGCATGTCCATTTGCGGCTGTAGGTCTTCCAACGAGCGGAACACGCGTTGCTGCAGTTGGCGATCCTCCAAAGCCAGCGCGACGCGGTTTGCCAGCAGCCAAAGCGCCTCACGTTGATCCCGATCCAAAGGTTGATCAGTTTTGCGCGCTACCCCAAGTAAACCTAACAAAGGAGGCATCTCATCGCGGTCACCTTTGAAATTTCGTTGATGCAACGGCAAAATCCAAAAACCATCCCAAAGAAACTCATGTCGTACGCCGCTTCCGTTGCTCTCGGTGACCATTTGTAAAAGCGCCTTATCCAATCTTTCCTCTTCAAGAAGAGCGCGGTTTCCAGCCACCACACTGAGAGAGAGATCGCCGCCATCCAGCGCGGCGACAAAAGCACAAGGCGATTGCAAATGATCGCGCACAGCCGCCAGGATGTTCTCGAGAAATTGTTGAAGGTCATTGCGCGTTAGCAAACGTTCTTCAATGTTTTGCAGGAGTTCGATCTCAGCGCGGTCGCGCCCGAAGAACAGAACGCGCTCCCATAATGGCGCCAACAAAGTGATGACATGCTCCATCAGCAGCACTGTAACCACCATAACCAGTGGGACAAAGCCCGAGTAAGGATTGCCATAGAACAACTCAACAGTGCGGCGCACAACCGTCATTAAGGCTAAAGCGAGCGAGACGGTCACCGGTCCACGCAGTATCCACTTGAACAAACGGCTTTTCACCACACGGTCGGGCCATGAAACTCCAAAGAACGCTACGGCATACGCCATGAGAATAATTAAGCCCGCGACCAGGATGTTGGTGATGGTTAACGTCATCCAAAAGAAGAGAGGGAAGCGCGCGGCAAAGTCGGAGCCAAACAGCAGATAGGGATAGGAACCCAGCGCTGGCGCTGTTGCCCCTGCCATTAGATACAGCATTCTGCGCCGCCCCGAGCGCGTCAACATGCGCCGATACGCACGCAAAAAATTATAACCAGCCCAGCCAATGATCCCGATGTAATAAAGCGTGAAAATGTTCGTCCAAACCGTCCGCTGAAGATGAGGCGCAGGCTCACCATCCGGCACAAGGCTGCCAACGAGCAGTCCCCTGCCCAGCAACGCCAGAAACACGAGCGAGGCGACATACATCAAACGTACGGCAATCCGCCGGCGGCCGCGCGAGGGGCGTCCCGCTGTAACGAGCAAGGCATCTGAAATATGCAAATATGCCGGGGGTAAAAAGATGATTCCAATCCACTGCAGTTTCAACAGCAGTTCAATCCCCTCGCTTGGAACGGATTTGTTTTGCAGGGCTTCGGTTGCGAAGACAACGACAACGCATGACAAAATAATTGCGAACGACCGCGCCACACGATCGCGCAGATTGAACGACAGAGCATACAACAACAGCGAGAATGCTGTAATGGCAATGCCCGCCATTAAAATATTGTTGACAACCTGTAACCCCGCCGCTACACTTTCCATCCAACCGTTAAACATTCAAACCTTCCAAGTTTTAAGGTATGGCTCTCCCGAAAAATAAAGTTACATCCTGAGTGGGGTAATACCGGTCATTATACCCGCAGAATTCATATCCGAATTTCTGCGCGAGGCGAATATAGGGATGATTCTTCGACTGCATTTCCAACATCAGACGATAGACGCTTCTTTCAGACGCCCAAGCCTGCAACGCAGACAACAAAGCGGAGCCCACGCCCTGGCGCCTCCTCACAGCCGAAACGACGAGATCCGTTACCCAAACCAGAGATGAAGCACGCTCCTCTCTTGCACACAAGTATCCCACCGGTTCCCCTTCGTGCAAAGCGACAAACATCACATCCCGCTTCATCCATTCATCCGCCAGAGAGAAAGGATCGCGCGGATAGGCAACTTGAATCGAGCGCGGCAGACGCACCTCGCGAAACTGAATTGAAACCTGTTCCCCCTCTGTGCGCAGTTCCATCTGCCAGACGTAGTCGCTTGTGCAGGAATGATCCAACGCCATCAGGCGCGGCAAGTCGTTGGCTACGGCAGGACGTATTTCTACAGAAAGCATCGAAACTCCATTAAGCAAGAGAGAGTTTTCAAAACCAATCTTTTAAGCGCAGGGCTCATCCCTTCGCCCTCTGCCTGTCGAAGCGGTAAGGGCAGTCAGGTGAATTTTTCGGAAGCGCATCATATCCGAACTGATGTTATGTTACATCCGTCATTGATTCAAAATCCGCACAGCAATTACGCAGGGCTCTTGCGTCTGCCCCACGTTATCAATCACAACAAGTTGAAGAAAATAATCGCCGTTGGCAAGCGCCGTGGTATCCCACTTACCGAGTTCATTATCACGCACAGGCTCAGCGCCCGCAGAGATGGTCACCCAATTATTCGTTCCCACAGGTGCCACTTCATACTTATAGAATCCAAAATTGGGAATGGAAGCCGTACCTGTCAGCGTGACCGTTCCTCCGATCACCTCTCCCGGCTTCGGCGAAGTCAGCATGATGCGATCCGGCACACAGCCGCTCATACCGCTTTGCACGGGCTGAGCCGTGAGGTCGAGCGTCGCACCCGGCGGCACTGTTCCAATCGGCGTAGCGAGCAGATTCAAAGTGGGCGTGGCTAATAAATCGGAAGCAGGCAAAGACGGAGCGACGAACGTCGCCACATAGAACTCGAAGAGAAAAAGAAGGAGAATACCCACAGTAAGCACAACTGTACGTGTGAGCCGCTGTAGAGCAAACTCCCGCTCGAGGCGATATACAGCATCCCGCCATTCACGCCAGTTGAGATACATGCGCCTTAAGATGAACAAGCCACCAATCGTCAGAATAATATAGATCAGAGGCTCGTACTCTGCCAAAGCGCGATAAAACGATCCCATAGGTTCGAGGGACTACAATGCGCGCAAAACTCCGCGCAAAATGGTTTCAATTTTTGGAGTAATGATCTTGCCCGCTTCGATGACTTCCTCATGGGTCGTGATCGTCGAGCCATCCAGGTTGGCTTTATTACTGATGCCGGACAATCCCAGCACACGCATCCCACCATGGCGAGCAACGATCACCTCCGGCACGGTGGACATTCCCACGGCATCTACACCGGCCAGCCTAAGAAAACGCAAGTCCGCAGGACTCTCAAAGGAAGGACCGCTCAACGCACAGTACACCCCCTCGCGCAAGGTAATGCGATTCTGTTGAGCCACTTCACGCGCCAGCCTCATCAATTCGCGATCATAAGCCTGACTCATATCGGGAAAGCGCGGACCGAGTTCATCAATGTTCGGCCCCATGAGCGGATTCGCCCCAGCCATGCCCAACAGATTCAAATGGTCAGTAATGAGCATAACATCCCCCGCTTGAAATTCCGGGTTCACCCCTCCTGCCGCGTTGGTGACAAACAGCATCTTCAACCCAAGCCTTTGCATCACGCGCACCGGCAGGGTGACCTGCGCCATACTATATCCTTCGTAAAAATGCACCCGTCCCTGCATCACAAACACAGGCTGGTTTTCCAATTCGCCAATCACGAGACGTCCGGCATGTCCATGCACAGTTGAACGGGGCCAATGAGGCAGTTCCGCATAGGGGATGATGTCCGCGTTTTTAACGGAATCGGCCAAAGCGTTCAGCCCCGAACCGAGAATGATCCCCAGACGCGGCTGTTGAGAAGTACGCGCACGGATAGCCTCTACAGTCTGATCAATTTGTTCGAGAGTAATAAAAGTTGACATCATGGGTTTCTTCTTCGTTTTGATTAGGTACCTGCCCCTCGTGGTCTTCCCTTGAGCGCCGAAATTATATCAGATTATACTTTCAACTCTGTAAGTAACCCTTCTGCCCAACCTGTGTCTTGCAGGATAGAATCTTGACCCAAATGCGCTCGTTCTATGCGATACTCTTGAACAACATGCAAATCCCGGTACCCAAAACATTCAATTTTGTAGTGGCGGGGCTGTTTTCCATCTTGGGGCAAGGCATGATGCTTCTCCCCCACAAACTGTCTGCCACGCTGGGTATTCTTCCCACTTGGGGGTTTAACGTGTTGGGAATCGTCCTGTTCACCTCCTCCACATTTTTATTCATCACAGGCATCCATGCACATCCTGTCGCCCAGCGCGGACGCTGGGCATTCATTGCTATCCAGGTGATGACAGTAAGCTGGCTTTATTTTTTAGTGGACACGACCGCCTCACGCGCCGCCGAAGCCGCCTTCCTTTTAAGCAGCCTGATCACCGCCCTGACCGCATACGGCATCCATGTCATCTCATATGGTGTCCGGCGCGAGGGCATGAGAGATCAAGATGACGATCTTCCACTCCTTCACAAAACAGAACTTACCACAAGCCCGGCAATCCTCAAAGAACAGATTGCAACCATCACGCGCAGGCTAAATACCGAAAAAAAACGTGTTACTCAACTCACTTTGCTGAACGAACTCAGTCAGCAACTAGAAACGGAATTAGACCCACCCGTCGCCGCCCAGCTGGCTGTTAACACACTTGAACGCGCCGTACATTGCACACTCGTTGCGCTGATGATGTATGAAGCAGAAAAAAAAGAATTCGTTGCGCTTGCAACGGCCGGCAAAATGACCAGCATAGTTCCACCCGGCTACAGACAAGACTCTGACAAAGGTCTGCTGGGACGCGTGGCGCGCTTGAAAAAGACCCAAATCATTAACGATGCAACCTTGGAGCCGGATTTCATTTTTATCAACGGTGAGAACACCCTCTCCGAAATTGCCGTACCAATCCTTCAACATGGACAGGTGAGAGGCGTCCTTGAAATCTGTTCCGACAAGCCTTACGCTTTTAGCGGCGAAGATGTAGCCATAGCAGAGGGGGTGGCATCGGAATTAAAACGCGCCTGGGAGCGTGCCAGTTACAATCAGCGCCTTGCAGAATTGATTCAAGCAGGCATCTCGCTCACAACCCTACTCGATCCACAAGCCGCCGTGCAGGAAATTGCCATTCTGGCACGCAAGACTCTTGATGCGCGCTTCGTCTTTATTACGCTTCTCGACCAGCAGGGGAATTTCTCACGCACCGCCTCTGCTGGTGAAGCCCCCAAACTACTGAACGCTCTCACAGCAAATTCCCCCGATGAACCGCTCCTGCAAGCCGCGCTGAATGCCTTTAAGCCCTTTCGCATTCGCGATGTACGAAAATATACCGGCGCAAGCAACTTGGAAATTGACAGTCCCTCCTTGAGAAGTGTGCTGGCAATCCCAATTCGTCTACATCGCCTGAGCATCGGCGCAATCCTTGCTTTTGGAAAACAAGAGGGTGTGTTTTTCTCAGAAAACGACGAATCGCTGGCGGGCTTGCTTGCTTCACAGGCGGCGGCCTCGGTTGAGAGTTCATGGCTTTATCAGGAACTTCGCAATACACTCAACCTCACTTCTATGCTCTATCAGTTGAGCGTGGATGTGATACAAACCGAAGAGTTGACCAATGCGGCGGAGTTAATTGCTCAAGCGGCGCACAGAGCCGCCCATGCAAAAGAGACGGGTATCATCCTGCTCACGCGCGAAGGGAAGGTGCAAGCAGAAGTCGAACTGGATGCAAACGGATTCCATACGCGCGGCGAGCACCCCATGGAGATCATCAACCAGGCGCTGGAAAGCGGACAAAGCATCTTTGTTTCTCTGGAGAATCATTCGCTGGTGTGTTATCCGCTCATCACACGCGCCCGCACAGTCGGCGCGCTGTGGATGAATATCCCCGAAAGCCGCGGACAAAATTTTGCGCACATCCAAACACTTGCCAACCAAGCCGCAGTGACGCTGGAACGATCCATTCTATTGGCTGAATCGCGGCGGCAAGCCAAAGAACTCGAAGCCGCCTATGAAGCCCTTCAGACGACCTACGATCAAACCCTGAGCGCGCTCATGTCCGCCCTGGATGCGCGCGATCGCGAAACCGAAGGGCATAGCACGCGCGTGAGCCGATTGACTTACATGCTGGGAAAGAAGATGGGACTGAACAGCCAGCAGCTCAAAGCGCTGGAAAGAGGCGCACTGCTGCATGACATCGGCAAAATCGGTATCAGCGATACCATCCTTCACAAACCAGGTAAATTGACAGAAGATGAATGGAAAATCATGCGCGTCCATCCAGATATCGGTGCGCGCATCATCGAACGAATACCCTTTTTGCAAGATTGCCTGCCCATTGTCCGCTATCATCATGAACGCTGGAATGGGAGCGGATATCCGAAAGGCTTGAAAGGTACAGAGATTCCCCTGCCGGCGCGCATCTTCGCTGTCGCCGATGTGTTCGATGCGCTCACCAGCAATCGCTTGTATCGCAAAAAACTATCGGCGGAAGAGGCGCTGCGTTATCTGCGTGAACAAGCCGGCATCCTGTTCGACCCGGATATTGTAGAGGCGTTGGCAACACTCCCATACAAGGAATTCGCGGAAGGGGAAATCGAATATTATCATGAGACATCGTAAACCCATTGCGTCCTTTGCTCCACAAGAAACTCTCCGCTTTACCCTACCGCTCACGCTGGCTTCGATCATCGTGCTTATCTGCCTCAGTGCGGAAGGAACGCTGAGCCATACAGCCTCGGAAGCACACCTGATTACATTTGGCATCTTTGGCTCAATCTATGTACTGCTCAGTAATGTGTTGATTATGCGCACAGCCTATCTGCGCGAATTTTACGGCTGGGGGCTTGCCATCCTGACAGGCGTTGGCTTGGGGATCCTGGCGTTTATCATTCCCGAGCCGCTGGGCGAATTCTCACATATCCTGATCATATTTGGCGTGGTCAGCATTGCAACGGTCTTTGGGCGTTATCATGCTTATACCACGCTCATTGGACTGATCCTGATCAGCATCTCACGCTTTATGCCCACCCTCAGCCGCACAGAGGGAGTTCTAGATTACTTCTCCCCTATTCTTATTGCCTTTGTTCTTACAGAAACCATTGTGCAGATCAAGGACATTACCCACCAGCATATTCACAGGCTGGAGACGATCAACAAAGCAAGCCATCAGATCATGCAATCGCTGGACACAAAACAGACACTTTCTCTACTGGATAAAACTATCAAGGAAACCTTGAACGCGGATACGTACTTTATCGGTCTCGTTCGAGAAAACGAACTCTGTCTCGACCTCTTTTATGATGACGGAGAGTATTTCAACAACATACGCATTCCACTAGATGGAACGCTTTCTGGCTGGGTGATCAAAAACCAACGAGAACTGTTCCTGCCCGATCTGCGCGACGATGTGCAAATGGAGGGCATTGGGACTGTTGTCATTGGAAAGGATAAGACCAGCCTGTCCTGGCTTGGTGTGCCTCTGCGGGCATCGAACGTGAATGGCATCATCGCGCTGGCATCCTATCAGCCCAATGCCTTCAACCGCGCCGATCTCGAGTTGCTTTCAAATTTGGCGCAGCACGCCGCCCTTGCGCTGGACAACGCCATTCAGCATAAAAAAGTGGAGGAGCAAGCGCGGCTAGACAGCCTGACCGGCGTCTTCAATCACGGATACTTTTTGAAACGGTTAGCCGAGCAGGCAGAGGAGGCATTGAGAAATAACAAACCACTCAGCCTAATCATGTTGGATATTGACTACTTCAAACAATATAACGACACCTATGGGCATTTGGTAGGCGATCAGATTCTGCACTCGCTCGCTACCATCATCAAACAGCACGTCAAGGAAACGGATGCCGTGGGACGCTGGGGCGGTGAAGAGTTCGCTGTTTCACTCCCTGGCGCGACCGGCGCACAGGCATTGGAAGTCGCGCATCGCATCAGCAACTCTATGGCAAAAGTACACGTGGAAGACCGCCATCAAAAGACAGTTCCCGCTCCAACCATCAGCCAGGGAATTGCCGTCTTTCCTGTCGAAGCCAATGAAATCTACGCACTGATAGACCTTGCAGATTGCCGTTTGTATGTTGCCAAAGAGCGCGGGCGGAATCAAATTGAGCCAACTGCCGATAATTGGGACATCATCAAGACGAATTCTCCAAAACTTTCCTGAATGCAATAACACACTTTTCCACTGCCTCTTCGTCTGTCCAATAATGTGTCACGAGGCGGAAACGTCGAGGATGCTCTGCATCCACAAGCACGCCCATTGCTTTCATCTTTTCGGCAATCTGGTGCGTGTTCATTTTCACACTTTCATCCAAATTTAGATAGACCATGTTCGTATACGGCGAGCCTTCATCCACAATCAATCCCTCGATCTGGCGCAATCCTTCAGCCAGTTGACGAGCACGAGCATGATCTTCAGCAAGGCGCTTCGTCATCTTCTCGAGGGAAATGATTCCAGCGGCGGCGATCACACCCACCTGCCGCATTCCACCGCCCAGCATCTTGCGAATATGACGCGCCCTTTCGATGAATTTTACCGAGCCGACGAGCATCGAACCGATAGGCGCAGCCAATCCCTTACTCAAGCAAAACATCACCGAATCGGCCGGTTCGACCAGATCGCGTACATCTACATTCAACGCGACCGCCGCGTTGAAGATGCGCGCGCCGTCAATATGCAGGCGCAAGTTGTGCTCACGCGCCAGTTCACCAACCTGGCGGGTATATTCCACCGTCAACGGGATACCGCCACAGATATTTTGTGTATTTTCCAGACAGATCAAACGCGTGATGGGATGATGAATATCTTCGCTTCGGATGGAGGCGCGAATATCATCGAGCGCAAGCGTTCCATCTCTTTGATTGCGAACGGGGCACGGCTGAATCCCACCCAGGGCGGCCATTCCTCCCACCTCATTCAAATAGATGTGTGACCGATCCCCAACAATCGCTTCATCCCCCCTTTGACAGTGGGTCAGCAGAGCGATCAAATTTCCCATCGTTCCCGAGGGAACGAACAGCGCGGCTTCCTTACCCAATCTTTCTGCCGCCATCGCCTCCAGCCGATTGACCGTTGGATCATCGCGAAAAACATCATCTCCGACCTCTGCCTCCGCCATCGCCTCGCGCATTTCGGGCGTAGGCTTGGTCACTGTATCAGAACGAAAATCAGCATATTCCATGTGATTCTCCTCAAAGGACATATTCTCTGCTTCTCTTGCTTCCCTTGATCCTCTCGATTCTCTTGATTCTCAACTTACAGAATACCGAATCGAGAGAAAGACTTCATCATCCTGCACGCAACGATTCCAGTACACGTTCCAACTCGGCCGGCAAAGGCGCCTCAAATAGACGAGGTTTCTCCTCGCCCTGTAAAAGAATCCGCAAACGATACGCATGAAGAAAATGGCGCTCGATGGGAATGGAAGGATTCTTCCGGCCATATACTCTATCACCTACAATCGGGCATTTCAGAAACGCGCAGTGAAGTCTGATCTGGTGAGTGCGCCCGGTGAGTGGATGAAATTCCAACAGGGTATGTTCCCTGAAGCTTTCGAGTGTACGATATTCAGAGATCGCCTCACGTCCTCTGCTGGCTGAAACAATCGCCATTCGCTTACGGTGGTTTGGGTCTCGTCCAATATACGTTTCCACACGCCCAGAAGGAGTGGGCGGTTTGCCATCCACGAGTGCGAGGTACGTCTTTTCCACCTTCCGCAATCGGAACTGATCCTGCAGCCAACGATGGGCGCGTTCGTTCTTCGCTAGCAGAATCAATCCCGAGGTCTCTTTATCGAGGCGATGTACAACGCCCGGCCGTTCTTCGCCACCAATCCCCTCGATTTGTGGCTCATATCCCAGCACCGCATTCACCAGCGTTCCCGAAGTATGCCCAACAGCGGGATGGACGACCATGCCCGCCGGTTTATTGACGACGATGAGATCCTCATTTTCGAAGAGGACATCCAGCGGTATTTGTTCGGGAACAAGCGCGGTCGGCGCGGGAGGCGGAATCCGAACCGTCACGGTCGCGCCGCGCTCGAGAATTTGACCTGCCTTTTTCGCCAGGCGTCCATTCACCTCCACAAAGCCATCTGCAATCAGCCCTTGAATTCGTGAACGCGAAAAATCCCCAAGCGAGGCGGTCAGGAATTTATCGAGCCGCTCAGGTGTTTCTTGCTCATAGCGGAGGGTCAGGACGCGCTCACTCACGGCCTACTTCGCTGGTTTGACCGGTTTCGATGATTTCCGACTTTTTCTTTCCAGCCCGTTCATTCAACCAAACGCCAAACAACAAAACCGCCGCGCCTACGCTGATGCTGGCATCTGCCACATTGAAGACGGGAAACGTCCCCACCGAAATAAAGTCTGTCACATGTCCAATACGCAAGCGATCCGCAAGATTTCCGATTGCGCCACCCAATTGCATACTCATGGCAAGGCGCAGTGTCCAATCACTTTTCTCCACATGGGGGTAGTAATATAAAATCGCGGCAATGACAATAAAAGCCAGCGCCGTGAAGACCATGCCGCCTTGTTGAAACAATCCAAAAGCGGCGCCTGTGTTGTACCAATGCACAATGCGCGCGTAGGGGCTCAGCCACTCGAACGATGGTGGGAGCCATGTTTCGCCGAACGCAAGGTTGGAGCGCACCAGCGATTTTGTCCATTGATCAAGTGCTACGATCACCGCGGCGATGAAGATAATGCTACCGTATTTTTGAACTAAGTTTCTCACTCGTCACCTCATCAACAAAATCGCCCCATTCTACCATCACTCACGGATGAAGAGGCGCGGCACACGCGCGCTAATGTTGGTCAACACTTCGTATTCGTTCGTACCAGCCCATTCGGCGAGGTCCTCCGCGGTAATGCCGCCACCCAAGAGGATGACTTCATCACCAATTTGCGCATCATCATCGCCGAGGTTGACCATAAACTGATCCATGCAAATTCGCCCCACCTGCGGATATTTTTTACCGTTGACAATTACCTGCGCGCGATTTGACATGCGGCGAAAGTAACCATCTGCATAGCCGCAAGGGATGGTCACGATTCGCACCGGGACCTCAGACTGCCACAAGGACCCATAACTGACGGGCCGCCCGGGCTGTGTCACCTTCGAATATGCCACGTGTGAGCGCCAGGTGAGAGCAGGTCTTACATCCACGACGCGCGCAACCTCTTTGCCCGGATATACACCGTAGAACAATATCCCTGGACGTACCATATCGAGATGCGCTTCTGGCAGATGCAAAATTCCCCCGGAATTACATACATGCCGTAGGGCCGGAAGCGGAATGCCACGACGTGTGTAAGTGTCGAGAACTTCCTGAAAGCGTTCCAACTGTAGCAGAGAATATTTTTTATCAGGCACTTCTGAGTTTGCCAGATGAGTATAGATTCCCTCGATTACGAGATGCTTGTAACCCGCCGATTTTTCGATCAAAGTCTCCGCTTCGTATTCGCGAACACCGACGCGTTCCATGCCGGTATCAATTTTCAGGTGAACCTTGATGCGTTTTCCCAATGAACGGGCAATCTCTTCCGCAACATTCAACAGTTCAACGGATGTGCCACTGAGGGTGAGATCGTATTCGGCGAAAAGATGTACCTGTCCAGGAAATGTTCCGCCGGCAACGAGAATGGGCTTGGTAATACCGAGTTCGCGAAGATGCACCGCTTCCTCGACGAGGGCGACCCCGAAGTAATCTACAAACGGCTCGATGAACGGCGCAACTCCATTCACACCATGCCCATACGCATTGGCTTTGATCATTGGCATAACCTTTGCAGGCGCCACGTATGCACGAATGGCTTCCAAATTCCTGCGCAACTGAGAGAGGTTTACTTCAAGAAAGGTTGGACGCGACGAATTGAGCATGGGGAAAATTTTATTACGTAACATGCAAAGCGTAAAATCCCCTTTGAACAATTCGAGCCAAATGGCTGGCGTCGGTCCATCTGGCTCGAAGCGAAGCAGAGATGACAAACCGCTCAACCGCGCCTGCGGCCGCGATCGCTTCCTTGCCTGCGTGTGCCACCGCGAAAACCGCCAGGGCGTTCTTCACGTGGACGGGCAAGATTCACCGTAAGCAGGCGTCCGTGAAAGTCCCTGCCATGAAACATGTTGATGGCGCTTTGCGCTTCCTCGTGAGATGACATTTCGACAAAGCCAAAGCCTTTCGAGCGCCCTGTTTCGCGATCTTTGATGACATGTGCCGATTTGACTGTGCCAGCCTGTGCAAACAGGTCCCGGAGGTCCGCCTCCACAGTGGAGTAGGGCAGGTTTCCGACATAAAGTTTCGCTTCCATAGATTTCTTTTCTCCTGAGTGTGAGCCGGGCAGTGAAGCTGCCACCTGAGCAAGACGGATCGTGATGCATGACTACGGAGATCACAGACATTCAGACGCCAGGAAGTGAAACTCACTTTATGATTGTCGGATCACCAAACTTCATGCAATGGATGTGAAGATTTTAGCACAAGAGGAAAACAGCAGGTGGAAATTCATCAAGGGTTTGGAGTCGGCGTGCTTAACGGGAACGGGCTAAAGGTCCCGGAAAGAGGCGGAATGGACATAGGGGTCAAGGTCGGTGTGATGGTGGGGGTTGGCGTAGGAATGAAGGGCATCCATCCGCTGTAGTAGAAGTATTCCTGCAAAAATCCAATGCGTTCCTTCTCGGTCATCAGTCGCGGACGCGAGTAATCTTCGAGGAGGGCAGTAATCAATTCGACACTGATAAGTTTACCGTCATAGATTACATAACGATCGAGGAATTCGCGACGTATGCCGGCTGGCATCCAGGGCTGGTCACCCATTTGATCGAAGAACAGGTTGCCAAGTCCATAGTGGATGAACGCGTCGCCGTAGAATTCCATGGCTTGAGCATAATGTGCCTGACTGCAGCTGACAATGGACGCGCCGGCATCTGCCATGAGGCGAAATTCGTTTCTTTGGGCGGGATGGGGCTGCCAGTCGTAACTCTCGTACCATTGAAACGTGGAGATGACAAGATAACCCTGTGATTTCAGATCGGCAATTTTTTGTGTAAGGAAGGCAAAGTCGCAGGGTGCAGCGCCAGGTCTGGATTCGGTTGCGGTAGGAAAGCGATTCACGTCCGGGCGATTGCATCCAATGAAGGCGATCTTGTTGCCATTGATCTCGAATAGCGCCGGTTGGAGCGCGTCTTGCAAGTCCGCGCCGCCACCGAAGTAGGGAATGCCATGCTGTTTGTAAATGGACAGCGTTTCGAGCATAGCGTTTGGACCATAATCGGCAAAATGATTGCCGGTCAATTCAACGACATCGGTGCCAATATCGGTGAGCAGTTCGATGTATTTCGGGTCACTGCAAAAAACCAGTGCGACTTGATCGGGTTTGGGAAAAGGACAGCCCGTCATGAACGGGATTTCGTTACTCACATGCGCAATATCTGCTTCGCGCATGAGGTCGCGGATTTTTTCGCCGGGATAGGTGACACCCTTGATTTCCATGGTGAGAGCCGTGGCGCGCACGAGAGCAGTGACGCCGGTGAGAAGAACGGTGGTGATTCGAGAGGGGTCGTAATTGGAGAAGGGAAGAGTAGCGAATTGGGTTCCACTCAAAGGATATAGTGCAAAGTTGACAATGAGGGGATAGGAAGAGAGGTCAAAGTTTTTGCGGATGGGGGATTGACCGTCTATGGTCAGCACTTTCCATTTGGGTTCGAGATTTTCGAAGGGGATGATTGCCCAAGTGTTTTCACGCCATGCGGTTTCGAGAAGCTGATCGGCGGTCACGCTGCGCGCGAAGCCGGGAGCGGGCGCGCCCCATTTGGCGGTAAACGCCTCAAGCGTGGATTCCTCCATCAATAACGGAGTCCGCCCGAGGGGCGCGAGAGGCGTTCCCTCCTTCCACGCGCGCTGTAAATCTTCAAAGGTCACATCATCGGTCACCGTCGGGAATGGCGCAGCCAATACATAAATCCACTGAAAGCGAATTTCGTTTTGCGTCGGTTCGCCGCGGGCAACGTCGAGGGTAAGGCTTGTAGTTGCCGCCAGGTTCAAGGTCGCGATCTGCTCCATGAGGGCTGAGGGAACAGCACGGCCGATTCGAATGCCTGAGGGAAAAGGGGTGGAGGTGGGGGAGGGGGAAAATTGAGAGGATTGAGGGATGGGAGGATTGGTGCTTTGAGTAATTAGAGAATTGGTGCTTTGAGAAATGGGAGAATTGGTGTTGCCAGAGGTGCAGGCGGAAAGTGAAATGGCAAGAAGAAGGATGGTTGAAAGGATGTGCGAGGTGTTGTGTTTCATTGCGCCAGGATTATACTCTCTCAATTCGTTTGCGATGCTATTCAGTGAAAATCGAGAGCGGTTCAAACAAGATGCTAATCAACCCAACAGGGTTCGCAGAGCGCACAGAGAAAATCAAAGGGAATCTTCGCTTTATATTCTTTTGTGGAAAATCGTAACTGCCCACCCTCACCCCCCTACCCCTCTCCCGATGGGAGAGGGGAGCGAAATGAGTCTCTTCCGTGAAAATCGCTTCGACAATGATCTTGAAGGCGCGGAAACTATCTCACATAAATCGGATTACTGAAGATCCAGCCGCGTTTTCTGCCGAGATAATTCCGATAGACTTCCACGCGGTACACGCCGGGTTCGGTGGCGATGTAAGTGCAGGCATAGGTTTGCCTCCAGGCGCCGATGCGCGCTCCATCTTTGATGAGATGAATGTCCGCCGGAGAGGGCAGGTGCGCCTGTAACGTCACACCACCCTTGACCGAAATCTCATCGCCCATTATGGCAGATGTCTCAAGTCCTTTTGCTTTGAAGCGAAAGCCGCGCGCAGAGGCGGCGAGATCGTAGGCGACAAAGCAATGTCCGTTTGCGAGGGCATTGTAGATCATTTTTTTATCGGTTGGAACATCGCCTGTCAGCGGTTCTGGAATGAAGACATGGGTATTGATGGTGCGGAAATGAAATTCGTAGGGAAAAATAACACGATGGAGTGGCCCCATGCGCATGTGCATAGCATGGGCATCCGAGCCACCGATGGCAACGACGCGTTTGCCGCCGGAGAGCAGTTCATCCCAACGCCGTAAGGTCTCCTCAAGGGGCACGCGTGCAATGAATTGTGGAAAAAACGCATAGAACAAAGCGTGTAATTTGGTCGGGACAACTGTCTTGAGTTCGCTCAAGCCATTCCATAATTCAATGCCGGTATAACCTTCCACCTCCCAGTTCTCCCATGAGATGTCCGGTTCGTGAAAGGCAGGGGCAGCAGGGTCTTTGGGATGGGCAATGAAGCAAATCCCGCCTGCTTCTGTAACGCCATTGATGAGTGCCTGAGGGTCGTCTGCCAGACCCGAAAGATCGCGGTTTGAGTTGAAGATGAGCAAATGATTCTTCTGGGGGTCACGATCCTGGTCATGGACCTCCTGCCCAACAAGGAGCAGGACGCGACTTGTTCCTCGCGAGGATGAATGACGATAGTATCCTTCCACGCCTTGCACAAGCACATTATGGTCTGTCACGATAACCGCATCCAATCCCGTCTTGATGGCGGCTTGGGCAATGTCCTTGTGCGTCCCACTCCCATCTGAATAGCGCGTGTGCATGTGCAGGTTGACGACAATTTCGTGCATTCGGATCTCCTGAATTAAGGCTTGAGTAAGGCAATGAGTATAACGCAACCTCAAATCGGGATAAACACCCTTGTTCAAAAAATTTACCGCCGAGACGCCGAGCCCCCAGAGATTTTTGATTTTCTCAGTGCTCTCCGTGTCCTTGCGGTGAAAAAGTCCTTTACCAGGATTCAGATTTGGAATTGCTGAATGTGTTTATATCCCCTTTATACCTAAAGAATGTAAAATTGAAATGAACTTACTCGGCGATGCAACCCTCACCACCTGAGAACGAAACTTTTTGGAGACAAGTATGGATCTCCAAACCAGCCTCTCCCAAATTATTCATCCAGAGCGCGTGTTCACATCACCCCTCTATCGCATTGCCTATGCCAACGACGCGTCCTATTTTCGTTTGATTCCACAGGCGGTGGTACAGCCCAATTCCATTGGCGAAATACAGGCATTATTCAAGTTCACTCAGCAACATCGAATCCCTATGACTTTTCGCGCAGCAGGGACAAGTCTCTCTGGCCAAGCGGTAACAGACGGAATCCTGGTGGACATCTCGAAACACTGGGGGAAATACAACATAGAAGATCATGGCAAATTGATTCGCTTCCAGCCGGGTATTATCGGAGGCTTCCTCAATCAGGTGCTCAAACCCTATGGTCGCCGCATCGGTCCCGATCCCGCTTCGATTGACGCGTGCATGATGGGCGGCATTCTCGCAAACAATTCCAGCGGCATGTGCTGTGGCGTGACCGAAAATGCTTACCGCACCCTTCATTCAATGACATTCGTTCTGCCAAATGGATTCGTTCTCGATACAGCCAGCCCAAACGCTCATCAAATCTTTGAACACGAACAGCCCCACCTCGCAAAAGGATTACTCGAACTCAAACGAAAAATCATCGAAGCGCCATCCCCTACCCTGTTGAGCGAGAAGCGCAGGGGTGAGGGCGAATCTCTTGCTCAGCGCATTCGCCGTCGCTACCAGATGAAAAATAACAACGGCTATCTACTCAACGCCTTTCTCGATTTCGAGACACCGCTCGATATTCTCGTCCATCTGCTCATTGGCTCCGAGGGCACGCTAGGTTTCATTGCCGAGGGCGTTTTGCATACCCTCCCCGATTACCCATACCGCTACACCGGACAACTCTACTTCAAAAATATTCAAGACGCCGCCGATGCTATCTATCCCCTTAAGCAATCAGGAGCGCGTGCCGTTGAGATCATGGATCGCCCCTCTCTCCGTTCCATCGAAAACCTGCCCGGCGCGCCCGCGCTCCTTGCGCAACTGCCCGAAACTGCTGCGGCAATCCTTGTTGAATATCAGGGGCAAAGCCGGGAGGACATCCTCACTTTTCGAGCCGCGGCGGCGCATATCATCTCCGAAATCAAATTGATTCATGATCCCGAATTTACCGAAGATCCAACGCGTCAGGCAATCCTTTGGAAGTTGCGAAAAGGGATAATCCCCTCTGTCGGTGCGATGCGTCCCACAGACACTATCCTCCTCACCGAAGACATCGTCTTCCCCGTTCAATCGCTTGCCGAGGGAGTCACAGATCTCCAGCATTTGTTTGCCAATCACGGCTACCAAGAAGGCGTCATCTTCGGTCATGCGAAAGATGGCAATTTGCATTTCCTCATCGCACAATCGTTCAACACCGATTCAGAAGTTCACCGTTTTGCCGCCTTCATGGACGATCTTGTCCGCGTGGTGAGCGGCAAATATGATGGCGCACTCAAAGCAGAACACGGCACAGGGCGCAATACCGCACCATTCGTCGAGACCGAATGGGGCGCGGAAGCATACGCCATCATGCGCGAGATCAAATCCCTGCTCGACCCCGATAACATGCTCAACCCCGGCGTCATCATCAATCCCGACCCACAGGCGCATATTCAGCACGTCAAAAGCATCGCACAAGTCTCACCTGAAGTGGACAAGTGTATCGAATGCGGATTTTGCGAGTCGCGCTGTCCAAGCCGATTTTTGACCCTGACCCCCAGACAGCGGATCGTCGTCCAAAGGGAACTTTCCCGTCTGCGACTCGCCGCATCATCCTCACCTCTGCTTGATTCCGTTATCAAAGATTTTTCCTACGCCGGATTGGACACTTGCGCCGTAGACGGATTGTGCGCCACAGCCTGCCCTGTCAACATCAACACCGGCGATCTGACCCGAAGTTTGCGCGCGGCTTCTGTCACTCGGCGCGGTGAAAGGATTTCCCTCTGGCTTGCAAATCACTTTGCCATAGCAGAGAAATTCATTGGCATTGGTGTATTGCTTGGTCACCTCGCGCAAAAAGCAATTGGCATGAAGGGAATAAATTTTGCGATCCGGGCGGCAGAAAAAATAACCAACACAACCTTACCCAAATGGAATAGCGCTATCCCTCACCCCACTCGCCTCATTCGTCTCCACCCTCCTCAGCGACACGAAGTCCACTTCATTTACTTCCCCTCCTGCGTTTCCCGCCGATTGGGAACGCCCAACCACGGCTTTCCACTTCCCACTGCCTTACAAGTCATCACCCAGCGCGCGGGCATTCATCTCCACATCCCTGAAAATGTGAGTGGTCACTGCTGCGGCATGCCATTTCACTCAAAAGGCTACGTGCAAGCCTGCAAAGTCATTCTCCATAAAACTCTCCGCGAACTGTGGAATTGGTCTGAGCAAGGCAAGTATCCAATTGTCATAGATACCTCTTCTTGTACTCACGCCCTTCTAACAAACAGGCATATTCTCGATGAAGAAGATCAAGCCATACAGCAGAAACTGATCCTCCTCGATGTCGTCGAATTTCTTCATGACCACGTGTTGCCCAAACTTGAACTCCACCCAATTAGCGAAGAGGTGATCCTGCACCCCAATTGTTCTCTTCAAAAACTCGGCTTGCAGGACAAACTTGTCGGCATAGCAAAACGATGTGCGCGCTCCGCAGTTGTACCACTCACACTTGGCTGCTGTGGATTTGCAGGCGACCGCGGGTTGCTATTTCCCGCCCTCACCACATCCGCCACACAAAAAGAAGCCGCAGAAGTCAATGCCCGTAAATATGGCGGATACTATTCGTCGAACATCCCTTGCGAAATTGGCATGTCTGCCGCGAGCGGGCAGGAGTATATCTCCATTGTGTATCTAGTTGAGCGCGCCTCGAGAGGTGAAGGTGTTTGACTCAATACCTCCCCCTCCTCACCTCTACTTCAGGATTTGCCAATTCCTCTTCTCTTGCAGGGAATACCTGAACAGCGCACGCTTTGAACTCAGGGATTTTTGCCTGCGGGTCGAGAGCATCGTTTGTTAGCAAATTCGCGGCGGCTTCAGCGAAGTGCATAGGAATAAAGACGACACCCACAGTTGTTTTCTCTGTGACCGTGGCGCGCAGGACGACTGTGCCACGACGTGAGGTCACGCGCACGGGCATACCGTCTTTGATGCCATGCATTTCCGCATCAGCAGGATGGATTTCTACACGCGCTTCCGGATATGCCTCATCCAACACAGAATGGCGTGTCAAGGTGCCGCCGTGCCAATGCTCAAGCAAGCGCCCGGTCGTGAGAATAAAGGGATATTCGTCATCTGGCTCCTCTTTCACCGGCACATAATCCAACGGAATGAATTTACCTCTGCCGCGCGGGAATGATTCGATAAAGAGCGTCGGGGTGCCGGGGTGATTCAAATCTGGAACAGGATACTGCAACCCTACTTTTTCGATGCGTTCATAGGTGATCCCTGCGTAATCCGTGTTGACGCTTGCCATCTCGCGCAGAATCTCTTCAGGGGAGGTATAGTCCCATTTAGCGGTGGGGCGCCCAAGTCGGGATTCGATGCGGCGCGCCAAATCACAAATGATTTGCCAATCGGGACGGGAAAGTCCGCGCGGTGCGTGAGCCGCGCGCACACGTTGCACGCGCCGATCTGTATTGGTGAAAGTGCCATCTTTTTCGGCAAATGGAACGGCCGGCAGGAACACATCGGCAAACGCGCCGGATTCGTTGATGAAAATATCCTGGGCAACGAGGAACTCGAGTTGTTGTATGTGCTGACGCGTAAGGTTGAGATTCGGCTCGGTCATCATGGGATTTTCGCCCATGATGTAGAGGGCGCGCACGCCGCCGGGATGTGCATGGGAAAGAATCTCGGTCGTGGTCAAGCCCAGTTTGCGCGAGAGACCGCCGGGTTCGATATTCCAGACTTTCTCCCATTTCGCCGCGTTCTCTTCATTGTCCACACGCATATAGCCGGGATAATGGAAGGGCATAGCGCCCATGTCACTCGCGCCCTGCACGTTGTTTTGTCCGCGCAAAGGATTCAAGCCCGTGCCATCGCGTCCGATGTGACCTGTGAGCAGAGCAAGGTGTACCAGCGAAAGGGCAGAGGCTGTTCCATGTGAAAGTTGTGAGATCCCCATGCCCCAGTAGATAGCGGCGTTCTTGGCAGTGGCGTAAAGGCGCGCTGCTTTGCGAATATCCTCCGCAGGCACGCCGGAAATCTCCTCGGCATATTCGGGCGTGAATTTTTCGAGCGATTCGATATACTCGTTGAAGCCTTCCGTCCGCCGATTGACAAAATCCCAATTGACAAGATTCTCTTTGACGATCACATGCGCCATTGCACTGAAGACAACTACGTTCGTGCCGGGCTTGAGCGGGAGCCATAACTCGGCAAAGTCAACCAGTTCGATACGGCGCGGGTCAACAACGATCATCTTTGCGCCGTTCTTTCTCACGGCTTCTTTCATTTGAAGCGCGATGATCGGGTGATTCTCACTGGTGTTCGAACCAGTGACAATAAAGACATCGTTCAACATCACCTGCGAGGCGGTATTGCTCATCGCAGAGGTGCCGAGCGATTGCTGTAATGCAACGACCGACCCCGCATGGCAAAGGCGTGTGCAGTGATCCACGTTGTTTGTGCGGAACAGAGCACGGAACATCTTTTGTAAGAGATAGTTGTCTTCGTTGGTGGCTTTGGCACAGCAATAGACCGCCATCGCGTCGGAACCGTCACGCTGATAGATGCGCACAAGGTTATCGGCAACAATGTCGAGCGCGGTGTCCCAGTCGGTAGTTAGCCAGTCCCAATCGGTAGAGGTTGGAGAATTAGAAAGGAGAGAATTAGAGAAAAGAGAATTGGAGAGGGGAGAATTGGGGATTGGCTTGCCATCCGTACTCACCGTGAAGACCTGTTCGCGCCCTTCGGGTTTAGGTTTCCCTTCCAACAAATATCGTCGCACCAAAGGGATGGTGATGCGTTTCGGGTGATAAATGAAATCGTAACCAAAGCGTCCTTTGACACAAAGATTCCCTTTATTGACTGGTGAGTCGAACGGCGAGGTAACCTTGTAAATAAAATCGTCTTTGACGTGCAATTCCAGTGTACATCCCACCCCACAATAAGGACAGGTGGTCGTAACAATCCGATCAGGTTTAATCATGGAACCTCCAGGGGGTCAAGAACCAAAAGTCAATTCAATCTTTCTGCCTTTCTGCTCTGCTCGCCCTCACCCCTGCCCCTTCCCCACTGGGAGGGTGAGGGAAAGTGGGGATGAGCGCCCAGGTCTATTATTTTCGCAACAGAGCATTTCTGCTCTTTCTTCCCGTACTCATCACGCTAATTTCTTCCGGTTTCATTCCCAATTCTAGCAAATATTCGCGCTTTGGCTTTAAAGCCCCCGTGGGGCAGACACCTACACACTGACCGCATAGCACACACGTTGTTTCAGGAATGGGCTTATCGAAGAACGTACCGATTTGTGTGTCATAGCCGCGCCCCTCGAAGTTGATCGCGTAGGTATATTGCGCATCCTCTGCACAAACCTGCACACAACGCCAGCACAGCAGGCACTTCGAGTAATCGCGAATGTACATGGGGTTGTCGTCTTTGATTTCCGAAACGCGACGCACGGCATCGGGGAAGCGATCCGCGCGGGCTCCATATTCATCCATCATTGTCAGGATGTCGGGCGCGTCGGAGAGGTCCATCGTAGAAGCCAACATTTCCAGGATCGTTTTACGCGCTCGATCCACTCGTTCGCTTCGTGTGTGGACCTTCATACCGGCTCCCGCTTTGACAATACATGCCGGCTGGAGCAATCTCCACCCCTCCACCTCCACCACACACATACGACACAATCCATTGGCTGTCGTCGCTTCATGCCAACAAATGGTAGGAATATCTATTCCATTCTCACGCGCGGCATCAAGAAGTGTTTTACCCTCCTCCACTGTGATTTCTCTGCCATCCATCTGAAATGCAATCGCCATAGATTATCCTTTTCCTCTTGTCTTCCTTTCACATTTCCACAATCCTACTTCCCAATCTTTCCATCAACGTCCAAATGGTTCTCTGGGATTAAGTGGGGTAAAAAAACCGCTTTACCACAGAACACAAAGAACACGGTCAAAATTCTTTCTCTCTGTGGACTCCGTGATCTCAGTGGTGAGAAGATAGTCCACCCTACCAAATCCCAAAGAGCCATCCAAATTGACTGCCTGCGCCTCCATACAAATCATTGCAGGGATTGGGCAGGGCAGACACAAGCCGCTAGATGGGTCGAAACGATGTTTTGGCTTCGAGGCATTTGGCCAAGTGACGTGCCACTGCCCAACCCGATTTTATTGCTTACTTTCTTGTCTTCTTTGATTTCGATTTCTTTGCAGCAGTTTTTTTCTTTGTAGATTTTGCTGCAGTTTTCTTTGCACCTTTTTTCGTTCCTTTCGCCGCGGCCTTTTTCTTCGTTGTCGCCTTCGTCGTTTTTGCTCTGCGCCGTGGGGGCTTCGCAACCGGTTCCGTCACAGCGGGTGCCGGCTGACTGACTTCCTCCGTAACCGGCTGAGGTGCTGGAGGCGGTGTCTCTCCGGCTGGCGTCGGCTCCGATTGCATCAGAACTTCGGGTTGCATGAAGCGTGTCATTTCGACCTCCTTTCTTTGAAATTGTACAGATTGGACATTGGATTGTGCCTCAAACAAATGAGGCCATAATTTCACTGCTGAGAGCACCGCGCTTGCAGCGGTCTGCCCCAAACCGCATAAACTTGCATCGGTCATCGTCCAGCCTATATCTTGCAGGCGGATCAAGTCATCGGCATAAATTTTTCCTTCCGCAATGCGGTCCAAAATCTCCTTTTGACGCTGTGTACCCATCTGACAAGGATAGCACTTGCCGCAGGATTCATGCGCAAAGAAATGCGCCAAATCTTTCAAAACACGTCGCATCTCGCGCGTTTCATCGAAGACCATCACCACCCCCGAACCCAAAGGTAAACCCGCTGCGCGCAAATCCTCGAATGTGAGTCGGACATCGAGATGCTCCGATGTGGCAAACGCGCCGGCAGCCCCGCCAAAGAGAACGGCTTGCATTCCTTTCCCATTTGCAACGCCTCCCGCCATTTCAAGCAATTCACGCAGCGTAACACCAAAGGGGACTTCGTAAAGCCCCGGCTGTGCCACATCACCAGACACGCAGAACAACTTTGGTCCCGGAGATTTTTCTGTACCGATCTGGCGATATTCCGCCGCGCCGCGAGAAATAATCAACGGAACATTGCATAACGTTTCCACATTGTTGATGACCGTTGGCTTGCCAAAGAGGCCATGAGTCGTAGGGAAAGGCGGCTTCACGCGCGGGAAGCCGCGCTTCCCCTCGATCGACTCGAACAGCGCGGTCTCCTCGCCACAAATATAGGCGCCAGCGCCAACGCGAATTTCGATGTCGAAATCTTCTCCTAAATAGCCCGCCGCTTTTGCTTCTTGCAGTGCATGTTCTAAAATCGGAACGATATACACATATTCGCCGCGCAGATAGATATACCCCTTCTTCGCTCCAATCGCATACGCCGCGATGCACATGCCCTCGATGATTTTATGCGGATCATCAATCAACAGCACGCGATCTTTGAACGTGCCTGGTTCAGACTCATCTGCATTACACACAACATATTTCGGCACGCCTTCAGCTTTCGCTGCGCCTTCCCATTTGACTCCTGTCGGGAACGCCGCGCCGCCGCGTCCTACCAGACCCGAAGCCTTGATCTCGTTCACTACTTCTTCGGGCTTCATGCTTTTTGCTTTTTCGAGTGCGGCGTATTTACCGTAGGCTTCAAGCGGAGTTGTGCCGTTCCCGCAATTGGCTGTCAACAAACGGATTGGACCATAGATTAGAGAGCGCGGGCGGTCGGCTTCATCCATTATCCATTGTCCACTGCCTGCTGTCCATTGGGCACTCCCCACTGTCCCTCGTCCGTTGTTCATCGTCCAAACCGCCGGCGCGTGTTCGCAAAGCCCAAGGCAGGGGCTTGCCTCAATGGTCAGGGACAGGTCAGGGGTCGTCTGACCCGCCTTAATCCCATGACGCGCACAAAGATGATCGAGAATCCCTTCTGCATTTTTCAGCGCGCACGCCACATCTGTACAAACACGAATCACATGACGGCTGGTCGGTTTATTGTAAAAGAGCGAGTAAAACTCAATCACGCCGTGTACATCTGCCAGTGGCACATGAAGCACCTTGGCAATGTAGGTGGCAACCGGCTCAGAAATCCAACCGTACATTCTTTGAGCCGCGTGCAGGGCAGGCAAAAGGCCTGAACGGCCCAAGGGAACATAGGGTTCAATTGCAGTCTCGAGTGAGGCGATGTCCAAAATTGTCATGTTTGCTCCACTGCATCATCTCACCTTCCCCCACCGGTGATGTAATGTTCCAGTTGTGCGATCATGAATTTTTGTTCGTCAATCATCTCCTTGAGCGCATCGCGGGCGGAGATCACGCCAATCAGTCGGTCGTTCTCGAAGACAGGCAGGTGACGGATGTTTTTATCAATCATGATAGCAACACATTCTTCAATGGATTGATTCGCTTGTACGTATAGCACCTTTGAGGTCATAATCTCCCTCACCGTCGTTTCCCGCGCAGAGCGCCCGTGCAAATCCAGCCTGCGGACACAGTCCCGCTCTGAAAGGATGCCGACAACTCTGCCCCCCTCCATGACGAGCACCGCACCCGTGTTGTATTTCGCCATCACCTTGAGCGCCTCGAACACGCTTGCATCAGGCGAAACCGAGTATATATCCCCTCCCTTCTTGCGGACGATGTCGCGAACTGTAGCCATAACCAGCCTCCTTCAGATGGAACTGGGACTACGCAAAGTATAGACTCAAATTCAAACTCTTGCAAGCAAAATAACACAGGTGTACAGAAAAGGTATTGTGTTGAGGGTCAGGTCGAGAAACCAGTCTGCAAAATCGTTCGTGACTTCTTCGGTGGGGTGGTTTTAGAATACAAAAAGCCGGGTCGCCCATAAGGACACCCGGCTTCTTACGTTAACCAAAAGTGTTGATTGTGTGCAGGGCATTTATGCCAGAATTACCCCGGGCAGAACAGGATTGGCACTTCGCCATAGTAATCGCTACCTTCGTTTCCTGCCAGGTCATCAGCAACAACGGTGATCGCAACAGAACCATTTGCGCCCTGGAGAAATGTATAGGCTTCGCTACCAATATTGACCTCTGCATGGAAGTAACCGCCGCCTACGGAGGACATTTCTACGAATGTCGGGGTGATTTCTGTGACTCTTGGCAGAGAGGTACCTGTATTCCTCTTTCTGCGGTTTAGCAGAAGTAGGAGGCACCTGACACCCAGGAACATAGGAGAGAACCGGGACTTCTGTCTCTTGCGAGACGCATGCCATAGATGGAGCGCTATCACTCACTTCGCCACCGGGACGAACAGGGGCCAGGAAATAGCGATAGGTTCCCACGCGCGTCACACCGGCATCAGTGTAGGAAAAAGAATGGCCCACCTGCGACTACACCAATTAGACAGAGCAACAGGAGCCCACTGATGAGAAGACAACTGATGCGTCTGTTCATAAAAATTTCACTCCTTATCCGAATCGTAAGTTTTTATTTCCGGTTGAGCAGGTATTTCGCTTTGGGTGAGCAACTTCCAAAGTTCTTGTGCCGATTTGAACATCATTCTTTTTCGCCCATCCAGTGAACGCAACACGCCGCGCCATTCACCTGGAGGGGCGATTTCGCTTGTTTCCTGCCAAATGTGTAGGATGTAGGTAGATTGGCGACGCTCTCTGCTCATGAATTTGGACGCGGTTTTTATGGGCTGATACAGGGATTCACATCAATATGTCCAAAATCCTGATGGTTAGGCTCGTCAATGTAAATACCTACCCATTGTGAACCCGCTGCTGAGCCAAGGTACCACTTGTACTCGACGTTTTCTGTGCCGGCAGAGTTGAAACGGAGGGTCTCAGAAGCGCTAGAGCTGCCATCGGAACGAGTCCAGTGATACTTTACTGTACCGGCGCCATTGGTAGTGATGTGAGCAACGACGCGAGGGCATCCTACATACCCTTCTCCGTCGAAGGTAGAAACTTCATAATTGACATGTATCACGGCGAACGCTCCGCTGCCAGGAACATCCACAGTCTCTCTTACCCTGATCTGGACGTAGAATTGGGAGAACGTCACACCTGATGCGTTACGCAACCTCCAATAGCCGATATAGGGACCAGAGGCTGTAGGAGCAGTCAGGCTGACCGAAATATCAACCGTCTGACCAGGACTGACGTTGCCCGGAAGGGCTTGAACTGCGGGGCCGCTCATTTGAGTCCCTCTGTCGAAGATTACGGCATAAGATGATGTCCATGTACAGCTGCCAGTGTTTTTGATGCGCCAGGTTTTCGTAAATCGCTCACCTGGGTTCAGGACTGTGCCATCGGGTATGGTCACATCAGCAATGAATTGAGCCTGGTCACAGTTCTGCATGACTGCTGGAGAGGGAGGTACGGTGACAGGAAGAGTAGTTGAAGTTGGCGGGGTGATCACTGCCACTGCAAAAGTGGGAGATGGTGTAACGGGCGGTAATAATTCGGGCAGATTAGTTTCCACCGTCGGTGTAGAAGTGAAGGTGGAAATCTCAATGACCGGGATACTTTCTGACGGATTCCCTGATGCTTGCGGCAGATTGCAAGCCGGCAAGAGCAAGAGGAAGATTATGAGAAATGAACAACGTAGAAGCCTAGACATACTTTCTCCTTCTTCCAGGTTATAAGGACTGAAAATTCAGAAAATCGTCATGGGATGTAGTAAGCCAAAAGTACAATAAAAGGTGTCTCTCGAACCTCTTACTTTGATGAGGCCTACAGTCGGCATATATCAATCAGAACGGGAAACGTTAACTGTCAATGCTGTGTCAAAAACGTGAACATCAATTTTCCCAGAGCAGTCCACTTGCATGGCGGAAATTTCCCGATAAGGGCTATGACATTTTCAATGCTATTGGTCTTGAATATAATGATCATCTCATTGTGCACTTCGACAGTCATGCCATCAGCAGTTACACGGCTACAGTAGTTGCTCTGTTGTAAACAAACGCTCGTGCTTCATACTGCTTTACCATTTCCCTCACCCCTGCCCCTCTCTCAATAGAAAGGGGTTGGGGTGAGGGCATCGAGCAATCTCATCCGTCAAATTCATCGTATTAAGGAGGAGGTAACAGTATGCATGAGCAGGTACTCGGATCCCAGCCCCATCCACTGGGACATTGCTGGGGTTGACATCCCGCTTGGGTCGGAGAAGGTTCCTCGCTCTCAGCCTGTGGTGGGGGTGACGCCTGACACAATCCCAAGTTGTCCTTTGTCACTACGACGTTAATCGGCACACGACAGGCTCGATCCAGTTCCGCCAGAGCATTGATGGGATAATAGGCGAAAGACTGCACAGCAGCTCCTGCTTGTTCTGCGGTCATCTTATCGTTGAAATCGAACATCGCAGGGTCAAGGACTCGAGCAGCCCACACTCCGGCCAGATACTTGCTATCGTCATCCACCAAAGCGGCTTTAACAGCAATTTGCACTACCAACTGGTTCTCCGGTGAAACGCGAGCCCAGGCCGCATCAGGATCATTGCCTGTACCACTGTCAAAAACTTTGGTTTCATAGCCATCTCCAAAACCAATGGCTTTATCTGCACGCACTGGTTCATTTCCACCCACATCGTTGTTAGCATCCTGCCAGACCTGGACTCCTTCCACTGACCATTCTGTGGATGAAGGTTGAGTGACAAGGATCAGCCAATCGCCCCGGCCATCAATGTCGTTATCAATCTCCAAAGCATATTGACCAGATAATGCGCCTCCTGAACTGAGTGAGCGCAACTCAATGCTGGCAAATATCCATGTGCTATCCTGGAACACCTCATATCGAATAATGTCCAGTTCTGGGAAATATATATCCATTGTTGATGCATTAAAGGGACGTTCATATTCGCCACGGCTAAAATGGTCGCCGCCTCCGGCGGCCTTCTGATGTGCCGTGCGTGACGAATCCTGATCCGCGGCAATACCAACATGATCACTAGGGAGCGATATGGGTGTAAAGACATGCGAAATCAAGGTAGGAGTGGGAGTGTCGGGTGGGGGCTGAAGGGTAGGAGATGCCTGTGTGGGAGGCACTTGCGTAGGTGGCGCTTGTGTAGCAAAGGCTCCACACGCCTGAACAAACAACATAAGCAAGACAAACATCAATGCTGTTTTAAGGTGAAAAGCCTTCATCTTTTTATCTCCTTGTTGAATGAATGATGGATGGGTGAAGTGCTGTTATAGCATTTATGGCATTTTCGCTCTCCTTGCTCCCATTCTATAAAAAGCGCGTCCTCAAAGCGTCCTCTAGGCGTCACACAAAAGTGCTCGCACGTAAGAAATTGGTACTAGGCTGATCATGAAGGGAACCGCAAGTGTGATCTCTACCAAAGTTCATCTGCTCTATCCCCCAAACACAACCCGTTACAGGTCATTCACTGTCGGGCAAAATTGACGTGCAACAAATTTTCAAACGCGATAGGGGAACAACTAGGTATAGAAACGTCAGTAGCGAGTGGAAGGACGGGGAACGCGGAAATATTTTGCCCACTTTGGCTACCTAACTCGAACCCACGTTAGTAGGAGGTTGTTTCAAACTCTAAGCCAAGATCATCGAACGCAAATCAGCCGCAAAAGAGGTGTTGAGCGGAATATGCAGGGGCGCAAAGGCTGTCCTGGCAAGGAGAAGCAATTCAGCCTGGCAAGTTTGAGCTTGCTCACTTTGACCGAGCGCGTGATATAGCCGCATTAGGAACAGAAGTACTTCGCCAGTAAGAATCCTATCGGGACAAGAGCGCGCCAGAGCGAGAGATTCCTGAGCAACGGATAAGGCTTCGGCAGAACGGTTTTCAGCATGCAGCATGACAGCCAGAGTTAATTTTGCTAGGACCTGTTGCGGGACCTCAGCGGAGTCCTGTGCCTGACGAAAAAGGGAATTCAGCCGCACCGGATCTGACGCGCCGATCTGCGCCTGAGTGAAGAGCCATTCCAATTGAGCGTTCTGCAGAAACTGCGGAACGCCACTAGATTGTGCCGCCTGAATAGAGCGTTGATGTGCTGCGGCCGCTCGCTCCCAATCCCCTGCCAAACGCCACAACCCAGCACAAAACAGTCCGGCTTGAAAGACAACAGCGTGTAAATCGAGCACAGCGGCTTCTTCCTCCAATGCAGAGAGCGAATCAGAAGGCAGGTGTCCTAATGCAAGGGAGGTAAAAGCCCGGTAAACTCGCATGAGCAATTGACCGTAGCGGCTTTCTACCCGACGCGCCAACTCAAAACCACACTCGAAATCTGCTTGTGCCTCCTTCAAATGTCCCTTGCGCAGATAAGCCATGCCACGCCCAGCATATTTCCCCCACATATTGGTCAGGTGTGATTGGCCAGCGACCATGATGGCTTTGTTGTAAATTTCTATGGCTTGTGAATACTGCCCTCGGTTGAGAGCGATTTGTCCTTGCATAGTGAGAGCAGCAGATTCTAAACGTTTCAGGCCGCCGCGCTGAGCCAGTTCGATTGTTTTGGCAAGGATTTCAGAAGCCTCAGTGTAGTTTTGCGTAAAGACCAGCGCGGTACCAAGATGGTTTAAGCTCTGCACCATCTGTGCCGAGTGCTGGGGGAACGATTCCTCTAGGGCTAGTGCTTCGCGCAAATCTCGAAGCGCATCAACATTGTGCCCTAGCATGAGAGCAGTCATACCGCGAATGTTGAGAGCGCGAACAATAGCATGAGGATCACCTAACGCGCGAGCAATTTGCAGTGATTCTCCCGCCAATTGCAATGATTCCGCATAACGGTCACAACTGTGAAGAACATACGCCAAGCGCGAGAGGGCGTGAGCGCGCAAAGACGGGAAGCCATCACACTGGCGCAGGGCTTCTTCCAACAGGGTGAGCGCTTCTGTGATCTGACCACGATGATACGCAATCACTCCGCGCTGTAAGGTGGCCTGCGCCTGAAGTTCGCGACTCTCGAGGGATGAATCTGTGCCTAACAGAGCAAGAGCACGTTCGATGGCCTGTAGCGCCTGGTCGAAGGCCGCCAGGTCAGTGCTTTCACGAGCATGTTCCAGCCAAAAGCGCGCAGCGGCGAGAGGGAGACCAGCAAACTGATAGTGTGTGGCAATCCGGCCTGCAAATCCGTTTTTGCCTGCGTAAATCTGTTGGAGGGTGGAAGCAATCTGCTGATGCAAGTGAACGGCACGCGCAGAGGGGATCGATTCCAAGATGATTTGATGAATCAATTGATGAGAAAAGGTATACTCCGGCGAACCCCTCAAAACAGATTCTTGCAACAAACGATTGGCAAACAAACTATCCAGAGCAGCAGCATAAATCGGTTCAGGCCAGTTAAGTTGAGATCTCAGTTCGTGATCGGAAAAGGAAAAACCGAGTATGGCCGCTGTTTCAAGCATATCGCGTGTCTGTTGGTTTAACTGACCGAGGCGAAATTCGATAATCTCGCGCAGGGTGAGAGGATAGGACATATTTCCTCGCGCTTTACGAATGCTTTCAGCGACCTCGCGCAGTAACAACGGCAACCCCTTAGCATAGTAAGTGATTTCATCATATAGCACTGGAGAAAGTACCTGTTCCCCCAGCACAGTCTCTAAAAACAGACGAGTCTCTTCGGCATCAAAGGTATGAAGTAGAATTTCGCTCAAGCAGCGCCGTTGACGCAGGGCGCGCTTGATCCTAAGGAGTGGTAAGGGCAACTCGTCTGAACGGCACGTAACCAGAATCAACAAAGGAAGCGAGGAACAAGTTTCAGCCAGTTCTTGCAGAACTTCCAGTGAAAGTTCATCGCCCCAATGCGCATCTTCAATGACTAGAATCAAAGGTTTGGAAAGCGCCAAAGCACAAAAAACCTGTCTCAAAGCCATATGAAGTTCTGTAGCATTGGGTTGAGCTGGCCTGAGCAGGCCTGATTTGAGCAGTGCTAAATCGGGGACAAGCGGCAGCAAGTGATTCAACCATTCCGGCGAAATTTCTTTGCTACGAGCCAACAGAGGCGCAACAGCGTTGAGAATCTGGCTCCAAGGTGCATAGGGTCGGCTAGGGGATGCGATCATCGGTGGCAGACAGAATCCCCATAAGACGCGCGGGGCAGATTCACCCGCCTCTTCTGCCAGACGACGAAGCGATTCCTGGAGAAGTGCGCTCTTACCTACCCCTGCCGGGCCAGAGATGAAAACCACCCGTCCCTGCCCGGTAATCAGGCTCTGGAACAGGCTGGAGAGTTGCTCCAATTCGTGTACACGACCGACAAAGAATGATTTTGCCGCGGTCCTAAATTGGGCAGGGCGTACCAGACGATTATGCAGGATATCACTATAGAGCGCCATCGTCTCCGGCATAGGCTGGGTGTCCAGTTCACGTTGGAGTTTGTATGCCAGGTTTTGGTAAGTAGCGAGCGCGGCAGTGCGATTGCCAGTTTGGACTTCTAGGATCATTTTCAAGCGCACTGCTTCTTCATCCCAAGGATTCTGAACAATCAGACGACGCGTCCATTCAAGAGCACGGTCAAATTGCCTCTGTTCTATATAGTTATTCGCCAGTTTTCTCAACATGGCCAAGAACTGATCTCGCAAGGTTTCGCGCCGGGAGATCAGAAAATCATCCCCTTCGACCCCTGCTGCCAGGTCTCCTCGGTAAAGTTCCGCCGCACGCTCAAGCGCATCCAGGCTCTCGCCCGCTTGCATGAACTCGTTCACATCCACCCAGCAAAGCGGCGAATCCTGCCAGGAGACACTTTGTGTTGTGATGAGAAGCAGATCGCGAAGCGGAATCGGGAGAATCTTGCGAATCAGGTACAGATGGCGGCGCAGATTGGCAAGCGCTTCGGCTTCGGACTCATCGGGCCAAAGCGCAAAAGCCAGGTTCTTGCGTAAAAGAACCTGTCCGGGCTGTAACACCAGGCGAACAAATAAAGAGATCAAACCCTCACGCGGAGGCAAGGTAATTGTCCGCGCGTCAACTTCCAGACGTGGTTCACCGAAGAGGAAAATCCGCGCGAGCGGAAATCTCCCCTCTAGTTGTGGTAGAAAGTTATCAAGTCGATTCTTTTGATCTTGTAAACTGTTCGCCCACATAATCAGATCTAATCTAACGGAGGATAGGCGTGCACCCTATCTTTGTGCTGCTGCATACGGGATCATACAGAGATAAAGGGGGTTCTCCTTATCCCAACACCTCCCTTTGGGGTACAAGGGAGGTGAGAAAAAAGCGACGCGCATTGGATCTCAGACAATATTTGCAACAAGGCAACGAGTCTTACATAAAAACTCGAGTTTAGACAAAATTTGGGGCGGTTTTGCTCTTGAAAAAAACCGCCCTTTGGTAGAAGCTTGGGGTTATGAGAAACCAAGTTGCTACCAAAGAGAACATTAACAAACTTATCGCATTTCGTCAAGAGGTATAC
>DATLZK010000076.1:0-11663 GCA_035574015.1 Anaerolineales bacterium
GCGAGAGTTCGGCGCTCATCTTGTTGAAGGCGCGGGCGAGTTCGCCCAGTTCGTCGTTGGTGCGCACGGGGACCTGCTGGGAGAAGTCGCCTTCAGAGATGGCCTGGGTGGCGCGAGTCAGTTCGCGGATGGGGCGGGTGATGGTTCGAGAGAGGAAGATGCCCAGAAAGAGGGCAATGACTGCACCGCCGAGCGCTCCGTAAAACAGGGTACGGCTGGTGCGTTCAATGAATTCGAGTTCGCGGGGAGTTCCCTCAAAAGGTCCGCCGAAAGGTCCACCGATGGGAACGAGAAAGCCGATAGGCGTTCCATTTTCGGTAAGCAGGATGCCGACTTCCAGTTGTTCTTCCGGGAGTTTTTCGCCGATCTTGTATCTGCCGTTGGGGACGATGACGTAGCCGTTGGGGTCGGCGAGCAGGTAGGGTTGCATCATGTGAGGTCCCGGTCCCATGCCCATGCCGGGACGGTTGCCTTTGACGAAAAGTTCTTCCACGCCTTCCCAGGTACCGTATTGCTGGTGATAGTTGACGAGATTGGTGACAATGATGGATTGGTTTTGGTCAGAGAGGAAGCGGATGAATTCCAGGCGGGTGTTCCAGCGAGCGGTGAGGAAGATGATGGCGACGCTGACAATGCCAATGCTGAGGAAGGCGAGGATCAACTTGGTGGAAATGGAGCGCATGGGGTCACACTCTCTTGAAGCGATAGCCCACGCCGTAGACAGTTTCGATGTATTTCGGCGCACGCGGATCGTCTTCGATTTTGCCGCGCAGGTTTTTGATGTGGGTGTCTATGGTGCGCTCGTAGCCTTCGTAACGCACGCCCTGGATGATGTCGAGCAGGTCGAGGCGGGAATAGACGCGTCCAGGGTGGGACATGAGCGCGGTCAGGATGTCGAACTCGGAGGGGGTGAGGTCCACGAAGCGGTCTCCCACTTTGACGGTGCGGCTGTCGCGGTCGAGGACGATGTCCGCGGCTTTCAGGACCTTGGCGGCGGGTTCCCGTTCCCCGGCGCGGCGCAGCACCGCTTTGACGCGCGCCATGAGTTCGCGCGGACGGAAGGGCTTGGTGATGTAGTCGTCTGCTCCCACCTCCAGCCCGATGACTTTTTCCTCGTCATCTACGCGGGCAGTGAGCAGGATGATGGGGGTGTTGTGTTCGGCGCGGTGGCGGCGCATGAATTCGTAGCCGTCCATTTCGGGCATCATCACGTCGAGGATGATGAGGTCGGGTTTTTCCCTTTGGGCGACGGTAAGCGCCTCTGCGCCGTTGTAGGCGGTGACCACGCGGTAGCCTTCCTGCTTCAGATAACTTTCGACGAGGAAGACCAGCCGCTTTTCGTCATCTACAACCATGATTGTTTTTGTGGACATGTTTATAAGTATATCAATATCTTAACGTCAGTTCGGGATAAGTGCTTTTTCACTGCCAAGCCGCAGAGAACGCTGATATTTGGACTCAAGCAGTGTGATGACTGCTGACGGACGGGATGTTTTGTGATGAATTCTATGGGGCGACTATAAAGATATGGTCATGGAAATATGAAGACATTGTGTGGGATTCTATGATTCGCCCCCAATCGAAAGGTTCAGTCACTGGTTGTATGGATGCTCGCGTATTTTGTAATCGTCCGTAATTACCTCCCCTCACCCTAACCCTCCCCAAAAGGGGGAAGGTATCAGCACCCAGAATGAGATTTTCGTTGCGAAACGACGAATTCGCTGCATTTTGCTCCTCCCATCAGGAGAGGGGCAGGGGGTGAGGGTGGATAGGCAGTTACGATCGTCCCTGAATTGCGCCAAACAAAAAGCCAATCCTGAGCAATGGGTTGGCTTTTTCGAAATAATCTCAAAAGGCACTTTTGAGTCAGTCTGCTCTTGAACCTTTTGCGCCACCAATTTATTTCAGCCCACTGCCTTCTTCACGAGCGCGGCGATTTGCGCTTCTTCGACGGGGGTCAACTTGAGCAGGGCGAAAGAGGTCGCCCACATGTTGCCATCGTCGAGTTTCGCATCGGGCTGGAAGCCGAAGGTTGCGTACCGCACCCCAAACTTGCTCGCGGCTTGAAAGAAGCAAATGACCTTGCCCTCTGCATTGGCATAGGCAGGCATCCCATACCAGGTTCTGGGTGTGAGCCCCGGCGCCGCGGCTTTGACAATCTCATGGATTCTCTTTGCCATCGAACGGTCGGGTTCTTTCATTTTGGCAATTGCTTCCAGAGCGGCTTTTTCCATCGCCTCCTTGTTTGCCGCCATCTTCCTTTCTTTGATGGTTTCCTTCATGGCGGCAATTTCTTCAGCCGACAGCCCCGTGTGCGATTTTGTCGCGGCACGTTTGGCTGGCTTTTTCGGTTTTTGAGTCGGGCTCATGAGAATCTCCTTCCAACAAGTTTCGGATTACTTTTCAGCACACGCTTTTTGCAGATCGGCGACAATGATTTTCTTCATTGTGAGCATGGCATCCATCACCTGCTTCGATTTGACAGGGTCAGGGTCGTTTATCAACTCACCCGACTGTTTTGGGATAATCTGCCACGACAAGCCATATTTGTCCTTGCACCAGGCGCACATGGATTCCTCGCCCCCGTCGGCGGTGAGCGCATTCCCAAAATAATCCACTTCCGCTTGCGTGTCGAACCATAAAAACGGGGTAATCTTTTTCACCTAAACTCTCCTCTATTGCCTGCCTGACTTCACTCTTTTTTCATTCGCCGCTACGTGCAACCTAATGAACTTTTCGATTAACTTCATCGGAAGCGGTTCATCGAGCGGAAATTTCAACGTGCCTTTACCGTCCATATATCTGGATATTTCCTCCTCGAACGCTTCATCCCCCACCGGAATCGGGTACAACGAAACGTGCCTTTTCCACCCCGCAAAATAGACCAGATTCCTGCCGTTCAACTCGAACGCCGCAATCTGATAACTGATTTTTTCTTTTGCGGCTGGCGCAATCTTCTTGATTGCCGCGCGAATTGCCTGCAAACGTTCATGCGTCTCTTTGGGGCAGGCGGCGATGTATTCGTCAATGGAAGTAAAACCTTTTTTCACGGACTCTCCTTTTCCATGCGTGCCAAAAATTTGGTCGTCGTGTTCCAATTGCAAATGGTTCTGGATACACGGAAAGCGAAACGATTCTCGACAAATGACCTTGTGTCGCTTTTCTGATATGGTGTTTACCTAAACCCGCACAGTGCATGATGGTCACGGTACGAGACGAATAGAATAATCGGATCCATCCAATAATTGTTCCTGACGCAAAAACTACAGGCTAAATCATGGGCGGATGGAATTGTAAAAAACACGGATGAAACGCCTCATCCGTGTTTGATGTGTTATCGTCTATCTTTTCTTGCCGTGACGTTCGCCTCCGCGACCGCCTCGTCCTGAACCGGAAGAAGGACCACCGCGACCGCCGTTACGTCCCCCTTTGCTGTCTCTTTCACGTGCCTCTTCGGCAGTCCATCCTTCGAGCACAGCCTGGCGTGAGAGCCTGATCTTTCCTTGGGGGTCAATATCTGTCACCATGACGGTGATCTCGTCGCCCGTCTTCACTACGTCTTCCACGCGGTTCACGCGATTGCTGTCCAATTGCGAGATGTGCACCAAACCATCCACGCCGGGGAGGATTTCCACAAATGCACCGAAGTCAGCCACACGCACCACCTTGCCAGTGTAAATATTGCCGATGACGGCGCTCTCGCTAAATGCTTCGATGCGTTCCTTTGCCACTTGCGCGCCGGCGCTATCCGTGGAAGCAATGTAAACTGTACCGTCTTCTTGAATATCAATCTTCGTACCGGTCTCTTCTTGCAGGGCGCGAATATTCTTTCCACCGGGTCCAATCAAGCCGCCGATCTTATCCACCGGTATCTTCACGGTGATGATGCGCGGGGCGTGCGGCTTCAATTGCGGCCGCGGCGCAGGTAACACTTCGAGCATCTTTTCCAGAATGAATAGACGTGCCTCGCGCGCCTGCTCCAGTGCCTCTTTCATGATTTGGGTGCTCAAGCCGCTGATCTTGATATCCATTTGCAGGGCGGTGATCCCCTGTGCCGTGCCGGCCACCTTGAAATCCATGTCGCCGAGATGATCCTCTGCACCCTGAATGTCTGTTAGGATTGCATATCTTCCCTTGTCATCGGTTACTAGCCCCATTGCTACGCCGGAAACAGGCGCTTTGATCGGTACGCCTGCGTCCATGAGCGCAAGGGTGGACCCACATACGGATCCCATGGAGGTCGAACCATTGGAGGATAAAGTTTCCGAGACGACGCGAATCGTATAGGGAAAAGTCTCTTCGGAGGGGATGACTGGCTCGAGAGCGCGTTCTGCTAGCGCTCCATGCCCAACCTCGCGCCGGCTTTGCCCACGGAGCGGTTTGACCTCACCCGTAGAATACGGCGGGAAATTGTAATGATGCATATACCGTTTGCTCTCGATGGGGCTGAGGTTTTCCAGTTCCTGTGATTCGCCAAGTGTGCCTAAGGTAGCAATTGAGAGGATTTGTGTCTCGCCGCGGGTAAACAGACCTGAACCATGCGCGCGCGGCGATAAGCCCACTTCACACCAAATGGGGCGAATGTCCTTCGGTCCGCGTCCATCAGGACGTTTGCCCAGGCTCAGGATACGTTCGCGCACGATGGCTTGTTCGGCTTGGTCAAAGGCTTCTCGGACAGAATCAGGTGTCGGGTAGTCTGATGCGTTGCCACCTTCGGGAACAGTACAGAATTCGGCAACGACCGCCTCTTTGAGCGTGGTCATGCCGGTATAGAATTCGTTTTTGGTCAGCGGCTTTTCGAGCAGTTCGTTTATTGGTCCGCTCACACGATCAAAGACCTTTTTACGCAATTCCGCGTCTGGCAGATAAAGGGTGACTTCCCGCTTGGGTTTGCCGACTTCCGCCTGCATTTGCAGTTGCAAGTCAATCAGGGGTTGCAGGGCTTTGTGGCCAAATTCGAGCGCTTGAACCATCACGTCTTCGGGGATTTCGTTCGCGCCGCATTCGACCATCAGGATGGCGTCTCTCGTTCCGGCGATGCGCAGATCAAGGTCTGATGCTTCGAGTTGAGCGTACGTGGGGTTGACGACGAATTCGCCGTTGATGCGTCCCACGCGCACAGCGCCAACCGGACCGTTCCAGGGAATGTCCGAGATCATGAGCGCGGCAGAGGCGGCATTGACGGCAAAGATGTCGAGCGGGTTGACGCCGTCGGCTGAGAGTGAGAACATAATGATTTGGACTTCGTTACGCATTCCATCCTGAAAGAGAGGACGGATTGGACGGTCGGCGAGGCGCGCGGTGAGGATGGCTTCGGTGCTGGGGCGTCCCTCACGTCGAAAGTATGAGCCGGGGATCTTGCCACCCGCGTAGAGGCGTTCTTCGTATTCCACTTGAAGCGGGAAGAAATCTATTCCTTCACGTACTTCGCCCATGGTGGCGGCGGCGAAGACGATGGCTTCGCTGGTGCCAAAGGTCACCGCGCCGCCTGCTTGTCCGGCGAGTTTGCCGGTTTCAAATGTCAGGGTTTGGTTCCCAATAACAGTTGAATATTTTTTTGATTCGGGTTTCATGAGTTTGTCTCCTGTAATGCGGAGCGCGCTACTTCTTTGGTCGCACTATGTTCGACGCTCCGTGATGTGTATCCGCCCAGTCAGGGACTGAAGAGCAAGGATGACGTCTGCACGTCATTCGCGCTATTCAATTCCTGACGGCGGATTCCAGTTTGATAAGACCCTAAAGGTCTCGCCGACCTTTAGGGTCTCTCGCCTACTTATGCCTCAAGTTCAAACTCTCAGTGACTGCCAGATAGCGCTGGTAATCGGCTTTTCGCAGATAAGCCAGCATGCGACGGCGGCGCCCAACTAACTTGAGCAGACCGCGCCTGCAGGACTCATCTTTTTTATTTGCCCGCAGGTGTTCGGTCAATTGTTGAATGCGTCCCGTCAGAAGGGCAATTTGCACTTCTGGCGATCCGGTATCCTTTTCGTGGCGATGATAGTCCGCGATCAGTTTGGACTTGATTTCCTTTTGTAATGGCATGACGTTTGCTTTCCTTTCTTATGATTATGCAGGTCTCCATGCCCACAGCCGAAACCGTGCGGCAGGACCAGTCACGGGCAATGATTATACCAGAAATCCGATTTCATATTGTGAGCAAAGGAGGGCTATTCTGTATCACTTCGAAGCCGTACATTCGCCATTGATTAATTCCGCCTTCCACCTGAATCACGTTATGATAGCCGCGCCGCTTCAATACCGAAATCACAGACATCGAACGATTGCCGCTGGCACATTGGATTGCCAGTGGTTTATCGTGCGGGAATGGCAGTTCCTCCCACGCGGTGCGTCCTCCTTCAAAATGGATGGCGGTAGGAATGTGTCCTCCCTCCCATTCGGATTTCATACGCACATCTATCAGCATAACTTCGTTCAATCGTTCGCGCAATTCTTTTGCCGTGATGCTTGGGATGGTCTCGACAGGATATTCGCGCGCCCAGGCTTCGATTCCCCCGTCAAGATAGCCGACTAGGTCATCGTAGCCGATTCGGATGAGTTGGCGCGTCGCATCGGACCTTTGGTCTGCGGACTCCGCCACGAGCACGATCCTGCTCCCAAACGGAATCAGCCAGCCTGCCCATGTGGTGAGCGGCGCGTCCACGCGGATGCCGTACGAGTTGGGGATGTGTCCTGCGCCAAATGCCTTGTTGTGGCGAACATCCAAAACAACCACGCCTTCCTCCATCAAGGCTTTGACTTCGCTTGCGGACAGGGGCTTCAGCACCGGTATCCCACCGAGAATCTTCGCACCTCTTTGGTTGACCTCGCGCATGTACTTGTAATACGTTGGGTAAGAGGGTAAACCGGTCAACGCGCGCCGGATGAATTCCTCCTCCGAACTCGACAATGCCAGCGGATTTGTCGCACGTTCGCGCCCAATGGTTGTCGTTCTCTCGGCAGAAACCGGCGCAACACAGAATGATCCCGCGCCGTGCGTGGGGAAGACTTTCAGTTCATCGGGCAGTTTGAGTAGTTTGTCATGTATGGTGTGATAGAGATGACGCGCTAGCGGCTGAGTTAATTCGGGGGCTAGCAAATCCGTTCGCGCTGCGCCGCCGACGATGAGCGCGCCTCCGCTGAATAGCGCGGAGGGAGTTTTGTTATCAGGCTCGATGATGAGGAATGAAATATGTTCGGGTGTATGCCCCGGTGTGGACATTACGCGAACTTGAAAAGCGCCCAGGTCAATGATTGTATCTTCTGTGAGCGGCTGATGCTCGAAGCCCACTTTGGCGTCTGCGCTCGCGCCGATGATCGCTCCGGTTTGATGCGCGATCTCACGGTTACCGGAGACGAAGTCTGCGTGCAGGTGGGTATCGAGGACATGCGTCAGTGTGAGACCAAGTTCGGAAGCGGTGTGCAGGTATCGGTCCACGTCTCGAAGCGGATCAATCAAAATCCCCTTTTTCGTCTCGTGCGATCCAATCAGGTAAGCGGAATTGCCCAGGCCGGCATCCACAAAAGGATGAATGAAGTACGGAGACGACATGAAAGAATTATACTTCTTTATGTCCCAATGGCTGTATAATCATATTAAGATACAGAATTGGAGTTCCCAATGGCACAAAACAGCCGAAATCCTGGCGTGCCCCTCGACCTGGACTGGGTGATGGGCGCGCATGTCAACAAAAGCGCGGTGGAACGCCGTGTTGAAACTCTCCCTAAACGGCGCACCGTCAAAAAGGAATGGCAAGCGGCGTGGTTGCTGCGCGCCGTCACCTGCATTGACCTGACTACCCTCTCCGGCGACGACACGCCTGGACGTGTCCGCCGCCTGTGTGCTAAAGCCAAACAGCCTATCCGCCCCGATATGATGGAGCGTCTCGGCCTTAACGGGGAGCGGATTCACGTTGCCGCGGTCTGCGTCTACCCGAATCGCGTCCGCGACGCGGTCGAGGCGCTGCAAGGCACGGACATCCCCGTCGCCTCCGTTGCGACAGGCTTCCCTGCGGGGCAGACTCCCCTCCCGCAGCGCATTCAGGAAATCGAGCAGGCGGTGGAAGCAGGCGCGCGCGAGATTGACGTGGTCATCTCCCGTTATCACGTGCTGACAGGAAACTGGCGCGCCCTCTACGACGAACTGGTTCAGTTCCGCAAAGCCTGCGGCGACGCGCACATGAAGACCATCCTTGCCACAGGCGACCTTGGCACGCTCAAGCAGGTCTATCAAGCCAGCCTCGTGGCGATGATGGCCGGCTCGGACTTCATCAAGACCTCGACGGGCAAGGAAACGGTCAATGCCACGCTGGAAGTGAGTCTCGTGATGGTTCGCGCCATCCGCGAGTATCTCGAACGCTTCGGCTACAAGGTCGGGTTCAAGCCCGCAGGCGGAATCAGTTCCGCAAAGCAGGCGATGAACTGGCAATTCCTGATGAAGGAAGAACTCGGCGACGAATGGATGATGCCCCATCTCTTCCGCTTCGGCGCCTCCAGCCTGCTGACCGACCTCGAGCGGCAGTTGTATCATTACCTCACGGGTCACTACGCCGCGAAACATCACATGCCGATGGGATGACGTTTTATTGAAAGGAGAAAAAATGAACTCAAATGCTCTCGCGTCACAAGATTTAGTCCGAAGGGCAATCATTGAGGTGGCGCAGTTGGAAGAGAAGGAACTCTTAATTGTGATCGAGATGGTGGATACTCTAAAAAAACAACGCGCCCGCCCCCACAAGGAATTGGCGGCGGAAATCCTTGCCAAAGCCAAAGCCCGCGCGGAAGAAATGAAGCATCTCTCACGAGAAGAGGCAATGGAACGGTTTGGCAGGACGCTTGATGCAATTCGCGCCGATGCCATAGCCAAAGGCACAGCCATCGAGGGGGAATGGGAACGTGACTAAGAAAATCCGCGCCATGTTGGATACGAACATTTTTGTCTCTGCCGCCCTGAGCAAAAATGTGAACAGCCCCACCCGCGAGACTCTTGAACGCTGGAAACGAGGCGAGTTCGTGTTGTTGATTTGTACGCCGCTGGCTGAAGAAATTATCGAAAAACTTCTGGATCACCGCGTGGATGAAGAGAAGGTTGGTGTTTTGGTTGAAACGCTCGCAAATTGGGCGGAATGGGTGGAAGTCCCTGCCGAGAAGATCGAAGCCTTGCTCTCCGACCCTGATGATAATGTTATTGTTGCCTGTGCGGTGGAAGGCAAAGCCAATTATCTGGTGACGTATGATCCACATTTCGACTCGCTGAATGGTGAATATCGCGGCGTGAAAATCGTCAAAGCCATTCCGTTTTTGGAAGCGTTGCGAAAATGAGAATATGGATCTCGAAATATCACATGCCGATGGAATAATTTTTCGAGTAGTATTGCTTTGAAAAGAGGTGAAGCATGGCTCTCACGATAGAAATACCCGACAACGTGGCGCGTGCCATCCGAATCCCGCGCCAGGAGCAGCAACGGCAGTTGAAGGTGGAGTTGGCGCTCAGTCTGTACGCGCAGGGCAGTCTCTCGTTGGGAAAAGCGGCGGAACTTGCTCAAATGACGAAACTGGAATTTGGCTTGCTGCTCGGCAAGCGTAATATCCCGCGCCAATACGACGAAACCGACTTGCAGGATGATATCGCTTATGCCAGCCGTTAGCGATACTTCGCCGATTCTCAGTTTGGCGATTATTGGTCATCTCAATCTGTTGCAGGAGCAGCTTGGGGAGATTTACATTCCTCGGGCTGTTCTTGCTGAACTAAAGGTGATTGAGAATTTCCAGGGCGCGATTGTCATTTCGCAAGCGTTGGCAGTGGATTTGGGCTTTGAAATGATCGTCATGGATGAAAAGATCGGACGCGAACGCGCCAGAGGGTTAGGATTGAAAACGGTTGGAGTTTTGGGTGTGTTGCTGACTGCGAAGAAACAAGGGCGGATCAAATCCTTGAAGGATGCCATGACCGCTTTGCGAAACGAAGTCGGTTTTTTTATTTCGGACGATTTGTATCGGCAGATTTTGGCACAGGCAGGCGAATAAGGTATGTAGCCGCGAAACATCACATGCCGATAGGCCAGTTTTCCAAATTGAAGAAAGTGAGATAAGCATGGCTCTTGATACCTTTGAAAAATTGCTTAAACAAGCTGACCGCCTCACACCCGATGAGCAATTGTTGCTTGCCGCACGCTTGATTGAAAAAGTTAGGCAAAACACTAAACCCATGACGGGCAAGGATTTGCTCAATTCGGGATTGGTGGGTATGTGGGCAAAGAGAACAGACATTAATAACAGTGCGACTTATGCGCGGAAACTTCGCGTGCAGGCACAATCACGAAAGCGGGCATCATGATTTTGCTCGATACGGATGTCATGGTGGATATTCTGCGCGGTTATGAGCCTGCCAAGGACTGGTTGAAATCCGCGCAGGAAATCGGCGTTCCTGGCCTCGTAGTCATGGAATTGATACAGGGTTGCCAAAACGCGAAAGAACAAAGGCGACTGGAAAAGACATTATCGGCGTATCAACTTTACTGGCCCAATGATGATGACTGCAATCGGGCATTGGTAAGTTTTGCTTCCAATCATTTGAGCGCCAACATCGGTTTGCTCGATGCCCTGATTGCAGAAACTGCGATTGGCGTCAATGCAGAGCTCGCGACCTTCAATGTCAAGCATTATCGTGTGTTGAAGGGGTTGCGAACAGTACAACCTTACAAAAGGTAGTTGTGACTGCGAAATATCACATACCGATGGGATGAAAATGCGTTTAAACACGAAGAACACAAAGGGCACAAAGATTCTAAGCATTAATGGGTTGTTCCTTCGTGTACGTTGTGCCCTTTGTGTTTAAAAAAGAAACGGAGTTTCTATGTCCACTCTCCTCGACCTCTTCAAAACCCTCGAATACGGACCCGCGCCCGAATCGCCCGCCGCGGCAAACGCCTGGCTGGACGAGCACGGACGCAAATTTGGACTGTTCATCAACAACGAATGGGTGACGCCCAAAGGGGCGAAGTATTACCCCTCCTACAACCCTGCTACGGGCGAATTGCTCGCCGAGACGGTGCAAGCAGGTAAGAAGGAAGTGGACGCCGCCGTCGCTGCCGCGCGCGAAGCCTTCGAGACGTGGAGCAAAACCCCTGGCGTCGTCCGCGCTCGCTATATGTACGCGATCGCGCGCAACATCCAGAAACATCATCGCCTGCTGGCGGTTTTGGAAAGCATGGACAACGGCAAGCCCATCCGCGAGTCGCGCGATATTGACGTGCCGCTGCTGGCGCGTCACTTTTACTACTACGCGGGCTGGGCGCAACTGATGGAAACCGAACTGCGCGATTATCAGCCCCTCGGCGTGGTGGGACAAATCATCCCTTGGAACTTTCCGCTCCTGATGCTGGCGTGGAAGATTGCGCCCGCGATTGCGATGGGCAACACGGTCGTGCTGAAGCCCGCCTCGTACACGCGGTTGAGCGCGCTGCTCTTCGCGGAAATCGTCGCCGAAGCGGGACTGCCCCCTGGAGTGATTAACATCATCACGGGGTCGAGCAGCGCAGGCTCGATGATCGTCACGCACCCCGACGTGGACAAGGTCGCCTTCACGGGTTCGACGGAAGTCGGGCGTATCCTTCGCAGGCAAACGGCGGGGTCGGGCAAGAAACTCTCGCTGGAGTTGGGGGGCA
>DATLZK010000077.1:0-10759 GCA_035574015.1 Anaerolineales bacterium
TGTATACCTCTTGACGAAATGCGATAAGTTTGTTAATGTTCTCTTTGGTAGCAACTTGGTTTCTCATAACCCCAAGCTTCTACCAAAGGGCGGTTTTTTTCAAGAGCAAAACCGCCCCAAATTTTGTCTAAACTCGAGCTCAAAACAACATACACCTTCCGTAAAATTTGCCTGATCGCCTTCACCGACTTCGACAGGCTCAGTATGACGTCCCAGTCTCTCTCCTTGGGAACGTGGGTCATAGAAAGCAGAAGGGAAATGCAACATACGGAAAGGCTTTGATTGCTAACTCGAATTCACGTTACTTATGAGGCATGTATTGGCAATTTCTCCAGCTCATCCACCATCTCGCTCAACACGTCGAATCCGCCTTGCCAGAACCCCGCATCACGGATGTCAATGCCTGCCCCGGCAAGAATCTTTGCAGGTGCTTCTGAACCGCCGGCGGAAAGAATCTTGAGATATTTGGGTTTAAACGAGTCACCCTCCAGTTTGAATTGCCGGTAGAGGGACAGCACGAGCAATTGACCAAAAGCATACGCGTACACATAGAAAGGCGTGTGATAGATATGCGGAATGGATACCCACTCCCATTTGAACTCGTCACTCACTTCCAGCGAATCGCCGAACTGCTCCTTTAGATTTTCCATATACACAGCACACAATTCATCCACCGAAGCATTCTTCTGGATCATTTCATGTGCTTGCTTTTCAAAGAGTGCAAAATAGGACTGACGCATGATGGTGGCATATGCGTCGTCTATCTGCTTGAAGAGAATATCGCGGCGCACGGCTTCATCTTTCTCCTCGGCAAGCAACTTGTCGGTGAGCATCATCTCGCCGAAGGTAGAGGCAGTCTCAGCCAACGGCAGAGACGAATGGAAGGTAAATATGCTGTGATGAGCAGCCAGCATGGCATGGATGGCATGCCCGAGTTCGTGTGCCATCGTCGCCACATCGCGGGCGCGCCCCTGATAATTCATCAATACATAGGGGGTCATATCCGGCAGGACTGACCAGCAGAACGCTCCATCGCGTTTGCCCTTGCGCACTTCGCTATCTATATGCTGTTCATCGAACACACGTCGTGCCAGATCGGCAATCTGCGGATCGAACGACTGAAACGAGTCGAATACCATGTTGACCGCCGCATCGTACTCGAAGGTTTTATCCGATTTGGCGACCGGCGCGTAAATATCGTAACGGCGCAGCCGCTCCATGTTGAGATGTCTGGCTTTGAGTTTGAAATAACGTTGAAAGACCCGTGTATTCTTACGTGCTACATCCAGCAGAGTGTTGACTGCCTCATCGGGAACATCATTGTGCAGGTTGCGCGCGGCAATCGGGCTGGAAAATTTTCGCAGTATCACATTCTCGTTATACCAATCGCGGGCGCGGGTCTGATACATCTGTCCCAGTATCGGACCATCCTCGCTGAAGACGCGATACAGTTCCTGATAGGCACGCGCGCGCAAGTCTGCATCAGCGCTCTGAACATATGCCATCAGCTGACCGCGCGTCAACTCTTGGGTCGAGCCGTTCACTTGGAGTTTGAACACATAACGGTTGGTGATGGCATCATACAATGTGATCAGCGCGCTTGAACCGGTCACATCCTTGATGTTGATGATCTTCTCTTCAGCTTCGCTCAGCGTATGCGGCTTAAAGTGCCGCATCTCTTCGAGGTAATACCGATAGTCACCCGAAGCAGCCATTAAACGTTCCGCGTTGACCTCGTCTAGATTCTTCCACCACAAGTTAAAGAACAGAGTACGGTTCTGCGCCTCTGCCGCAAATTGCCGCATGCGCGCCATATAAGTTTGCGCGGTCGAATCCTGCGTGTTTGCCGAAAATGAAAGCCCTGTGAATGCATGAATCTTGTTGAGAATTCGCTGTATCCCTTCAGCCGCACGCACATACTCAAGGAATTGTTCTGCATCTATATCGGCGGTAAGTTTGTCGCGCATGCCTTCGAAGGATGTGACCTGCTCCTCCACCTTGTCGAAGGCCGCTTGCAGTTCCGGGCTGTTGAAACCGGGATACAAATCGCTCAAACTCCATTTCGTCGGTGCGTAAGCCATGCTTGCTCCTGGATGTAGATGGGATGATTTGGTGAAATTCTTTTCATTAACGTCAGTTCGGGATAAGGACTTTTTCACTGCAGAGCGTTGAGAAAATCAAAAATCTCTGCGAACTCGGCGTCCCAGCAATAGATTTTCAGACATAAGCGTTTATCCTGAATTGAGGTTTCATTACAAACTCGAGCGGATATGTACGATATCTCCATCCTTAACGATATATTCTTTGCCCTCGAGCCTCAGTCTGCCCTTCGCCTTCGCCTCTTGCATGGACCCGAGGCGGATGAGGTCATCATAAGCCACCACCTCCGCCCGAACGAATCCGCGCTGCAGGTCGGTGTGTATTTCCCCGGCGGCTTCCTGTGCAGTCACGCCGCGCTTCGTCTCCCAGGCGCGCACCTCGTCCTCGCCGACCGTGAAGAACGACTGCACTTGAAGCAAATCATACGAAAGGCGGATCATCTTGTTCAGGCTGAGTTCTTCGATCCCATATTCCTGCATGAATACTGCCGCATCCTCTGCTGAAAGTTGTGCAATCTCCATTTCGAGTTTGCCCTGCAAAGCAACGGAGGGGACATCCAGTTCGATCTGCGGAGCCGACTGACCCTCGCCCAGGTTGAAAACCACCAAAACAGGCTTTCGCGTGAGCAACCCGAAGGAGGAAAGTTCTTTCTGTTCTTCGGGTGAAAGTTCCACATTGCGGAGGGGGATATTGTTGTTCAGTGCTTCGTGCAGGCGCGTGAAGAGCGCAGTCTGGCGTTCGTTCAGGGTCTTGTCCGTGCCGCCTTTTTTGCGTTCCTCCTTCAGGCGTTCCAATTTGCGTTCAATGGCGATCAGATCATTCAAAAGCAGTTCGCTCAGCATCATCTCTACATCGCGTTTTGGATCCACGCTGCCGAGAGGATGCGGAACGTTCTCATCGAGGAAACAGCGCACGACAAGCAGAAAACCATCCATCTGCGCGAGTTGATTCAATAGAGGCCCCGAAAGTCCGCTTTTTGCCGCGCCAGATTCGAGGCCAGCAATGTCCGCATAAGTCACCTTAGCGTAGATCGTCTTCTTCGGCTTGAACATCGCCGAGAGTTTGTCCACGCGTGGATCGGGAACATCCACAACTGCCGTGTGGACCTCGAAACGTCCTGCCGAAGCGGTAGTCGGTGCATGACCGCGCGTGAGGGCATTGAAGATAGTGGTTTTTCCAGATTGAGGTAGTCCGATAATTCCAAGTTTCATATTGTCCTTTGGGCAGAGGGTTCAGTCCGCCTTGCAAAATTTTATCTTGCGCGATAAAGTTTGAGTGGTATACTTTGGGTCGCTCGCCGGTGCGGGCTCTTTGACAAACATGCCGAAGTGGCGGAACTGGCAGACGCGCACGACTCAAAATCGTGTTCCCTCCGGGAATGTGGGTTCGATTCCCACCTTCGGCACACGCCAAAGCACGTGAATTATACCTGACGCTCTCCACACGATTTGGGGAGCGTTATTGTTCTGTTGCGAAGATAATCGTGCTCATCCCCGCTTTTCCTCACCCCAACCCCTCTCCCAGCAGGAGAATGGGTAGGGGCGAGGGCGAAAAGCAATGCCGACGACAGTCTTTTGTCCATGTTTGCAACAGAGCAGAGCGTTATCGTTTTATCAAAGGGCTATTTCTGTAGTGCATCCCTTTGAGAAAAACACATTGGCAAAGCCAGTCGAGGGGGTAGATGCGTCTCGTGGGGAGAGGTGTCACGTGACGATGCCGCATATGTTTTTTGTAAGAAGTGCATCTAAAGTGTTGACTCAGGGTTTTCAGGGCTGTAGAATGAAAATGTAATCAGGGAGTAGCGTCTGCGGCGGGAAGTGCCCGTGTGCAGGACAGATGATCGTCAGGACGGAGTCTCGTTCGCCATCGAACGCTCCCGGTCATCTGTGCGCAGTGACTCGATGCGTTCGCGAGACTGCCTTTATGGTGGTTTCGCGTTTTTGTTCGGAGGTGTGCTATGAAACTCAATCTGTTCTTTGCTCTGATGGATATTTTGATACTACTGGCTTATCCCATCGTTTTCATTTTGACAAAAGCGCGGAGGGTTTTGGGTTTTAAGAGATAGATTATCTTGCACAGTCTTTCTCCCTCACCCGTTCATCCCTCTTCCACTGGGAGAAGGGGACAGGAATGAGAGGCTGTAACATCAGAGATAAGATAATTGAAAATCATAGATGACAGTGATTGTGGAGGTCTGCCATGCCGTCAATGAACGATGTTCTGGGTGTGATTATGGGAGGAGGACGGGGAGCGCGTTTGTTTCCGCTCACGCAGTTGCGTTCGAAACCTGCCGTGCCAATTGCGGGAAAATATCGCCTCATAGATATTCCCATCAGCAATTGCATCAATTCGGGGATTCACCGCGTGGCAATTCTGACTCAGTTCAATTCGGTTTCGCTCCATCGGCACATCTCACAGACCTATAACTTCGATGTCTTTCATACTGGCTGGGTGCAGATTTGGGCTGCAGAGCAGACCTTGCATAGCACAGATTGGTATCAGGGCACGGCGGATGCGGTGCGCAAACAGTTGTTCGAGATACAGGCAACCGGCGCGGAGTATGTACTGATCCTTGCGGGAGATCATCTTTACCGTATGGATTATCGGGAGATGGCGCAGTTCCATTGGGAGAAAAACGCCGATATAACGGTAGCCGTTCAGCCCGTCGCGCGAAGCGAAGCGTCCCGTTTTGGGCTACTCAAGGTTGGGGCGGATGATCGAATCTCATCATTCATCGAAAAGCCGAAGGATCCAGAAATCCAGAAGCAGTTCATCAGCCGCGATGACCCCGAGCGTCCATTTTTGGGTTCGATGGGGATTTACCTGTTCAAAACGAATGTGCTGCACGAATTGTTGACCTATCACTTGCGGCATGATGATTTTGGTGGTGAGATCATTCCCGAAGCGATTCATTCACATAAAGTGTATGCCTATCTTTTCGATGGGTATTGGGAGGATATTGGAACGATACGTTCGTTTTATGAGACCAATTTGAAGTTGACGGATCCCAACCCGCCTTTCAATTTTTATGATGCGCGGGCGCCCATTTACACCCATGCGCGTTTTCTGCCGGGTTCGGTGGTGGAGGGCAGTGTTTTGCAAAATGTGCTGTTGGCGGAGGGCTGCCGCATCCGTAAGGCGGAGATTACGCACTCCGTTATCGGGTTGCGTAGTCAGATCGCTGAGAGGACGGTCATTCGCGATAGCATTGTGATGGGCGCGGACTATTACGACGCCGAGAAACCGCGCGGGAACATTCCTATCGGCATTGGAAGGAATTGTCGTATCGAATCCGCCATTCTCGATAAGAACGTGCGCATCGGCGACGGCGTGCAAATTCTGCCTTTCCCGCGCGGTCACAATGACGTGGACAGCGAGCTCTATTATGTCCGCGATGGGATCGTGGTGATCGCCAAAGATACCGAGATCCCTGCCGGGACGAGGATTGGACCAACATAAAAGCGAGGAAAGGTGGTTGGTTTTGTTGGTTCCTCTTTCGTCCCAACACATTTGTCAAGTTTTTTGGCTTGACAGTACACCCCTTATGCGAATACACTTGGCGTCGGTTGGGGAGTAGCCATGGCGTTTTTACGCCAGCGAGTTGTCGTCAGGACATGGCGTGTGTTGCAAGCCATCGGCAACTCGAGACGTAGCGATACGTTTGGCGAGACCATCACGTGAGGCGTGGTGGTCTCGCTTTTATTTTGCAGACTGCCGCCTAGATTATCACTGTCAAGGAGATTGATATGGAACGCGAGGAAAAGGTACCACAAACAGAATGGCATATGCTGGAAGTGGATGAAATCTTCCAGCGACTTTCGACAAACAAGAATGGGTTAACTTCGCAAGAGGCAGCGAAACGCCTGGCAAAGTATGGACCGAATGAACTACAATCTGCCCGCCGTATTTCCCCTTGGGAAATCCTGCTCGCACAATTCAAGAATGTTTTGATCATTATCCTGCTCATTGCCACAGCGTTTTCTGCGTTTCTGGGCGAAGAAGTGGATGCAATTGCAATTGCAGTTATTGTATTGTTTGCTGTGGGGTTGGGATTTATACAGGAATATCGCGCCGAGCGTGCCATCGAGGCGCTCAAGCAAATGGCGGCGCCAACGGCGGCTGTATTGCGTGATGGCGAAGAAGAGGAAATCCCTGCCCGTGAGGTGGTGCCGGGGGATGTGATCATTTTGCGAGCCGGTGATAAAGTTCCGGCAGATGCGCGGTTGATTGAGGCGATCAACTTGCAGGTTGAGGAAGCGGCGCTCACGGGAGAATCGGTGCCTGTCGAAAAGGTCTCCCAGCCAATTGGCAATGGTTCATTGGCGTTGGGCGATAGACGGAATATGGTCTATGGTGGCACGGCGGTGACGTATGGACGCGGCAGCGCGGTGGTCACTGCCACAGGGATGCGGACCGAGTTCGGTAAAATCGCCCAATTGTTGCAAACGGTGGAAAGTGGTAAGACGCCTCTGCAAGAAAACCTGGACAAGGTAGGCACTGCGCTGGCACGCGCCGCCTTTGTCATTGTTGCCATCATTGTCGGCTTTGGGTTGTTTCGCGGGCAACCTTTCTTCGAGATGATTCTTTTCGGCATCGCGTTGGCAGTTGCCGTCGTGCCGGAAGCGTTGCCGGCCGTAGTTACTATTTCGCTTGCCATCGGCGTGCAGAGGATGGTCAAACGTCATGCACTTGTGCGCCGTTTGCCAGCCGTTGAGACGTTGGGCAGTACATCGGTCATTTGCACGGATAAAACCGGCACCTTGACGAAGGATGAAATGACCGTGCGGAAAATTTACCTGAACGGCGAGTGGTTCGACGTTTCGGGTGCAGGATATGAGCCGCGCGGGCAATTCTCTTCCAACGGTTCTGTCATCGAACCTTCTGAGGGCTTGAAGGAATTATTGCGCGGCGCGGTGCTGGCATCGGATGCACGCATCGTTTTCAGTGAAACGGATAAACGCTGGCATGTGAAGGGGGATCCGACCGAGGGCGCGCTGGTCGTGGCGGCGGCGAAAGCAGGGCTGAAGAAATCCGAATTGGATGAGCAATACCCGCGCGTGGATGAGATACCGTTCACTTCTGAAACCAAACGTATGACCACCCTGCACCGCCTCAATGGAAAAGTGGTGGCATATTCCAAAGGCGCGCCGGAGATTATCCTTGAATCCTGTGCGCGGATGTGGACGCCAAACGGTGAAATGATGCTCGATGCAGCCGCGCGTGAACGCATCCTTGCCGCGGCACGGGAAATGGCGGAGAATGCGCTGCGTGTGCTTGCTGTTGCCGAACGACGTGATGCCACAATCGAAAGTGCCGAAAGTGAAATGACTTTCCTGGGTCTCCTGGGGATGATTGACCCACCGCGCCCTGAGGCAAAGGAATCCATCCGTATTTGTGAAGAGGCAGGGATCAAGGTGGTAATGATTACCGGCGATCATCCACTGACCGCCAAAGCCGTGGCGCGGGAGTTGGGTCTGCTCAAAAGCGGACGCGTAGTGACCGGCTCCGAATTAGATGCGATGAGCGATGACGAGTTCGAGAAACAGGTAGAGGAAATCGAAGTCTATGCTCGCGTTTCTCCTTCACATAAATTGCGAGTGGTCACTGCATTGCAAAAGAAAGGTCATATTGTTGCCATGACCGGCGATGGCGTGAACGATGCGCCTGCCCTCAAGAAAGCCGATATTGGAATTGCGATGGGAATCACCGGCACCGATGTGACAAAAGAGGCTGCCGCCATGACGCTCACCGATGATAATTTTGCTTCCATTGTTGCGGCGGTGGAGGAAGGACGCGGCATCTTCGGCAACATCAAGAAATATTTGATGTATCTGCTCTCCTCCAATGTCGGTGAAATCGGTTTGATGGCCGGTGCAACATTATTAGGTTTGCCTCTGCCGCTCCTCGCTGTGCAGATTCTATATGTCAACCTTGCCACCGACGGCTTGCCTGCGCTGGCACTTGCTGTAGACCCGCCAGAAGAAGACCTGATGCGCCGCGCACCGCGCAACCCGCGCACAGGCATCTTCACCCGTCCGGTTGTCACGCTCATGATCATCGGCGGCTTGTGGTCAGCTCTAGTCAACCTGGGACTGTTCATTTGGGCAATGAATTCGGGAAGAAGCATCGAAGAAGCGATGACAATGACTTTCGTCTCGCTGGTGCTGATCCAATTCTTCAAAGCCTACAACTTTCGCTCTGACCGCAACTCGGTGTTTCACAAGCCCTTTTCCAACAAATGGCTTAATCTTGCGATTGTCTGGGAATTCATCTTGTTGGGCTTGATTGTTTATTTGCCGATCTTGCATGAGCCTTTCGGTACTTTTAGCCTGCCGCTGGTGGACTGGGTCATCGTCTTCGCTCTGGCTCTCACCATTTCACCCGTGTTGGAGATCGCAAAGTGGATGGAACGGCGTGGCTGGTTCGGGAAGATGGTGTAAAAATTTCAACTGTCTGCCTCTTTGCCAGCAGGAGAAGATTTGAGATCAGGGAGAAAAACTGCCCAAGGTGAGCGTAAACTGGTTTGACGTACTGTCCCGAAGGTTTTTGTGTGAGCCTTCGGGACAGTTTCATCAATGAATGTGTACCATGTGCAAGAGGGCGTGTACACTCAAGAATTATCGGCGATATGGCTCTGTAGCAAAACTCCTGGGAGTTGTGCTACTTTTGTGTGGACATCAGAAGGGGGCGGCTTGACATTCCCATTACAGAGGAATACACTTTGGTTGGCGAATTGAGCCGCTGTACATTTCGATACGCAACGATAACCAACGTATGTGCGTTGAACCATAAGCCGATGCGTTTGGCGAGACCATCACGGAGGCATGGTGGTCTCGTTTTCATTCACGTCATCAACATCCTCTTTGCACAGGAGATTACTGTATGGCGCTTGAAGGTGCTGTTTTCAAGGGGCATGAACATGAATGGCACACACTGCGACCCGAGCAAGTGCTTCGCCATTTCGAAGTACAGGAAAACGGCCTCACCACCGCGGAGGCGAAAAGACGCCTGGTGCAGTATGGTCCCAATCAATTGAAAGAAGCACCGTCCCCCACGTTTTTCCAAATGCTATGGGACCAATTGAATAATTTCGTCGTCATCCTGCTCATTGTCGCTTCAGCAATTTCAGCGTCCCTCGGCGATTACGTGGAAGCCGCTGCCATCATGGCGATTGTCGTGCTGAATGCTGTGTTGGGTATTATTCAGGAACGCCGTGCAGAAGAAGCACTCGCCGCCCTCAAAAAACTTGCCACGCCAGATGCACAGGTGATGCGTGATGGGCGCAGGCAGATCATTCCCTCCTACGAACTGGTGCCGGGAGATATTGTTTTTCTCGAAGCGGGTAATTTCGTCCCCGCCGATATACGCCTGCTGGAAGCAGTCAATTTACGCATCGAGGAGGCGGCGCTCACCGGAGAATCATCCCCGGTTCAAAAGAATGCCGCGACGGTTCTCGACCGCAATGTCCCACTTGGCGATCGCAAGAATACTGCCTTTATGGGTACGGTGGTCTCATATGGACGCGGGCGCGGTGTAGTCACCAGCACCGGTATGAGGACGCAGTTGGGGTTGATTGCCGCTATGCTTCAGACCGTCGAAAAAGAGGAAACGCCTCTTCAGCGCAGGCTCGATCAACTTGGAAAGTCGTTGAGCATCATTGCATTATTTCTGGTGGGTATTGTGTTTCTGATCGCGCTCTTCAATCAGACGAATCTCAACGAACTGTTCACAAGTCCACTAGCCTATTTGAGAACGTACGCGGCGGAGATTACAGAAGTTTTCATCATTGCAGTCAGCCTGGCAATCGCGGCAGTACCCGAAGGATTGCCCGCTGTGGTGACCATTACCCTTGCCATCGGCATGAGAGAGATGATCAAACGCCACGCGCTCATCCGAAAACTGGCTTCCGTTGAGACGCTCGGCTCTGCCACCGTCATCTGTTCCGATAAGACCGGTACGTTGACCCAGAACGAGATGACCGTCACGCGTCTTTGGGTGGATGGGCAATTCATCCAGGTCACCGGAACAGGCTACGTGCCAAAGGGCGACTTTTTCATTGGCGAGGAAAAGATCACACTCTCGAAATATCCTGCTGTGGGAACATTGCTCTGGGTGGGAATATTGAACAACGATGCTTCCCTCGAAACCACTGGCGAAAAGGATTCGCAGAAAACCTTTCGCGTTGTCGGTGATCCGACCGAAGGCGCTCTGCTGGTTGTGGCTGCCAAAGCCGATCCTGCCTTTGTCGAAGTGAAGGAAGCGTACCCGCGCGAGAGTGAAGTGCCGTTCGATTCGGAGCGCAAACGCATGGTCACCGTCCATGATGTCGCTGCTCCGCGTCCTGAGGACCCATCGCCTTTCACGGATGAGAAATTCAAACACTGGGAAGTGATCACCGTCAAAGGTGCACCGGATGTCATTCTCGATCTCTGCACCCAATACCAGAACAAGGACGACAAGCCGGCCCCCCTGGATGAGAACACGCGCAAGCGTATCCTGGAGGCTAACGATGCTATGACAAAGGATGCCTTGCGTGTCCTGGGACTTGCCTACCGCGTGGTGGAGGATATGTCTCCTATTGTCGGCGAGATGCGCCCCGAAGATCTCGAGAAAGACCTGATCTTTGCGGGCCTTATCGGCATGATTGACCCGCCTCGTC
>DATLZK010000078.1:0-32278 GCA_035574015.1 Anaerolineales bacterium
TGATTGGCCGCATCCACCATCGCCCGCCGCAAATCCCGCCTGCCATGCTTGGTGATGCCGCCGCGGGTGCGCTTCTCCCCGCTGGCATGGACGGACGCTCCCAGTCCCGCATAGCCCACCAAATGATCTTCATCCGGGAAGCGGCAAATGTCCCCAATTGCCGCCAGGATGGTGACCGCCGTGAGCAGACCCACGCCCGGCAATTGCACCAACAACGCGGTGCGTTCATCCTTCGCCGCCCATTCCCCCAGGGCGGCTTCCAACGCCTTCTTCTGCGATTGGGCAAACGCCAGCGTGTTCAAATCGGTGTTCATGCAGGCTTGCTCGGCAGGCGAGAGGTGCAGGAGGTTCCACCACGGACGCACATCGGGATGAAAGATCTCCAGCCCTGCCTCCGGCTGGATGCGATGCCGCTGCAGCAACGCCAGCAGCCTGTGCTTGGCCGTCGCGCCCAGCACCGACATCTTGCGATACTCCGCCACCAGCATCCGCAAGTCACGCACTTCCCTCGGCGGCACCCAGATCGAGACCAAGAGTTTCGCGGCGAGCAATTTTGCCAGGGTGCGCGAAGCGATCTTGTCGGTCATCACCTGAGGGTTGATCACTGCCTTGACGTGCGGTGGATGCACCACACACACCGACTGGACATTCGGCACAAGCGCATCGTTCACGTCCCAGGTGTTGGTCGTCATTTCGATGACCACCGCGTCGCTGGATTTGAGATTTCGCTTCATCCAGGCATCGAAGCGTTCCCACGTCACCCGCTGCGGACTCAACACTTCATTCTGATCCGCGTCCACGCCCGCGGCCACCATGTAGTGTTTGTGGATATCCAAACCGATGAAACGCTTTGGAGTGGGCATAACAACCTCCTTTCCAAAAGAGAGAACGAAAGGGGCCGGGCGCTTCCGATTTTTGGGACAAGGCTTCACACATGCAATCGAGCTGTGGCGCATGACGCCATTCTCAGGCGGGCAGAATCGAGCGGGACGGTCACACACGTGAGCGAGCTTATGCCGCAAAGGGCATGTCTCATACGCATACTCGACCGGTCCCAACGCCTTGCCCGGCGCTCACTTACAACTGTCCTTCAAGCGTTTCCGCTCGCTCGCCGCAAGAGAGTATACTTGCCCGGAAGAGACCCGGCGGCGGGAATGCACTCCGCCTTGTTATTTGCCCCACATGTCTACAATTCACCCGTGAATTACACCGACCCGACCGGTCACGATCCCTGGTGGTGTGAGGGCAGGGACAATGAGGCAGCGTGTACTGCCGGGTGGGTGAAGGCGCAAAAGAAAGTGACAAACACTCGCCTAGCTCCCCTCATGCCCAAGTCCGAGAAGGACGATGCGCTGTCGCACTCGGGCAGTGGCACAGGTGGAAGCGAGGGTGGAAATGGAACGGGGAACAGCGGATGTCGCCAACACGATGACCTATGCTGGCTGAAGAACAGAGATGCGGATAACTCCCAGCCAACTATTCCTATAAATCCAATACAAACTCCGCAATGCCGTCTGTCACCCAACCCTCACCGAAAAATGACGGCTCCCCCATAGTTTCTATTGCCGGCGGGTTGTTATTGATTCAGCTAGGGATTCTCGACGCTGTATTAGGCTTGGGAATCGTCTCAGTAGCCATTTGTGGCGTGACTGTTCCAGGATGTCAATTGGGGCTTGCGGGTGAATTGGTTCTTATCCCGTTCGAATTTCTATCGTTAAATCTCACCCTATACGCGGCGCAGATGGCTACTAGTGGGAGCACAAACCACGACCCGCTTCCGCTTCTGCACGCTACATTTCCAGATCTTTTTGCCATACAATCCATGACAGCATCTTGTAATAAACCGACTGGTAGTGTTTTACCTGCACATTTTTATGTAACAAGGAGAAGGAGCACATCATGGGTCAGATTCTTGTTATTGAGGTCATCGGCTATTTTGGCATAATACTGCTTCAAATATTCTGGGGTATTCACGGGATGCTAACAGAACAGCGTTTCGCACTGTTTCAAACAGCATCTCTTACCCTCATTGCGATAACTGCGGTCGTACATTACTCTACGCCAAACTACCCATTCGGTCTTCTTGCAGGAAGCATCGGAACGATCATATTTGCTCTCATTGGATATCCGATACTTCGGTGGGTATACAGGCAGCTTTTTTCCGCCTAAGTAACCAGAAACTCATCCGGCTTGATGAAAGGACACCAAAACAATACCTACTCCATCGGCTTCACCCCAAGCTATTTGGAACACCTGGATTCAAACGCAGCCCCGACTTTCAACATTCAATTCCTGTTTATCCAACTCCTCCTGCCACAAGTCCTCCACTTCCTCCCCAGACCAGCCAGCGAGCGCGGTACTACTACTATGATGGCGCGAAACGCGCTGGATGACCGGCAACATGATGACCGATAAACGGTTTCATACCTGGCAAGGAAGGCGGTCAACGTCTGCTCCGCTTGTTAATAGCGGCTTTCAACTCGTTGAGCACGCTCTCCTATTGCTTCTGCAACACCTTGAACCCCGCGCCGTTTGAGGCTTCCAGCAGATCTTCCCAAGCCTGTTAGTTCCCCCACTCGCCCACCAAGAAGACCAATACTTCACACTGTTTGTTCACGTCCACGCCCACAATCACCAAAACGGGCATTTTGCAGTGAAACATCGCTTGACCATCTGCGTCGGCGGTTGTATGATGAATTCCAGGCGTTATGATTTTTCTCCTTGTTTTAGTGTACTATCCCACAAGGTTAGATGGGGATGATGTTTCAATTCGACTGAAGGAGGTCGAGCAAAAGAGCGATGAACTGTAAGAATTGTGGTGCTCCTATGGTATTGAACCGGGAACGGGATTATTACCATTGTGAATATTGTGGGACGTTCTATTTTCCATCTGCCTCACCTGAAGGCATGAGGACGTTAGGAGCGAATCCCGAAGGAATTCAATGTCCGATTTGCGGAGTTCTACTGCAGATAGTAACGTTCGATGATCGCTATCGCGGCTACCATTGCGAGCAGTGCCGTGGGCTTCTATTCTCTCGACCGACGTTTCGACAGCTTTTGGAATCGCGCCGAGCGAGGGCAACCACTCCGCCTGAACCACCCACCAGATGTGATCCAGGGGAGCTACAACGCTGCATAAGCTGTCCTATATGCCATCGCGTTATGGAGACGTATCCATATCTGGGACCTGGAAACATTGTGATTGATACTTGCAGTTCGTGCAACTTGATCTGGCTAGATTATCGAGAAATTGAAAAGGCGGTCAATGCGCCGGGAAGAGACAGGGGTGTCTCCCGACCAAAGGAAGAGAACGCGTTCCGCTCAAAATATCAGAAGAAAAGAAAAGAGTCGGAGATTCTAAGGCTGCTTGATCACTTTTTAGATTTTGATTAGCTCAGGTGACCTTGTGTGCTCAAAAGTTTCAATCAGAAGCAAGGAAGAAACCTGCGATCATGTCGCGCCATTCCGTTAGCCCGGGGTGTTGCCAGAGAAAAGATTGGTCTCAGTGCTGGGCATGGTCAGCCTATTCACCTGAAACCATCATTGCTAGATATGGCAAACCTTCACAAGCGGGCTTCTTTCTAGGCAAGACAGAGTTACTTCAATACAGCATACATACTATAGTGACATGCATCTAATCATTCAGCATGGAGGCTCTCTCAGGGATACCTTTGCTTAAGCGGCTGAAGAATTCTCCACAGAGATGCTCGGAGAACCGGAAAAAAAGCCCGTTTCGATTTGAAAGCCGAAGCCTGTAAGGATGCATCAAAAAAAATCAAACCCTAAAGGCATCAACCTTTAGGGCCTTGGCTTGGGAGCCTGATGGGTCTCGAACCCACAACCCCTTGATCCACAGTCAAGTGCTCTGCCATTGAGCTACAGGCTCCATTGTTGAGCGGGCGAGATTATAACATCCCCGCTGAATATTTTGTAGACTCTTCCCGACTCTTCTGCAAAAGCCGTCGGATGAAATCTGCCGCTTCAGCGCGCGGAACGAGAACCTGCTCGCCGTTTAATAGATTTTTTACCGCCACCTGATTCTGCGCGGCTTCGTCCGGTCCCATCGTCACAGCAATTTTGATTTTCATCCTGTCTGCGAACTTGAATTGCTTTGCCAGTTTGGCAGGCTCAGGATAAACAGTCACGTTCAGCCCCTCCTGCCGCAATTCAGTCGCCAACCTATAAGAATTCAGCCAGAAGGACTCATCGAACACAGTGACCAATACCGGAGCAGGCGTAAGATCAAACTCGGGCAGGAGTCCTGCTTCTTGCAAAATGATTCCGATCACCACATCTCCCATCGCAAACCCAACACCGGACAACGGTTGTCCGCCGACCTCTGCGAGCAAATTGTCATACCGCCCACCACCCAGAATGGCACGGCGCAAAGAACCGCTTACATCGAATGCCTCGAAAACCGTGCCGGTGTAATACAAAAGCCCACGCATGATATTTGGGTCGAATTTTACGTAGTCGGCGACGCCCATAGCTTCGAGCGCCGCAAAGAGGCGAACAAGTTCCTCACTCTTCTTCCACAACTCATAATTACCCAGAATGTCTTTCAAGCCATCGAGCTGTTTCTGGGTCAAACCGAGTTCGAGGGCATAGGCATCCCATTTAGCAGGTTCCATTTTTGTACGGCGGTCTACAAGATTTGAAACGTCGATTCGTTTCTCCTGTGGAATACCAAGCGCATCGAACTCCGCATCCATGAGGCGGCGGTTGTTCACGTAGATCAGCGACCGTTGCGGGTTGAGGCCGACCGAGCGCAGAAACGTCGCGGCGACCGCAATCAATTCTGCGTCTGCTTCTGCTGAATTCACACCCAGCATATCAACATTCCACTGAAAGAATTCTCGTGTACGCCCCTTCTGTGGTTGTTCATAACGCCAGAACGGACCGAACGACCACCAGCGCAATGGAAAAGTCAGTTCGTTCTGCCGCGCAGCAATCATACGCGCTAATGAGGGCGTAAGCTCGGGACGAAGCGTCACCAACTCTCCACCGCGATCTTGAAAGGTGAAGGACTGTTTCTTGACAAGTTCCTCACCAGATTTTGCGGCGTAGAGATCGAGCGTCTCGATAAATGGACCATCGTATTCCTGGTATCCAAAAGCCTGAGAGGCAGCGCGCGCCTTTTCGTAGAGATAGTTGCGTAGCGCCATCTGCTCCGGGTAAAAATCGCGCGTGCCCTTGACGGATTGAATGTTTTTCTTCATTTTACTCCATTCAAAATTCAACGGATGAATTTTGTCTTGAGTTTGGTATAATCAGCCCACGTTTCGGCGCTCCACAAAGCGCCTCACGCATGGGATCAAGTCCCATTAAATCAATTCATCAGACTTTGTTGGCTCAACATCTACTCAACCAACAATAATAAGGAGAGTCCAATGGAAATTCATTATCAGGAAACTAGCAAAGACCTGCTTACCCGCATTGACATTCACGAAAAATACGGCTCTGCAAATATTGACGTTTGGACGAGTGAATTGCTCCAACCCCAGGCAGGCATGAACATTCTCGATGTGGGCTGTGGCGCAGGTAAACTTTGCTTCTTATTCAACGATTATACTAAAGGTAAGGCAAAAATTACGGGGGGTGATGTCTCGGAAGAATTGCTGAACAAGGCACGCGAGAAAAACAGACAAATTGGCGCGAACATTGACTTCATCTTTTTAGACTTCAACAAACCATTCGAGTTCCCCGACGAGACTTTCGACCTGGTGACCAGCGCGTTTGCCATTTACTACGCCTCTGACCTGGACTTTACCTTTCGGGAGGCGCATCGCGTTCTGAAATCCGGTGGAAGGCTCTTTGTCTCCGGCCCCTTGCCGGAAAACAAGAAGATGTTCTACGACATCATCCGCGAGGCGACTAACAAACCCATTCCACCCATGCCCGGTTCATCGCGCTTCAAGGGAGAGATTTTCGAAACCATTGACCGCATCTTCGCCAAGACCGAGTTGCATCGTTTCGAGAATCACCTCACCTTCCCGGAGGTTGCGCCATTCATCGAATATGTGCGCGCCTCGCTGAGCGAAGACCGTAAGTTATGGACTTCCATGTTCAACGGCAAAGAGGAGTATGAAGCCCTGATCGGTAAAATTACTGAGGTGGCTACACGCTGGTTCGAGCGGGATGGTAAACTCGTGATGACCAAAGTCGTGGGTGGGATTCTGGCGACCAAGTAAGCAACACCATGAATTTCTTCGGCAGGCGTATCCTCTTCCTCGGCGCGCATCCCGATGATATTGAACTGGGGTGTGGCGCCTTGCTCCATCATATCCTCCACAAAACGGATGCGGAGGTATTGTGCGTGACCCTCTCCGACAATCAAAAAAATCCTGCTTTGAAGAATGTGGTCAACGAGCATTATGAGGCGATGGCGGTCCTCGGTATCCCACGTGAGAGAATCATATTGGGTCCTTTTACAACTCGTGTCTTTCCCGACTCCAGGCAGGACATTCTCGAATATTTTCTAAAACTCCGTCGGGAGTTTAAACCCGATTTGATTTTCACCCATTCGAAGCAGGATGTGCATCAGGATCACAACACAATGACCGATGAGGCTCTGCGCGCCTTTCGCGGCATTACCGTATTAGGCTTCGATGTGGTTCGATCTTCTTATGGCTTCTTTCCGCATTTTCTGGTTGAAGTTACAGAGGAGGACGTGAATAAGAAGATCGAGGCACTATCAAAATACGAAACCTATCGTGACAAATATTATTTCAACAGCGAATTGACGCGCTCCATCATGGTACGACATGGCGCGCTGGCAGAGGTTCCTTTCGCGGAAGGGTTTGATATTTTGAGGATTGTGGGAAGGTTTGGAAGCAAGGAAGATTGATGAAGACGCCACTCAAGATTCCTTGGGTATGCCCACATAGATCATCCCATCCACCACCTTCACCGGATAGGCAGGAATATCCACTACAGCAGGCATCTGCATCACTTTGCCGGTGCGCACATCGAATTCCGCTCCATGACGCGGGCAAACGATGTGATAGCCCTCCAATTCTCCATCGCCCAACGGACCATCATCGTGGGTGCAAACATCACCAATGGCAAAGAATTGACCGGCGATATTGAAGATGACAATAGATTTGCCTTCGACTTCTACGAATAATCTCTCACCGTTCGGAAGTTCGGAGGCGGGGGCAATTTCTATAAAGTCGGCTTTGGATTCGTCGTAGGTTGTATAGTTGAACATGATCTCCATCACCCCAACTCTCCCCTAAAGGGAGAGGGTATTGATCATTCCACCAATGCGTCGCTGGCTTCTCCCAGACCATATACGCCAGCCTTCAAGACCTTGAGTGAGAGCAGCGCGCATTTCAGTCGCACGGGACCCAAGTCAATGCCGAGCATATCGAGGATATCCTGCTTGCTCAATTGCTTCACTTCTTCAAGCGACTTGCCGATGATGGATTCGATCAACAAATCCGCAGAGGCTTGAGAAATGGCACAGCCGTGACCATCAAAGCGCGCGTCCTTCACTTTTCCCTCTTCTGTTTGAATCGTAATTTCGATGTGATCGCCGCACAGCGGATTGTTATCTGCAAAATAAATATCATGCGGATCGAGCCGTCCACGATAGGAGGGGTTTTTGTAATGCTCAATGATGATTTCACGATAGAGATCATTCATGGTCGAGTTAGCCAAAGAGTGCTTTTACTTTATATATCCCGTTCACCAGCAAGTCCACTTCTTCCTTAGTATTATACAAATAAAACGAAGCGCGGCTGGTGGCTGTGATTCCAAATTTTTCATGAAGGGGTTGTGCGCAGTGATGCCCCGCGCGGACAGCGATGCCGTCCCTATCGAGGATTTGTGCCACGTCGTGTGGATGTACGCCGTCCAAAGTAAACGCCGCCACCCCTCCCTTGTGTTGGGCATTGGGACCAAACACCCTCACACCCGGAATTTCCTCCAATCGCTCGAGCGCGTACTCTGTGATCTCCTGTTCGTGCGCAGAGATATTTTCCATACCGATTGCCGAGAGATAATCCACCGCCGCGCCAAAGCCAACCGCCTCCGCAATGGCAGGGGTTCCTGCTTCGAATTTGGCGGGCAGCGTATTCGGACGGAAGGAGCGCAGATGAACCTCTTTGATCATATCGCCACCGCCCAAAAATGGGGGCATGGCTTCGAGCAACTCCAATTTACCATATAACGCGCCGATACCGGTTGGACCGCACATCTTATGTGCAGAAAAAGCGAGAAAATCCGCGTCGAGGGCTTGCACGTCCACTTTGAAATGAGGCACCGACTGCGCCGCGTCCACCAGTGTCACTGCACCAGCCTCATGCGCCAGACGGATGATCTCGGCCGCGGGGTTGATCGTGCCGAGGACGTTGGACATGTGTGTAAACGAGACCAACTTCGGGCGTCGGGAAAGAAGCGCCTTGTAGGTCTCTAAATCGAGCAAGCCGTCTTCCGTTACGGGGATGAACTCCAATTCGACGCCGCGCTCCGCCTGTAGTATGTGCCACGGAACGAGATTGGAGTGATGTTCCATCTCGGTAAGGATGATGAGATCGCCTGCTTTGAGGTTCGCGCGCGCCCAGGAATAAGCAACCAGATTAATGGCTTCGGTGGTGTTGCGTGTGTAAATAATTTGTCGCGCAGAGGGGGCATTGATAAATCTTGCCACTTTCTCACGCGCCGCTTCGTAGAGGGCAGTTGCCTCTTCTGCCAGCGTATGCACGCCGCGATGGATGTTGGCATTCGAGCGACGGTAGAACTCATTCATCGCTTCAATGACTTGCAGGGGCTTCTGCGAAGTGGCAGTTGAATCGAGATACACCAGCCGAATTCCGTCATGCGTCGTGCGCTGGAGAATAGGAAAGTGGGAGCGAATTTCAGTTACATTTAGAGTCATTGGAAACCGATATGACCACAGTGAACAAGTTTCCTGTGTGCCAAATTAATACTCAGGAATCACTTTTTCTTTCTTCGCGGTCTTCTTTCCGCCAATGGCACGAATGTGTTCAGAGTTCAGTGGATACCACAGGATGCGATCTGGAACCATCCAGCCATCGGTCAAAAAGACGTTTGAACGGAACTGCACCGCGACCATCTTATTATCTACTTGAACGACGATGCCCCGCAACCAACCGCGCACGCGTTCTCTGTTCTTTTCGTGATCGCAAAAGACCTCCACCACATCACCGACCTGGAAGTCGTGCATCTGTCCCGGTGCTTTCATGTAACTGTATGACGGGATCAGGCGTGTACTTCTTGGCAAAGCACTACCATTCTTTTTGGGCAACAAGCGTGGCGGGGAAATTCGATTCACGACACGCACTACTTCCGTAGCTGCAGAAGAGTTGGAGTCGGGTTTTGCGGGGGTGGTTTTCTTTGCCTTTGCCTGAATCACCGGCTTAGATTTGTTTCGAGCCGCACGCTTTTCTTTTCCACGGGTTGTAGGCTTGGCTTTTGCCTGTGTTTTTTTAGTTTTCGTTTTAACTGCCATGTACGCTTCCATTCCTTCAAACAATGATCAATGATCGTTCCCATGGAACGGTTCGGGTTATGACATTTTATCAGCAATATACTGCTGAAAACGTTCACGCACGCCCTCGAAGGGGATACGTTGGAAAATGGGATCGAAGAAACCTTCCACAATGAGTTTTTCTGCTTCGGCTTGCGGAATGCCGCGCGATCTTAGATAGAAAAGTGGTTCTTGTTCCAGTTTGCCAACCGTTGCGCCATGTGTGCAACGAACATCGTCAGCAAGGATTTCCAGACCGGGGATCGAATCGGCGCGTGCCCCATCGCTTAAGACAAGGTTGCGGTTTGCCTGATAGCCATCGGTCTTTTGTGCGCCGGGCGCCACATAGATCATACCTTGCCACACGGATCGGCTCTTGCCTTTCAGCGCGCCTTTGAATAGCAGGTCGCTCGTTGTGTGTGGAGCAAGGTGATTCTGCTGGGTATCATGGTCGAGGTGCTGGTTGTCGTCCGTGAAGTAGAAGCCGGACATGCGCCCGGTTGCGCCTTCGCCGACGAGATCGAGCTCGGAAAAATTCTTGGTGAGGCGCGAGCCGATTGCGCCAAAGATCCAATCCAGGTTGCCGCCGCGTTCCACGCGCACGCGTTCATGGGAGAAATTCCAGACGTGCTTGCCCCATGATTGCAGCTCAACGAATTTCAGGGATGCATTCTGCATCACCTGAATTTCGACGATGCCGGCGTGCAGCGCATGTGCGTCCATTTCATCGGGCGACGCCGCCTCATGGACATATGTCACTGAAGCGCCCTCATCCACAAGGACAAGGATGTGCGAGAGGTGGGCGTAGTCTGCACCCGGCCCCCACAGCACTGAGTGAAGTGGCTCTTCCACCATCACTCCCTTGGGTACATAAAGTACAACGCCATTTTGTGCAAACGCGCCTGCCAGTGCGGCAAACTTCCCCTCCTCCACGTTGACCGTCTTGCCGATCATTTTTGCTACCAGGTCAGGATATTTTTGTTCGGCAGTTCGCAGGTCGGTGAAAATAACGCCTTTCTTTGCAAGCGCATCGTTGAGTTCAACCGTTGCTCCGCCGGGGAGGAGAACAATCTGCCCGCCGTGCTGATCTCCTGCGAGGGGTTTGAGCAAATCTTCGCGTACGGGAGGCAGGTCCCTGAAGGCGCCTTCGAGAGGGAGTTTGAATCTTTCGACCGGCAAGGCGTGGATATCTGTGCGGCGCCAGGCTTCCTGAGTCGTATCGGGTAGGGAAAGCCTCTTAAACGCGTTCCAGGCCAGGGTCCGGTATGAAGCGAGAGCCTCTCCCACGATGCGAATGTCGGCTTCGGTGAAGGGAAACTCTTTCGCCGCGGGAACGGCTCGTCTAGTCTTTGAAACAATTACTTTGGGTTTTTCCTGCATAGATTCCAATCCATGAGATTCTTTTCTTTCTTCTTTCGTTAGGATTGAGGGAAGAAGAAAGACGAAAGGGTTAACCGATACTGCCTTCCATTTGGAGCGCAATGAGGCGGTTCATTTCCACCGCGTACTCCATCGGCAGTTCTTTGACAAGCGGTTCGATGAAGCCAGAGACAACCATGGTGGTGGCTTCCTCTTCTCCCAAGCCGCGAGACATGAGGTAGAAGAGTTGTTCCTCACCCACTTTGCTGACGGAGGCTTCATGACCAATGGTCACGTCATCCTCATCAATCTCGATGTATGGATAAGTGTCCGAACGAGATTGGGGGTCGAGGAGGAGCGCATCGCACACGACATTGGACTTGACGCCCTTCGCGCCCTTGTACACTTTGAGCAAACCGCGATACGAGGCGCGTCCACCTCCCTTGCTGATGGACTTGGAGGTGATCTTGCTGGTGGTATACGGCGCAAAGTGAATCATCTTCGAGCCTGCATCCTGTATTTGACCGGGACCAGCAAACGCCATAGAGAGCATTTCGCCGCGCGCGCCCGGCTCCATCAGATAGCAGGAGGGATATTTCATGGTAACCTTCGAGCCAATGTTTGCATCCACCCATTCGTGCGAGGCGTCGGCATAGACTTTGGCACGCTGGGTCACAAGGTTGTACACGTTAGTAGACCAGTTCTGAATCGTAGTGTAGCGCGAGCGTGCTCCCCGTTTGACGATAATCTCGATCACGCCGGAATGGAACGAGTCGGTTGTGTATTGGGGAGCAGTACAACCCTCCACATAGTGTACTTCTGCGCCTTCATCCACAATGATGAGCGTGCGTTCGAATTGACCAACGTTTGCAGTGTTCAAGCGGAAGTACGCCTGCAGAGGCAAATCCACTTTGACGCCTTTTGGCACGTAAACAAACGAACCTCCCGACCACACTGCACTGTTCAGCGCGGCGAATTTGTTATCTTCAATCGGGATGACCGTTCCGAAGTATTCGCGGAACAAATCAGGGTGCTGTTTGAGCCCATCTTCAATCGAGAGAAAGATCACTCCTTGCTTCTCCAGGTGCTCCTGGATCGAGTGATAGACCATCTCCGATTCATATTGCGCGCCCAAGCCCGCCAAAAACTTGCGCTCCGCTTCGGGAACACCAAGTTTATCGAAGGTGCGTTTAATGTCTTCGGGGATCTCATCCCATGATTTTCCCTGTTTCTCGGTTGGCTTGACGTAATAGTAAATATCATTGAGATCCAAGTCTTTGAGGCTGGGGCCCCAATTGGGCATGGGGCGCTTCAGAAAATGGTCGAGCGCCTTCAAGCGGAATTCAAGCATCCAGCGCGGCTCGCCCTTCATGTACGAGATTTGCTCCACGACTTCGCGGTCGAGACCTTTGCGGGATTTGAATGCGTAGTAATCATCGCGGTCACGAAAACCGTATTTATATTGACCAAGATCTTCGAGAATCTTTATATCTTCGTTCATACTCATCACCTTTCAACAGACGACAAACCGCATCTTTCCAAGCCGATGCCGGTTTCCGTTATATCAACCTTCTGCTTACGCCGTGGCCTCTTCCTCATACTTCTCGCGGATCCATTCATACCCTTTTTCTTCGAGATGTAAAGCAAGATCGGGGCCGCCGGATTCGACAATGCGTCCGTCCAGCATTACATGGACGTAATCGGGTTTGATGTAATTGAGCAAGCGCTGGTAATGCGTGATGACCAGCACGCCCATATCTTTATTCATCAATGCATTGACACCATCTGCAACGATGCGCAGCGCGTCAATGTCCAGACCCGAATCGGTCTCATCCAGAATGGCAATCTCCGGCTGGAGAACCGCCAACTGCAAAATCTCTGCGCGCTTCTTTTCGCCGCCGGAGAAACCATCATTGAGATAGCGACCTGCAAAACTGTGATCCATCTTGAGCAGGTCCATCTTCTCCTTGAGCAGTTTGCGGAATTCAGGGATGGGGATGCCTTTATCCTCCGGGTTGACCGCGCGGCGGCGGGCGTTGATGGCGGTGCGAAGAAAGTTCGCCACCGTCACCCCAGGGATAGCAACGGGATATTGAAATGCAAGGAACAATCCCAAGCGGGAGCGTTCATCCGGTTCCAGTTCGAGGATGTTTTGTCCTTTGAAAATCACCTCACCCTCTGTGACCGTATAAGACGGGTGTCCCATCAGCGTATAAGCCAGTGTAGATTTTCCCGTCCCGTTCGGCCCCATGATAGCATGGACCTTGCCCTGCTCCACAGTCAGGTTAACTCCTTTGAGGATTTCATTTCCCTCGACAGCGACATGTAGATTTTTGATTTCCAGTTGTGACATGCGTATTTTGCTCCTGATTTTTTATACTGTTCGTTTCCCAAACGAACCTGATCTGATCACGCCAATTACTCCAACGATGAATTAGCGCTTTTATGATTGCGGCGGCATTATAGCAGGGTCGAATGGAAAAGTCAATATTTATCATATTTTTCTTAAATATTGACAAAGTCGCCTTCCATTGTTATACTCCCGCCCATGAAAAGCACGAAAGACAAGATACTTCAAACCCTGCTTCGGCGTCCGAAAATCACCATCAACGAAATCGCCGAGGCAGTGGGCATCAACCCAATCTCCGTCCGGCACCATCTGACAAACTTGCAGATGGAGGGCTTGATTCAGGCGGAGGAGGTTCGTCATGGGGTGGGTCGCCCACGCATGGTCTACTCGCTGACCGAAGAGGGACTGGAGCGTTTCCCAACCAAATACTTTCGTCTGACCACTCGCTTGCTGGCACAATTGAAGGAAACCATGCCGGCATCCACCGTGACCGCCCTCTTTTACCAAATGGCTGAAGACCTGGCAAGTAAATATGCCAGCCAGGTGCAAAACCTCAGCATCGAGGAGCGTTTGGAACTGGTCAAAGAACTGCTTGCCCAGGAAGGCTTCACGGTGGAATGGGAAAAGAAGGGCAATGAATATCAAATCCATGAAATCTCCTGCCCGTACTATCAAATCGGCGTCGCGCATCCCGAAGTCTGCACCGTGGATCAGACGTTGATCTCCAAGATGTTGGCGATTCCTGCCAACAAAGTACAATGCATCCTGAATGGTGGCACACAATGTACGTATGTGGTTAATGCAAGCGGAAAAAACTGAGAACCGAACTGAGGAATCATGACTGAAGAAACCGTAAACCAAATCAAGTGGACCATCCACGAAACGCATCCCGATAAAGTGCAGCCTTTGCGTGAAAAACTGGCAGAGGTGGTAGACCCTGAAATCGGCTTGAACATCATTCAATTAGGGTTGATTCGCGATGTGCGGATCGAAGACGGCATTGCCCGCATGAAAATGATCCTCACCACCCCCTTCTGCCCCTACGGTCCCGCCATGATCGAGATGACCAAAGCCAAGGCTGTGGAAGGATTGAATATGCCGGTCACCATCGAAATGGGCATGGAGATGTGGGATTTTTCGATGATGGAGGATCCTTCGGCGCTCGATTGGGGGTTGTACGCCTGAGGCGTAAACTCAAGCAGATCGAAGCGGACTCGCTTCAGGTCCAGCAGTGAAGCGAAGAGCGACTCAGTCGAGTCGCTCTTTTTGATTCCATGACATTCAACAAAGTCAAATATGACGCCTGGCACTAGTGTGAAATCATTCACAAATATATGATATTGGCAGACATATATTCGTTTATTCGCATATAGGAGTGGAAGATGATCAATCAGGCACTAAAACAAGAAATCATTCAACTCGAAGCGGATTTCTGTTTTGCCTTATCAGACCCGACGCGCATTTTTATCCTGTACGCATTGAATGAAAGACCCATGAACGTCACCGAATTGACCCACGAACTGGGCGTGCCTCAACCCACTACCTCGCGGCACCTCAAGGTATTGCGCGAACGTGGGCTGGTGACAACGGAAAGGCAAGGCACAGTGATTATCTATCGCCTTGCAGATCACCGCATTATTCAGGCCATGGATCTGCTTCGTTCTGCCATGCGCGATCGTCTGAACGAACGCGCCAGCCTTGTCAACGAACTCACCTAGGAGAATGTATGGATCAACATTCCTCATCACACCCGCGAAGACACTTCCCCATCTGGATTGCAGGCTTGATCGGCATTCTTTTGCTAATCGTCCTCCCCATCCTCTATTTCCTCCCGCGCACACCCACCAAGGCCAATCCCGCAGAGTACCTCCCTGCCAAACCCGTCCACGTGGATCACAGCGACATTGTCAAAGGTGACTTCAAAAGAGGGCAGGATGTAACCCACGCCTGCCTCGAATGTCACCCGGACGCCGCGGCGCAGGTGATGAAAACCACACATTGGACATGGGAATCGCGAGCCTTCGATGTCCCCTGGCGTGACGAGGAAGTGACCATCGGCAAAATCAACCAGATCAACAATTTCTGCATTGGCACACAAGGCAATGAAAACAAGTGCATGTCCTGCCATGCAGGGTATGGCTGGGAACAGGGACGCGAAGCCGCATTGACTAACCCGGAAAACGTGGATTGTCTTGCCTGTCATGCCGACATGGGAATTTACGGGAAAGGTGACTACGGTAACCCTGCCCAAGGGGTTGACCTGCTTGCAGCAGCCAAAAGTGTGCGCGCCCCCACTCGCGAAAACTGCGGCAAATGCCACTTCGACGGCGGGGGTGGTAACGGCGTCAAACATGGCGATCTCGATGAAAGCCTCTACTTCCCCAGTGAGGCGCTCGATGTCCACATGGGCGGCGAATTGAACATGCAATGCACCGATTGCCATTGGACGAAAGATCATCAAATCCTTGGCCGCATGTTGGCCGATAATTACACCATTGACCCAAAAGAACAAGTCTCTTGCGAACAATGCCATATCAATCAACAACACACGGACGAACGCATCAACACCCATCTCGCCTCTGTCGCTTGCCAGACCTGTCACATCCCTGCCCTCGCCCTCGAGGATCCAACCAAGGTCTATTGGGATTGGTCAAAAGCAGGTCAAGAAGGACGCAAAGATGATCACTTTACGTATCTAAAGATTAAAGGCGAGTTCGTCTACGATAAAAACTTTGCGCCAACCTATCTCTGGTTCAACGGCAACAACGAATATCGTTATATTCTCGGCGACAAAATTGATCCGAATGGAATCACTTACATCAATAAACCTGCGGGCAATATCAACGATCCCACCGCCAAAATCTTTCCTTTCAAGTTGCATATTGCACGACAACCCTATGATGTCGTGAACAAATATCTACTTCAACCCATCACTTCCGGCCAAGGCGGGTTCTGGACTACCTTCGATTGGGATCGTGCTTTTGAACTTGCCGCCCCCATTACCGGGCTTGCGTACAGTGGTCAATATGACTTTGCAACTACCTACATGTATTGGCCCACCACCCATATGGTACAGCCCGCCTCAAACGCTTTGCAATGCAGCGAATGTCATAGCGAAACTGGGCGCCTTGACTGGCAGGCACTCGGCTACCCCGGCGACCCCATCGAATGGGGTGGGAGAAAATAACATGAAGCGACACATCCTCATCATCATAAGCATATTTCTGATCCTTGTCCTGGTCATCGGCATTCGCACGGTTCTTGCCACGCCCGCAGCGGATTCCGTGCTACAAGCCTCTCCTCTTCACCCAGACTTTCCCCTGCTCGACAAAAACGGAGAAAATGTACTGATCTCAGGCAAAGCAGTCTCTACGATGAAAACCTGTGGACAATGCCACGACACGGATTTCATCGCTTCACACGCCTTTCATGCCGACCTCGGCCTAAGCGATTACCAACCTACCACCGACCTCAATGCTGGTCCAGGCACTTTTGGTAAATGGAATCCACTCACCTATCGGTATCTCTCTCAAGCCGGTGACGAACGTTTCGATCTTGGTACACCCGAATGGCTCATGCTCTTCGGCGACCGCGTCGTTGGCGGTGGGCCTGCCACCACCTCGCGCAGCGGACAACCACTCGAGGCGCTTTCCCCCAATTCCCAAAACTATGAAACCGCTATCCTGAACAAGAACAGAAAAATTGAAGCCTGGGATTGGAACGCCTCCGGCACAATGGAAATGAACTGCTTCCTCTGTCACCTTGAAAAACCCAACAACGAAGCACGCATCAAAGCCATTCGAGCAGGTAAATTCGGCGAAGCCAACACAGCCACCCTACTGGGCCTGGTGGTCATTCAAACCGACGAAGGCTGGGCATGGAATGCAGAGGCTTTCAACGACCTGGGGGAAGTCAAAAGTGAAGTGTTGAGCATTCAGGACCCAACAAACGAAAACTGTGCAGCTTGCCATGGTGTAGTGCATACAGACTTCGATGTGCCACTTGTCCTCGAAGCCTGCAATTGGGAAACTGCCACCACCGGCCAAGTTATTTCCCCCCAGCGCATCTCCGAATCTGGAATGAACATTGCCAACAAAGAAACCCTCTCGCGCGCATGGGATATTCACGCTGAACGGCAACTCCAATGCACTGACTGTCACTTCTCGCCGAACAATCCAGCGCGCGCCCTCGATACACCAGAAGCCAATCCGCCGCATCTCCTCTATGACCCGCGCACGCTGGAAATCGGGGAATATTTACAGCGACCCGACCACAACTTTGCACGCGGGCAAAGCGCGCAATACAACGCTGACCCTGAACTCAAAGGCACCATGCGGCGATGCGAATCCTGTCACGATGCAAACAAAAGCCACGCGAACTGGCTCCCCTATATTGATAGACACACAGCAGTCATTGCCTGCGAAACCTGTCACATCCCCAAACTCTACGCACCCGCCATTCAAACTTACGATTGGACAGTCATCAAAACAAACCTCACACCGATCACCACAACCTGTCGCGGCATCGAGCAACAGCCCGCCATACAAACGGCAGGACTCAACATACCGATGACTGTCAGCCATCTGGTCACCGGTTTCGAGCCTGTTGTGCTGAATCGCGTGAATGTTGATGGGACACAATTGCTTGCGCCCTACAATTTGATTACCTCTTATTACTGGGTCTATGAGGATGCAAACGGCAACAAGCGCCCGGTTCGTCTCCTCGACCTGGAAGCCGTCTTCCTCGAAAACGGCAAATACGCGTCCGACATTGTTTCTGTTTTCGACACCAACAAAGATAAGGTATTGACCGAGGAGGAACTCATCATTGACACACCTGCCAAAGAGGAAATCGTCAAAAGCAAACTTGCCTCACTCGGCTTGAATAACCCCCACATCGAGGGGCTAGTTCAACCATACAGCATCAACCACAATGTTGCACGCGGCGAGGAGGCGATCAACGACTGCAAGGTTTGCCACAGCGACACTTCACGCCTTGCACAGCCGATCAAGTTATCTGACTATGCGCCAAATGGAACCCTTCCACAATTCGACACAACAAACAACGTTCGGGCAAGCGGTGAAATTATTCAGGGAAGTGACGGCGCAATATATTACCGCCCCACTCCAGCCAATGACCGGCTATACCTCTTCGGCTTCAGCCGCGTTGACTGGGTTGACCGGCTTGGCGCGCTACTATTCGTCGGCGCGCTGTTGGGTGTGCTAACACATGGGACGCTGAGAGTCCTGTCATCGCGGAAGCAGGCCAAAGGTCACGCGAGAACCGAAAGAATTTACATGTATGAGTCCTATCGTCGCTTCTGGCATTGGCTTCAAAGCACATCCATTGTCATCTTACTCTTCACAGGTTTGATCATTCACAGGCCAGATATCTTTGGCGTTTTCTCATTCCGCCATGTCGTTACAGTGCACAACGTTATAGCCGTGCTGCTGGTCATCAACGCAGTGCTCTCGCTGTTCTATCACCTGACAACGGGACGCATTCGCGAGTTCATCCCGCGTCCCTATGGATTCTTCGATGATGCAATTGTGCAAGCAAAGTATTACCTGCGTGGAATCTTCAAAGGCGAACCACACCCATTCGAGAAACGACCCGATAGCCGCATGAATCCGATTCAAAAAGCAACGTATTTCATGATTTTGAATGTGCTGCTGCCACTGCAAATCCTCACCGGCGCGCTGATGTGGGGTGTTCAAAAAATTCCTGTCTTTGCCAATGCACTCGGTGGGCTACCCTTCCTTGCACCGTTCCATTCATTCGTGGCATGGATGTTTGGAACCTTCATCCTTGTCCACATTTATATGACCACCACTGGCACAACACCCCTCGAAGCCATGCGCGCCATGATAACCGGCTGGGAAGAGGTGGAAGTGCATGAACACCATACGCAAGAAACCAACGAGGCAGCATCGCATGAAAAGAAGAAGGAGAATTAATATGACCACTGCTCCTGTTACCAAGAAAAACTTTCTCCATCGTCCCGAAAAGCCATATGTCCATCCTTACCTGGGCGGCGTGATTTTGGGCATCGTGCTGTTCCTTGCTTTCTTCCTTACCGGCAACGGGCTCGGCTCGTCCGGCGCAACCAGTCGCATTGATGCACTCATTGTGGACACCCTCTCCCCCTCCCATGTAGATACTAATCCCTACCTCTTGAAACTGGCAGGCGGAGATAAAAACCCGCTTGACGATTGGATCGTGCCGGTCTTCTTCGGCGCGTTGCTGGGTGGGTTTGCCTCAGGTTGGCTCAATGGACGCCTCAAATTCACCACCACACGCGGTCCGCACATCTCGGATCGCACACGCTGGCTGATGGCATTTCTAGGAGGCGCACTTTTCCTTTACGGTGCGCGCATGGCGCGAGGTTGCACTTCCGGGCAGGCATTATCCGGCGGAGCCACTCTTGCCGCCGGCTCCTGGGCAATTATGTTTGCTATCTTTGCTGGCGCGTACGGACTGGCATACTTCGTCAGAAAGTTGTGGAACTGAAAATGCATAGTTTGTATCCTCTTGTGCGCTTGGCTTAGAAAACGCCGCTACGCAAAAGGAGATGTACGATGAACTTCCCACTACAGGTTTTCAATACAGCCACTACGCCCCACCCATGGTATTTCTACGCCGCCTTCGGATTGATTGGCTTTGCCTTCGGTTTTACCCTCGAAATGTCCGGCTTTGGCGATTCGCGCAAACTCGCCGCACAGTTTTACTTCAAGGAACTGACCGTTCTCAAAGTGATGTTCACCGCCATTGTAACAGCGATGGTACTACTCTTTGGCGCCGTGGGCTTGGGGATCCTCGACTTCGGTCAAGTGTGGGTCAATCCCACATATTTGTGGTCGGGCATTCTGGGCGGGCTGATCATGGGCGTCGGGTTTATCATCGGTGGTTTTTGTCCGACGACTTCACTGGCATCTGCCTCAACCGGCAAGATTGACGGCATGTTCTTCATGCTCGGCGGCTTCGTCGGCGCGGCGCTCTTCGCAGAGACCGAACCACTTTTCGACCATTGGTACAACACGGCTGGCTACTACGGGCGGATTACATTGGATGAGGTCTTCGGTATTTCCAAAGGCACAGTCGTATTGCTCGTAGTGTTGATGGCACTCTTCATGTTCTGGGGCGCAGAGCAACTCGAACGCATCATCGGCAAAAAAGACATGCGCCGCGAACCCAAACTGCGGATACTTGGCGCGGTCGTTTTACTTGTCTTGGCTGTCGCAGTTCTGCTCATTGGCGAGCCTACCCTCGAAGAGCGCTATAACAAACTTACCTTTACCCGTACAGAAACCGTTCCACAATTGAACGGTGAACCTATCATCACCACCCGCACTTACACGGCCGACCAAATGCTTGCAGAACGCCTTGTCTTTGTTTCTCCGGCTGAGGCGTTCAAAGCCAAATACAATCAGGCGATGAATCCAATTTATCTCGATGTGCGCGCCGAAGCCGATTACAACCTTTACCACATCGAAGGAGCAGTCAACATTCCACTGGAACGCATCGAGGAAGCCATTCCCCTCTTGTTAAGTGAACCGCCCACCAACACCGCTTTCATCTTGATGAGCAACGGCGAGACTGCCGCCATCCAGGCATGGAAGACGCTGGTCGCTTCCGGTGTGCCAAATGTTTACATCCTTGAAGGTGGAATCAATAACTGGATCGCGTTCTTTGGCAAGGATGACCTCTCGCTTCAACCCAACCCGAAAGCGGGTGAGGACGAATTAGGCTACATCTTCCCCGCGGCTTTGGGCGACCGCTACACCTCCTCTTCCCCTGACCCCATCACTTATGAAGATTTGGAATTCGAAGCCAAGATCCAACTCCAACTCAAACGTGACAAATCCGGCGGAGGGTGTGGGTAAGTAACAGAGGTTACCTACCCTCACCCCCAACTCATTTCAACTTCCTTTCTCTTTTCACTCCTCTCGAATCACAATTGTCTCAATTGCATCGCCCGGATAAGTTGGGAACTCAGCTGGATCGCGGCGCGTCAGCCCATTGACCACCTCCATCCCTTCGATGACTTGCCCGAAGATGGTATATCCACCGTTCAAATGAGGTGCAGGCCCAAAGGTAATAAAGAATTGGCTTCCGTTTGTATCTCTGCCTGCATTCGCCATCGCCACTACGCCCGCCTTGTCAAAAGTCAAGTCGTTATCCTCATTTTCGAACTGATAACCAGGCCCCCCCGTGCCTGTGCCAGTCGGATCACCGCCCTGCGCCATAAACCCCTCCAGCACGCGATGAAAAGTCGTGCCGTCATAAAATCCCTCACGCGCCAGAAAGACAAAATTATTCACCGTCTTCGGCGCCTTATCGGGAAACAATTGAATGACAAACTCTCCACCTTTGGTCATCTTGACGGTTGCGAAGTATTTCTTATTCACATCAATTACCATGGGAGGATAAGAATTGTATTGCTTGCGAGTCGTACGCGGCGTCTCGTCAACCTTGGAACTCAACCCCGGCAACACCACCCAGAGAATCCCGATGGAAATCAGAACCAGAATCGCGACACCGATAATCTGGATCATCCTTTCGGTCTTTTTGGCTTGTCTCGCTTTTTCTCGCTCTTCGATCTTCTTTTTGTTCGCCATGCTCTCTGCTCCTCTCAGTTTAATTGTCAGACCCACGTCCTCACGCGTTCGTTCAAATCGCGCACACGGCTGGACATACTCTTCAACACCGCAATTGCCACCTCAGGGCGATCCATCAAAATAGATTTAAAGGCATCGCCATCTATGGTCAGCACGCGCACCTCATCCACTGCACGCAGCGTGGCTGAACGCATGGACGATTCGAGAATCGCCATTTCACCGACGAACTCACCCACCTGTCGCACAGCAAGGACTTTCTCACCCCTCTTCGTCTGCTTCACCACCTCCACCCTGCCAGCGGCAATAATGAAAAGCGAATCGCCCGGTTCGCCTTCTCGGCAAATCACAGAATGTGGAGGGAACAACTGCTCCTGGGCAACTCCCGCTATGCGCTCCAAATCTTCCGGGGAAAGGCGCGAGAAGATCGGCACCTCGCGCAAAAGCAAAACACGGTCAAGCGTAGATAAGGTTTTGAGAGTTTTCATGGGCTTTCCATCCATTCTTGTCAGCGCGTCGCGCGCTGCTTCTCTCACGAGTGGAAGCGGATCGCGCCGCAATTTTTTCAAGGCGGGAATAAAATCCCGCAAACCGATCTCGGCAACCACACGCGCGGCAAGTGCACGAAGCCACCCATCTTCATCAGTCAACAGAGCGGAGAGCGCATCGCTGAGATGGATTGGCTGTATCCCATCTTCTTGAAAGACGCCGGCGCGATCCAGAATCGGCAAAACTTCAAGAGTAATTTCCTTATCGCCCAGCATCTCGAGCGCTTCGAGCGCCGCGGCACGCTCACTGCTTCCTGCATTTAAGCCCTTTCGTACCAACTCCATGGCGCGCGGATTGCCAAATAACCCTACCGCCTTGATCAACCTTCCCTCACCCAGTGTCTCGCGATGCTGCAGCGTCTCGCGCAGCAATACCGAGATACGTCCTGCGGCAGGCAGCACCGAAAGCAGCGAACGAAGATATCGAATCTGCGTCACTTCCCATCGGATGTAAGATTGCAATATATCGAATGTCTCTGCATCTCCAGGGGGAATTGAATCCAGGAGACTTGAGAGAACCTTCCCATCCCTCTCCTCAGCAAGCAGACGAAGCACCATGCTTCGCGTCTCCGTCCAAGTCTGCTTCAGGGCTTCAGCCGCGAGGCGCCTTACCCCGCTATCTTCATCGAACAAACACTTCACAAGGGAGGTAGGCCCTACTTCGTTCAATAACCGCGTGGCAACGCGAACCGCTCCACGTCGAACCACCGGCGATGGATCGTTCAAAGCCTTCAATACGAGGCCCTCATCCACTTTCCGCAAATCATCCGCATTTGAGAGGATGCGCTCATACGCTTCGAGCGCAAGCCGACGATGGTTTACATCTTCGTCCTTCATCAACCGGACCAGAACCAATCTGGCTTTTTTCTCTGCACCGAGGTGAATCAACACCACAGCCGCCTGCGCGCAGATACGAAGGTTACGCTCTTTCAGTAAACGTTCGAGGACGCGAATCAGTTCGGGTGAGGAATCCACCCCAAGTCGCGGCAGAGAAGCGAGAGTCGCCTCTCGCACTTCGTCCGAAGGATCATCCAATCCCAAAACGATCTTCCCGAACGCCGAGCGCGCTTTCAGGTCCGAAAGCGCACGGATTGCCGCGGCGCGCACGCCCGCATCCTCATCGGAGAGACGCTCTACCAAACCCGGTATAGCAAGAGGATTTTCCATCTTCGCAAGCATTTCTGTTGCGAGGCGACGTGTGTTCACCCGCGCATCACGCAACGCCTTTAGAATGGTTTGCAGCGCATCGGGATCATTTTTGAAGCCGGAGAAGGCTTCTTCCTCATCGCTGAAAACTTCTGTGCGTCCGGCGCGCAAGGCGCTGAGCAGTGCATCACTATAGGCCGCTCGCATCTTGAGCATGGGACGAATGACCAGCAGCGCGGTGACTGCCCCCAACAGCAAAACGATACGCACATCTGATAAAACAATGCCGCTGAGCAAAATCAATATCCCCGAAAGCACCATCCCCGATTGCGAAACACCCGTGTTGAAGGCAAGCACCTGTCCGCGTCGTTCGAGCGGCACTACATTGAAGAGGGCATTCCAGGCTGTACTCACGAGGCCGTTTAACGTCACCAATTGCAACATGCGCGCGCCAATCGCACCTCTCAAATCGAAGAAGACGAAGAAGAGGGCGTAGGCAAGGAGATAAGCAAGCGGCATGAGTAAAACGCCGTTGACAATTCCGAAGCGCAGATAAAAACGATTTGCCAGCAAAAGGGAAACCAGAAACGTCGCCGCGGTGGTGGCGCTGTTGAGCACACCTTGAAAAATTGCCAAACCTTCCGCGTCGTTCGGAAATGCGCTGGCCAAGCGCTCGTTGAACGGAAATTCAACTGAAAAGAATAGTACCGAGCCCAAAATTGAACTCAGCGCAATCAATCCGAAAAGAGGAGAGGTACGGGTGAACTCGTAGCCCGCCTTCATATCGTTGAACGGATTGAAGGATTTCGCGGCTTCTGTTTCCACGCGAAAATAGGCTTCCGCAATTCGACGCGCCAGCCAGAATCCCCCTCCCAGAAAGAGAGCATACAGAAATACCGGACTTTCCTTTCCGAGGAGAGAGGCTGCGGCTCCCGCCAGCAAATTTCCCACAATACTTCCTAAAATTCCCACACTGGCAAATAACGGAAATAAACGCTTTGCCTGCCGCGCGTCGCACACTTCGCCTGCTACCGTCCACAATAAAGCACCCAACACCACGCCTGCACAACGTGTGGTCAGCCAAAGCAAAGAATAGAACGAACTACCAAACCACAAAATCGCCAGCCACTCCACTCCAAACAATAAGGCGGACCCAGCAAGTAAATTGACCACGACGCTGGAATTTTGAAAACGACTTAACGCCGCCGAATACGCCATGATGGCAACGAATCCCCACCCCCCTAATCCCATGTACAGATAGGGAAGCAGTTTCTTCACATCGAACGAAGACAAAAACAACGCTGAGGCGGCGTTCTCCCCAAGCCCCTGCCCCGCTTGAAGACAGAGAAAGAGCGCCGCCGTCAAAAACACCATGCGCCTTTCTTCAGGAAGAACCTTCAAAAAGGCAAAGAACCGATTCTTGAACATAAAAACCACGCGGATTTTAACATAACGCCAGCTAGGGAGGAGCACTTTTCATCACTGAGTAACTTGGTGGCAAATTTTCCGCTTCGTTCCGTTGCAAACAAGCGCTCATGCCTCGTGCCGCTCCGCCATTCCCCTCACCCCCGCCCCCTCTCCCAGTGGGAGAGGGGTGAAGGGGTGAGGGAGAGCACTTTTACCTCAAACCATCTATCCAAAACTCACCCTACTTACCCAGGCAGTCGAATACACTATAATACAGGCATGCACCAGCGTCTCTTTCGCAAACACATTGCTATTCCCCAGGATCACGGTTCGTGGGTATTTATTCTCAGCCCTCTGCTGATTGGCATCTTTGCCAGTCAAACATTCACCCTCGCCACCCTCAGTTTATTCATAGCCGCCATGTCCACATTCATGCTTCGCCAACCTGCCATCATGCTCGTCAAAATTTACTCTGGGCGCCGAAGCAGAGAAGAACTCGCGGCGGCACGCTTTTGGTTCACGTTTTACCTCCTCGTGGCATTGATAGCACTGATCGGCCTGCTCGCAAACGGCTTCGGTTTTCTTCTCTATCTTGCTGTTCCCGCTCTGCCGGTCTTTGCATGGCATTTGTGGCTGGTGAGCAAACGCGAAGAACGCAGGCAAATCAATGTGGAAATCATCGCCACCGGGGTCTTATCGCTTGCCGCTCCTGCCGCGTATTGGGTAGGCATCGGTCAGTATAACCCCACAGGTTGGTGGCTGTGGATTCTCGTCTGGTTTCAGACGGCCGCGTCCATTGTTTACACATACCTGAGGCTCGAACAGCGGGAGTGGACAGAGGTCCCCGCGCGAAGCGAATTATGGAAGACGGGATTCCGCGCCGCGCTGTACACCTCCTTCAATCTCGCTTCGGTGCTAAGCCTTGGGCTTATTTCCGTTTTACCGCGCTTTCTCTTCATCCCGTACCTGGTTCAATGGGGCGAGACCCTGTGGGGCATCACACATCCCGCCATCGGATGGAAACCGACGCGCATTGGCATCCGCCAGTTGATCGTCAGCACAATTTGGACAGTTTTGTTCATCATCTTTTGGTAAATGAAACCGCCTCGGGAGAACAAAAATGGATGAACTCAAATGGGAACTATTGACCGAAGTGCAAGGACGGCTGGAGGCAGAATTGCTCAAAACCTACTTCCAAGCACATGATATTGACGTAGAACTTTTTCAGGAGGCGGTGGGGCATTACATCTACCCTGTGACCGTGAACGGCCTCGGGCGTGTGCAGCTCTTCGTCTCGAAGGAGCAGGCTGAGGCAGCGCGCATTCTGCTGGAAGAATATCGAAATGCAATGAAATGAATCGTCACTTTAGTTAGGATAGGTGGCTCAAGTGAGAAACTCTACTGTAGAGATGCCGGGTAGCAGAGACTTTTTCGGCGTTCTCTGCCTTGCGCAAACAGAATCTATTTCACATCGAAGGGAAACTCATGAACTTTGACCTAAACGAAGAACAAAGAATCTGGAAAAAGACCGTTCATGAATTCGTCGAGAAGGAGGTGCGCCCCAAAGCACATGAGGTGGACGTAAGCGGCGAATTCAACTGGGAAGCAGTGCGCAAGATGGGGCCACTTGGTTTGTTGGGATTGAACATCCCGGAAGAGTATGGTGGAGCAGGCGTGGACGCGGTCAGCGCCGCACTTGCGCTCGAGGAACTCGGTTGGGGCTGCGGCTCGACCGCGCTCTCTATCGCCGCGCATAACGGACTCGGCACAGCGCCCATCGTCCTGTTCGGAAGCGAAGAACTCAAAAAGAAATGGCTGCCACTTGTTTCAAATGGGCAGCATAAACTCGCCGCGCTCGCGCTCACAGAGCCGGGCGCCGGTTCCGATTTGCAAGGCGGCGTGATGACCAGGGCAATCAAAAGCGGCAATGAATGGATCATCAACGGCGCAAAGATGTGGTGTACGAACGCCTCTATCGCGGAATATATCATCACGCTCGTGCGCACGGACCCGCGAGGCGGGTCGCGCTCACTCAGTCAAATCCTTGTGCCGACGAACACACCTGGACTTAAGATCGGTCCCGCGGAAAAGAAAATGGGTCTGCATGGCTCTCCCACTCATGCGGTGACCTATGAAGACGTGCGCGTTCCGTTAGAGAACCTGATCGGTGAAGAGGGGAAAGGGCTTCAGCAAACCCTCGCCACGCTCGATGGGGGGCGAATCGGAATCGGTGCAATCTCGATTGGGCTTGCACAAGCCGCGTTCGAATACGCAGTCCACTATGCCAGGGAGCGCAAAGCCTTTGGCAAAGCCATTGCCGAGTATCAAGCCATTCAATGGATGCTGGCAGATGCCGCGACCGAGATCGAAGCGGCGCGGGCAATGGTCTACAAAGCCGCGTGGTTGAAGGAGCAAGGACGGCCTTATAACAAAGAAGCCGCCATGGCAAAAATGTTCGCCACAGAAATGGCGGAACGCGTCTGCCGAAATGCCATTCAAATTCACGGCGGATATGGGTATTCCAGCGAGTATCCGGTGGAGAGAATTTATCGCGACGCGAGGTTGATGACCATCGGTGAGGGGACGAGTGAGATTCAGAGGCTAGTCATCGCGCGGCATGTGCTGGCGATGGAGTAAGAGATACACAGCCGCCAATCATCATGGCGGCTGTGTAATTCCGGCAACACCTCACACCATCGGTCCCGCTTCGATGACCTCACGAGGAGTTTGATCTTCGAACTTTGCAAAGTTCTGTTTGAAGCGCATCGCCAGATCCCGATAGCGTCGTTCGTATTCCGCTTTATCGCTCCATGAAGAGGAAGGATCGAGAACTTCCTCCGGCACGCCGGGACAGTGCCGCGGCACCTCAAAGCCAAAGACAGGATCGCGCCTGTAACTCACCGAGTTGAGTTCTCCATTCAAAGCCGCGCTCAAGAGGGCGCGGGTATGTCGAATAGAAATGCGACTGCCCACGCCATACGGACCACCCACCCACCCTGTATTCACCAACCAGCAGCGAACGCCATGTCGTTCGATTTTGCGCTTCAACAGGTCAGCGTATTTATAGGGGTGATGAACCATGAACGGTCCACCAAAGCAGGCAGAGAAGGTGATCTGCGGCTCCTTTCCCAACCCCGCTTCCGTGCCTGCCAGTTTGGCGGTATAGCCGGAGATGAACTGATACAAAGCCTGATTCGACGTCAGCCGCGCAATGGGGGGCATGACGCCGTTAGCGTCACACGTCAGCAAGATGATGTTTTTGGGATGCCCCGCTCTTTTCTCAGGGACAGCATTAGCAATGAATTCCAAAGGATAGGATGCGCGCGTGTTTTCGGTGATCGAATCATCATCCAGATCAATGAGGCGGGTCACAGGATCAAAAGGGACATTTTCGAGAATCGTGCCAAACATCTTCGTTGTTGTGTAAATCTGTGGCTCAGCGGATTCAGAGAGACCGATCACCTTTGCATAGCATCCACCTTCAAAATTGAAGATTCCATCATCGCTCCAGCCGTGCTCATCGTCCCCAATGAGACGACGCGAGGGGTCTGCTGAAAGAGTAGTTTTACCCGTCCCGCTCAATCCGAAGAACAAAGCCACATCGTTCGGGTCATTCGGATTCACGTTCGCCGAGCAGTGCATGGAAAGTACACCCTGCAGAGGGAGCAGATAATTCAACAGCGTAAAGATGGATTTCTTCATCTCGCCTGCGTAGGCGGTGTTGCCAATGATGGCAAGTTTTCTCTCGAAGTTCAAAATGATGAACGTCTCACTATTGGTGTTGTCAATCGAGGGGTTGGCTTTGAAGCCTGGCGCAGCAATAACGGTAAAGTCCGGCACGAAGCGTTTATATTCTTCCAGCGATTGCGGCGGAATGAACATATTGCGAATGAACATACTGTGCCATGCATATTCGGTGACAAAGCGAATGGGCAGACGATAGTTTTCATCGGCACCGACATACACATCTTGCACAAAGACATCCTTGCCTTGAAGGTAACCCAACAGGCGCGTGTAGAGCGCATCGAACTTCTCACTATCAAAGGGACGATTGTATTGTCCCCACCAAATATGGTTTTCCGAGTCCGTGTGTCGAACAATAAACTTGTCATTTGCAGAGCGCCCCGTATGTTTACCCGTATGCACCACAAAGGGTCCGCCTGCCACAGTGACCCCCTCCCCACGAAAGACCGCTTCCTCATAAAGCGCTTCCATGGTCAAATTCCAGTAAGCGAGACGTACATTTCCAACCCCATGATTCGAGAGGTTGTAGTCCGCCTTGCGGACCTGCGCGATAGCCTGAGCAGGGGTCCTGATACTCAGCAAATTATTCATATTCAATCTCCTTCGGATAGTTTAAGGTAGTAAAAGAGTGTTTGCAGAAGGCGGAGAATTCACCATTGATTTGACGATGAATCCAACACCAAAACCCTCTCACATCCTCACCCCCATCCTCTCTCCCGGCGGAAAGAGGCGAAGGGGTGAGGAAGAGAAATTGCACAAGGCGAGGTTTTTAAAAAACACTTTCTAAGCCCTCAAGGTTCTACACCGTATAAGAGGACTTTTTTCAGGAAACCTCTGAGCAAAACACAGTTTGCCTGGCGAGGAAGACCATTACAACCAATCCCTCACCATGCGCCTATCTCCGATATAAATTTCATTGGGTGAGGTGGGATCAAGCGCCCAGCGAATCCGCTCGATGCCCTCCGTAATATCCTTCACCGAACCGGAAAAAGAGATGCGGATGTGCCCTTCCATGCCGAATTCTTTGCCCGGCACAGTGACGACCAACGCCTTCTTCAAAAGGAATCTTGAAATCTCCACCGAATCATGACCAAACGCACGCAGATCGGGCAGCGCGTAAAACGTTCCCTGGGGCTCGATGAGGCGCGCGCCGCGGAAGGCCTTGAACTCCTGCACCAGCACATCGCGGTTATTCTGGATTTGCAAGCGCAGCGCGTCCACCACAGACTGCAAGCCGTTCAGCGCGCCCTCAGCCGCCGCCTGGCTGACGGGGGACACGCCCGAAGTCGTCTGTGCCGTAACGTTTGTCATCACACGCACAAGTTCACGCGGTCCGATCACCCACCCCACGCGGAAACCCGTCATACCGTATAACTTTGCCACACCATTGACGATGATGACATTTGAATCGTTGACATCCCTCTTTGTAAAACGATAGGCCGGGACAGCCTCATTGCGATCAAATGTCAACTTATGGTAAATGTCATCGCCGATATACCAGATCCCCTTGCGCTCACAAAGAGACACAAGTTTTTCGATCAATTCGGGTGGATAAATTGCACCGGAAGGATTATTCGGGCTATTGACAAGGATTGCCCGCGTATGGGATGTGACGGCTCTCTCGATCTCTTCATAACGTGGAATGAACGTCCCATCCTCCGGCGTCACAATCACAGGTCTGCCCATGCACATCTTGACGATTTCGGGATACGAGACCCAATAAGGCGCGAGGATAATCACCTCGTCCTGCGGATTGAGAATGCTGTACAGAATGTTGAAGAGAGACTGTTTGGCGCCATTCGTAATCAAAACATTTTCTGGCGCAACCAGCCGATTGTAATTTTCCTCCGTGTAGCGGATGACTGCTTTTTTTAGCGATGGCAAGCCGTCGGCAGGAACATATTTCACTTCTCCACTGGTGAGTTTTGCGGCAGAGGCAAGAATCGCATGAAAAGGGGTGCGATTCTTTGGCTCGCCGATTCCAAGATGAATGACTGCTTCGCCGCGTTCACGCAGAAGCCTGGCTTCCTCGTTCAACGCCAGCGTGGGAGATTCGACAATCTCCATAGCAAGTTTACTGAGTTTCATAACCACTCCGATTAAAAAGTATTCTGGTCAGTGATAGCCACTGACCAGTTATATTCAAAGAACCGCAAAACCGGCGGTGCTGACAATGGAATTGTCAGTCGAAAAAATCATAGCGTCATTATACTATGAGGGAAGTCACAGAAAAACGTTCTTGTGGTGCGCAGCAAGCCTACTGGCAAGTGAACTTTGCCGGATCGGGAACTTTGGCAATTGCCCAAACCCGTTCGAACTCCTGAAGGTAAAGCCGCGCTATATCGGGATTGTCAACAACGATTACGTTTTCATCGTTGGTCGTTTCAGCGCGGGTTGAAAAATTCAATGAGCCGGTCACCACGAAGCGCGCATCTACAATGATAACCTTGTGATGCAGAAAGCCGCTATTTCCATCCTGACGCACCGGCACACCGGCACAAAACAGTGTTCGCAATTCCGCCGCTTCAGATTCGCTGCCAAACGACTCGAAAACACCTGCCACATCTACCTCCCGCAATGAACGCTGGATCATGGCATCCGCTAAGGGAAAATCCGTAAAACTGAACGCCATGAAGCGAACACTCGACTGCGCGTTTTGCACAAGTGGAACAATCACCGTCTCCAGCGCTGGATCCTCTGAGGTGAAAATTACCTGAATTGGTGTCCCGTTCACGATCACCGATTGCTCCGAAAGAGTAGAAGGCGAACGCGCTCCAAACTGCCCATTCCACATCTCATCGAATTCACGTTCGTAGATAGCCGCAAGTTCGGGAGAATGAATCACAAGGACATTGTTATTCTGGGTATAAATTGCGCTCTTTGTAATGTTAGTCGAACCGGTCCAAACGATCTGTCGGTCGAAGATCCAGAACTTGTTGTGCATGAATGCCGACCGCCCCAAGTCATCTCGGACCTCGATGCCGGCATTCATCAACATCGCAAATTGACCATGGCCCGGTTCAGTATCCGCTTCAAGCCCGTGCTCATCGTCGGTCACCCAACGGACGTCCACGCCGCGCTGTTTGGCGGCAATGAGTGCCTCAGCCACGCGGGTCAGATCGAATTCAAATGATGCGATGTGAATGCTCGTCTGCGCGGCATTGATATAGCCGATTAATTTCTCTTCGACAGTACCAGTCAGGTTGTCCGGATTGTTCAAGTTAATCGGATCGGTAAAATACACTTCCCACCACGTGAAGGAAGTAGTCGGTTGACTCGAAACTGCGGTATCAGTAATGGTGGGATTCGGGAGGAAAGGGGTATTGGTAGCCGTTTGAGCCGCAAGCGATGGGGTAAGCGTGGGTGTAACTGTATTCGAGTGACCACTCCGATCTATTCCTAACAGCGCATAAAACGCGCTGCACACAAGAAGCAGAACGGCAATCAATAAAGCAATCACCCCACCCTGAGCCTTCGAGATTGTTCTTCTGCGCGTCATAAAATCATCCTTTCGATGAGGGAACGTCGAACAAGGTTTTCAAATGCATCAAAATCTGTTGTGCGCTCGCCTGAGGCGGCAACTCTGCAACGACCTCGCTCATTGGCGGTAAAGTAA
>DATLZK010000079.1:0-10978 GCA_035574015.1 Anaerolineales bacterium
GGGGGGTAATCTTGCCGACGTAGTAGGCGAGTTGGGCGAGTTTGTTTTTCATGGGAACACCTCTTTACTTCTGATTTTTAAGATGCCCAATATATACACCCACCCAGGATGCAAAACAGGATGCAAAAATTGGCTTTCCCCGTTAAATTTGTCTAGTTAATTCCTTGAAGATTCTTTCTGTCTCTGCAGAGGGAGGAAGGTTCAATTCTTCCATTGCCGTCTTGCAGGCCTGATAACGACGCGCAACGGCGATGCGATCTCCCAGCGCAGCATAGGCGCGCATTTCGATCTGATAGATTGCTTCGTGAAAGCGATCTTGTTTGAGTGCAAGATTGCACACAGACAAGCAGCGTTCCAATTGATTGGCGTCCAAATACAGATTTGCCAATTCTTCGAGCGCGGTGGTGTAGGCTTGATTGAGGCGCTCTCTTTCGGGGACTGCCCATTCTGCATCCACATCAGCAAGATAAGGACCGCGCACCAGATCCACTGCTTTTTGAAGATGTTCAAGTCGAGCGGCGGGATCGGTTGCTTTGCGGGCGCGCTGGAGATGTGAATCGAACGCTTCGACGTCGTACTCGTAATCCAGTTCCCGGTTGAAGCGATAATATTCATCCTCAAAGACGATGACATCCCGTCTCACGGCGCGCCTCAGACGGTAGATTTCGTTTTTGAAGCGCGCTTTCAAGGCTTGCGCATCACGGGTTTCAGGCCAAAGCGCCGCGCCGATTTGTTCCTTGGTGACCGCTTCCTGGCGATACAGAAAATAGAAAAATAGATCGCGCACCGACTGCGTGCGCCAATCGGACATAGCAACCGTTCGGCCGTTGACAATGACTTCGGGGTTTCCGAGGGCACGGATGACAAGGCTCGCCGAAGGAACCTGCACGAAACTGGCATGTCGGCGAAGAGATCTGCGAACAACCGGTAATTTCACGTTCAGGCGTTGAACTCTCTCGATCCAATTACTCCATTGTCTTCCGATCAGCGGATCAGCCTGCAAGTCTTTTAGCCAGCGCTCTGCCTGTCGAATCGCCACAAGCAGGGCGTGATCGGGGAATTGCCCGCCTGAAAGAACCTCGCGAATCTCGGCACGAGCATTCTCCTTTTCACCAGCGCAATTCCAAGCCGCTGCGAGCCAAATCCTGCTCCACTGCAATTCCAGATCCCGCCCGTCCTGCGCAAAGAATTCCTTGCCCTCCTTTAGGTTTTGTACAGCCTTTCGAGGCTCATTCTTGAAGAGGTGATATTTTCCTTCGAACAGTGCCCACAAGCCGCGTTCATACGCGGATTGGCTGCTTTTTATTTTTTTGCGAAACTCTTTGACGATGTGAGCAGCCTTTTCCAGATGACCCTGCATCAGGGCGAGAATTCCCTTGGCGATGATCAGGTAATTGGCGACGAAGAGGCCCGGTAGATTGCCAACCGCTTCCTCTGCCTGACGATAGGCTTGCTCGGCCGCATCGAAGATTTCTACCTCGCTGTAGAGATCTCCCAGTCCCGCGAGAATAAGCGATTCGGCGCGGCGGTTGCGGCTCTTTCGCGCACAAACCAGTCCAGTTTCGAACGTTTCGGAGGCGAGTTCGTATTCACCAATCTGGTGATAAAGAACTGCCAGATTGTTTAGTATGTCCGCTTGAGAGAAGAGATCGTTTTCTGCTTGTTTTATCCTAAGGGCCTTTTGGTATGAATTTCGCGCAGAGTCAATATCGCCCACTGCTCCATGAACCATACCAGTCTCTGTTAATAAGATTGGAATTCGCCCGACTTCATTCATGGCAGAGTAAAGTGACAAAGAATGTTCCAGTGCCTCAACGGCTTGACGTGACTCACCCAACCGATATAGATTTAGACCTTTGAGTCTCAATGCCTCAGCATAGTAAAATTGCAATGATGTATTTGATATTGCCAATTGCAATGCTGTTTGAACGTCTTCAAGTGACGAAATGTAATCTCCTAGCAATCGAAGCGTATTAGCCCGGCGGATGAGAGCGATGGTCAAACCTTCCACATCATTGCTTTTTCGATACATCGCCACAGCCTTATCCAACAATTCCTTCGATTCTTGCAGTTCGCCCTTTGTGGCCAGAATAGGCCCGCGCAGGGAGATCAAGCCGGGGCGAGTTTGAAGGAGTGCTGGTGGAAGACTGTTGAGCCAGCCTTCGAGGGTCACCAGAGCGCTTTGGAGCATCGGCGTGCCGGCGCGCTCGACCAGGTCTGCCAGCGCCTCCACATCGTTCAATTGTTTGCAGGTATAGTAGGCTTTTTCCCATTCGCCTGCTTTTTCATAGGCTTTGACCATGCGCTCAAGGATAGGGCGCACTTCATGTGGACGCTCTGCCTTGAGGCGGGTTTGCAGAAACTCACGGAAGAGGGGATGATAGCGCAACCAGCGTCCATCCGACTCGAGGGGCAGAACAAACAGATTCTTCTCCAGAATCCGGCTCATCAGGTCATGCCAGTTTTGGGGTTCGTCATAAAACGGACCCAAAACCATTTCACAAAACTGCGCGTTGAATTCCTCCGGCAGGGAGGTGCGCATGAGAAATTCCCGAATGTGCGGCGGTTGAATATCCAGCACTTGATGCCCAAGATAAGCGAAAGTATCTATGCCCGAGACGCGCGGCATGCCAGGCAGATTGGAAAGGATCATGCCCGTGATCCATCCCCCTGTCTGCTTCACAAATTCGTGTGCCGCTTCATCCGAAAGATGCTGGTGATAATTTTGGGCATAGAGCGCCTTCACCTCACGTGGCAGAAACGCCAATTGCTCATGGCTGAGGCCCGCCACCTGTTCACGCGCAATCATGAGCGTAACATCCTCGAGGGCAGGCAGTGTACGGGAAGAGAGGATGACGTGACAATTCTCCACTACTAGTTCCAGAAAACGGTTCAGCAGCATGGAGATGATCGGTTCATCATCCATCAAGTGATAATCGTCAATGATCAGGAGAAAATCTTCCTCGACCTGATCGTAGATTTCATTCGTAAGTGTGATCAACAAGGCTTCGGCATCGCGCTCGATGGACTTCAGTTGATTCAATTGCATGCGGGAGGCGGCGCCAATCCCCGGAAAACGCTCTGCCAGCGATGCAATCAAATAAGCCATGAACCGCTGTGGATCCCGATCCAGCGGATCAAGCGAAAGCCAGCAGACGGGCATCTCAATATGATGCGCGAGGTCTATCAAAAGGGAAGTCTTACCGTAGCCGGCCGGTGCCAGAATCAGCACGAGTTTGTTATCCAGAAATGACTTCAGGCTTTCCAGCAGGCGGGGACGTGAAAGGATCTCTGGACGACGACTGGGAATAACGATTTTGGTCTTGCTGATGGGAATGGGTTTGGTGGGCATTCAGACAGGCCTGCTCACATTTTACAACTCAATCGGACGGTTTCCATCTGAATCTCATCACAAAATTTGTGCTTGGTAGTTATTCTTCTTTCTGTAGCACCTCAAGCATGCGCGCGTGGATGCCGGGTGCCGCCGCCACAATGGATTGAGGCGGCGAGAGATAATCGGGTTCACCATTCACGTTGGTCACGCGCGCCCCCGCCTCTTCGCAAATCAAGCCGCCCGCGGCGACATCCCAAGGTTTGAGGGCGAGCTCCCAAAAGCCATCAAAACGCCCTGCTGCGACGTAGCAAAGATCAAGAGCGGCAGAACCGAGCCGTCGCACGCCCTGCGTCCTCTTACCGAACTTAATGAAGTTAGCAAAGTTATCCTGAGAAGTATTCCATGCGTCATAGGGAAACCCCGTGACAAGCAGACTCTTTTCCAGTTCCGTGACACCTGAAACCTGTAAACGCTTTCCATTGAGATAGGCGCCTTGACCGCGTTCTGCAGTGAACATTTCATCACGCAAAGGCTCGTAAACGGCGGCCAGTTCGAGGCGGCCGCGAGAGGCGTAGGCAATCGAAACGCAAAAGATTGGAATGTGATGAGCGTAATTCACCGTTCCATCGAGTGGGTCAATATACCAAATGTGATCGTTATTTCCCTGAATGATGCCTGTCTCCTCCGAGAAAATGTGGTGATCGGGAAAATCCCTCCGTATTTCTCCGAGCAGATAGGCTTCTGACTGGTGATCCACTTCGGTCACCAGATCAATGACACCTTTGAATCCCACTTGATGATCTTTGTTATATCCCTCGCGCAAAATTGCACCCGCGGCGCGGGCCAGTCGTTCAAGATAAGATAGTGTAGGTGACATGGCTACTTAATGGATGTGGCACTCATCCCGAAGATTTGGGCACTACACCGATCCTGATTCACGCGTCTCTTCGGGACACGGATGGATTGCGTTATTATTTTTTCAGTTCATCGAGGGTCTTATAAATATCGTAGAGTTCAGCCTGAATTTCATCGCGATCACGTATGGATTGTTGAAGCAACGCTTCGAAGGCAGGCTTTTGATCTGGTGGAAGCGTGGGCAAGAGGCGCTCGGCGCGTGCGATCTGCGTATTTTTGTGACGCAGTTTGCTTTCAAGGCGTGTGCGGTAGCCGTTGTAGAACTTTTCCATATCGAGAGGTTGTGGTTGAGTGAAAGGCTGCTGCGTCACCAGTTCGGCAACAGTGAGTAGAAAGTCTTCGGTATCAATGGGCTTCTCGATAAAGCGCGCGGCTCCCAGGCTCAGCGCGAATTCCTTATCTTCGGGTGTGACATATGTTGCGGAAAGAAAGATGACCGGAATGGCGCGCGTTTCGGGGTTGATGCGCAGTTTCTGCACAAGGGCGTATCCATCTAGTTTGGGCATGAGGATATCGGTGATGATCAGCACGGGTTTTTGACGCGCGATCACCTCCAGTGCCTCCTCACCGTTGCGCGCCGTCAGCACCGAGTACCCTTTGAATCGCAGGGTAACCTCGAGCAACTCGAGTACATTGGGGACATCTTCGACGATGAGGATAGGACCATATAGAGCGCTCATACAAACATTGTAGCCGCATTCGATGGGATGGACAAGTCCGCTTCTTTCTTTGACACGAACTTGCTACCGATAAATTTGCCTATTTCCATCTCGAGGGTTTTGCGCGTGGGAGCGCGGCGGTCATTCGCTCCACACGCGCGCGCCCAACGCTGAGCAGATGAACTCCACAGCGTGTATGGCGGTTTGATTTTGCACATCGAAAATGGGATTCACTTCAACCATATCCATACCGATCAGTCGGCCGCTTTCGGCAATGACTTCACAGGCGAGATGCGCCTCGCGAAATGTCAAGCCGCCGTTGACCGGCGTCCCTACGCCCGGCGCGTGACGCGGGTCGAGCGCGTCCATATCGAAAGAGAGGTAGATTCCTTCCACGTCCCGCGTGACGCGTTCGATGGCTTTCTCCAACGCGGCGACCATACCGATACGATCAATCTGTTCCATGCTTTGCACCATCACGCCAGCCTCTTTCAGCAATCGTTTTTCGCCCGGGTCGAGGTCGCGCGCGCCAAGAATGGCAACCCGCCTGGGGTCGAGGACGGGAGGCGTTTCGTTCCAGAGGGCAACGAGGCGCGGATCACCCAGTCCGCACAGCGCGGCAAGGGGCATGCCATGAATGTTCCCTGAAGGGGTGGTTTCATGTGTGTTGAAGTCAGCGTGGGCATCTATCCAAATGACGCCTAGTTTGCGGTGTTTCGCCGCACCGCGAATGGAACCGAGCGAGAGACTGTGGTCCCCGCCCAGTACGAGAGGGAAGTGACCGGCTTGAATGGAAGTAGCCACTGCGCCTGCCACGCGGCGCGCCAGAGGGACAATGCAATCAAGATATTTGAGGCGGGGATTTGTGATCTCGCATGTTTCCTGGATAGGCACTTCGATGTTGCCTTTGTCTTGAAGGGTGTAGCCGAGATTTTTCAATTTCTGGTGCAACTGTGCGTAGCGGATGGCGCTGGGGCCCATGTCCACACCGCGCCGATCCGCACCCAAGTCAATGGGTACACCGATGATGTCAATTTGCATGGATATCTCCTGAATGTTTTTACTGCGAAGAGCAAAGAGCGCGAAGGATTTTTAGAATTAGAGAAGAGAAGACCTTTTGGGGTGAACTTACCCGGAAAGGTTCAGAACAAACCGTTTTGTGCCATGTTTCATATAGGTCAATCATTGTGCTTCATAGACTGGCAGAATTGATTCGACCGTTTTGTTTTCCACGATAACCAATCAGTTGATAAAAACATCAATCTGCTCTGTTGGGAAGATAATAGACATGGGTACTCATTGCCGCTTTCTCTCACCCGACCCCCTCCCAGTGGAAGAGGGGCAGGGGTGAGGGTGAAAAGCAAAGCCGACGACAGTCCTTTGTCCATATTTGCAACAGAGCAACATCAATCTCATAGCCAACATCAATTTTTCTGGTCTTCATAGATTAGGAGAAGTTTCACCTCAGTCTCCACGTCCCAACCGCGTTTTCTCAATTTGTAAACGTGACAATGCTGATAAGCCGATTCCAATAATCCGGGTCTTGAGGCTTCATGAACCTTGATTGCACCGTCAATAACATCCGCGGCGCTTGCCTCGATGTCCACGATTGCTTCTTTCTCCTAAAGAATCTTTGCAACCCTTCGCGCCTTTGTGGTTTCAAATCTATGCTGTGCGATAATAGCCCATATCCACCGAATAGACTTGTCCGCGCTTGATGACTTGCTTGACAAGGTTCGTCCCATAGCGGTAGCCAAGGTGACGATAGTCCGGCACGGAAAGGATGAGCATGTCCGCCTGTTTGCCGACCTCGATGGAGCCGATGGTGTCGGCGCGGCGAATGGCATGTGCGGCGTTGATGGTGGCAGCCGCGATGGCTTGCGCGGGGGTCAGTTTCATGTAGCGGCATGCCAGCGCGATGGCCATTTGCATGGATTCGTTCCACGAGGTGCCAGGGTTGCAGTCGGTGGCTAAGGCAAGGATAGCATTCGCTTCAATCAGTTTGTGCGCGGGGGTGTAATCCTTTTCGGCGAGTCCAAATGGCGTGCAGGGCAGTGCCACAGCCACCGTATCGGATTTTCCCAAGGCGGTGATGTCGGCGTCGGAGGTCTTCACCAGATGGTCAGCGGAGACGGCGCCCAATTCAACGGCGAGCGACGCGCCGCCCAGGTTGTCGAACTCGTCGGCGTGGATTTTGATCGGGAATCCCAGCGAGCAAGCGCGGGTCAGAATTTGACGCGATTGTTCGAGGGTGAAGGCTTTGTTTTCGCAAAAGACATCCACAAAGGGCAAGGGCCGGCGCGGGGCGTGTGTTTCCCACCACTCTTTGAGGATGGGAAGCATCGTCTCGCTTACAAGATCGGTATAACCTTGAGGATCATCTTGATACTCTGGGGCGATAGCATGTGCGCCGAGGAAGGTGAAGGCGATGTCCAGTGGTGTTTCATCGTCGAGGGCAAGCAGTGCTTTGAGTAAACGAAGTTCAGTGGCTGTTTGCAAGCCGTAGCCCGTTTTGGCTTCGACGGTTGTGGTGCCGTGCGCGAACATGCGGAGGAGACGCGGGCGCGTTTGCGCGATGAGGGATTCGATGGAGGCGGTGCGCGTCGCGCGGACCGTGGAGAGGATTCCGCCTCCTTCGGCAAGGATCTCCAGATAAGGCTTTCCCGCCATCTTCATTTCGAATTCATTGGCGCGATCTCCAGCCCAAATGACGTGCGTGTGTGGGTCTACAAAGCCAGGCATGAGGACGCATCCGTTCGCGTCGAGAACAGGTTCATTGGGATAGGAGGCTTTGAGTTCTGCGGTGGTGCCGACCGCGACAATTTTTTCATCGCGTACGAGGACGGCGCCATCTTCGATAATGCCAAGCGTGCCGAGGGCGCGCCCGCGCTGGGGGCCACCGGCGAGGGTGAGGAGTTGGGAGGAGGAGTGGATGAGCATAGAGGTTGGAGAATTAGAGGTTAGAGGACTAAATTATACTGGAGCGCTTATTCTTTCACTTGTTTCAAGAGATATGTCGTCAGGCTCCCCTCTTTCGGAGGCATTTTGTAAACGAAGATCAGGTCGTGGTCATCGAAAGCGGATGGTTCCCATGTGGGAAAATCAGCCGAGATCGAGACAAGGCGCGCGCCCGGCTTCATTTGTTTCTTCAGGTGAGATTCCAGTTTGGCTATTTCTTTTGATGTGGCATACACAAAAACAATGTCCGCCGCGCTGAGATCGGCTTTGAGGTAATTTCCCCAGCGGATTTTTATCTTCTCTCGCAATCCGCCCATAATGACTCTCAACCAGATCAGCGCGCATTGCACAGGTCCGATCTCGATACCGATGGCTTGCGCGCCAAATTCCCTTGCCGCAATCAGGAGTACGCGCCCGTCGCCTGCGCCGAGATCGTACAGGATTTCATCGGGCTGTAAATTGGCAAGTTGGAGGGCTTTGCGTATACGGTCAGGATTTGTGGGAATGGAGGGAGGACCAAAGAATGCAGGGACAAGAATCCATAACAAGCCAAGAGTGAAAAGGAAGAGGGAAAACAAGTAGAGAAGTAGAGTTGTCATGTTGCGTTGATTTTGAAGCGCTGAAACCATGCAAGGAGACGCGGCAGAATGACGAGTTTTCGTGTGAGTTCAGCGAGGGCAAGCAGCGCGAAAAGATTGAAGAGGATGGCAGTTAACGCCACAGGGAAAAATCCGAATCGCTCATAAATGAATGTAGCAAGCAGCGCGCCGATCATGCGTCCTAGCGAGTGACCGCTTAGATTGAAAGAGAGCAAGGTGGCGCGCGCTTGCGGCATAATTTCGGTCATCAAGGGAACGTGGCTTACCATTAAGTATTCGAATGTAATGTAGAACAAAAACAAGCCGATCAAGGCGCCGATCTCTGTGTGTGCCACGATGGGTAGCAATAACGATGCCAGTATATTGCCTGTAATCCCCAGAGCCAATGCGCGTGGCTTGCCGAGGCGGTCGGTGGTGAGCGCTACGAGCCCCTCCCCACTGAGTTCCGAAATGCCAATCACTGCCGAAGCCCCTGCAAGCGCGGCAATCTTCAAGCCGAATGAATCTTCGAGCCACACACCGAAAATCAGATTGACGAGTTCGTTAGCGGCGCTTGCCCATATTGCTATGGAAATCCCTGCCAGGGCGGGGATATTCGTCAGCACGGCGCGAAAATTCTTGCGCGTATCAGATGTTGGCTTGTGGTGAGCGTCTTCGCGCGGGATCATCCACCCAATAACCCCAATCATCACAATGCCAAGTCCTGCCAAAAGAGGGAATGGGGCATTCCATCCGAAGCGTGAAATGAGTAACCCCAGTAATGGGATGCCGGCGATGAACGAAAATGACCATGCCATCTCTGTGACTGCAAGTGCTGTACCGCGTTGTCCATATGGAATGCGGTCGCCGAAGTAGGCTTGCATCGCAGGGTCAAAGAGATATTTGCCGAGAATGGCGCAGGTGATGGCAATACCAAAAGTGAACAGGTTCGGGCGAAGTGCAACCGCACCCATACCTATCGTGAAAACAGAGATGCCTGCAAGGAGACCAAACTTGCGCCCGCGATGATCGGAGATCAGGCCAAAGAAGGGACCCAGCATACCGATGAAATTACGGGCGGCAATTATTTGCGATAGGGTTGTAATCTCCACACCCAGCCCGCGCGCAAAGACTGCCAGAAATGGATAGACCATCCTGTGCATGGTGTTCAGGATCGTGCGGAGTGACATAAAGATGAGGAGTTGGAAGCGGATGCGCACGGCGATTATGAGGGTTTATTGGTAATTGGCGATAAGAGCCAGCGAGTGAGGAAATATGCTGCTGTCCATGTCAGCAAGTTGAGGAGGATGAAAAAGGCAATGATCTCCCACAAGCCCGAATTGAAAATTGGCGATGGCGGTGGATGCATGACGTTCTCCGCGCTTGCGAAGACGACGCGCAGGACAACGATATAGACGACATTCGCCAGCGAGGTGATCCAGTCCGTGTTGATGAGCCACAAGCCCATCTGCAACAAGACGCCCGTCACGGCAAAGATGAGGGCAAGGCGGAAACGCGGCTCGGCAAGGAAGAGTCCGTTCCAGTTGGTTTGCATCGCCCACAGCGAAAGCGGGAGGTAGGTCACCCAGAAGAAGATGCCCGTCCGCCCGAGCGCGGCAGACCAGCGGTGGAACTGTTCACGCCTGGCGACAAGGGCAAGCAGACCGGCAAGTCCTGCCGCGAGGAATGCCAGTTCCGCCGCCAGCACCCACGCGCCATGCAGATACACGACCCGCACATTCGCGCCAAGCGCTTTTTCCTCCGGTCCAAATAACGCCAGCAGACCGATTAGAATTACCGAAATCAGAAACAACGAGAGAGGCGATTTGAGTTTGGACATGGCGTTGATTGTACACCACCCGAAAGACGCCTCAATCACATTTTATCCATGACACCTGACCTTATGGACAATCAGAACCCTCCCGCCAGCATTGCCCTGGAACGACTTGGGATTCCTCACCGCGTCTTTCGGCACGAACAGCCTGTCACCAGCCTCGAAGAGGCGGCATCTGCCCGAAACCAGCGACCGGAACAGGTGGTGCGCAGTATCCTGTTTCAGGTGCGGGCTGGAGAATACGTCATGGTGCTCATGGCGGGACGCACGCAGGTGGACTGGAAGAAACTGCGTCAACAGGTCAAACGCTCGCGGGTGCGGATGGCGACCGAAGAGGAAGTGCTGGAAGTGACGGGATACCGGATCGGGACGGTGAGTCCGTTTGGGTTGAGGAATCAGGTTCGGGTCCTGATGGATGCGTCGGTTTTGAGGGAGGAGGAGGTCTCGCTTGGGTCGGGAGTCCGTAACGTGGCAATCATCATGAAGAGTGAGGATGTCCGCAAGGCGCTGGGGGATGTGGAAGTTGTGGACCTGGGCGAGCGCGGGTGACGAAAGTCATCTTGAACGGGTTCGAGAAACATGCTAAACTATGACTAAGTCAATAGAAGTTATAGAGTAATCACGATGAGACTTTCCAAACGCGGCGAATACGGCTTGCGAGCCATGATCAGCCTGGCAGAGGCGCAAAAGAACTCCCCCG
>DATLZK010000080.1:0-22304 GCA_035574015.1 Anaerolineales bacterium
TCAAGAACGCCCAAAGAACGTCACAAAGTGGTCAAAAAGGGCGTCTCCACTGCCAAAACCGCTTGAAATTGGATTGATAAGGTGCTTTTCTCACCCTGACGTAACGGTCAGGGTAAAGTCTGTTGTCTAAACTCGAGTTCCAAACTGAGATGGAATATTTGAATTTACGATTTTCGATTTGCGATTTACAATTTCTTTGTATGGACATCGAAACGGAATATCAAAAAGCCCTCGATTACCTCTACTCTTTTGTAGACTATAGCCTGAAACACTCCTCCGAATTAGCGAAGGCGGAGTTCAACCTTGACCGCATGTTTGCACTGATGGATGCTTTGGGAAATCCCCAGAATCAGTATCCCATCATCCATGTGGCAGGGACGAAGGGGAAGGGGTCAGTGTGCGCTTTGAGTGCCTCCGCACTGCAAGCGGCGGGATATAAAACGGGTTTATATACCTCTCCGCATTTCCTGGACTTCTGTGAGCGGATTCGAATCCATGGCAAGCCAATTTCACATGAGTTTCTGATCGAGTTGGTGGAGGAAGTCAAACCTAAGGTAGCGAAGATACCCAAACTTACGACGTTTGAGATTACTACGGCAATTGGGCTCCTGGCGTTTGCCCGGCAGGGATGCAACGCGGCAGTGATCGAGGTCGGCTTGGGCGGGCGGCTGGACGCGACAAATGTCGTCACCCCGAAGGTCTCCGTCATTACGTCGCTTTCATACGATCACATGGCCGTATTGGGCGATACGTTGGCGAAGATCGCCTCGGAGAAAGCCGGCATTATCAAGCCAGGTATACCGGTTGTGTCATCACCGCAAAAGGAGGAGGCTCTCGAAGTCCTTCTCCATGTAGCAAAACTCAGAGGATGTGATTTCACGCTGGTGGGGAAGGATGTAAGGTTTGAACAGCTCGCCTCATCTTTGGACGGGCAAATTCTCCGTCTTTCCACTTTCCCGTTTTCTTCGATGGTTGATCTTTCGATCCCACTTCTGGGTAACCATCAGGCGGAGAACGCGGCGACCACCTACGCCGCGCTCAAAGCCAGTGGACTTGTGGACTCAGACGAAGCCATCCAAAAAGGATTTGCCCAGGTCGAATGGCGGGGTCGCTTTGAGGTGGTAAGACGCGAACCGCCCGTGATTTTCGACTCGGCACACAACGCGGACTCCTTCGCCCGCTTGCGCGAAACACTGGAGGAGTATTTTCCGGGCAAAATGGTCTATCTTATCTTCGGCGCGTCGGAAGATAAGAATGTGCCCGGCATGTTGGCAGAGATGAAGCCAAAGATCAAGCGGCTCTTCGTCACACGTGCCGCTCATCCGCGCGCGCTCGAGGTGGAGAAAATTCTCGAGTTGGCGCGGCAGGCTGAGGTGGAGTCGGAAGCGGTGAATCCCGTCGAAGCCGCTCTTCTGCGCGCTTTGGAGTTATCCGAAAAAGATGGTAGCATTGTTTTATCCGCCGGTTCGATGTTCGTGACCGCGGAAGTCATGAAAGCATGGAAGAAAATTACCAATACTTCATGGTGAAAGTGTTGCTTGCAGTCATATGAGGAAACGCATGGCTTATCCAAACGAATGGAATGAAGAAGATTTTGACCTGACCCTCTCGCAGCGCACGGAGGAGTTGTATCATATTCCCAATCACGAGCCGGACGAGAACGGCATCATTGAAGCCGCTGTGTTGCCACTGCGGGATTTGGTGATCTTTCCACACATGGTTTCGCCGATTTTCGTTGGGCGCGAGCCTTCGCTGCTTGCGGTGTTGGAGGCACAGCGCAAGAATCAAACGGTGATTGGGTTGACGCAGCGCGACCCCGAACAGGATCGCCCAGGTCCCGACGATTTTCTGCCGATCGGTGTGGAGATGGCTGTGGGGCGTTTGCTTCAAATGCCGGACGGCTCGCATTCCGCGCTCGTACAGGGGCGCCGCCGCGTGGAGGTGGTGGAGTTTGTACGTACCGACCCGTATCTGGTCGTACGCGCGCGTGTTATTGTGGAACCTCGCACAGCCGACCGTCAAACGCAAGCGCTTATGCGCTCCGCTCTGGATTTGTTCGATCGCTGTGTGCAACTCGATCGCAGTATTCCCGAAGAAGCGCACCTTTTTGCGATGAACATTTCGGAGCCGGGCTGGTTGGCGGATATGATCGCCACATCGCTGTCGCTCAATCATGAGACGAAGCAAAGTTTGTTGATGCTGGTCGAGCCGCGCGGGCGTTTGCAAGCGCTCAACAAGATCCTCGCCCAGGAACTGGATGTGCTGGAGTTGGAGGACGAGATTCATTCGCGCGTGCAAAATGAAGTGGATCGGAGTCAGCGCGAGTTCTATTTGCGCGAGCAAATGCGACAAATCCAGAACGAGTTGGGAGAAGGGGATGTCTTCGCGCGCGATGCAAACGAGTTGCGAGCCAAGATCGAGGCGGCGAATCTGCCTGAGGAGCCAAAGCAGGTTGCGCTCAAGGAGTTGGAGCGCCTCAATCAAATGCCTCCTATGGCACCTGAGGTAGGCATCATCCGCTCCTATATTGATTGGATCATCGAATTGCCATGGACGAGGACCTCTCCTGACAATCTGGATGTAAAGCACGCGGCGAAGATTCTTGACCGCGATCATTATGGTCTCAAAAAGGCAAAGGAGCGCATCCTCGAATATATTGCTGTGCGCTCCCTCAAGCCAAAGAGGGAACGACAGCCGATTCTGTGCTTTGTGGGTCCTCCCGGCGTTGGCAAGACTTCGCTGGGTCGTTCGATTGCCGAGGCGCTGGGGCGCAAGTTTGTCCGCGTGTCGTTGGGCGGCGTGCGCGATGAAGCCGAGATACGCGGTCATCGCCGCACCTATATCGGCGCGCTGCCGGGACGCATCATCCAAACCATGAAGCGTGCCGGTACAGCCAATCCTTTGTTCATGCTCGATGAGATTGACAAGTTGTATTCCGATTTTCGCGGCGATCCCGCCTCGGCTATGCTCGAAGTGCTGGACCCGGAACAGAATTATGCCTTCAGCGATCACTATCTTGAGTTGCCTTTCGATCTTTCAAAGGTCATGTTCATCACAACGGCGAATTCGCTCAGTTCCATTCCTTCTCCGCTGCTCGACCGCATGGAGGTCATTGAGTTTCCAGGTTATATCGAAGAGGAAAAACTGGAAATCGCCAATCGGTATCTGATCCCGCGTCAGATCGAGGAAAACGGGATTGATGACATCGGTCTCAAGTTCGAGCCGGCAGCGATTCGCCGCATCATCCGCGAATACACTTATGAAGCAGGGGTCCGCAATTTGGAACGTGAGATCGGGCGTGTGTGCCGCAAGATCGCGCGTCTGAAAGCGGAGGGGAAGAAGTACCCCACCGTCATCACGGCGGAGTCCATCGAAAAGTTTCTTGGTCCACAACAGGTCTTTCAAACGGAGGCGGAGCGCAATGATGAAGTGGGCGTAGCGACCAGCCTGGCTTGGACAGAGAACGGCGGGGAGATCATGCCGGTCGAGGTGGCGGTGCTGGAAGGCAAAGGCAGTTTGCAGATGACCGGCCAGATTGGCGAGGTGATGCAGGAATCCGGGCAAGCGGCGCTGACTTATATCAAATCGCGCGCCACACAATTGAACATTGATCTGGATGTGTTCGAGCGCATGGATATCCATGTGCATATCCCCGAAGGCGGTATCCCAAAAGATGGACCCTCGGCCGGCATTACCATGGCAACGGCTATCGTCTCCGCGCTCACAGGAAGGCCCGTGTATCGGCATGTAGGCATGACAGGCGAAATTACATTGCGCGGGCGCATTTTGCCTATCGGCGGCGTGCGCGAAAAAGTCCTGGCCGCCCATCGCGCTGGACTCAAGACCGTGTTGCTCCCGGAAAAGAATATGAAAGATTTGGTTGATCTTCCCAAAGCCGCCAAGTCCGAGTTGAAGATCATACCGGTCAGTCATATGGACGAAGTGTTGAAGATTGCGCTTGCCCCCGAGTCGGTCATGGAACCGCCACGACCGAGGAGGCAAAATAAGGAGGAAGCACAGGAAGAAAGCGAATGAATATTCATAACCTCCATCGTGAGAGTGAATACTACCGGCACATAAGTTACGTCAGTTCGGGATATTACACACTTCCAGAAAATTCGCCCGACCGCCCTCACTGCTTCGACGGGCACAGTGCGACGTCACAACCTCTCGCCCAGTAGGAGAGGAGCAGGGATGAGGGGAAAACGGGCGGAAAATGCAACTTACTTGCTTTGTTGCAAAGAGGATAAACACGGCAACCCATCCCCGTTTTCCCTCACCCAACCCTGAGGGCAAAAGCAATGCCCATGACAATTCTTTGCCCATGTTTGCAACAGAGCCCGACATACTGAAATACTTTGATTGCCAACCCAAATTCACGTTAAGTTCGTTGCGACCCCACAAATCAGGGTCTCTCAAAGATCAAGGTTCCTGAATATCAATCATTAGTTACCACACCAAACGCTCTGATTTCCCATGGCAGTAAAACTTACCGAAAAGGTCGTTCTCATCACTGGTGCGTCCTCCGGCTTTGGCGAAGATGCAGCGCGACTCTTTGCCCAGGAAGGATGTAATGTGGCGCTTGCGGCACGGCGCATCGAACGATTACAGGCGCTTGCCGATGAAATTCAAAAGAAAGGCGGCGCGGCAATCGCCGTTCCGGTGGCCATCAGCAAGCGGGAAGAAATCGAAGTGATGGTGCAAACCACGCTGGACGTATTCGAGCGAATAGACATTCTCTTCAATAATGCCGGCTTCGGCGAAGTAGATTGGTTTGAAAAACTCGAACCCGAACGTGACATCGAAACCCTGATCCAAGTTAATCTCATTGGCACGATGCTGGTCACGCGCGCCGTGCTGCCGCATATGTTAGCACGGCGCGAAGGACACATCATCAACATGTCTTCCGTCGCAGGCTTGATTGCCCCGCCGCTCCTCAGCACCTATTCTGCCAGCAAATACGGTATGCGCGCCTTCACCGATTCGCTCCGACGCGAGGTCGCGCCGTTTGGCATCAAAGTCTCCGGCATCTATCCGGGACCCGCCGCTACAGAGTTTGGTCAAAAACTCAAACGTACCGCTTCGCGCGAGACAATCAAGCGACTCAGGTATCCTCACTTATCTTCAGAATATGTTGCCCGTCGCGTGGTGGAGGTGGCCAAACATCCGCGCCGTTCGCTTGTGATTCCCTGGTGGTTTCGCCTCATCACCGGCTTCGACACACTCTTCCCTGTGCTGGTGGATTGGATTCTGTATCGCTTTAGTCAACGCAATCATCATTTGGATTAAGGAGACTCCCGTGACTCATCCCCGCTTCGACAAACTCAACGCTTCTCTCCGCGCCTCGGGCTTGGACGCTGTTATTCTCAATCCCGGTCCAACGCTGACGTATCTCAGCGGTCTGCGCTTTCATCTGATGGAACGCCCGGTCGTTTTGTTTTTTGCAAAAGATCAGGATCCCGCCATTGTGCTGCCCGAACTGGAGTTGCAAAAAGTCGCATCACTTCCCTATCAACTTCGGGTCTTTGCGTATCCCGAGAATCCGTCGGAGTGGGGAAAGGCTTTTCGAGACGCCGCGCAGGCGCTCGGTCTGGATGGGAAGCGGATCGGCGTAGAGCCGCGTCAATTGCGTTTGCTTGAGTTTCGCTATGTCAACTCCAGCGCGCCCGAAGCAGAGTATCCCGACGCAAGCCAGGTATTGGCTGACCTGCGCGTGAGAAAAGATCAGGCTGAAGTGGAGGCGATGCGACGGGCGGTGAAGATCGCTCAAAGCGCGCTGGAAGCGACTCTTCCACAAATCAAAATTGGAATGACTGAAAAAGAACTGGCTGCGGAATTGGTAGTGCAATTGTTGAGGCACGGTTCCGAATCTGAAATGCCCTTTGCCCCCATCGTTTCTGCAGGACCGAATTCGGCCAATCCGCATGCTTCACCGACGGAGCGAACGCTACAGGCAGGCGATCTGCTCGTGATAGATTGGGGAGCGGCATATGCAGGCTATATCTCAGACCTTACACGCACGTTTGCTGTGGGAGATGTGGACGAGGAATATGAAAAGATTCACAAAATTGTGCAGGAGGCAAATGCGGCCGGGCGAGCCACTGCGAAACCGGGCGTCCCCTGCGCAGAGGTGGACAAAGCCGCGCGGCAGGTCATCGAGAAAGCCGGTTATGGAAACTATTTCACGCATCGCACCGGTCATGGCATTGGTATGGAAGGGCATGAAGAGCCATATATTCGCAGTGACAACTTACAATTGCTCGAACCCGGCATGGCATTCACGGTGGAACCGGGGATTTATTTGCCGAATCGCAACGGTGTGCGAATCGAAGATAATGTGGTGATTACCGAAAGCGGTGCAGATGTGTTATCCGATATGCCGAGGGAGATGAGAAGAGTGGGATAGGGCTACTTTCCCGCAAGTTAAATTGAGTGTTTATGCCCTGTCACCGCGGCGAAAATGAGCAGATAGATGTTCAGAGTCAACAGGTTGATAGCGGTCAAGAAATTGAGGACCTGTTTTCATGTATCATCCCTCCCCGAATCCATTCCGAACGCGGATATAGGACAAGTCTGCAGACGCGCAGACTTGTCCTACAAACAAGTTATTGCACACTGAATTGCTGCTCGCCCACTTTCGTCCCGTTCATGTAAATTTCTACGCGATAGGTAGCGGAGGGCCAGCCGCTATCGTTGGTTAACTGAAAATAGATTGTCGAAACACCTTCTTCATAAAAGTAATCGGTCGTTTGGAAGGGCGTGTTGGGGTCTTCACCTTCAAGGTCCAGCACATACCAGCGCGCTTGAAATTGCGTGCCGGGCTCTATGCCGCTGACATCGAAGAAGATGAAGAAATCGTCGTCGCTCGAGTAAACCGTGGTTCTGGTCTCACCACTTTCATCGGTTGCCATATAGAAATTGGATGCGGTTGGCTGAGGGGAGAGCGCCGCACAGGCAAGCGAGACCGCGACAAGCGTCGCCGCGGCAAACAGGATAAATAATTTGTTTTTCATTGCATTCTCCTTTTCTATTTTGGTTTAAGTATAACTTATTCGACCTCAATATAAAGACGCTTGTTGATGGCGCCTTTGCTCTTGTAATCCACAATGCGAATGCGGCCAATCTCTCTGGTGTTGCGAACGTGCGTTCCGCCGTCGGCTTGCAAATCCAGCCCTACAATTTCCACCGTTCGCACGAATTGAATGCCCTCGGGCAAAAGGTTGATCTTTGTGCGGATTAAATCCGGGATACGAAAAGCCTCTTCGCGCGGCAAGATTCTGACTCGGATTTCGCGCGCTTGCGCCACCTCCTTATTCACGGCCACTTCGATCTCGCGCACCAACTCCCCACGCATCGTAGCGAACTCGAAATCCATACGTCCCTTGAGCGGTTCCATCTCACCGCCTGTGACAAGCGCGCCGTAATCTCGAAAGACCGTCCCGCAGAGGACATGGAGCGCGCTGTGGGTGCGCATCAATTTGTAGCGCCGGTCCCAGTCCAGGGTCCCGCGCGAAGCGGAACCGGGTGCAGGCAGAGGCGCATCGCCCCCGAGAAAATGTAGCACATCCTCCCCTTGCTTCTTCACCTTTTCCACCGGATAGATCACACCCATAACGGTTAGTGTTCCCATATCACAGGGCTGTCCTCCCCCACCGGGATAAAATGCCGTGCGATCCAAAATGACTGCTCGCTCCTGTGGCAAAACAGAAAGAACAGTCGCATCAAACTCTTGAAGATAACTATCGGTTTGATAGAGCAATTCGGTCATGAAGTCTCCATGTTTTATAGTTTAACTCTAACATCTCATTCAGCCAATGGGAAAAATGATGCTCGCGCTTCTAACTGTAATCTTGTATACTTAATTGGCTGGAGGCAGAAGCAGTCCCAAACCCATTGAGGGTAATGCTCTGCGTCGGGGTATGCGAAGAGGCGATGAAGGCTCTTTGAATTTGTGAATTGTCTAACAATGATTAGTGTTTGATTAGAAGTTGACGACCTGCTTGACTTTGTCTTTAAATTTCTGTATAGTAATTTAGAATAGTCATTGGCACGGTTTGCCCACCGGCAGGCGTGCCTTTTGTTTGTAAACAACTTTCTTCAAGGAGAATCAATGATCCAAGTCGAAGGGCTCACCAAGGATTACGGTACGCGGCGCGCCCTGCATAGCATTAGTTTCGATGCCAATCAGGGAGAGATCGTCGGCTTCCTCGGGCCGAACGGCGCGGGCAAAACAACCACCATGCGCATTCTCACGGGCTACATGCCTCCCACCGAAGGGACCGCTATCGTGGCGGGTTACGACGTGCTGGAAGAATCGCTTGAGGTGCGCAAGCGGGTCGGTTATCTTCCCGAAACCGTTCCGCTCTACAACGACATGACCGCACTGGACTACCTCAAATTCATGGCAGACCTGCGCAGACTGCCGAATCCCAAAGAACGCGCCTACGAAACGCTCGAAATGGTCAACCTCAGCGACCGCGCGAACAGTTACATCGGTACGTTCTCAAAAGGCATGCGCCAGCGCGTTGGGCTGGCTCAAGCCTTATTGCATCGCCCTGAAGTCTTGATCCTCGACGAGCCAACCATTGGACTCGATCCCACTCAAGTGGTAGAGATCCGCAGTCTCATTCGAGAAATCGGCAAGGATCGAACCGTATTGTTCTCCACCCATATCCTGTCCGAAGCACAGCAGATCTGCGATCGCGTCCTGATCATCAACAAGGGACAGATCGTCGCAGAAGATACACCCGAAAACCTGCAATCTCGCGTGCTGGGCGCGGAGCGCGTCATTCTTCGCGTGCGCGGCGATGCAGATGGATTGGCAGATACGGTCAAGAAAGTCAAAGGCACACGTAATGTCACTGCCAAGTCGGATGAATCCATCGAATTCGAATTTTCGGCCGGGCAGGATGTCCGTCCGCAGGTGGCAAAAGCGGTCGTTCAAGCCGGATACGAACTGCTCGAGATGAGAACCCTTGGCTTGAGCCTCGAAGAGATCTTCCTCGAACTTACCCAAAACAACACCTCCAACAAAGGGCACGGAGGCAAATCATGAGAAATATTTGGATCATCGCAAAACGGGAATACGATCATTATTTCATCAGTCCCATTGCCTACGTGGTGGCATTTGTCATACTGCTTACGCTCGGCATCATCTTCGCCATCAACCTGTTCTATTACATGCAGAACTCATTCGGCGGGTTTAGCGCTGCCCCGGATGTTTCTCCCATTTTCGGTGCCTTCCTGTTCCTGCTTGTGCTCTCCACTCCAGCGCTGACTATGAGGCTGATCGCGGACGAAGCGCGCATGGGTACGCTTGAACTTCTCCTCACGGCTCCCGTGCGGGATTTTGAACTGGTAGCGGGTAAATGGCTGGGTGCCATGTTCTATGTCCTGACCCTGCTTGTCGTTACCCTAATCTATCCAATCATATTGAATCAATTCGTCTCACCTGGCATTGATCAGCGCGTCGTGATGACCTCATATTTGGGAGTCATCCTCGTTGCCGCATCCTTCCTTGCGCTTGGCACTGGAATTTCTGCTATGTTCACCAACCAGATCGCCTCGTTCTTTACGACGCTGGCTCTTTTCGTCTTCCTGTGGTGGCTGGTGGGTTTCCCAGCAAACGTGATTACAGGTAGCGGAGCGGAACTCTTCCGCTACTTGGATATGCAATCGCACTACTACGATACCTTCAGCAGGGGCATACTCGAACTCAAAGATATTCTCTATTACCTCAGCCTGATCGCTCTCGGATTATTTAGCGGGACGGTCGCGGTGGAAATGCGGAGATGGCGATAATGGTAAAAAAGAATCAACCCGCCTGGCGGCGTTTCACTTTCCTTGCACTTGTAGTTGCCGGATTAGCGCTTTTCAGCACCATCCTGTTTCTCATCACAAAAGGTTTGCTGAACATCGGCATGTTCAGCGGCGCGACAAGCGACACGCTCAATCGCGGCTTATATATCAGCGGTGGTATCACTATTCTTGCACTTGCCATCTATGTCATTCTCGAACCTGAGAAGACGCGGCGCGCCCTCACCGGCAGGCAAGCACGTTATGGAAGCAATACCGTGATCACATCCCTTGCTTTCCTAGGCATCCTCATCGTAGGCAACGTTCTGGCTTATCAATATCCCCTACGCAAGGATTTGACAGAAGACAAGGTCAATACCCTTGCGCCGCAAACGATCCAAGCACTGGAATCGTTGCCTGCTCCGGTTGAGGCAGTTGCCTTTTATTCTTCAAGCCTTTCGAGGGAAAGCGCCACGAAACTGCTCGATAACTTCAAAGCCAACAGCAAAGGTAAGTTCACCTATCGCTTTGTCAACCCGGATACCGACCCCATTGCCGCGCGCGAAGCAGGCATCACCGGCGATGGCAAGATTATGCTGGTCATGGGCGACCGAAAAGAGATTGCCTCGTTCGCCTCAGAGACCGAACTCACCAAAACCCTCCTCCGCCTGATCAACCCTGAAGCACGCGTCGTATATTTCCTCACCGGTCACGGCGAAGGCACGTTTGAGCCGGGAGATTTCAGTTTCTCCACTGCCAAGCAAACCCTCGAAAACAAGAACTACACGGTCAAAAACCTGAACCTCCTGGCTGAAAACAAAATTCCCGAAGACGCTCTGGCGATCATCATCGCTGGTCCGCAAAAGCCTGTCTCTGAACGCGAGGTTGAACTCCTCAAGCAATATGTTGACGCGGGCGGCTCACTGGTAGTCATGGAAAATCCCAGAGAATTCACGGAATTCGGCGATTCCCCCGACCCTCTTGCGGAATATCTTGCAAAGGATTGGGGCATCCAACTCAACGACGAAGTCATCATTGATCTGACTGGACCCCAGCCGCTCAGTGCAGTTTCTGCTTCCTATACGGCCCACCCCATCACGCAAAACCTGAGCGAGAAATACGTCATCATCATGCCACAAGCGCGACCGCTCAGCGTGCAAGCGGGCGCGGAAGGCGTCACGCTCACCGAATTGATTTTCACTTCACCCAATTCATGGGGCGAGACGCAGTTCACAACCGCCGAAGGCTCGCAAATCTCATTCGACGCAGAAGACCGAGCCGGTCCCCTCACGATGGCAGTTGCAGGCGAGAACACGAACACCAAAGGACGTGTAGTGGTCTTCGGTAACTCCATCTTCGCGACCGATCAGGGCTTCGATGCATATGGCAATGGGAATATGTTCATCAACTCTGTGGATTGGGCGGCAGAACAGGAAGACCTGCTCAACATCACGCCGAACACACCCATTTCGCGAACCTTCATACTCCCCTCTCAGATCCAATGGATCCTCATCCTGTTTGGCTCGGTCATCCTTCTGCCAGGTTTGGTGGTACTGGCCGGCATCTCCACATGGATTGCACGCAGGCGGCAGGGATAATATGCGTCGTTCGACAATCGTTTATCTCGTTCTCCTCGCCATAATGATAGGCTTGTACGTCTTCCTGCGCAACCGCAGCGAAGCGACCGAAGCAAACGCCACCCCCATGCCTACCACAGAGATTGCCTACTTATTCCCAGCCGCCGATGGCATCCCGACCGGTATCCGAGTCCAGTCACGCGAGGGAAGTGTCGTCGAAGTAGCGCGCAACGAGGAAAACGTTTGGGTGTTGAAACAACCGCTCGAAACCGCGGCAGATCAGGGGTCGGCGGAAGCGGCGGCGAGTCAAGTCACCACCATGCGCATCCTCGACCGCCTCACCAACGTCCCAGCAGAAGCGGTCGGTCTGGCTTCTCCTGCCTATATCCTGACCGTGAAATTCAGCAGCGGTGCAGAACACACGGTCGAAATTGGAGATGTGACGCCCACATCGAACGGCTACTACGTCCGCACCGAAAATGGGCAGATCGTCATTGTGAGCAAATACTCGGTGGATGCACTGGTCGTGGACCTGATCAACAACCCGCCTTATGCGGAGACCCCGACTCCAACCCTCACCCCCACGGAGACTCCGCTTCCTTCCACACCTGAGCCTACACCCACTTCGACGGAAACAGCCACCCCTCAGCCGTAACATTTCGACCGTCGAAGCGTCTATAAAAAGCAATACAAAAGTTATTGAAATTTGCATAAAAAAAGTGTATTCTGTATAAAAAGGAAAGATGGAACGAAAACGAATGGATGTAGATAAGATTTTGATGGCTGATGAAGAGGAAGAATTTCCTGCTATTGCGCGGCTCATCGAACTGGGCCGCCAAAAGGGATATATCACCCTCGACGACATCCTGCACTTTTTCCCCGAAGCCGAACAGGATGTCGAGCAGTTGGAGGAGGCATTTTCGGCATTATTGAGCGCGGGAATCCCCTTCGTGGAGGATGTTTCCGCCATGGAGCCGACCGAAGACGAATTAATGGCGGTGGAAACCAGCGAAGCCGAGCCGGAGGTGGACCTTGCGCTCGACGACTACCTCGCCAACATTGATACCGATGACACCATTGGGCTGTACCTCAAAGAGGTCAGCCGAGTGCCGCTTTTGACGGCGGAAGAAGAGGTTGCCCTCGCCCAGCGCATCGAACGTGGACGCATGGCGCGCGAGGAACTCGCCAAGGGCAACGTCAGCCCCCGCCGCCGCGCCGAACTACGTAAACTCATCGAAGATGGCTGGGCGGCACGCGAACACCTCATCACGGCAAACTCTCGTCTGGTGATCTCTGTAGCAAAGAAGTACATGGGGCGCGGCGTTCCCTTCCTCGATCTGATTCAGGAAGGCAACATCGGCTTGATTCGCGCCACGAAGAAATTCGATTACCGCCGAGGGCACAAATTCTCCACCTATGCAACGTGGTGGATTCGCCAGGCTGTGACGCGCGCCATTGCCGACCAGGGACGCACGATTCGCGTGCCGGTGCACATGGGTGATCAGATCAATAAACTTCTGCGCGTTCAGCATCAACTCACCCAGCGGCTGGGACGCGAACCGACCGTGGAAGAACTCGCCGACGCGCTGGATGTTCCGCCCAAGAAAGTGGAAAACATGATTCAGGTGGCGCGGCGCCCGCTCTCCTTGGAGACGCCCACCGACGACGAAGAAGACTCGGTGCTTGGCGACTTCATCGAAGACGACGAGGCCCCCCCGCCTGATGACACTGCTACCTACAACCTCCTCAAGGAGCACCTCAACGAAGTGCTGAATAGCCTGCCCCCGCGCGAAGTGCGCATCCTGCAATTGCGCTACGGCCTGCTGGATGGACAGGCATACACCCTTGAGGAAGTAGGGCGCAAAATGGGCGTCACGCGCGAACGCGTGCGGCAAATCGAAGCCCAGGCGCTCAGCCGACTCAGACATCCCACCATCCGCAGGAAACTGCGAGATTATCTGGGAGAATAATCCCTCTTCGCACTTGGCTCTCTGAGTAAAAGAGGCAGATCACAAGAAGGGTGCAGAAGCGCCCTTCTTGTGCATTAAATACGCGCGTGAGAAGTAGGCAACATTCCGAATTGACTTTATCTTATATAATTGCTCACAAATGAGCAGGCAAATTAAACAAGCCATCATCGTTCTTCTGCTACTTTGGAGCGGTTTTGTCATCGCCACCTATTTCGTTGCTCACAAGCCTTTTGTCATACAGGTATTTGGTCCGATTACCGATTCCCTTTGGAGTCTGATCATTACCTCTGTTTTGTTCCTCAATGGGATAGGCATCGGCGAACTGACCATCAAGCGAATCATGCCTACCGTCAAAGAAGATGAAACATTTCTTCTTCTCGCAGGGGGGATTGGCTTGGGTGAACTAGGATTGATCGGCTTTGGTTTGGCAGTCAGCGGGATAACCAATTTTTTCGTTCTACTTGGCATCCAACTGGCGCTCTTTGCCTTCTTTTGGCAAACAGGGAGGGTTGAAGAAATCCTTCAACAATGCCGACGGTTGACAAGTCAAATCAAGAACTCAGGTGGACAGATTCCCCCATGGATGAAATGGGCTAGCGCGCTAACTGTCATTCTGATTTTTTTGAGAACATTTCTCCCGCCGATAGATGCCTTCGACGCCCTGCTCTATCATTTGAGAATTCCAGAACTCTGGCTTCGCGATGAAGGCTTGCAGGCTTATAACATCCCACACTATTGGTTCCCGGCATTGGTGGAGGGGGTTTATTTTTTAGGATTGGGATTGAGATCCGAAATTGTCTCCCAACAAATTCATTTTCTTTGGGGACTTCTCCTCGCGCTTCTCTTATGGAGCTGGACGCGCAGAGTGTGGGACAACCTCACCGCCTGGTGGACCTGGATGTTTCTCGTTTCGATGCCCTCCCTCCTCCTCCTGGCTTCGTGGGCTTACACCGACCTGGCTCTCTCCTACTTCGGTATTGCCATGCTCTTCACCCTATGGCTGGGAAATGAGACCCAGGACACGCGCTGGTGGCTGATAAGCGGAATTGCCGCCGGCATGGCAATGGGGATCAAGTACACCAGTTTCGTCATGCCCCTCACTGCCGTCATCGTAATCACAATCTGGAAATTTCGCGCACCGAGAGAATGGTGGCGGGAACTCATACGTTTCAGCCTCATCAGCATTGCCACTGCCGTGATCTGGTATTTGCGCAACTGGCTTTGGATGAACAATCCATTCTATCCTTTCGTCTTCGGCGGCAAATACTGGGACGCGTTTCGCGCCGCGGCATTTTCCGGCGCGGGAACCGGTATCGGCTGGGACCTGAAGGCGCTCCTCGCCCTGCCGCTTACGGTCACGCTGGGCTATCAGGACATTAATTACTTTGACGGTAACATCGGTCCCCTCTATCTTCTTGCTCTGCCGTTAGCCCTTTTTGTCTTCGGAAGAATCAATTCCCTTGCCCCCTCTCAATCCAAAGCCTTGATGCCTATTGGTGTATTTGTCCTGCTCAGCGCGTCTTTCTGGACCTTTGGCTACATCACCTCGAGGAGTCTTTGGCAAACCCGATTGCTGATCCCTGCCATCCTCCCCTCTGCCATTCCCATGGCGATTGGCATTCTCTCACTCCAAGCGCTCGATGCAAAAAGATTTCGCCTCTCGTTCATCATCTCTGGACTGGTCGCAGTTTCGATCTTCCTCAACTTGCTTGATGCGACTCTAAGCGTGATCGCTCGAAACCCGCTTGCCATCGCTGTGGGGATCGTCTCGCGCGAAGAATATTTCAGTAAATATCAAAGCGGTTATTTCTCCGCCTTACAAATGATTTCCCAGACTCCGCCAAATGCAAAAATCTACTCCCTGCTCGAACCGCGAAGTTATGGCTCTTCGCGCGAGATTCAGCCCGATCCCATTTTGGACAACTTCGCCCATGATGTTTATCTTTATAAAGATCCGCCATCTATCCTCCAGGCCTGGCGAGAGGAAGGATACACACACATCCTGTTAAATCTTCGTGGAGCAAACCTCATCTATGAGAACAAGGATGAACAAAAAATTCTCGATGAAACCCTGAACCTGCTCGACTTGATTGCCCTCTCGCCGAACGGAGAATATGCACTCTATGAAATTCCAGGACATTAACCGCCACCCTCTCACACAAAACCCGAAAGCGAGATTTACCGTTATCCTTTTGCTCGCGCTCATCGCACGGTTACTTGGTATTGCATCCCGTCCCATCTGGTATGACGAAGCGTTTGCCATTCTATTTTCAGCCAAGGGACCCTCAGCCATGCTATATGGCACCCTTGCCCCCGCCGGCGTAGGAAGTTCCGATATCCATCCTCTAGGATATTACATCCTGCTTTGGGCATGGATGAAAATTTTCGGCGAAACCCTCGTGGCGGTTAGAGCGTTCTCCATCCTTGCCGGTCTGATCACCGTCATCCTGGTATATCGCATCGCCTGCGCGTACTTTGACATCGAGACAGCACAACTGAGTATGCTCTTTGCCGCCCTCGCTCCGTTTCAAATTCACTACGCCCAAGAAATTCGCATGTACTCCCTCATGGCAATGTGGCTGCTGCTTGCCACATATGCCTATCAGCGCGGCACAGGTACAGGACAGGCACGCTGGTGGTTTGTCTTTTCCATCGCTTCGGCATTTGCACAATACACACACAACCTATCGGCATTTTATTTGATTGTGCTGGCATCTCTGCCTCTCTTCAAAAAAGACTGGAAGAACCTTCGTGCAGTGACAACCGCGGGCATATTCGCTATCCTCCTCTACCTGCCCTGGCTCATTCAATTACCCTCCCAATTTGCAACCATTCAACAGGGATATTGGGTAGAGCGCCCCGACGTGGCAGATTTGTTCACGCTCCTGATCGTCTTCACGACCAACACACCTTTGCCCGCCACATGGATTCCCCTGGCACTGCTCATCGCCCTCTTCACGGTCGCCATCGGCATAAAACAAACCGCGCCGTTCCTCCTTCAGACAAGACAACATAAAGGCTGGCAGGTATTTTATCTATCCTTTGCTCCCCCTCTTCTCCTCTTCCTCTTCTCACAATGGAGACCCGTCTATATCGAACGGGCATTACTTCCCTCTGGCGCTATTTTTTGTATCTGGCTCGCGTGGGTGTTGAGGAACACACCCCTGTCAGCAACCATTCGCAATTTCCTCCTCAGCGGATTGATCATCGCTTCAGCAATGGGAATACATCAGCATCTCCTGTATCGCGATTTCCCCTATGGTCCTTTTCAAGCCATCGCCGTCTCATTGCAAGAAAGACGCACCGCGCAAGATGTCATCCTCCACTCCAACAAATTGACCATGCTCCCAACCCTGTATTTCGACCGCCAACTTCCCCAAACCTTCATCGGTGATCCACCCGGCAGCGGAGCCGATACACTTGCCCCTGCCACTCAGGAAGTGCTCGGCATCGCAGAAGAGCGCGACCTTCTCTCTGCCATCGCAGGAGCAGAGCGCATCTGGTACATCATTTACACACGCGCCATCGAAGAATATCAGGCAAGAGGCAAAACCACGCATCCTGATCTTGAATTTCTATTATCAAATTATCGTCTCATCTCAAAAGAGCAATGGGACGGAATCGAAATCTATCTTTTCACCAAGCCATGAGTCATCTCAAAAAAGACCTCCCTTGGGTTCTCATTGTTTCAATTCTCATCCTCCTCGCGGGCACCCTCCCAACATGGATGGGGTATCGAGCCGAGACGGAAGACCTGCGCTTTCGCGGCTTGCACTTCGACGCACAGGATTACACAGTGCATCTCTCGATGATGCAAGCAGGCAGGCACGGAGAGTGGGCATATCAATTCCGATTCACAACCGAACCGCATAAGCCCGCCTATTTGCGCATGTTCTACATCGTCCTCGGACATCTCAGCCGGTGGATGGGGCTCGCCTCAAAACCGACCTTTGAACTGGCGCGCTGGACCCTGGGCTTTTTCGCCCTTCTGGCTCTCTACACGCTGATGGGTAAAATCTTTCGCAATCGTTTCTGGACGCGGACGGCTTTTCTACTCGCCGCCCTTGGATCGGGCATGGGCTGGCTACAACTTATCTTCGGCTGGACTTCCACAATCATCACCCCGATTGATTTCTGGCTGATTGATGATTACATCTTCTTCAGTCTTTCTGTTTTTCCCCATTTTGCATTCGTCACCCTGGCTATGTGCCTTGTCCTTGCCCTCTGGCTCGATTATCTGGAAAAACCGCGTGCGATCGCTATCTTCTGGATCGGACTCCTTTCCATCCTCGTCCAATTCACTAACCCCATCGCCTTTGCCACTGTAGACGCGGCACTCACTGGTGCCACGCTCTTCTCATGGTGGAAAACCAAAACAATTCGCCGAAGTGACATCCTTGCATTGGGCATTATCGCCATCGTCCAGCTCCCATTACTGACCTATAACTTTATCGTGTTGAGTCGAGACCCTCTGTGGAGTCAGTTTACTGCACAGAATAAAACGCTCTCCCCTCCATTTGATTATTATCTATGGGGCTTCGGCATGTTCTGGATTCCTGCCTTCTATGGAGCAGTTCTTGCCTTTCGCGAAAAATCCCCCGCACTGGGTGGTGCAGTTCTATGGGTCATCTTCGGATTCGCGCTGGCTTATCTGCCTGTCGAAATTCAGCGGCGCTTCCTGCAAAACATCACCATCCCGTTGACGATTCTGGCCGCGTCGGGGATGAGAAAATTCTTCGAAACGGAATCCGGCAGAAGTCCCCTCTGGATGCGCTGGCAGGGAAGTTTGATTGCCCTCTTTGTGTTCCTCACCTCTCTTTCCTCCATCCAGTTAAGTCTGGGTCGTTCGCTCTATCTCCAAACCAATCCCGATGAGTTGTATTATCCGGCGAGCGTGGATCAAGCCGTAGCGTGGCTGAGAGAACACGCACAATACAATGATTTCGTTCTCGCCTCGGAAGAGACATCACAAGTGATTGCTCAAGAAACCGGCTTGCGCGCCTATCTGGGCCACGAAATGGAAACGCTCGATTATGAAAACAAACAAAAGCAGGTTCGCGAATTTTTCGAGGGAACCATGCCTCAGCTTGCCAGTCCCCCGATTCGCTGGGTCATCTATGGACCCATCGAACGGGAATTCAACCCCAACTTTATACCGCCGCAGAATCTGCAATTGGTGTATGAGACTCAGGAGTTGCAAATCTACGAAGTGAAATGAATCCAAGATTGTCGCTAAGCCATTTTGTGTTTGTTGCTGTATTTTTGGGTGCGCTCACTTCAGGCGCGAGAATGTTGGGGATTGACAGCGACCTTGGTCGTCACCTCACCCTCGGCAATTACATTTTGGAGCATCGCATCATCCCGACCCACGACCTGTTCTCACACACATTGGCGCATCAACCCCGACCACCCTACGAGTGGCTATCTCAAGTCCTCTTTGCCCTTTCACACCGCTGGCTTGAACTGGATGGGGTCATTTTACTAACGGCTGTTGTCATTGCCACATCGCTGACGCTTACTTATCAATTTACAGAGAAGAGGAGCAAAGCACCTTTTATCTCGCTTTTGTTCGTGCTTTTAGCCATCGCGTCCTCCAGCATTCATTGGCTCCCCCGACCGCATATCTTCACCTTTTTGCTCCTTGCCATTTGGATCGAACAACTCGAGCAAATTCGGGAGGGAAGGCCATTCAAGCTGATAATGTTACCTCTCCTCATGCTCTTGTGGGCAAACCTGCATGGCGGCTTTCTTTTCGGCGTTCTGGCGTGGCTGGCATATTGCGCAGGCTGGCTAATTGACAGATGGAGAGGTAACGCCGATGCCCGAACTGGGCAACGATTGTTCACAACCGGGATACTATCGCTATTCGCTTCCATTCTTACCCCAGACCTGTGGCACAACTGGGAAGCGGTTCTCAACAATCGGAGCATCTTCATTCTCAGCCGCACTGTGGAAACCATGCCGCCTACACTCACCCATCCCGAAATTCTTCCGTTCACGCTCTGGCTGGTGCTCACTGTGGCGCTGACAATCATTAACTTGAAAAAATTGCCAGCGGCTCACCTCTTTTTGATTATCGGGTTTGGGTTCCTTGCTTTGTCATTTGCAAGAAACATTCCTCTCTTTGTCATTGCCTGTACGCCGATTACCACAGAACTGGCAGCAGCCTTCAGCCGTCGCTCAAGGGTTTGGATGCAGGTTGAAGAAAGGTTTGGGAACCTTGGAGGACAATCAAGCCTACTGAGCATTTCGCTCGTTGCTGTAATTGCGGCCGCTTTTTATTTTGGCGTTTATCAATACAACGAGGGGAAAACCATCTTCCAGTTCAACCCACAGGTTTTCCCAGTTCAGGCAGTGGACTGGCTGGAGAAGAATCCGCAAGAGGGAAAGATGTTCAACGAATTCAACTGGGGAGGCTATTTACTCTATCGTCTGTGGCCTCAGCAACTCGTTTTTCTGGACAGTCAAAGCGATTTTTATGGTGAGGATTTGCTGAAAGAGTACGAAGAGGCATTATTGGCCAGAGGAGATTGGGAGAATATTCTCGCAAAATATGAGGTTGCATGGATCCTCATACCCACCGAGAGCCCGCTGGCAAAAGCCTTGAATGGAAAACCGAACTGGAAGATCGTCTATCGAGACGAGATTGCCGTTGTTTTCGTCAAACCCTGATCAGCGTTTTCTATAGATGACAACCCCATCGGTTTCATATACGATCTCAAAACGTTCGCTGCTGCGCATGCTTTCTATAAAGTACGGAAAGGTTCGACGCGCTTCCAGCGGGAGACAGTTATTCGTACGTAAGATTTTTGAGACGTACACGTAATCATATTCAGAGGGATCCAGCACTGCATCGAGGCAAGAAGCCCCTTCATCGAGACATGCCTGCACGTTATATACACTCTTTGCGAATGAAGTGAAACCTTCACCGAGCGTCCATTCAGCGCCCTGTACAGTATAGAGGCTCTTTCTGCCACTGAGAGCGGGAAACCACTCCAAAACAGAATCACAGGAGACCGAAGTCGTGCCCGTCAAAACGAGGAAGCGTGCTTCACTCGATGTATTCTCCTTAACCCATTGCATTGCTTCCTGATCGGCTGGATATAATGTCGCGTTCGAGAGCCGGTATCCAAACTGATATGTAGAAAAGACAAGATACAACAACAAATATATGAATATGTTACGTTCAGCGCTGGAAATGATCTTCGCATCCTCATGGGAATCATCCCCTTCCTGCAGAGAGATGGTTCGATACAAAACGGTCAGTCTGGGCATGATGACATCCGCCCATCCTACCGCGGCGAGCATGGCGAGCGGAATGGCCGCAGGCCCTGCCGCACTGCGCCCTTCCACAAAAAAGGGTATGGCCATCCATAGCGGAAGCAAATAATTCTTACGGACGAGATGGCCAGCAACCCCAATCAATCCCAGGACAGCAATGAAAGTAGCATAAGGTTCTTCTGTGAATACAAAAAACACCAGATGGAAAACGGCAGGAAGTTTTTTGCCTGTTGCCGCGGCGTTTAGCAGCGGCGTAATTCCATGATAATGAACAACGGTCAGCCACCAGGGCGCGGTAAGGACTATGACAAGAAGCCCTACGAGAATCGCATGGATGAAAGCTGTCCGCTTGCGAGATAACATGATCCACAAGAAGAGCGCCGACACAAAGGTATGCACCGCGGCTTCGGGGTGGCTCAGCACAGCCAACGCGCTGAAGAGAGCCGTCAGCCATATATCCACACGGCGATTTTCTTCATAGAGGCGAACAACACACGCCAGGGCAAGCAGCATGAAAAATTGACCCGGACTCCGTGTCAGCCCTCCCCCCATTACAAACCAAGACAAAGCGCGAGGCATGAGGGCAAAGAACAACGTCGAGAGCGCCGCGCGGTACTTATCCTTGAATAGACGCAAGGCAAGCCAGTAAAACGCGGGGATCGAAAGCGACGCGAAAAACGCCGGCAGCCACCTCAAAACCTCCGTAACCGACGCACCGGAAAGGTCTGCGGCTATCCTGCCAAGATAAAATCCCAGCGGAGGGTAAGCAAAGGGAATATTCGAATGATTGTAGGTGGTAAAAGCAGGCAGGGAATAGTGGCTAGCTTTTAAATCCTCAATCATGATGGCAAACATACCCCCATCGTTAATCGCAAAGCCAGCGAGCCAGGTCGGGTTGAAACGCATGAACGTGCCAAGAAAAATGGCGAGAAAAAGGATCAACACAGACCATTCATCGCGTGTGATGGATTTTCTCACAAAAGACCTCCGCTAATGCGAAAATAGAGGCAAGTACTTGAACTGAGTAGCGCTACTCGTGAACTCGTGAAAAATTCGTGGACGGTTCAACACAACAGCAAAACGTCACACGCAGTTTGAAGCAATCGCATGAACTTTTTCAGACGCTTTCTGATTGTAACCGTCCTGGTGACTTGACCGTTTCCAGGTTTGCAAAGTTTGACCCAAAAATTTACGTTCCCTCTCTGCCAATGTGTGTTTTCCGCGCACGATTTCGTACCGCGAGCCTGCCAAGAACGCAGACTACAACACTGCATCAATCATGATCGCCAAAAACATGAAGGCAAGATACATGCTTGACCACTTGTACATGCGCCAGGCAAGTTTATTACCACCTTGCTTCCAGACCGTCCAGGCGGCGTAGAGCAGCACACCACCCAACACCAGGGCGGCAACCAGATAGATTGTTCCGGCAAGCCCAAAGAGCGGGAGCAAAAGGGTAACCCCTACCAGTTCAACCGTGTAGAGGAAGATTTGTCTGCGTGTTTCCATTTCGCCACGCACAACAGGCATCATGGGGACTCCTGCATTTTCGTAATCCTTGCTACGGACAATCGCCAGCGCCCAGAAATGGGGAGGTGTCCACATAAAGATGATTGCAAAAAGGAGCCATGCCGTCCAGTCTAAAGTGCCGGTCGCAGCAGCATAACCGACCATTGGCGGG
>DATLZK010000081.1:0-16115 GCA_035574015.1 Anaerolineales bacterium
AGACCGCCGCAATCATTCAGAACTGGCTCAACTTTCGCAAGCCAGCGGATGGCGTCGGAAACCTGTTCGTATCACTCAAAACAGGCAAACCCCTCACCGGCGACGGGCTAAATTGCTTTTTCAAACGTCTCTCCAAGATTCTTGGATTTCGCATCTCTGCCCACGACTTACGATCATCATTCGCCACCCTCTCCACCATGTACGGCGCACCCACGCGCACACTGCAACTAGCAGGTCGCTGGAAATCCGAAAAAATGGTTGAGCACTACACGGGGAATTTGCAAATAAGCGCGGTCCGCCCATACCTGCCACTCGCGAATCTACTCAAAGCATAAACCTCTAAGGCTTTGATGTAGGTTCGATTCCTGCCCGGGGCATGTTGTAAAATGGAGTAAATTGGGTCTTGCCAAAAAAAGAAGGTTGTAGTAAGATTTACAGCGACGAACACTAGGGTGCCCCCCTCACCCTGGTGTTCGTCATTTTATTTTTCCGATTCCCCTTTTCTGCTTCAGAACAGTTCAATCTTTCTCGGGTTTACGAAGGCCATCGTTATTCTCGCCATAAGGCGAAAAAGCCTTTCTTTTCTGTCCTTTTCACAATATGACAAACATCACCAATTTTGTGAAAAGTGGCACTTTCTCTAGCCCTTAAAAACCTCTTATGTTATACTTTGCCGAACGTTGTGCAAGGAAGTACAAACTCCACCCCGCCTTCGGTTCTTTGAGGTATTGGCATGCTCGAATACGTTGCAATTGCACTGCTCGTTGTCCTGGCGACTCTCGTTGCCTTGATTGCCATAGGCTTGGGAACATTGTTTGGGCCAAAGAAATATTCCAGCGCGAAAGCCATGCCCTATGAGTCGGGTATGACGCCATACGGTGAGGGAAGGCGCCGTGTGCCGGTCCGTTTCTATTTGATTGCCGTTCTGTTCATTCTTTTCGACATCGAGGTCGTTTTTCTCCTGCCTTGGGCGATTGTGTTTCGCCAACTAGGCTGGTTCGGTTTGATTGAGATGCTCATTTTTATCCTCATTTTACTGGTCGGTTATATTTACGCGTGGAAGAAAGGAGCGCTTGAATGGGAGTAGAGCAGAAACTCGGCAATATGGGGATTGTGACCACTACACTTGAAACGGTCGTCAACTGGTCGCGCACGAACGCCATGTGGCCCATGTTGTTCGGTCTTGCTTGCTGTGCCATCGAAATGATGGCGGCTCAGGCGTCGCATTTTGATATGAGCCGCTTCGGCATGGAGCTCATGCGTGCCAGCCCGCGCCAATCGGATCTAATGATTGTGGCGGGACGCCTCTCGCGCAAGATGGCGCCCGTTCTGCGGCGGCTTTATGATCAAATGCCTGAGCCGAAATGGGTGATTGCTATGGGCGATTGCGCCTCGTGTGGCGGTGTGTTCAATAATTATGCAATTGTGCAGGGAGTGGATGAAATTGTTCCGGTGGATGTGTATGTGGCGGGCTGTCCGCCGCGCCCGGAAGCCCTGATCCACGGCGTGATGACGCTCTTCGAAAAAGTGAAGGGCGAGAAGTTCAAGGACCTGGCGGCAAAATAGTCGCTTCGTTATCGGGTTGCTCTTCGGGAACGTGGTTGACGCGTAGTGATTTATGGACAACAAACTTGAACCCATCGTCAAAACATTGCAGGAAAAATTCAACGCAACCTTCGAGGAATTTCGCGGCGAAGTGCATGTCTTCGTTACGGCGGAGCAGATTGTCGAAGCCCTGACGCTTCTGCGCGATAAATATGATTTCGAGATGCTCTCCGCCATGACTGCCTCGGATTACTGGCCTCAACAGACCCCGCGCTTTCATGTGATCTATCAACTTACCTCGCTGGTGAAGAACCTGTCGGTGCAGTTGAGAGTCCCGGTTAACGGCGACCAGCCCAAGGTCCCGACCGCGACGCGGGTATATGAGACGGCGAACTGGCGCGAGCGCGAAATCTTCGATATGTTTGGCATTGAGTTTGAGGGGCATCCCGATCCACGCCGAATTTTGACTCCCGAAGGCATAGAAGGTCATCCGCTTCGCAAAGACTTTCCACTGGGTTATGAGGAGCCGCAGTTTACGTTCAACTTTGAAGAGATTGATTTGCGCAAGCCATATGCAAAGGAATAAGCATGACTCAGATTGAAGAAGTCAGCCTCGAACAATTCAAGCATTTGGTCTCGGAACGCGCGCTGCGGGGCGAAACCATGCTACTGAATATGGGACCGCAGCATCCCTCCACGCACGGCGTTTTGCGGTTGCTACTCGAATTGGATGGCGAGACGATCGTGAACGCGGTGCCGGATATCGGTTATCTGCACACCGGCGTTGAGAAAAACATGGAGGCCAAGACGTATCTCAAAGCCGAGGTGATGAGCGATCGCCTGGATTATATGAACCCTCTCGGCAACAATCTTGCCTATTGTATGGCGGTGGAGAAACTGGTGGATTTAGATGTGCCGCCGCGCGCACAAGCCCTGCGCGTCATTCTCGTCGAATTGCAGCGCATCGCTTCGCATCTGGTCTGGATCGGCACCTTTGGGCTTGACCTCGCGGCGATGTCTATGTTCCTCTATGCCTTTCGCGAACGCGAGGCAATTCTGGATATCTTCGAACTTTGTTCCGGTCAGCGGATGATGACCACTTACATTCGCCCCGGTGGTTTGTGGCGCGATGTGCCAGTAGAGTTTGAGACGGCTGTGCGCAACTTTATCAAGATGTTTCCGAAGCGAATTGATGAGTACGAGGCGCTGTTGACGAAAAATCCGGTCTTTCTGGATCGCTTGGTAGGCATTGGCAAATTGGACGCGGCAACTGCTCTTTCGCACGGTGTGACCGGACCAACCTTGCGCGCTTCGGGTGTGAATTGGGATTTGCGCAAAGCGCGTCCGTATATGGGCTACGAACAGTATGATTTCAATGTGCCGGTTCGCACGGAGGGCGATACGTATGCGCGTTATCTGGTGCGCGTGCAGGAAATGCGCGAGTCGTTGAAGATCGTCGAGCAGGCGTTGAACAAACTGCCCATGGGACCGGTGATCTCAGCGAATCGAAAGTTTGTCCCGCCGCCGCGCTCAGAACTCGGCGTAAGCATGGAGGCGCTCATCCATCATTTCAAGTTGTGGACGGAGGGTTTCCCCGCGCCGAAGGGTTCTGTCTATAGTGCCATCGAATCGCCACGCGGCGAATTGGGAGTCTATCTCGAAGGCGATGGCGGACCCAAGCCGCATCGCGTCCACTGGCGCACGCCTTCATTCGATAACTTGTCCGTCCTGCCCAAGATCGTGAAGGGACATCTGGTGGCGGACCTGGTTGCCATCCTCGCCTCCATTGACATTGTGCTCGGAGACATTGACCGATGAGCCTTGCAAAAAAATACCCAAAGGAAATAAAACAAATCCTTTCCAAATATCCGCCTGAACATAAGCGTTCGGCGGTCATGCCTTTGTTGTATCTTGCTCAGCGTGAAGAAGGCTATATCACCAAAGCGGCCATGCAAGAAATTGCCCAGATGCTCGACATCTCTGAAACGGAGATAGCGGGAATTGTGGGTTTCTATACGCTCTATCATGACAAAAAAGAAGGCAAATATCGCATGCAGGTTTGCACCGACCTGCCATGTGCCTTGCGCGGCGCGGAGGAATTTATGAAGTCGCTCTGCAATAATCTTGGCATCAAAATTGGCGAGACCACAGAGGATGGACTGATCACACTCGAAGCAGTGATGTGCCTCGCGGCGTGCGACAAGGCGCCTATGTTCCAAATTCAATCATCAGAGGGCATCAAATACTACGAGAATATGACCGTGGATCGAACGATGGAGTTGGTTGAGGCATTGAGAAAGAAAGCATAAAACCAACCCTCAAAGATTTCCTTTGCTGAAGAAGAAGCCCTATGCCGCACATCCTTCTACGCCATCGGGATATACCCGACATCAACCAACTGAACGTCTATAAGAAGAACGGTGGATTTGCCGCGTTCAAGAACGCCGTGACCAAAATGAAACCTGAAGAGGTGATCAACGTGGTCAAAGAATCAGGCTTGCGCGGTCGCGGCGGCGCAGGTTTTCCCACCGGTATGAAGTGGTCATTCATTGACAATAAAAACTGGCCCCATTATGTGGTCGCCAACGCGGACGAGTCCGAACCGGGCACATTCAAGGACCGCGAAATCATGGAAGGCAACCCCTTCCAGTTTTTGGAGGGGGTGGCGATTGCTTCCTACGCGGTCGGCGCAAAGGTTGCCTATATTTACCTGCGCGGTGAATTTTGGGAAATCGCCTCCTCTCTGGATGAGAAGATCGCGGAGATGGAAGAGGCAGGCTACCTGGGCGAGAATCTTTTCGGCACAGATTACTCGCTCAGGATTTACACTCACCTCGGTGCAGGCGCTTACATCTGTGGTGAAGAAACCGCCATGCTCGAATCTCTCGAAGGCAAACGTGGACAGCCACGTGTGCGTCCGCCTTTCCCGCCTTCGGTCGGGCTATATGGCAAACCCACCATCGTCAACAATGTTGAGACTTTGACCAACGTGCCGATGATCCTGACGAATGGCGCCGACTGGTACAAATCTATGGGCACAGCCGATAGCGCCGGCGTGAAGATTTTTTCACTCTCCGGGCGTGTGCGTAAACCCGGCAACTATGAACTTCCCTTTGGTACCACTTTTCGTGAACTCATCTACAAATACGGTGGCGGCGTACAAGACTCCCGCAAGGTCAAGGCGATCATGCCCGCAGGCGCATCCTCCTCCTTGATCCTCGTGGACGATGAAAAGGTGCTCGATACGCCGATGGATTACGCATCTGTCCGCACGCTTGGCGCAGACCTTGGCTCCGCTTCTGTAATTGTGATTGACGATACCGTCTCCATGGACTGGCTCATCAATAAGACCGTTCATTTCTTCCGGCACGAGTCGTGTGGCAAGTGTACCCCCTGCCGTGAAGGGACATATTGGATGTCACATCTCACGGAACGCATTCACAGCGGTCATGGCTCGAAAGCCGATGTGGAATTACTCCTCAATGTCGCAAAACAGATGCAGGGTAAATGCCTGTGTGCGTTGGGTGAATTCGCCACCATGGCGGTCGTGACGGGCATCGAACGGTTTAGAAATGATTTCGATAAAGTGACACGCGTTTAGCAATACGTAGTTCATACGTATTTGGAGAACCATGACAAAACAAGTGACCTTGACGATTGATGGAAAACAAGTCACCGTTCCAGAGGGAATGGGGTTGGTGGATGCCGCGAAAATGGCGGGCATTGACATTCCCGTCTTTTGCCATCATCCCAAACTCAAACCCGTTGGCATGTGCCGTATGTGTCTCGTTGAAATTGGGCGTCCTGTGCGCGATCGAGCCACGGGTCAATTTGTGATGGAAAACGGCGCTCCGAAAATCCAATTCCTTCCCAAACTTGAAACGGCTTGTACCAACAAAGTCGAAGAAGGCATGGTCGTCCTCACCCGCTCCGAAAAAGCGAAAGCCGGCCAGCGAGGGACTATCGAATTTCTGCTCACCTCGCACCCCCTCGATTGTCCGATTTGCGATAAGGGAGGGGAGTGCCCGCTTCAAAATCTGACCATGGCGTATGGACCCGGTCAAAGCCGATTCCTCTACGATGAAAAAATGCACCTTGCCAAGCAAGTGCCTCTGGGAGAGTTGATCTGGCTCGACCGCGAACGATGCATTCAATGCGCGCGCTGTATTCGATTCCAAGATGAAATTGTCGGGGACTCGGTTCTGGCGTTCGATGAACGTGGACGCTCGATGCAGATCGTTTCTTTCTCAGACCCCGGGTTTGATTCCATTTTTTCGGGCAACACCACCGACATCTGCCCGGTCGGTGCACTGACCACAGCCGACTTTCGTTTCGGCGCACGTCCCTGGGAGTTGCAGGCGCAGGCTTCGATTTGTACCCAGTGCCCTGTCGGATGCAACATCACCTTGAACACGCGCCGCGAAGCAAAAGCAGGCGGCAGAATTGTCGTCAAGCGTGTCATGCCGCGTCAGAACGAAGAGGTGAACGAAATATGGATCTGTGACAAGGGACGCTTTGCCTATCACTACACCGAAGGCAAGCAACGCCTGACCAGACCTCTGATCCGTAGAGACGGCAAGCTCACGCGCGCCTCCTGGGATGGGGCGACGAAATTCGCCGCAGAGAATTTCCTTCAGGCTAAGAAAGATTTTGTCATCCTCGCTTCTGGCAGGCTCTCCAATGAGGACCTCTTCAATCTGAAATCGCTTGCCGATCATGCGGGAGGCAAAGCCTATCTTTATTCTCACATGGCAGGCGGGGAGCTGACTACTCTTGTTGGTGTTGGACCGGGGACGAACTTTGGCGAGATGGGCAAAGGGACGACAATCGTCGTCGTGGCTTCCAATCTCTATGAAGAGGCGCCAATCTGGTACTTGCGCGTGAAGCAGGCGGCGGAGCGCGGCGCGACCCTGATCGTGATGAATCCGCGCGAGACGAAACTCGATAGATATGCTTCCTTCGTTGTGCGCTATGCCTATGGCGATGAAGTAAAAGTAGTTCATGATCTTGGCAAAAAGGGCAGGATCGGCGATGCCTTTGCGAAGGCGGAAAACGCCGTGATTCTGTATGGAAGCGAAGGACTCGGCATCGCCGGTACGGCCGCGCTGGCCAGCGCGTGTGCAAAGTTGTTGAACGATACCGATCATATCGGCAGACCCAACAATGGGCTTATTGGCGTGTGGGGGCGCGCGAATGATCAGGGCGCGTGGGAGATGGGTTTTCGGGTTGAAGAGGATCTTGCAAGAGCACTTAAGGGCAAGGCAGTGTATATCGTTGGGGCAGACCCGGTAGGCGATGACCCGAAACTGGCGAGGGCGCTCGAAAGCGCGGCGTTCGTCGCAGTGCAGGATGTGATGGAAACAGCGACGACCGAGATTGCAGATGTGGTGCTTCCGGCGCAAGCCTTCACGGAGCGCGAGGGTACTTTGACTTCGGGCGAACGGCGTGTGCAACGTTTTTATCCTGCTGTGCCAGTAACGGGCGATGCCAGACCCGATTTTTCCATCACCGCGCAGATTGCGCGGCACATGGGCATTATTCTTGAAGGCACTTCGGTTTCAGCCGTGTTCGATATTCTCGCGGCGTCGGTCAAATCGTTTGAGGGGTTGAACTATGCCCGATTGGCGGAGGTCAAGCCGCAGTTTCCCATCGTCGGGCGAGCGGATTTGTATTACGGTGGTACGACCTATGAGAATACGCAGGGGATGGGCGCGCACCTGTCGGCGGCGGCAACGCGCGGGGAAACGGTACGCATCCCCAGGGTCCCGAAAGAAGCGGCGCCGCGTCCCAAAGAAAATGAGTTGCTGGCTGTTCCTATCGTGAAAGTATATGATCGCGGTACGACGATGATGTATTCCGAGTTGCTGCATGAACGAATCGGTGAAGCCAGTATCTCCTTGAATCCTGAAACCGCGAAGAAGTTGGATCTGACGGTTGGGCAGCGCGTGAACATCAGTTTTGATGGTGTGAATGGGGAAGCGTTGGTCAAGGTGGATGAGACGGTGCCGGTCGGTGTGGCGTTGGTGCCGCGCAGTATGGGATTGGCGATCCGTGGACCGGCTTCGGCAAAAGTGCGCTTGCAAAAGGTGAAATGATGTTATCGGATTGGACACTCTGGCTCGAATGGTTCCTCAAATCGCTGGTGTTGATCCTGACGCTGTTGACAGGATTCGCCTATTTGACCTTGTATGAGCGCCGCGCGCTGGCGCGTATTCAAGCACGTGTTGGTCCGAATCGTGCCGGACCCTTTGGCTTGCTCCAGCCTTTGGCAGACGCGATCAAATTGATCTTCAAGGAAGAGTTTGTGCCTGCCAATGCCGATAAACTTATGTTCTTTTGGGCGCCCGTGATTACGATGGTGCCTTCGATCATCATCGCGGCGGTCATTCCATGGGGAACTTCGATCACGGCATTTGGGCGCGAGATCAAACTGTATATCGCGGACATCAACGTAGGTGTGTTGTATTTGATGTCTGTCGCTTCGATTGCCGTGTATGGGATCGTGCTGGCTGGCTGGTCGTCGAATAACAAGTATGCGCTATTGGGTGGTCTGCGCTCTTCTGCACAGATGATCTCATACGAACTCGCGCTGGGGTTTTCGTTCGTCACCGCTATCATTCTTGGGAATTCGATGCGCATGGTGGATATTGTGGAGGCGCAGAAGTCGGTTTGGTTTGTGGTCGTCCAGCCGGTGGGTGCGGTGATCTTCTGGCTGGCGACGGTGGCGGAAGTGAATCGCGCTCCATTCGATATGCCCGAAGCGGAGCAGGAGTTGACGGCCGGTTATCACACCGAGTATTCGGGGATGAAGTTTGCGTTGTTCTTCATGGCAGAATATCAGAAGATGATTGTGGTGTCAGCCATTCTTGCTTCGCTGTATTTCGGTGGGTATCTCGGTCCGTTCGTAGATCGGTATCCGCTTCTGGGTCCTCTTTATCTGTTCCTCAAGATTGTGATTTTGTTGTTCGTGATGATCTGGGTGCGCGCCACCTGGCCCCGCATCCGTTATGACCGTCTCATGGCGTTTGGCTGGAAGATTCTGTTGCCCCTCTCGCTGGCGATTGCCTTGATCACTGCCGGCGGCATCTTGCTGGCGGATTTATCCGGTAATCCATTATATTTCTGGATGATTCCGGTGGTTTCCCTGTTGGTCGGTTTGTTTACTGTTGTGGTGATTTATCGTGAATTGAGGAGAAAAGCATATGGCGTTTATTGACCCGGTTGTTGAACTTGTGCGTGGGCTAGGCACCACGCTCAAGACGATGTTCGAGAAGCCCGTCACGTTTCAGTATCCTGAGCAGAAGCGGCCAGTGCGTCCGCGTTTTCGAGGGCGTCACATTTTGAGGCGCTACGAGAACGGACTCGAACGCTGTATTGGATGTTCGCTGTGCGCGGCCGCCTGTCCAGCGGATGCTATCTTTGTGGAATCTGCCGAGAATACCGACGAAAGACGCTTCTCTCCCGGAGAGCGGTACGCTTCTACCTATGAAATCAACATGCTTCGCTGTATCTATTGCGGATTCTGCGAGGATGCTTGTCCTACCGAGGCGATTGTGCTGGGCGATAACTATGAACTCTCTTTCTACGATCGGCGCTCAGCCATTTACACCAAAGATATGTTACTCGAACCCGTGCCCTCACCGGAGATGTTGACCCCACAAAAAGTTGAGCCTGGGGTGTACACGCGTTCAGTGCCGGAAATGCAGGATCCAAAAGATTAGCAGAATTGGCGCTGTGGCGAAGATGCTAGATATGGTAACTCGTCCCTACTTTTCCTCACCCCAACCCCTCTCCCGCTGGGAGGCAGGGGTGAGGGCGAACAGCAATGCCAACGACGATTCGTTGTCTATGTTTGCAAGCGAGCAAGCAGAAGTCTCTAGTCTTTCATTTTCTTTTTGGGAACTGCCATGACGATTGATTTGATTTTGTTTCTCATCCTCGCTTTGATCGCCGTTGCCACTGGGCTTGGCATGTTGTTGAGCCAAAATGCCGTTTATTCGGCGTTGTTCCTTGTTCTGAACTTTGTCACGGTGGCAGTGTTCTATCTGTTGCTCGGTGCGCCGTTCATTGCTATGGCGCAGATTACGGTCTATGCGGGGGCGATCATGGTGCTGTTCTTGTTCGTCATCATGCTGCTCGGCGCGGAGAGATTGCCTCCTTCGCAGGCTTTGCCCTGGCAGAGACCGCTGGCTATCGTTTTGGGGCTTGCGCTTGCGATAGAAGCCTCCTTTATCCTTCTCACCAAAGCGCGCCCCACCGGTCAGATTGTGCCTCCCTCTGATGCAGTCAATGCTGTGGAAACTGTTCGCCAATTAGGGAGTGTTTTGTTCAGCCGCTATCTCCTGCCGTTCGAGATCACCTCCATTTTGCTGCTGGTTGCCATGATTGGCGTCATCGTGCTGGTCAAAAAGGAAAAATGGGAGCGGCAGTAATCTGTTAATGCGATAAGCGAGAATTGCGAGTGAATTATGGTGCCTGTTGAATATTACATTATTTTGTCAGCGATCCTGTTTACCATCGGTGTACTGGGCGTATTGGTGCGCCGCAATGCGCTCGTCATCTTTATGTCTGTGGAATTGATGTTGAATGCGGCGAATCTCGCCTTTGTGGCTTTTGCGCGCGCCCACGAGGTGGCGGCGGGAGCCTCGCTTTTCGATGGGCAAATCTTCGTGTTCTTTGTCATCGCCGTTGCGGCGGCAGAAGTGGCGGTGGGGCTGGCGCTGATCGTCGAAATCTTCAAATCCAAGCATAGCATTGACGTGGATCAGATGAGTAGTTTGAAGGGATAGAGGTTTATGCACTTGAGCGAACCCCTCACGACAGGATTTTTCTTCCTCGCCCCTTGGGTGGTGTTTTTTCCACTCATCGGCTTACTGATCAACATCATCCTGGGTGGACGACTGCCCGAAAGAGCCATCGGCTGGATCGCCAGCGCGGCGTCTGGCGCGTCATTCATTGTCAGTGTGTTGCTGGCGTGGTCGCTCGCGGCGGGCGGAGGTCACGCGGTGAGCGTGCCCTTTGCAGAATGGATTCACATCGGGAATCTCAAACTCGATTGGACGTTTCGCGTTGACTCGCTTTCCTCGACGATGATGCTTGTCGTCTCTGGCGTTGGGACGCTCATTCACATCTACGCCATCGGGTATATGCATGAGGATGTGCGCTTCAAACGTGACCCGGGCCGCTTCCGCCGCTTCTTCGTTTTCCTCAACCTGTTCATCGCGGCGATGATGATCCTCGTGAGCGGCGACTCATACTTGATGCTCTTCGTCGGCTGGGAGGGGGTGGGATTGTGTTCCTTCCTGCTCATCGGCTTCTGGTATGAGATGGACACGCTTGGACGTCCCTCCTGGGCTAACTCGAATGCCGCAAAGAAAGCCTTCATTACGAACCGCATCGGCGATTTTGGCTTTCTCATCGCGGGCTTCATCATGTTCTGGGCGTTCGGCACGTTCCAGTTCGATGAAGTCTTTGAGCAAGTGCATGCGATTGCTCCCGGAATCATTCTGGCGATTACGCTGTTCATGCTCGTGGGGGTGACAGGTAAATCGGCACAGATTCCACTCTACATCTGGCTACCCGATGCGATGGCAGGTCCGACTCCAGTTTCGGCGCTTATCCATGCCGCGACCATGGTGACGGCAGGTGTGTATCTCATCGCGCGTTCCGCACCGCTCTATTCTTCCGTGCCTGAGGCGCAAAACATCGTTGCCCTGGTCGGCGCGCTGACTGCGCTCTTCGCCGCGACGATTGCGCTTGGCCAATATGACATCAAACGTGTGCTGGCTTATTCCACAATTTCACAACTGGGCTTTATGGTTTCTGCGGTTGGCATGGGTGCCTATGTGGCAGGAATGTTCCACCTCGTCACACACGCGTTCTTCAAGGCATTGCTCTTCCTTTCGGCAGGTTCGGTGATTTTAGGGTTGGAGCGAGGGCATCATCACGCGGAGGGAGCGCATGGGGGTGATCACGGCAAGGGAAGGAAGAAAGCAGGAAAGAAGAAGGTGGAAAGTGGGCATGAAGCGCATGGATATGATGAACATGGAGAGGTGTTCGACCCCGGCGATATGCGCAACATGGGTGGGCTGCGCAAGACCATGCCGATTACGTTCTGGCTCTATGTGATCGGCGCGCTGGCGCTGGCGGGCATCTTCCCTCTTGCCGGTTTCTGGTCGAAGGATGAAATTTTGCTTGATGCCAGGTTGCATCATCCAACCGTGTATTGGCTTCTAACGGTTGCCGCTTTCTTTACTGCATTTTACATGGGGCGACAGATCTGGATGGTCTTTTTCGGCGAACCGCGTCACCAAGCCGCCGCGCACGCAGAAGAAAGCAAACCAATCATCACCGCACCACTGATGGTCCTTGCGGCGCTTTCGGTTGTAGGTGGCGCGCTCAACCTCCCGTTCGAGGGGTTCCACCACCTTGGTCATTGGCTCGAACACACGCTTCATGAGGTGGAAGCGCTGCCGCTCAACTTGCAAGTGGCAGGCATTTCTACGGTGCTTGCCATCCTTGCGATTCTGCTCTCGTGGTTCATCTACGGGCGTAATCCCTTGAAAGCGAATCAACCCGATCCGCTGAAGCGCACGCTGGGCTTCCTCTTTACCGGCATGGAGAACAAATGGTACGTGGATGAACTCTATCAAGCCATTGTCGTCAACCCATTTGTGAAGTTGTCACATTTCCTTGCGGAAACAATTGATGAAAAATTCTGGCACGATTGGTTCCACGAAAAAGTCATTGCAGGAACGTACAACTGGCTGAGCAACATTGCCCTCGACCGCTATGCCGATCAGCGTGGCATTGACGCGCTGGCAAACGGCTTGGGCGTATGGACGCAAAATTTGTCGGTTGCCCTGCGCAAAATCCAGAACGGATTCGTGCGCTCGTATGCACTATCCGTGCTCTTGGGCGTCGTGTTTATTCTTGGATATTTGATCTTGAAATAAATTCTTCCTCTAGCCTCTCTTCTCCTCTCAGGAGAAGGAAGAGGTATGAGGGAACGAGGATGGAATATGGAATTTATCTTGCAACCGCTTACACTGCTGACCTTCTTCCCTTTGCTAGGCGTGCTGGTTTTGCTGTTCATCCGCAGCGAAGCCAAGAACACCCTGCGCTGGATCGCGTTGATCACATCTCTCATCACCTTTGGCATTTCGGTCTGGGTGCTGACGATGTTCAACGCATCGAATCCAAACCTGCAGATGGTTGCCCGATATGATTGGATCACCGTCGCCGGCTGGAACATCCAATATCATCTCGGTGTGGACGGCTTGAGCATTTTACTCGTCCTGCTTACCACCTTTCTCACGCCCCTTTCGATTTTGTCCACCTGGACTGCAATTGAAGAGCGTGTCAAGGATTTTATGCTCTTCTTCCTGTTGCTCGAAGTGGGCATGACAGGGGTATTCCTCGCGCAGGATTTGTTTCTCTTTTACATCTTCTGGGAGTTCACGCTCGTGCCGATGTATTTCCTCATCGGTATTTGGGGTGGACCGCGTCGCATCTATGCCGCTATCAAGTTCTTCCTCTACACGATGGCCGGCTCCATCCTCATGCTGCTCGCCATCCTTTGGCTTGGCATTTACGGGGGGACCTTTTCTGTGCCTGACCTGATTGCCAAAGGTGGTATCCCGGCACACATTCAATGGTGGCTCTTCCTTGCCTTCACGGCGGCCTTTGCCATCAAGGTCCCAATGTGGCCCTTGCACTCGTGGTTGCCCGATGCACATGTCGAAGCGCCGACCGCTGGCTCGGTCATCCTCGCGGGCGTTTTGTTGAAAATGGGCACATACGGTTTCCTGCGCTTCAACCTCCCGCTTTTCCCAGAAGCCTCGCTCAAAGCCGCCCCGTGGATCGCGCTTTTCGCCACCATTGGCATCCTCTATGGCGCCGCTGTCTCCTATGCACAGGCAGACGTGAAAAAACTGGTGGCATATTCCTCCGTCAGCCATCTTGGTTTTGTCATGTTGGGTTTGTTCGCCTTGAATTCCCAGGGTATTCAAGGCGCGATCCTGCAAATGGTGAATCACGGATTGAGCACGGGCGCACTGTTCCTCCTCGTTGGCATGATTTACGAACAAACGCATACCCGCGAGATCAAAGTCTATGGCGGCTTGTGGAAGATTACACCTGTGTTCGGCACTATCATGCTAATCGTCTCGCTCTCCTCCATGGGATTGCCCGGCCTCAACGGCTTCGTCGGCGAATTCACCATCCTGCTGGGTGCCTTTGGCTCGCAGGCGATTGGCAGTGCATGGTATGCTGCCATCTCCTCGCTTGGTATCATCATGGCCGCTGTGTACATCCTCTACATGTTCCAAAGAATGTTCCTCGGACCCCAGGGAGCAATTGTAGAAGAGGTAAAGAATCACGGCCATCGCCTCCGCGACCTCAACTGGCGTGAAATCGTCACTATGGTGCCGATCCTCATCTTTATCTTCTGGATCGGTCTGTATCCGAAACCGTTCTTTGCCCTCATGGCTCCTGCGGTGAATCAACTAGTCGCAACCTTACAAACCGCCGCCCTGGCGATGCGATAACTTTTGTTTCCTTCCCGCCGCATCCTGTGATACCCTCACACAAACTGCGGCAGAAGAGGACAGAGACAAACTGGAGCATTCATGCAGTTCACCATAAACGACCTCAAAGTGATCCAACCTTACCTCCTGCTCACCGTGTGGGCGAGTGTATTGCTGTTGATTGATCTCTTTATTCCGAAAGAGCGCAAAGGGATCACAGCCTTTCTCTCTGCTCTGGGGCTGGCTGTAACGTTGGGCTTTACTCTCGCACAAATCGGTGAAGTCGGCGTGGCTCTCAACAACATGGTCGTGTTGGATGGGTTCTCGACCTTTATCAATGCCCTGCTCCTCGTCAGCGGTCTGCTGGGTATTGCGCTTGCCTATGACTATGTCAAACGCATGGGCATCGAGCGCGGCGAATACTACACCCTTCTGCTCTTCAGCGTCACCGGCATGATGCTCATGGCGCAAGCCACAGACCTGATCGTTATTTTCCTCGCCCTCGAGCTGCTTTCCATCCCGCTCTATGTTTTGGCCGCGTTTGCACGTCCCAAGATCGAATCCGAAGAAGCGGGCATGAAATACTTCCTCCTCGGCGCGTTTGCGACTGGATTCGTCGTGTATGGGACTGCTCTCATCTTCGGCATGACCCGTTCGACAAATCTCGCCGACATCTTTACCTACGCTTCCTCCGGGACCTCGAGCCTGCTCCTGACCATTGGAGCGGCTCTCCTCCTCGTCGGATTCGGCTTCAAGGTTGCCGTCGTCCCTTTCCATATGTGGACGCCTGACGTATATCAAGGCGCGCCGACGGCGGTCACCGCCTTCATGTCCTCCGGCGCGAAGATTGCCGGCTTTGCCGCTTTGCTCCGCGTGTTTGCCACTGCCTTTCCTGCCCTCGCTGTTGATTTGACCGACATCCTGTGGGTCATTGCCGCGCTGACCATGATCCTAGGCAACGTCGTTGCCATCGCGCAAACTGACATCAAGCGCCTCCTTGCCTATTCCAGCATTGCCCATGCCGGGTATATTCTCATGGCATTCGTTCCATATGGCAACTCTGCGGTTTTCCCTGTTTCGATTGCCGCAGGGCTTTTCTATCTCGTCTCTTATGCAGTGACCAACTTCGGTGCATGGGCAGTCGTCATTGCGCTGGAAAAATCAGAAGGAAAAGGTTTAGCCATTGCCGAGTATGCAGGCCTTGCGAAAAAGCATCCTGCACTCGCCCTTGCCATGACCGTCTTCATGCTCTCGCTCATCGGCCTGCCTCCGACGATTGGCTTGGTGGGGAAGTTCTATCTCTTCCGTGCTGTCATTGAGGGAGGATTCACCGGTCTTGCCATCATCGGTGTATTGACCTCCCTCATCTCAGCCTACTACTACCTGCGTGTGGTCGTCATCATGTACATGCGTGATGGTGAACCGGTTACGACCCGTGAAACCTGGCTCAACTTCACCACTGCTCTCACTGCGCTGGTGACCGTGATTGTCAGTCTCGTCCCGCAGTGGTTGTTCCTGCTGGCAAGTACGGCGGTCTTGAAGTTGTTTTAGGGAAACACAGACTTCCGAATTCACCAGAAACTCGGAAGTTTGTGACGTGGGGTTGAAACGGGACTGGGTTCATCCACAGTCCCGTTATGTTTAAGTCCTAACTGCTTGTGACCTGATGACGTCAATTTGGGGTAAGGGCTTTTCACGGCTCTGTTGCGAGAGGATAGACATGATAACTCATCCCGCTCTTTCTCACCTCAACCGCTTTCCAGCGGGGAGGGGGTGGGGGTGAGGGAGCAGAACGGTGTATGGAGGTTGCTATAACGGGATCAAGCCCGGGGTGGGAAAGATGCGGACGGTGGAAAATCTGCGGAGGGCTCCGCACCCTCCGCAGATTTTTTCAGGCTCATCATGATCTCGAGTTTAGACAAAATTTGGGGCGGTTTTGCTCTTGAAAAAAACCGCCCTTTGGTAGAAGCTTGGGGTTATGAGAAACCAAGTTGCTACCAAAGAGAACATTAACAAACTTATCGCATTTCGTCAAGAGGTATA